>CAXXXG010000030.1:0-17563 GCA_963662565.2 Sedimentisphaerales bacterium | reverse complement strand
ATCACGGTGCGGAACATCACGAATTGATAGGCGTAAAAGTGCAGCTTATCAGCGAGATGCGAACTGGTATATTCGAGAAAATGATAAAGCATTTTATTGGTTGTTGGTTGCTGGTTGCTGGTTGTTGGTCAATTGGGTTACTATTTGTTCCAAACCTGCGGCTCTAGAGCCCTTGATTAATATCAGGTCACCTTCTTTTATGTCGGCTTCCACCCCTACGCAAGCTGAATCTGTATTGGGATAACAGGAGATTTTTACGGGGTGTTCGGATTTTTCCTGGACCGTGCGTGCTGCCAGTGAGGACATCGGTCCCACGGCCCACACGCAATCGATAGGCTGCCGGGCAATGTCGTATCCCAGTTGACGGTGCAGGTCTTCGGCCTGGGGTCCCAGTTCGCCCATGTCACCGCAGATGAACACCCGCCGACGTTGACCGGTGGATCCATCGCCACCAAGGTGGCCAGGGCGTGACGCATGGACACGGGGCTGGCGTTGTAGCAGTCATTGAGCAGGGTCAGCGATCCGCATTGGAGGATTTCCGTGCGTTGTCCCACGGCCTTCAAGCTGGTCAGGTCTGTAGCGAACGACTCGATGGCTCCACCCAGTTGACGATAGACCGCCCAGGCGGCCAGGACGTTTTGTACATTGCCCGGTCCGGGTAGGGGGACGGTTACAGTAACCCCCTCGATGACCACCGTGCTGGACTCGGGCCCCCAACTGAACATCCATCTCGGGTTGCACGCCAAAGGGGATGGGCTTGGGATAGTGCGACGGCAATGCGTCCAACAAGCCGGGACAGTCTCGCCCCACAATGAAGGTGCCTCCCTTGATGAGGCCTTCAGCAATGGACAGCTTCTCCTGACGGATGGTTTCGATCGAACCGAAGCCCTCCAGGTGAGCGGGGTAGGCATTGGTGGTCACGGCCATATGGGGCCGGGCGATGCGGGTCAGGGCCGCGATTTCACCCGGAGCATTGGAGCCCAACTCGACCACCAGCATCTCGGTGTCGTCCGGCATCGATAGGATGGTCAGGGGCAGGCCCAGGTGGTTGTTGAAGTTTTTGGGCGACTGGTGGGTGCGGTAGTGACATCCTAATACATGAGCGATCATGTGACGTGTGGTGGTCTTGCCCACCGATCCGGTAATGGCTACTACTGTTCCGCCAAAGCGGTCACGCATGGCTGCGGCCAGTTGACTCAGGGCGACCGTGACATCTTCAACCTGCAAAAGAGGCCCGCCATCGATGCCCGGATCATGATCCACCACACAACAGGTCGCCCCTTGTTGTAACACCGGCTCGACAAAGTCGTGGCCGTCGCAATGCTCACCCCGCAGGGCCAGGAAGCAATACCCGGGTTCCACCTGGCGGGAGTCCGTGGTGACACCTGTGCACCCTGTTGATTCATCGGGAGGTGTCCCAATCCATTGGCCGTCTGTCGCTGATACCAATTCTGCCAGGGTAAAATGCATATTAAACCCTTTCGCCGTTCAAGAAATCGCGGGCCACCTGGCAATCGTCGAAGTCCAGACGTTGGTCACCGATAAGCTGGTAGGTCTCGTGTCCCTTGCCTGCGATCAATACGATGTCACCTTCTCGGGCCTGCTCCAGGGCCAGGCCGATAGCCATCCTGCGGTCGGGCACGATGGAAACGAGGGTGCCAGGCTCAAAGCCGGTCTGGATGTCCGCGATGATCTGCTCTGGGGTTTCGCTGCGGGGATTGTCACTGGTGACCACGATGACATCGGCCCATTGTTGGGCCACGCGAGCCATGCGGGGACGCTTGCTACGGTCGCGATCTCCACCGCAGCCGAACACCACGATGAGTTGGCCATTGCACAGGGGGCGTAGGGTGCTCAAGACGTGATCGAGAGCATCGTCCGTGTGGGCGTAGTCCACCAGCACGGTAAAGTCCTGTCCCGCGTCCACGCGTTCTAGCCGTCCCGGTACGGTGGCGTGTGACAGCCCTTCGGCCACCTGTTGGAGTGACACCCCACCTGCCAATGCCAGTCCAGCGGCCGCCAGGTGGTTGCTGAGGTTGTGACGTCCCAACAGGGGGCTATGGACTGTGGTGCTCTGGTTGCCAAAGGTCAGTTGATAAACCGTACCCGTGGCATCCATGCATTGGACCTGGGCGCAGAGATCGGCATGGCTATCGATGCCATACCACCAGATCTCGGCCTGGGTTCGACCGGCCAGGATTTCAGACTGGGGGGACTCGCGATTGAGGATGGCGATGCTATCCGGGGCCAGGGATTCAAAGAGCCGGGCCTTGGCGTCGAGATAGTTTTCTTCAGTGCCGTGATAGTCCAGGTGGTCGCCGGTTAAGTTCGTAAAGGCAGCTGCACGAAAGTCGATTCCGGCCAGGCGTTGCTGATCCAGGGCGTGACTGCTGGCCTCGGTGACCATGGCTGTGCAACCGGCGGCTACCATCTGACGTTGTAAATCGGCCAGGGCCAGGGCATCGGGCGTGGTCATGGCTGAGGTGATGACCTGCCGGCCCGTGTCACACTGGATCGTCCCGATCAAGCCGCAGCTCTGACCGGCGGCCTGGAAACAGGCCTGGGTCAAGGTGGCCACCGTGGTTTTACCATTGGTGCCCGTCACCCCGAGGTTGATCAGTTCGCGGGCCGGGTTTCCTGCCTGGGCCTGGGCCAGTTGTCCCAAGACGAAATTGGGATCGTGGACTGGAATGACGGGGATATCGAGTGGGGTAGGAAATGATCGTCCCTGTTGAATGATCAAGGTCCCTGCCCCTTGCTTTGTGGCTTGAACTAAAAAATCATGCCCATCCACGCGACTGCCGCAAATCGCCACAAACACGTCGCCAGGGGCGATTTGGCGGGAATCGGCACACACGCGAGGCCCATCCGGTTGGGCAACCTGAAATAGCAGGGTTTCGAGATCCATCGTTGTTGGGTATTGTAGGGGAGCATTGGATTCGATGCAATGGCAACCCATATAGATATTGTATAGATGAGGATGATTGAGATGAGGAAGACCCGTGCAATGTTAGCTTTGGTTTTGTCAATCGTTGTGATTCCCACGCTCTGGGCTCAAACCGAGGAGGCCGAGTATTACGCCCTGTTTTTCAATGGCAATCGTTGCGGCTATGCCGCGCAGACCCGGCAGGTCACCGGTGAAAAGGTAACCACCACCACGACCATGAATCTGGAAATCAACCGCATGGGAATCCCCATCAAGATGGGGGTGACCGAAACGGCCGTGGAAACCGTGACCGGCAAACCCTTGGCCTTTGCGATGACCCAGGACATGGCCATGATGCGTATGTCGATCGATGGGACCGTTCGGTCGGATGGCACGATGGAGGTGGTGACCACCAATGCGGGCAATAGCCAGAAGACGGAAATGAGTTTCCCGGAAGGTGCAGTGATGGCCGAGGGGCTGCGTTTATTGACCCAACGTCACGGCTTGGCTCCAGGGACCACCTATTCGGCCCGTGTGTTTACGGCCAGTGTCATGCAGGGCCTGGACATGACCTTCACCATTGGTCAGAAGGAGCAAGTGGACCTGCTCGGGCGAGTGGTGGAACTGACCAAGGTGATCTGTACCTATTCGGTGCCCGGGGCCGGGCAGTTGACTGAGACGAGCTTTGTCGATCAAGAGGGGCGTCCCCAGAAGGTGGTGATTCCGATTGCCGGTATCCAGGTCGAGCAGATCGCCTGTACCGAGGCCTATGCCAAGAGCAATTTGAAACCGGCCGAGCTGGTGGGCAGTATGCTAATCGACAGTCCCAGGGCCTTGCATGGTCTGCGTCGCTATCGGGCCGTTACCTATACGCTCAAGCCCAATGAAGTGGGCGTGTCGCTTTTTATTCCGACTACGGATAATCAACAGGTTGAAACCCAGCTGGATGGACGGGTGCAGGTGACTGTCAGGCCGGTGGCGGGTGATGTGCAGGCCGGCTTTCCTTATCAAGGTGATGATCCCGAGGTCAACGAGGCCTTGGAGGCCACGGCTTTTCTGCAAACCACCCATCCCGATATCGTAGCCTTGGCGCAGCGAGCGGTGGCCGGCAAGAGCACGGCCTTGGAAGCGGCCCGGGCCATCGAAAGCTTTGTGGCCGACTACATCGAAAACAAGGATATGTCCGTGGGCTATGCCAGTGCCTTGGAGGTGGTACAAAGTCGGCAGGGGGATTGCACCGAACACGCGGTCTTGTGCGCGGCCCTGTGTCGGGCCGTGGGTATCCCGGCCCAGGTCGTCATGGGCGTGGCATATGTGGATGAATTCATGGGGGCCGTACGCTGTTTTGGGGGGCACGCCTGGACCCAGGCCTACATCGGTAATCAATGGGTTGGCCTGGATGCGGCCTTTAAGGGCTCCGGACGTGGTGGCCACGATCCCGGTCATATTGCCCTGGCCGTGGGCAACGGTGAGCCCGGCGATTTCTTTAGCCTCGTCGGCTCCATCGGCCAGTTCACCATTGAAAGTGCCCAGATCGAGCAGTAGGGGTCGGGAGAAAATCCCATCTTTTTCTGGAAAAATGTCCTTTGGCTGCGTCTTACTGGTGAATTCGCATTGGAAAGGACATGATGACCGATCTGCAGATCGAACTGGGACAGTGGTATCAGGCGTACGGGCCGGAGTTGGTGTTGTATGCTCGGCAGTTGAGTCCGGACCAGCCTGCTGAGGATATTGTCCAAGAGGCTTTTGTTCAATTGATCCGCCAGTCCCGGACGCCCGACAATGTGCGTGCCTGGCTCTACCAGGTGGTTCGCCGTACCTCGATCAACTGGTTTCGTCGATTGCGTTTACGGTGTCAGAAAAAGCATGTCCAATCCAATACCCTGTGGTTCGAACCACATCCGGAAGATCGACTCGATGCCCAGCATGCCCAACGTCTGTTGGAGACCTTGCCCCGCGACCAGCGGGAGATGGTGGTCTTGCGGATCTGGGGGCAGATGTCCCTGCGTGAAATCGGTGAACTAGTCAACAAACCGGTCTCCTCCGTACACCGCACCTATCAAGCGGCCCTGGAGACCCTACGAGAACGATGGGAGGACTCGCCATGCAACGCGAACCCGAACTATCCCCTGCCCAACAAAAGCTAGAGGCCCTGCTGGGCCAACTCAACCCTTCGGTCACGGGACTCGATCGCGACCGCTTGATGTTTCAGGCGGGCCGGGCGTCACGCGGCTCTCATCGACCCTGGCAAGCGGCCTGTGTTGTGCTGACACTGCTATTGGGTTGTTCACTGATGATATGTCCGCAACAGACCCCATCGCCTCACGAGTGGGTACAGACGACACCGTTGGTGACGCCTGTGGACGTGGCCACCTCCGATCCGGCTTCCGGCTATTTGAAGTTACAGCGTCAGGTGATGGAAGAGGGCTTGGATCACTTGCCCAAGAGCAAACGCGGGTGGTCACCGCGTCGCAGTCGTTTTGAACAGGAAAGATTGATGGCGAAGTTGTTATCCTCCTAGTGCATCTCTATAAAAGCACTTGGATTAAGGAGTTTAAACATGAAGAAACAATGGCTAATCTTGAGTTTGATGATGGGTTTGGGACTGCCCTGGACCTGCCTGGGGGCCAGGGGGGAGGTCGAGGTAAAGACACTGAATTTGGTTCCGGCTGGGGAGCCTTCACCTGCGTTGAGTATTCGTTTGGTGCCACGTCATAGTGAACTCAAAGGTGGTAACGCTGCCTTACACTACAATGCCGCCATCGGATTTCAACCGCAGGTCGATGAGGACGCCGAGAAGGCGATCGAGCGGTGGCGTGATCTACCTGTGTCCCAATGGCCCATGGACGAGGTCAAGGAACAGATGGAGTCGTTTGCCAATGCCCTACGTTATGTGCGTTTGGGGACCTTTTGTCGCACCTGTGATTGGGGCCAACCCATTGAAGACGGTTATGGTCTGACCATGCTCCCCTTGCATGATTTTCGGTTGATGGCCAAATTGATGAGTGTGAGGACACGGCTGGCCTTGGAACAAGGAGATCACGATTTAGCCCTGGCCAGTATGCAAGATAGCTTGGTGATGGGGATGAATATGGGGAAGGGGGCCATGATGGTGCAGAGTCTGGTGGGGATTTCCATGGCCCGTCTCAGTTTACTGGGGATCGATACCTGGTGTCAGACACCCGATGCACCCAATCTCTATTGGGCCTTGACGATGTTGCCCAATCCCCCGGTCACGGCCTATGACGCCTATGATTACGAGCGAGAGATGATTCTAAACACCTTTCCCCGCTTGCGGAATATCGAAACCGAGGTCTTCACCGTGGCCGAGGTGAAGGACCTGGTTCGGGAAATTGTCACGCATGATTTTTTGAATATGACGACCCAAGAGCAGGCCCCTCCTGCCTGGACTGGCTTGATTTCAACGGCATGGGTGATGCATCAGTATCAAGACGCCAAGGCCTGGCTACTCGGACAGGGATGGTCAGAGGCCCGTATCGATGCTTTGCCCGCAGCCCAGGCCGTTCTCATTTATCAGTGGCAACAGTACCAACGGCTCTTTGATAACAGCATCAAGGGAATGTTTTTACCCTTTGCCCAGGGAGCCCCCATGGTGCAAGCGGCCCAAGAGGAACTCTATCAAGTCAATGGGGGGGGGGGCAAGATTAATTTCTTTATGATGTACCTGCCGGCCATGACTCGGATACACGAACTGCAAACACGCCTGGCTCGGAATGTAGAACTGTATCGGGTGATCGAGGTCCTGCGTTGGTACGCGGCGGATCATCAAGGCAAGCTCCCCTTGTCCCTGGATCAGATCGACTTTATTCCCATACCCGTGGATCCCATTTCCGGCCAGGCCTTTGTCTATGAGTGCTCGGACGGGATCCATGCCCGACTGGAGGCCCCTCCCTATTGGGAGGATGAGTTTAGACGCCCAGTCTATGAATTGACCATGAAGCAATGATGATCTCAATAGAGGAACCTGACATGTTGACACAAAAGAAGAGTTGGTGGATTTGGAGTTTACTGATGTTCATGGTGGCCGTGCTGTCACCACCAGTGGGGGCGGCCGTGCCGAAGGTCTTGGTTCCGGTGCTGGACGATCAAACCTTCATGGTGATTCGTTTGGATGTCACGACCGCCAAGATTGATGCCTTGGCCGATGAAATCCTGAATATGATCCAAAACCATGTGGGCGATGCCGGTGTTGCGGCCTTCAAAGATGATGTTGGGGGGATGCGGACCGATTTGAGCCAAATGCTGGCAAGCTTTCAAGACGTCGGAGGACAAGAGGTCTACTTTGTATGGAGTCAATACGATTTTCCTATGCCTTTTATCGCTGTACCAGTGAATTCAGCAGGGAAGGCTCAAAAGCTGATTGAATACTTGAAAGAGGTGACCGGGACCCCGGCGGAGTTGTTGTCTTCAGATCTCATTGTTGCAGGGGAACCCCATATGTTGGCACGTATTAAACAGGTCTCGCTGCAGTCTGGTCTCCCGATTGAATCGGCCTTTACTTCTGCAGGTACTGCAGATTGTGAACTCCTGTTGGCTCCCAATGCAGGGCAGCGACGTATCATTACAGAGATGTTACCAGCGGTTCCCTTGGCATCGGGTAACATTCCGACTCAGTCGTTGATCGAAAACTTGCATTGGGGGTTGATTCAATTCAATACGCCGCCGCAAATGTCCCTACGTATGACCCTGGCCAGTCAGGATGCAACGCAAGCCCAGTCGTTGCAAACCGCGATCAAGGAGACCTGCGTCACCATTGGACAGCATCCGGGGGTTAAGGAATGGATGCCTCGGGTTGACGGAGTGCTGAATTCCCTGATCCCGCAACGTGACGGTTCACGTCTGGTGATGGAGATGGATCGAGAGGACACGGATAAGGTCATGAGGGAGTTTATTGCCCCTTCGTTGTTGGAGATTCGTAGAAAGGCGACGCGTCTAACCTGTGGAACCAACATGTCTGGATTGGGCAAGGCCATGTTGATTTATGCCAATGATTATGAAGATGAATTGCCCTTGAAATGGGACGACTTTAAGTTGGTCGAAATGACGGATAAAGGGATGGTCTGTCCCGCAGTTAAGATCAAAGGGTCTTTCATCTATCGAGGTGCGGGATTGACCTGTGCTGCTCCTGTGGATATGGTGATTATACATGACAAAAAGGGAAACCATCGTGAGGGTCGTAATGTCCTGTTTTTGGATAGCCGCGTTGAGTGGTTGTCGGAGGACCGTTTTCAGGACTATATCCGGAAAGACAATCAGTGGCGTCGGGAACATGATATGCCCGAAATTCCGCCACAATAGATCACAGATCGCAGTGGTTAGATCGCAGTTATGTGAAGCGGAGCTTTTATCTGTGATCTGTGATCTGTGATCTGATAACTGTGATCTTGGAGAAATATACCGGTGATCCTGTTGAATGATCTCAAATACGCGTTTCGCATGTTGCGCAAGCGGCCCGGCTTCACAGCTATTGCCCTGATCACCCTGGCTATTGGCATTGGTTCCAATACCCTCATGTTCAGCCTGGTCAATCTGCTGATGTTTCGGCCGATGCAGGTTAAAGACCTGGAGCAACTGGCGGTCTGTGGAATTCATCAAAGCGGACCTTATGATGGGTCTTTCGATTATGAGATGTATACCTCCATGCGTGATGACAATCCGGTGTTTGGCGATCTGGTCGGTTTGCGCTGGTGGCCACCTTCAGTGTCCTGGAGTCAGGGCAGTGAAGTCAAACAGATGGGGGTCATGTATACTTCTGCGAATTATTTTTCCATGTTGGGGGCCGAGCCAATCTATGGCCGAGCCTTTGAGCCCGAAGAGGAACGCTATGGTTCGGAATTGGTGGCGGTGTTGAGTCACCGGATCTGGAAGGAACTGGGGGGTGATCCCCAGATGGTGGGGCAAATTGTACAGGTCGAAAACCAGCCCTGCCGGATTGCAGGGATAGCGCCTAAGGTTTTCACAGGCACGACTATTGAGGGACCGGATATCTGGATGACCCTGGGTGCCTATGGCCAGGTCGGCCCAGGTAAAAAAGATGGAAGGCACTATCCCTATTCCCTGCTGTTAATGGGGCGTCTGAAAGACGATTTGGATATGGCCACCGCCGAAGCCCGACTCCAGGCTTTGACCCCGCGTATCAAAGAGATGGATCGCCATTACAGGGAGGACCCCGAGGTCCGTCTGTATCTCGCCCGATTGGGAAGGATGGAAATCAAGGAAGGGGCTTTTATAAACGAAAAGCAACACATGAGGCTCATGTCTTTGGTGTGCATGGGGATCTCTTCCATCGTTCTGATTATTGCCTGCCTGAATTTGGCGAATATGCTCAATGTACAAGGAGCATTGCGACAACGTGAAATCGCAATCCGCGTGGCCATGGGGGGCGGACGTCTCCGCATCGTTCGGCAGTTGTTGATTGAGTCACTCTTGCTGGCCCTGTTGGGAGCGGTGCTGGCGGTGATTCCCGCTTGGGCCGGGGTTCGCCTATTCAATGTTTGGATTCCGACGCGGGGGACAAGCCTGCAAATACCCACCATCTTCGATATCCGCGTATTTGCAGTGACTCTGGGAATCTGTCTGCTGGCAACGGTGCTCTTTGGTCTAAAGCCCGCTTTAAATTTATCTAAACGGGATGTCCTAGGCGATTTGAAGGAGGCCGGAGTGGGCATGGGCCGGACCTCCAGGCGACGATGGTGGTGGATTCCTCGGGGGTTTTCCGTAGTGGGACAGATTGCCTTATCTGTTGCCTTTGTTATGGTGGCCATGTTGTTGGTGCGCACGGCTCTGAAGGTGGCCTACTCCTGCCCCGGGTTCGATTTGCAAGACAAGATCGTGGTCAAGATCGATACCGCAGCTAACGGGTACACTACGGCCCAGGCCAAGGCCGCCTGCGACCGACTGGGTGAACGTCTGGAAAGTATGGCCGGATTACAGGCCGTGGGCTGGTCCCGGGGATTTCCTGTGGATGGTACCGGTGCAGGGCTTTCCGGTAAGATTGCGGAATACCAACCTGGAATTGACAACGAAGACACCCGGAGCCTGCTCCCCAGAGGAGCCATGGTCTTTAGTGTTGGCCGGGGCTATTTCGAGGCCATGGGGATACGCCTATTGCAGGGGCAACCGTTTCGCTCCCTTGATAGCCAGACAGAAAGCGAACCACCTATTATCCTCGATCAAAACCTTGCTCATCGAGTCCGACGGGATAATCGTGTACTGGACTGCCTGATCCAATACGATTCTAACCCGAATGTCTGCCGAGTGGTGGGAGTTGCTCCCAACCAGCAAGATCCCTCCGGGGCAACCTCGCAGTGGAGCTATCTCTACCAGCCGATTCCTGCCGACCAGGTTCCGATTTACCTGCACGTGCGTGCGTCGCCGGGGGCGATGTCATCTCTATTGCAAAGTCTCGGACCAACGATCCGTCAAATCGATCCCCAGCTCAAGGTGGTCTCGTTAATGAGTTTAGCCGATCACCATCGCAACGGACATGCCGCTGTGGGAAGTAAAATGGCGGCTCAGGCGATTGCACTATTCGGCTTCCTGGCCATGTTCATGGCCGGACTCGGCCTCTACGCAGTCAAGGGGCACCTCGTCGCCACACGCACCAATGAAATCGGTTTGCGTATGGCTTTGGGTGCCCGACGTTGGGATGTCCTGGCTCTGGTCTTTCGCCAGAACCTGGTCTCGACCCTGGTGGGGCTCGGACTCGGCATCCTCCTGGCCATGGGCCTGGCTTGCTTGATTCGCAGCGGTCTGCACGGCATAAGCCCCGTGGATCCCATTAGCATTGTCGCCACCATCATGGTGCTGGGCCTGACGTCCCTCTTAGCCGGATTCTTCCCCGCCCGCCGAGCGGTTAAGATCGATCCCATGGAGGCGTTGCGGTACGAATGAGAATAGATCACAGATCGCAGTGGTTAGATCACAGTTTTGTGAAGCGGAGCTTTTGTCTGCGATCTGTGATCTGATAACTGCGATCTAAAAGGACAGGTGTATCGAGGTGGCTTGTGAAGATGGGCAAAGAAGCGTTGGCTTGTCTTTTATTTTTTGTATTTAGGCTAAATCCTACTTGCATATTGACTCTCGGCGCTTTAGATTGATTGGCGAGGTGATGTAAAAGACAATTTAATAAGTGACCAAGAAAGGAGGCTGGGTGATCATTTCTCGCATGTAATCCCTCTGCACGTGTTGTGCACGTCTCAATGTAATGTGAAACCATCAAACCATCAACACTCGTTAGAAAAGGAGTTCGAGCGATGTGTAAGCGAAATCTATGTGTCGTTGTGGTGGTGTTGGCCCTGCCCGTATTGACCTGGGCGGATTTACTACACCCCTCTATCAGCCCGATAGGGCTACCTATTCTCAATTCGAATACCACCGGCCAAAGTGCCAATGTTCAGGTGACGGGCTTTTCCACCGATTCAGGAACCAATCAAGCTGCGGTCACCGTCAATTCCAGCCAGTCTAGCTTCAACGGGCTCGATGGCTCAACTCAGTCCGAAGAGAGCAATCTCAATGTAGACTATTCCGGGACCGGTTCGGTTCAGGTCAACGAAGGCGGTCTGGTGATGCCTGGCCTGCTCGGGACCTCTGCACTGGGATTGGGATTGTCCACAGGACTACCTGTTGGGTTAGGCTTGGGGATGAACACCTCGAACATGGGCCTCAACAGTGCATTACTCAATACCAATATGATCAGTATGCAAGCTGGGTTGATTGGTATGCAGGCCAATATGATTGGCCTTGGATTGCAAAGTGGTGCATTGATTGGCCAACCGGTCATGATGCAAATGCTGTTGCCATAAATCCCCGCACGGCATCTGGTGCCGCGGGTTTGTGCCCCGTGTGCTAGTGCGATGGCGACATAATCGTGTTTTGTCGCCATCTCACTATGTCTTTCCGGGGTAAGGTGATTCCTGCATGGATTTGGCCCGGGCTTGACGCCTCTGGTAAAAATCCCTAGACTGCGTGCCTGTTGTTGAACTTATGGAATCGTAGGGTTCCTTCGTGCAACCTAGCTGTTATACGGCAGCATGCAATCGTAAGAAAGGAACAGACATGCAGGCTATCTTGCAGACCCACATTGCCGGGACCAATCCCATTCGCGGGAAGGTCAGAGATATCTACGACTTAGGCGATCAACTCTTGATCGTGGCCACGGACCGCATCAGTGCCTTTGATGTGATCATGACCAACGGCATTCCCCAAAAGGGTATCGTCCTGACCCAGATCTCCAAGTTCTGGTTCGAGTTTTTGGGTGACACGGTCGAGCATCATTTAATTACGGATGACGTTTCTAAGTTCCCTGCCCCGTTCTGCGACCATGCCGATCAACTGGCGGGTCGGAGTATGTTGGTCAAGAAGGTAGAGGTCCTGCCGGTTGAAGCCATCGTACGCTGCTATCTGACCGGTTCGGGTTGGAAGGAATACCTGGCCAAGCAAACGGTTTGTGGGCTTCCCTTACCTGCGGGTTTGACTCAATGTGCCCGTATCCCCGAATTGATCTTCACTCCTTCGACCAAGGCCGAGATCGGCGAACATGATGAGAACATCGATTTCGATCGTTGCGTCTCTATTCTCGGGCAGGACAATGCCGAGTATGTCCGTACCAAGAGCCTTGAGGTCTTTACCAAGGGTTCGGCCCATGCCGAGAGCAAGGGCATCATCCTGGCGGATACCAAATTCGAGTGGGGCACCACGCCGGAGGGTAAGATCATCTTGATCGATGAGGTTCTGACTCCAGATTCCTCCCGCTTCTGGCCTGCGGACCAATATGAAGCTGGACGCGATCAAGAGAGTTTCGATAAACAATTCGTGCGTAATTATCTAGAAGAGATCAGCTTCGACAAGTCAGGACCCGGTGTTGAATTGCCTGAAGACATCGTGTTAAAGACTCGGGAGAAGTACGTCGATGCTTTCAAGCGACTAACGGGGAAGGCATTCGACTTTTAGCACGGTGATTCGGGATACACGAGGGCATGTCGGCTTGGGCTGGCATGCCCTTTTTTGTGCTTGAATGAGCCTGGGGTGGAGGAAAGCTGGAAAAACACCTGGATTTTGTCACAAGGCATCGATGAGTTGACTCTTAATGATAGAGTTGAGCCAATGGTAGAATCGAGGTGTGAAAATGAATGTGCTCGATACCCAGATTGATGTGACAGCCAACCGATCGCTATTATTTCTTCAATATCGGCCTTATTTTGTCCTACTGCTCTTGTCGGCAGTTTTGGATGCCCTCTCGACCATCTATTTCATGAACAAGGTGGGGCCTCATATCGAGAGCAATCTTTTGGTCCGGCAGCTGAGTTATAGCCTGGGCATTATTTGGGGACCGGTTCTGGGCAAGATCCTGCAAATCGTGGCGGTCTGGCTCATCACGATCTTTACTCCGCATATCATCAAATTCGTCTGTGCCACGATCGTGTTGATTAATTGCTACGCCTTCGTGGTCAACATGCATGTCTGAGACTTATGTCGATTATCAAGTACTGGCTCGTGTAACGACCTGGGCGGGCTTATTTTTCTCCCTCGTCCTCTTTTGACCTGGCTGAATCCTTGCAAACCCCTAAGGGTGTGCTATCTTTGCGTTTATCAAACGCTTATTGTAAACGCATAGATGAAAGGATCGGTCATGTTCAGACCTGTTTTATTGATTTGTTTGGGGATCTGTTGTGGTTGTCAGGCGATGGTCTCGCCCGAGGGGGCTCTCACGCCCGATTTAATCGATCAGATCCAACAGGATTTCGACATGGACACCCACGCCCGGGCCATGCAGAACGCCCTGACCAGCACCAGCATCAAGACCCTGTCCGAGAACCGCCAGGTGCTCACCGGTCACAACACTACCTTCAGTCACAAGGTCAACACCACCGGCATCAGCAATCAAAAGCAGAGCGGTCGTTGTTGGATGTTTGCCGGGTTCAATACCCTGCGTCCGGTGATCATGGATCGCCTGGACCTGGACGGTTTCGAGTTCTCACACATCTACCTGCAGTTCTGGGACAAGTTCGAAAAGTCCAACACCTTCCTGGAATACATGATCGAGTATCGCGACCAGGATCCGTTGGATCGTGAGATGACCTTCCTCATGGAGACGCCTTGTCCGGACGGCGGCTATTGGGAGAACTTCGTGGACCTGGTGCAGAAATATGGCGTGGTGCCCGAGGAGGTCATGGCCGAGACCGCCAGTTCCGAGGGCACGGCCCTGATGAACACCAATCTCGACCGCCTGCTGCGTAAGCATGCTGTGGCTCTGCGCGACATCTACCAGAGCACCGGTTCGTTGGAAAAGATGCGGGCCGCCAAGACCGAGGCCCTGGCCGAGATTTACAAGGTTCTGGTCCTGCACCTGGGCCAACCGCCGAGAGAGTTTGTCTGGCGTCATCCGGTCAAGGCCGAAGACGACGATGAAGCCGAAGAGGAGAAAGGTGACGACCAAGAGAAAAAAGATAAGAAGGACGTGGCTGTGCCCTTGAGCGAGCCCAAGACCTATACCCCCAAGTCTTTTTATGACGAATGCATTGGTGTGGACCTGAACGAGTACGTCAATCTGGCCGATGACCCCATTGCCCCCAAGGGCAGTCACATCGCCATCCAGTTCACCAAGAATTTCTACGACGGTCAGAGTGCCCATTACGCCAACGTGGATCGTGACACGCTCAAGCAGATCGCCATGGCCATGATCAAGGATGACCACGCCGTCTACTTTGCTGCGGATGTCTCGCCCAATCAGGACAAGGACCGAGGCATTATGGAGGCCAACCTCTATGACTTTGATACGGTTTATGGTCTGGACCTGAATATCGATAAGCAACAGCGTCTCCTCTTGCGTGACAGCACGGTCAATCACGGCATGGCCTTTATTGGAGTGGACCTGATTGATGACAAGCCGGTCAAGTGGCTGGTGGAAAACAGTTGGGGTACGGAGCGTGGTGACGGTGGGCTGTGGACCATGTACGATAACTGGTTCGAGGAGTACGTCTTCAATATCATCGTGCCCAAGCAATACCTGCCCGCCGAGGTCCAGCGGATCTTCGAGAAGCCTGCCGAGGTCAAACCGGTCTGGTATCCCATGTGGTAAAGCCCCTTTGGATTTCAAATATGGAACTGCCACGTCAGTGCAACCAGAGCGTTGAATGTGGCAGTTGTCGTTTATAGAATCGTGTTACAGCGAAAAGAAAGGTCTCTGGTATGAAAGAGAAGGCTCTGAAGCGATTTTTGCGTTATGTTGCCGTCAATACTCAGTCCAAGGAGGACTCTGACTGTTTTCCCAGTACACCAGGTCAATTGGACCTGGCTCGACTCCTGGTCGAAGAACTCCAGGTGCTGGGATTGCGAGATGTTCACCTTGACGAGCACGGTTACGTCATGGGGACCTTGGATGCCAATTGCGACCGGGAGCGTCCGGTTATCGGCTTGCTTGCGCATATGGATACCTCGCCGGAGGTCTCCGGAGAACAGGTCAAACCGCAAGTCATTGATCGCTATGACGGGCGAGACATTGTTTTGAATGAGCAGCAGAATCTCGTGATCAGGGCCGAGGATGACGAAAAGCTCCAGGCCTGTATCGGGCATACCCTGGTGACGACTGATGGAACGACCTTGCTGGGCGCTGACGACAAGGCCGGTATCGCTGCGATTATGACCCTGTTGGAAACGCTCAAGGAACGGCCTGAACTGTTGCATGGCGAGTTGAAGATTGCCTTTACGCCCGATGAAGAAGTGGGACGTGGGGTGGATCACTTTGATCTCGAACGGTTTGGGGCCGACTACGCCTACACGGTGGATGGAGGTACGGCTGGTGAATTGAACATGGAGACCTTTTCTGCCGATGCCGCGACCATTGAGGTTGAGGGCCGCAACATTCACCCCGGCACAGCCAAAGACAAAATGGTCAATGCCATCCGCGTGATGGGACACATTGTCTCTAGGCTACCCCGGGACATGGCCCCTGAAACCACCGAGGGCTATGAGCCCTTTATCCATCCCATGGCCATGACCGGCAATGTTGACCATGCGAGTCTCAAGCTTCTTCTACGCGATTTCAAAACCTCCGGACTCGACACGCAACGAACGATCCTGGAGGGCATCGTTGCCGAAGTGCAGGCCTTGTACCCCCAAGCCCGGATTCGTTTGAAGATCACAGAAACCTACAGAAACATGAGTGATGAACTGAAAAAGCATCCGCATATCACCGAGGATCTCTTTGCTGCGGCCCAAAAGGCCAATGCCGATCCCGCATGGAAACCCATACGCGGCGGCACTGATGGCTCCCGGCTGACCGCCATGGGGCTGCCCACTCCCAATCTCTTTACCGGAGGGGCAAACTACCATAGCCGAACCGAGTGGCTTTCCGTCGATGGATTGATGAAATCCGTTGAAACCCTCCTAAATCTGGTACAGATTGAACCGTAAGGGGGTGTAAGTCTCCACGGTTCAAGGGCTACAGTTTAATGATCAAGGTTGACGGAACCGGGCCAGTACAATCAAAACCGTAACATTCCCAAGTACCACGCAATAGAGTCAAATGATCTCCTGCAAAAAAATTAGCAGAACATGGGCTGCTTCATGTTTCACAATCTGTCATGTTGGTATCTGGTCAAATAAGCTCCGTACAAGCGTGTTGGTGGTGGTGTGGTCACCGCTGATGAGTGGCAGGATCGAGGCTGTTTTTATAGGTGATATTTTTTAGGTTGTCGGTAAAATATTGGCAAGAAAAGGCGGGAGAAACCGTCTCTGGAGTTATTAACGAGAGAACTTTGATATCGAGGTCAATCATGCGCACGTGGAAAATCCTATCGTTTGTGATGTTGCTGAATGTCGTCTGTTGGGCCCAGACTCCTCCAGTGGGGCAGAATCACTGATGGCCTGCCTGCCGGACGACACGGTTGTCTGTATTGCAGGTAGTGGCCTCGGCGAGCTCAAGCCGCGCCTGGAGCAGAGTGTGATCGGAAAATTTGCCCAGGATCAAGGGATTCGTACCTTTGCCCAGGGAATCGTGCAGGGCGTTAACACTCTGGTTTTGCAGGAGGCCGATGATCCGAATCTGATTGCTGCGGCCTTATGTGGGGCCAAGGTGGTGGCCAATTGCCCCCGCCTGCTAGCCGTGGCCAATGAACAAGACCGCCAAGAGGGGTTGGGCGCTTACGGGATGTTGCTTTTGGATGCTGGGGAGCACAAGAGCGACGTGGCTGCCTGGGTTGAACAATTGGAGGGATTCATCGGACCTGACGGATGGGAGGATCGCACTGTTGCAGGATCGCCCATCAAGCAGGCCGTGGATATCGATATCAGTCTATACTGGACCTGGGTGGGAAATCGCTTTTTGTTGGCCGTGAATGATCGGCCCTATCAGGTCTTGAAGTCCGCACAACGGGCCGCTTGGAAGGGACGGGCACATCTCGATCAGGTTCCCGCCCATGGAGATGTCATGGTGGGCTATATCGATTACCCCGGTTGCATGAACCTGGTGCAATCCGCCTTGCAGGTATCGGACGACGATGAAATCATACCCATGGTTCAATCCATTACTCGGGCCCTGGGTATCCATACCTTCCAACAAGAGGTGTTCCGTATCGGTGTTGTCCCGGGGGGCTTGGTGGCCGATGCCATGGTCAC
>CAXXXG010000029.1:0-13077 GCA_963662565.2 Sedimentisphaerales bacterium | reverse complement strand
AGGCCGACCAGAACCAATAGCAACCTCATCGAATTCTACCACGGGCACAATGTCCTTGGTGGTCACAGCCAGAAACAACTCCGACGCCTGCTGGGCCTGGGCCACGGTGTAGGACTCTTCGACCACCTTGATTCCCACCTCCTGTGCAGCCTTGATCACATAACAGCGTGTCACTGAGGGCAAGATATTGGCAGCCAAGGGAGTGGTCTGAAGATATGCCCCGTCGGTTCCTTCAAATACCGCAAAGAAACCCGAGCCCGACCCCTCGGTAATATAACCATCCTCGTTGACCAGAATGGCCTCCTGGCAGCCCTTTTCTGCAGCATTGCGTCGAGCCAGAACATTGGCCAGCAGGTTCAGGGACTTGATATCACAGCGTTTCCAGCGCCAATCCGGGAAGGAGGAGACCTTGACGCCCTGCTGTTTCTCGACAAGTGGCATCGGCCAACTCCGTCACGGTCAGGAAAAATTGAGGCTCCAGATCAAGCAGGGCCGGATCACGATCACCGCAGCCCCGGGTCAGATGGAAATAGATCTTGGCATCGGGAATCTTGGATTGCCCATAGGTCTCGACGACCTGCTGACGTATCTTATCTACATCGACAAATCCTAGTCCAATGGCCTCCAGGCTGTTGCGAAATCGCTGAAAATGCTCGTCCAGGGCGAAAATTCGGCCCTGATGGCTGCGAATAACCTCGTAAACCCCATCTCCAAAGAACACCCCTCGATCCAGATATACAGGGTCCAACTCCTGATAGGGCTGGGTGCGGCCCTTGACCACGGCCAATTCCATAGGCCAAACCTCCTTGCGGCAATCGAAATGAGTGTATCCGAAAAAATCAGATTACCCTCTTTACAAAAATTTCATGAATCGGTAGTATATCGAGTCTGTTTGAAATTGCGAATCAAAAAAGGATAAGGCTTTTATCATGTATGCAGTGATTGAACAAGGTGGACAACAGTTCAAGGTCGCCGAAGGCGATAAAATCAGCATTGACCTGACCAAGGTTGACGCCGAGGCCAAGGAAATCACCCTGGACAAGGTCATGTTCGTCAGCGACGGCGAAAACATTCAGGTCGGCACCCCCTATCTCGAGGGCGTCAAGGTCGTGGCTGCTTTTGCCGACACCGCCGAAAACGCGGTATCCAAGGGCCCCAAGCTCTACCCGACCCACTTCCGCCGTCGTAAGAACAGCCGCAAACGTATCGGCCACCGCCAGAAATATCTGGACGTAACCATCGCCAAGATCGAGGCCTAAACCTCACACAGCCCGAAAATTTTCTCCCTCATGATGGATCACTCTGTCATGAGGGTTTTTCTTATGCGCTGATTGCCCTTGTCACGCACACGGCATTGAGTAAGATAGCCCCATGAAACAAGGATGGCTCTTCAATTTAGATACAGGACAGGCCCTGGGCTTGATGCTACTGACCGCATTGGGACTCAGCCTGGCCTATCCCCCAATCAACTGGCCCATCCTGGCCTGGATCGCCTGGACACCCTGGATTCTCGCTTGCAAACCCGGCCTGTCACGACGTCGACTCATGGTCCTGGCCTATAGCGCAGCCGTTGTCTACTGGACTGTTTCCCTCCATTGGATTCGTCTAGTCACCCCACCGGGCTGGATCGGTATGGGATTGTACATGGCCTTGCTCTGGCCCCTGAGCAGTTTAGCCCTACAAACCTGCCAACGAAAGAAATGGCCCCTTTCCTGGGGCGCAGCGATCATCATCACCGGTGCAGAGTCCGCTCAAGGCTTTCCTCTGGGCGGATTCTTCTGGCGACTCCTGGGTCATAGCCAGGCCACTCAACTGCCCATCATCCAAATTGCCGACCTCGTTGGTGCCGCGGGTGTCAGTTTTCTGGTGGCCCTGGTCAACGGAACCTTGGCAGATGTCATCCTAAGCCTGTCACAGCGTCCTCTATCCTACCGGAGACTTCTCACTCAATCGATTCCCACCTTCCTGTTGTTGACCGCCTGCCTGGGCTATGGCCATTGGCGTCTGAGTCAGACCACTGAGGTCATTGAGCCTGGACCACGTGTAGGAGCTGTTCAATCGAATATCCCCCAACTCGTCAAAGAGGCCTGGATCGAGGCCGAAGACATCGTCAACGAAATCATGCTCGATAGCCAGGCCTGCCAACAGGCGGGTGCGGACCTGATCGTTTGGCCCGAAACCATGGTACAGACCTACCTGGATGAATTCCTGGTCCAGCCCGAGACCGCTCAGGCCATCGACCAGCAATTACGCGCACACGCCCGTCAAGGGAGCCACCTACTCATTGGTGCCTATGGAGCCCAAATCCTGGCAGACCAAACCTATCTGGGCCAATCCAACTCGGTCTTCCTCTACCGACCGGACGGCAGCCTGGCCCATGAACGCTATGACAAAATTCATCTAGTCCTTTTTGGCGAATACCTACCTTTCCGCAACATCAAGTGGCTGCATGACCTGATGATCAAATTTACTCCCTATGATTATGACTACTCCTTGATCGCAGGGACCCAACCGACGATCTTCACCCTGCCTGTCACAAACGACAAGGGTGTCACCCAGGACTATCGCTTCTCTGTATTGATCTGTTATGAGGATGTCATGCCCCATCTGGCCCGTTCACGCATCCTGGACGATCGGGGCCGCAAACAGGTTCACTGGCTGGTCAACACCAGCAACGATGGCTGGTTTATCCGTTATCATGATGAACAGGGACGCGGCCATGCCACCAACGAACTGGCTCAACACCTCTACACCTGTGTGTTCCGGGCCGTTGAGAACCGGGTGCCCATCATTCGCAGCGTCAACACGGGCATCAGTGCCCTGATCGATTCAACGGGTCGCATCCATCACGAATCAATCGCCAGCAGCGAAAACTGGCCCCAGAATCCCCTCAACCGAACGGGCTTGTCTGGATGGCACATCGATAAAATGCCGATAGACTCCAGGGTATCGTTATACAGCCGAACCGGCCCTTGGCTGGAACGGGTGTGCTTGATTCTCTGGATCGCCCTGTGGCTCGGCAGTTTGGGCCAAGGCTTCCGGGAAATCCGACAAGGTAGACGTACAAAACCCGTGGAGCAAGCCGATGGATCGAACGCAAAAGCGAAAAAAAAATAGCATTCCTTCTGAGCCTGGCCCTCTGGGCCTGCCTGTGGATCACAGGCTGCCAACCCAACGCATCCCTGCATGATCCCTGGGCCACGGACTCCACCACGCAAAAGGCTCATTCCGTCATCAAGGCCGCATTGACCGATAAAAATCCTCGGATTCGCACCAGTGGGATCGAAGCCGTGGCCTCTTCGCGTATTTTGAATTACACCGAACAGGTCCATACCCTGGCCCGCGATTCGGTCGTGCCCGTACGCTTTGCCGCCCTGGTGGCCATGGGCGATCTACAATATCGACCGGCCCAATCTGCCTGCCAACAGATCTTCCAGGAATCTCAGGAGGATGCCAATGTCAGACTGGCCGCGGCCTATGCCCTGGTACAAATGGGCCAGTCAGCGGCCCTACCAGCCCTAAGGCAGGGACTCACCAGCATGGATCCAAGCTTGCGCAGCAATGCCGCTTTCTTGTTGGGCAAGGCCGGTGATCGAGAATCCATCGATACACTCCATCACATCCTGGTAACCCCGGATCTGGATGAACAGACCACTCGTCAGATCATCGACACCCTTGCTCAACTCCGTGATAATCGTATTTATCAGACCCTCTGGTCTCGTTTAATCAGTCTATACGCAGACGACCGTATCCAGGGTATCCGGGGAATGGGCCAATTGGGTCACAACCAGGCTCAAAAGGCCATTCAAAACCCTGCTGAATGACGAAATCCCGGAAGTACGTCTGGCCGCAGCCGAGGAATTGGCCCGGTTGGGGGATAAAAGCGGGGAAGGCATCACCCTCAATATACTCAAGACCGAACTCAATACTCGCATACCGACCCACCAGGCCAACGATGCCGACCGCATCCGACTTCACGCCATGGCAGCTCGCACTATCGGGGCCCTGCAAACCGAGGCCACGAAGCGTTATCTGCCCAAGTTATTACAGGACCCATCGACTACTGTCAGAATTGCAGCGGCCCAGGCCGTTTTATGTAACCAGTTTCAGTGGCAGAGGTAACCAAAGAGGAATCCATAAATGCTTAGACCGATAACCTTTAATTGCTGTTCTATCTGGGGGATATAGCAAAATTGACTTGACCTAAACACCCGGTAAACGTAAAATTATGCTATGTTTAGGCAGGGTGGGAACTCGGTAGATCACCTACCAGTTCCAAAGTCACGTAAGGTGTTGTCGAATGATTCCCAGGCCCTGTCCCTCGTTCCTTTCTATAATGGGAATGAAGGGTGCTGATTGGAAATATTTGGAGTTTTGCGAAAGGAGCCTGTTTTGAGCACGCTAACCAAGGTTTTGATTGTCTTGCAAGTGGTGTTCTCGATTCTTCTCTGTGGGGTAGTGGTTAGTTATGTGGCAACGGCTGACAACTACAAGGAAGATTACGACGCCCAGGTGAAAGTCGCCCAAGATGCAAAAAGTAAGATGAATAGAACGCAAAGTGACTGGGAAGACTTCAAGGACACCACCGTCAAGGATCTTGAAGCAGCCCAAGCCCAAATCGCTGCGTTGAAGGCAGAGGCCACTGAACTGAGCAACACCATTGCCGCCCTGGAACTGGATAAACTCAACCTTTCCAAGGATATCGACAAGTACGCCAGTGCAGCCAATGCCACCAGCCAGAGTGCTCAACAGCAAACGGCACTGTTCGAACGTGCCAGCCTCGAACTCAATCAACTCAAGGCGGAGTATGCCCAACTGGAACGTCAATACCAAGAGATTGACGACACCCTGATCGAGAAGTTGGCCATCATCGACCAGCAGAACTCTCAGATCCGTTCCCTCACCGAGCAAAAGGCCGACCTGCGTGGACAATTGCAACAGCAATATATGGGAAATGGCCGCATGCCCGTTGCCACTTCAGTGACTCAGCGTCCTGGTACAGTGCAGGCTCAAGCCATGACCGCCCCCGCCCTGGATCTCAAGGGTACAGTGACGGCCGTGGACCTGGGTGAAAAGCTGGCCCAAATCTCTATTGGCACCAATCACGGTGTGCGTGAGAAAATGACCTTCCATGTCACGCGTGGCAGCCAGTATGTCTGTGACATTCAGGTGATTGCCGTCGATTCCGACCGTGCCGTGGGGATCATCGGCGTGGGCCAGGGCAATCCCCAGAGCGGTGACCTGATCACCACCAACCTCTAATCACATTGAGAGCCATCATCGTAAACACGGTGAATTGATAGAAACGAGGACAAGACATGAATCAAGCCGCTCTAAGTCGTGGTCGCAAGGCAGCCATTCCCAGTAATGTCTACACTGCATTTCTCGCGGTATCCTGCCTGATCCTCATCGGATCGGTCCTGTTCGTGGCCTTGAAGTGGATCGTCGATTACCAGGTCTTCTCCTGATCGATCCCCCTTCGACGGACTGCATATCAGCCTTATTATCGTTGACTGGGCCCGGCTGGCTCGTATAATATCCGCACCAAGGCTCCACTGAAAATTCCGTTTATTTTCAGTAGGGAACCTTATTTACGAAAGGAGTCGAACGTGCTGCTGGACACAATCTTGGGCTGGTTCAGTATGGATATGGGCATCGACCTGGGGACCTGTTCAACCCTGGTCTGTGTTCGAGACAAAGGCATCGTCCTCAACGAACCTTCCGTTGTCGCCGTACGTAAAGGCACCAATATCGTCCTCAATGACGGCGAAGCCGTTGGCAATGTGGCCCGTGACATGCTGGGCAAGACCCCTGGCTCCATTTCTGCGATTCGTCCCCTCAAAGATGGCGTGATCAGTGATTTTGAGATCACCGAGGCCATGTTGAGCTATTTTATCCGCAAGGTTCATGGCCGCGGTGGCTTAGTCCGTCCCCGTGTGGTCATCGCCGTTCCCAGTGGTATCACGGCTGTGGAACGTCGGGCCGTCATCGACAGTGCCGAACGGGCCGGAGCCCGCAAGGTCTTTTTAGTAGACGAACCCATGGCCGCCGGCATCGGTGCAGGCCTGCCCATCACCGACCCCACCGCCTCCATGATCGTGGACATCGGCGGCGGCACCACGGAAGTGGCCATCATGAGCCTGGCCGACATCGCCACTGCGGAATCCATCCGCGTCGGGGGTGACGACATGGACGAGGCCGTGGTCAATCATTTGAAGAAAACCTACAACCTCCTGATCGGGGACACCCGCGCCGAAAAGGTCAAGATCCAGATCGGCTCGGCCGCCCCACTCAAAGAGGAATTGACGATGGAGGTCGCCGGTCGCGACACCATCTCCGGATTACCCCGTAAAATCGTGATCACCAGTGAAGAAATCCGCGAGGCCCTGCGGGACCCGGTAGCCGCCATCATCGATGCGGTCACCAGCACCCTGGAAAAAGCTGAGCCCGAACTGGCTGCCGATCTCATTGAAAACGGAATCCATATCTGCGGCGGTGGTTCGCTACTACGCAACCTCGACACCGTGCTGGCCAATGCCACGGGCCTCAAGGTCCACACTGTTGAGGATTCGCTCAGTTGCGTGGCCCGCGGCACAGCGGTCTACCTGGAAAACCTGGAAGTTTGGAAAGACACGATGGACAACAGTGACCGCGGTTGGGAATAACCCCGGATCATTGACAATGTTCGAGGGATGCCATTGGCCTCTTGAACGATAGAAGTGAAGGAAACCCCGTCAGGATGACACCCTACGCAACCAGAGCCTCCAGCAAAACCCTCTTTGTCGGGTGTTTTCTAGCCGGTTGTATCCTCCTGCTGATCCCGCACACCGTCACCAGTAAGCTCCACTTGGCCTTTACCCAATTCTTCGGCGGTCCCTTACGTCTGGGTCGGGCGATGTCACTGTCTGCCCAGGAACCCAGTGTCACCGATACGGTCAGTGCCCAAGAGTTGGCCCAATTGCAGACCCAGGTTCGGCAACTGGAAAACGTCAAGAGCGACCTTGAAGCCCAACTGGAAACCGAACGCCATCATTTGGAACAGCTCCAAGGCCTCCGCAGGCAACTGCCCTTGGAACGCGTGTATTGGGTCAGTGCCCGTACCTTGACCAACAGCGACGAGGATCGCATCACCATCGACCGGGGTACGAGTGACGGCGTTATGACCGACCTCTATGCCCTCTGGGACAATGCCGTGATCGGCTGTATCAAATCCACCTCATCACATCGTAGTGTCATTGAGTTGATCTCCAGCCCGGAATCCTTACTCACCGTTCGAGTCGGCACCTTGACCAATCCCGTCACCCTGGCCGGACAAGGACAGGGACGTCTGAAAATTACCAATGCCCAATGGGACTCCCCCATCAAGGTGGGCGATCCGGTCTACCTGGAGGCCAGCAAAGCCCTGGCCACCGAGATCATCGTGGGACACATCAAATCCTGCAAACGCGATGAACACGAGGCCCTGCTCTTGGACATCGAAGTCGAGCCGGCCACTGACCTGACCCGCTTGCCCGGTGTCAGTGTGGTGGTGCCGCAAGACTGGCTGGGTGCTCAATAAGGAGAGTCCACAGAAGGAGCCTGCATGCATTGGATACGGTTTGTCATTGTGGTCTTTTTCGCCATGTTGCTCCAGGCCGGTCCCGTGGATGTCATCGCCATCACCGACGCCCAAATCACCCCCAACCTCCTCTTGATTCTGCTGGCCTTTTGTGTCACCCAATTCCATCCCAGCGACGCCATTGTCTGTGCCTTTGTCCTGGGGCTATGCACAGACATCGTCACCGTCGTGGTCGGGCCTCACACCCTGGCCTTCGGCACCCTGGGAACCTTGGTCTCGGAACTGCGTCGCTTCATCGTCCTGCGTAACGCTCTCGGACAGGCCGTGGTAACCTTGATCCTCGGCATCGGTACGGCCCTGCTGGTGATCCCCTTGAGCCGCATCAAGGGCGAGCCCCTGCACCCCTCGCTCCTGCTTGAGCCGCTCTACTCGGCCTTGCTAGCCCCATTGTTTTCCTTTATCCTACCCTGGACCATGGGGCTGCAACGACGACGGGCCTCCAGTGACCCTCTTTAACTCAACAGGGGCTTATGTACGACCAACGCATTAAAGTCTTTTTCGCAGTAGCCGCTCCCCTACTGCTTGTCTGCCTGGGGCGTCTCATTCAGATGCAACTGCAACCTCGAAGCGAGCTGGACCAACGCATCGAAACCCTCAAGGGCCACTATTACGAAGAACTCAACACCGTACGTGGCAGCATCTTGGATCGTAACAAGTGCGAACTGGCCCGAGACGAGGTCCACTGGAAACTTGTCGTCAGCTACTGGGAACTGACGAAGTACCAAGATCCCAACCTGCAAACCGTCTTACTCAATCGGGCTCGCAATCCACAGGCCTTGAAAAGTGTTGAAACGAAACTGGCCAAATATCAGGGGTTGATCGATGAGCTGGTCAACCGCTGTGCCACCTTTGGCCAGTCCCGTTCAGAGACCCTGGCCCAAATCGAAGGGATCAATACCAAGATCTGGGATCAACGGCTGCACTTTGCCTGGCGGCAGAACTGTAAAAACAGCCCTCTGGGACTGAAATACCAGGGGCGACTGGGAGCCGTCCCTTTGCCAGAGGCCAAGAAGGATTTCATCGAGCAATTTCCCCAGCGCAGCCAGCGACTGGAGGAAATTGGATGCGTTGCCATCAAAGAGATGAAATGGGATTACCCATTGCTCGAATTATCGCAAGAGCAAGTCGCTTATGCTCAACAGGAATTCAGCGACATTCCCGGCGTCTCCATCAAGCCCGTGGCCGAACGTGTGTATCCCTATCGCACCGCGGCCGCCCAACTGATCGGCTGGACCGGATCGGCCCAACCGGCTCACTTACAAAAACTCTTCGCCCACGATCCCCTGGCCCGTTACCTCAACGGAGAGATCTGCGGACGTATGGATGGGGTCGAGTATGTCTGCGAAGCGGTATTGCGGGGCAGACGGGGCCAAGAGGTCACGGACATCGATGGTGAAATTTCCCATAAAACCGACACCCGTATCGGACAAAATGTCACCCTCACCCTGGACATTCAATTACAAGCCGATATCGAACAAACATTCAGCGACTACGCTGCCCCGGCCTACTGGACTGGAGGCATTGCCGCAGTAGTGATCGATGTGGTGAGCACCGATATCCTGGCCATGGTGTCCCTGCCGACCTACGACCTCAACCGAGCCCGTTACGATTATGGCGACCTCCTCAACGCCCCCAACATTCCGCTTTCCAATCGTTGTTTAAAGGAACATTACAAACCCGGCTCGGTCGCCAAACCCATCACCCTGGTTGCAGGGCTCGAGGGGCACCATATCACTCCGCAAGAGCCCATCTCCTGCCCCTCCCACCCCGCCCCGCGTGGTTGGCCCAATTGCTGGATCTGGCGAGGTAGCTATGTCGGTCACGACTACCAATGGACCAATACAGCCCGTAATGCCCTCAAGGGTAGCTGTAATATCTATTTTTCGCACCTGGCTCATGACCGGCTCGATCCCCGCGAACTACAACAGTGGCTCTTTAATTTCGGCTATGGTCAGCAGGTTCCCTTTCAATACCCGCCTCTGCCGGACAATGTCGATCCCAACCAGGCCCGCCACCTGCAACAAAGTGCCGGTCAGATGGTTAGCAAGGCCGACTACGGCAAACGAGTGACCTCCTTCGATCAAATCGGGACACTCAACAAGGTCGATACCCGCCTGGTGGGTATGGGCGAAGGCAATCTCTGGGCCACCGTCCTGCAGGCCGCCAACGGCATGGCTACCTTTGCCCGTAGCGGTGTGCGAATCAATCCCCGCCTGTTCATCCTGTCCCAACAACAGATGCCCGATCAGGCCATTTCCGGCACAAAAGACCTCAATCTCTCGCCCGAAACACTGGCCACGATCTATGACGGCCTCAGTGCGGTGATCAACGAAACCGGTGGTACCGGCCACGAGGCCTTTGTTGATGTATTTGGTCGCATGGGATTGGATCAGGCCGGAGTCAAGGTCTGGGGCAAGACCGGCTCGACCCAGGAACCGGAGAACGCCTGGTTCGGCGGCTTTGCCAAGGACCAGCAAGGCCGCCAGATCGCCCTGGCCCTGATCGTTGAAGGCGGACAAAGTGGTAGTCGCGACGCCTCGCCCTTGGGTGCCGAGGTCATCCGGATCTGTATCGAACACGGTTACCTAGGGACATCCCCTTAATGGAGTGACTGACATCATGACGCATCACAATCTCATCAGCGGCGGTGGACTCATCGTTCTCCTGCTCCTGGCCTGGATCCTCTCGGCCCGACATCGACAACTGAACTGGCGTGTCATCCTGGTGGGACTCAGTCTACAACTGCTCATCGGTCTGCTGCTGTTCACGGTACCGGCCGGAGCCAAGGTCTTTGACTCGGTCAACACAGGCGTGATCGAGGTGTTGGATTCGGCCAGTCAAGGGGCCCGCTTCGTATTCGGTCCCTTGGCCTTGTCACCGGGACAGAGTGACGCCGACGGCAATATGTCCCCTGGCTTTATCCTGGCCTTTCAGGCCTTCCCCACCATCATCTTCTTTTCCGCCCTGATCGCTATTCTTTATCACCTGGGTATCATGAGTTGGATCATTCGCGGCTTTGCCGCGGTCTTTACCCGACTGATGCGCATCTCCGGGGCCGAGTCCCTGGTGGCCGCCAGTAACCTGTTCGTGGGCATTGAATCGGCCCTGACCATCAAACCCTACCTGACCCGCTTGACTGCCTCTGAACTCTGCACCATCCTGACCTGCGGCATGGCTACGGTGGCCTCCAATGTCCTGGCCCTATATGTCTTTACTCTGCAGGAACAATTCCCGCAAATCGCCGGTCACCTGGTCTCGGCCACCCTGCTCTCGGCCCCGGCTGCCCTGGTCATGGCCAAGATCGTGCTGCCCGAGACCGAGACGCCCGAGACCCTGGGCCTCCACATCAAGCCCTACTTTGAAAGAGAGAACAGCCTGTTCGAGGCCATCATTAACTCGACCCAGGCCGCGGTCAAGATGATCGTGGGCATTGCCGCCCTGTTGATTGCGGTATTGGGACTGGTGGCCCTGGTCGATTTGATCCTGGGCGGGTTGGGACATTGGATCAATCCCCTGCTGCATCTGGAGGGTCAATGGTCCCTGGCGGGTATCTTCGGCTGGATTTTCTACCCCCTGACGCTCTGCCTGGGGATTCCTGTAAACGAAGCGGGCACGGTCTCACGCATCATTGGTGAGCGGTTGGTCGTTACAGAGGTGGTGGCCTATCACGACTTGGCCACGGCCATGGCCGCCGAGCAACTCTCCATGCGGTCGGCCGTGATCACGACCTATGCCCTGTGCGGCTTTGCCCATGTGGCGTCCATGTCCATCTTTGTCGGTGGGCTTTGTGCCCTGGCCCCGCAGAAGACCTCTCAAATCAGCCAGGTGGCCTGGCGGGCCCTGTTGGCCGCCACCCTGGCCTGCCTCATGACCGCCTGTGTAGCCGGTTTGTTCTACAGCGATTCGTCCGTACTATTCTCCGGACATTAACGCAGCATAATAGCGGCACCCAACTGCACAAAGGCCCCGGATAAACTTAGATCCTGTTCGTAGTTGAGCCAATCCGATTCACCCACCGATGCCGAGCTCAGATCGAACTGATAACCGAGCTTGGTATAGAGCATAAAGGCACTGTCCGTTGAATCCGGCCAAAACTCCAGGCCAACGGCAATACGTCCCAGCCACACGTCACCGTCTCCATCCAAGGTAAAGTATTCCGTATCGATATCGATATCGGTGTCCGTAGTCTCCGTGACCCTTTTGACCTGCAGATCCGGATCTCCGCTCATCAAGCCGACACCAGCCTCCAGCGTACACCAATACCAAGGCAATTCGGGAAGGCGGTCGCGTGTCAGCACAGACAGCATGCACAAGGTATAGTCCGCATCCCCTTCGAGGGTATCCGTTCTCTTGACTTCAGAACGAACGACCTGGGAACCCGCCGTCCATTCACTCTGCCCCAGGTTCAGTGCCAGTCCCCATTCCGGCAGTTGATCTCCAAACCAATAGGTCAACCTGGCCTCCGCACCCGTGAGTTGCGATTTCCACAGGGAGTCGCTGGGGAAATAGTACTGGTAGGCCCCTCCGACATCCCAAGATTGAGCCATGGCAGAGCAAGGTATCGCTACCCACAATAACAACATCATCCATTGTTTTTTCATCATCCCCCCTAATCGACTAACACCGTGCCCCCGTTGGGTTCACATACTTCGTTTTTCATCCGTCTAACATTGGTATCCTGTTTGGTGAGGCCTTGATTGCCACGCAATCCCAACACCTGCATCTGAGCCAGATCCTTCAGCCAATTTTCGGGAATATCTCCAATCTCCTGATTGGTTCGATTGATCATCAACGTTGTCAGATGACCGAAAGCATCAAGGACGCCATAGTCAGGAATGGAGATTCCATTGAGATGCAATACCTTGACATCCGTAAGTTGAGCGGCAATGCTCAAATCCAAATTCTGATTCTCATCCAACAGGAGAATCTGCAACGACCCAATCGAGCTCAACTCATTGACATCCGTGACATTGTTTCCGTTGAGATTCAGTTTGGTCAGTTGCGTAGCCCAACGCAGGCCGGTCAGGTCTTCCACCCCAGCGTCCGATGCATCCAGCTCGACGATCAAGGCCATTTGCTCGACATTGGGTTGTTCGTTTACGTCCTCGTTGTAGTCCTTGGCCAAGGTTTCGATGACCACTTCCAGCAAGGCTTCGTCTGTGATCCCGGCCAGTTGCACCTCCTTGAATTGAGGACGTATGGTGCAGTCATCAGCCAGGGTAATCGTGGTGCTGATCTTATTGATATCGTCAAAGGTCCCTTCTCCACTAATGAGCAGCCACTTCTCAAAGGCATACTCGTCTCTTGCACTCTGAGCTTCAATGTCAACCGGGGTCAAGTGGGTGTAGCCCGGGTACTCCCCGACTCCAGGGACGATCACCGTACCGCGTTCATTGGCATCCTGAGTGGTTAACGTATAGGTCGTGGGGGTAAAGTTGGCATCTAGGGTGTGGTCCCCA
>CAXXXG010000028.1:0-734675 GCA_963662565.2 Sedimentisphaerales bacterium | reverse complement strand
GGAATCTTGGTCGCTAGGATATGTCCCTCGGGATCCAACAGCATCAGAGTGGGAAAGTGTCCCGACCCCATGTAATCGTCGAGTTGGATGTCACGCACACCATAGGCTCCATCTGATAGGCCCAAGGTCCAGGTTACGCCTAGGTCGCTAATCTTCTGCTGCATATGGGGAGCGATGGTGGCAATAGGAAAACCCCCAACTGGCATCCACACTGAGGATCTCGACATCATCCATGTTCGCCACTCGCTGCAAGACCGGAACATAGTCTTGAGCGTATGAACTGCCGCGATAGGAATTAAAACCCAAATCCAATACGAGATACTGACCTCGGAACCGGTCTAAGGTGACCGGTGCTCCATCCAAAGTAAAGAGACTCAGTGGCGGTGCGGATTGTCCGATTTCGATGAAAGGCACCTGCTCAGTGACCAGTGTCCCCAAGTTGGCAAAGTCACGGCCTTCCGGCACAGTCAAGGCACAACGGACTCTAGCTAGATCGTTCCCATCATCATCCATAAAGGTACCGTAAAGCCAATAGTCGCCAGGCGGTACCTCTTCTAGTTGTAGCAGGCCAGTATTGAAAACGGTTACAACGGAGCTATACTCCTCGATCCGTTTAACTTGATCACAGATACATTGGTAATCCTGCCCAGCGTCGGTTTCAATCCACTGTGAATACCAATCCCCTTGAAGTTTATCCGGCAATTCCAATTTCATATCTGTAACACCCATGGCCTCAAGATTCGGACGACCATGGATAGAAAAATGACTATTCTCGAAATCCAAGCCAACCAACTCCGTTGGTAGCTCCAACTGGGCGGTAGCCTCGACCCCGTTAATGACCACATCCATGCTGCGCTGCTGGTCAGGGGCCAGGAACAGAAGTTCATCCTGGCCTTGCGCTTGGATTGTTTCGACAGGTTGATTGGGGGCGATACTTCGGGAAGGAACATTCAACCGTTGGCGTAACTGATCGATAGCGACCAGGGTAGCGGTACGGACCACTTCGGTGATCGGGGTTTCCAATAAAGCGGTCAAGGCGGCCAGGGCCGTGACATCACCCATCTGTCCCAAGCCAGTAATGGCCTTTATCTGCACAACGGGAAGGTCATGATCGATAAAGCTCACCAGGCCAGCAACATCCTGGGTATCGATACAGTGTTGAACCTCCCGAATCGCAGTACTTCTGATTTCTGACTTCTGACTTCTGACTTCATGAATAACGACAACGGTTCCCACCAACCCGACACCAATCAACATCATAGCGGCGATCCGCATGGGCATACCCATGCCAACCTTACCCCCGGTCTGTTCGAAGCGTTGGATCATCTGCTGATAGGTTTGTTGCTGATGGGCCGGTCGAATCCGAACCTGGATGTTCAGGCCGTCGGCGATGTTTTGAAAATTAAACGAAACATGAGTCATGAGCATGAGAGTCCACCCCCTAGTTTTTCCTCCAGTTGACAGCGAAGCTTGTTCAAGCCGCGATGATGCAGGACCCGCACGGTACTGGGCCGACGCTTGACGATCTCGGCGATCTGCTCGTATTCGAGCTTCTCGAAATAGCGCAGGGTGATCACGGTCTGTTCCAAGGGCTTGAGTCGGGCCAGGGCGTCATAGACCAGGGGCCAGTGATCGTCCTGCGACTCGAATGGGGCGTCAGCAGCAGCGCTGGACGGTTCCAATTCCGCCTGAACCTGGTCCATGATCCGTTGCCGCCGTACCTTCTTACGCACGGCATTGTGGCAGTGGTTGGTGGCAATGCGAAACAGCCAGGCCGTAAACTCGGGCTCGCTGTTGCCGCGAAAGCGTCCCATATTACTCGCTACATCAAGAAAGACCATGGAAACCACCTCTTCTGCCAAATCCTGGTTGAACAAGCGCAAGACACAGAAACGTAAAACCCGGGGGTAGTACTTTTCATAGAGCTCACCCAGGGCGGCGGCATTGGTCTTGGCCGCCACGACCTGTGAGTTCTGTTTCCGGGCTGTTTTGATCATGTCCTGCATTGCCTCTACTGTTGCGCGACAGAAACGGGTGTTTCAATAAAATGGCAAAAATGATGCCAATCGGGATTTACAGGGGCGTTAAAGCGGGTTAATCAAATGGATTAGGGCCCGGAGTTACTTTTCAAAGGGCCGATTAAGCAAAACCATCGTGGATTTTGCGACGATAGGGTATACTGTGGGTATCCATGCAAAATCTTAATTTTAGGGAGGATCGTCATGCATCACTCACACATGCATCCAAGGCAATATGGCAGATGGATTCCGGTGGGAATGACATTTTGGCTGATCCTGGCACTCGTCTCACAGGGGCGGGGCCAAACCGAAGCACGCCAGAATCGCACCCGGTCCAATCCCAGACGAACCGAACCTCAGGTCTACGTCCAACTGCCGCAACCCGAATCCATCGGTTCGATGACCCTGGAACGAGCCCTGCAGAAAAGCTCCACCCTGGAGGCCATGTCGCCCCAGGCCCTCACCGGATCGGCCCTGGGACAGCTGGCCTGGTCTGCCGTCTCTGCCCTGGATAGCCTGAATCTCGTCGAACAATGGTTGCTGGGTGAAAACGACAGCGAAGAGATCATCGATCTCTATATTGTCACCTACGAAGGGCTGTTTCAATACACCCGACACGGCCACCGCCTGCAACAACTGGCCATGGGCGACACCCGTACCCTACTGACCTTGCCACCGGACGGCATGGGCAGCCCCATCAACCATGGCGCGGCCTTTATCATTGCCAACCAGCAACGCAGAATCCAGGGACGCCGGGGCGAAATGCAGCAACGTCAAACCCTGATCAAAGCGGGGCAAATCGCGCAAACCATGCGCTTACAAGCCGCGAGCATGGGATTGGCAAGTCTCCCCTTGGAGCCTCTGGACGCTAGACACATCCGCGAAGTCCTGGAACTCTCGCGCACCGTCACCCCCCTCTACGTCCTGTTGGTGGGTTATCGCCCCAATCAAATGACCGATCCTCAGCTTCCCAGAACCCCAGTCCAACCCACACAACCGACGCAAGGCAAGCCCGTGATCCTGGTGGTCCCACCAGAAAACTTCCAGGATCAAGAACTGCAACAAACCCAACAAGCATTGAGCAATGCCGGGGTGAATTCCAAAATCGCCTCAACCCGATTGGGGCCAATACACGGGATACTGGGGCAGACCGCTTATGCCACCGTACTGCTCGATCAAGTCAAAGTCGATGAGATCCAAGGGCTAATCGTGATCGGTGGACCGGGAGCCCTACAACTGGTGGAAAACCAAGAGGTACAAAGTCTGGCTCGAGAGACCATGGGACGCGGCAAGGTCATTGGTGCGATAAGCACGGGTGTGCGTGTCCTGGCCGAGGGGGGGGTACTCAAGCAGGTGCGTGTCACGGGCCATCCCTCGGACCAGCAGCGTTTGACCGAGGCCGGGGCAATCTTTACCAACCAAGAGGTCACCCAGGATCGCCTGGTCATAACGGCCTCCGGTCCATCGGCGGCAGGCCTCTTCGGTCGAACCCTAGCCACGACACTCAAGGCACAACCCTAGCATCTATTTCACTTGCAAACCCAACACGGGATCGGCGTGGAACTCGGCCACCAACAAGTCCTCCTTAAAGGCCGCTCCCCGGGCCCGAATCTGTCCCCGTGCATCCGCAACCATGCTACGCCCGTCAAATACCAAGTCTTGGTATTGGCCCACCAAGTTGCAATAGGCCACCCCGCAGGAAAACTCCTGCGCGGCAGTCTTGATGATCTGCTCCCGACGTAACACCTTGCCTTCATCCAGGGGTGAGGCCGATAGATTCACAATCAGGTCCACGGAATCATGAGATGCCAATCGCTGTGCAAGCCATTCCACATCCCAAAGATCATAGCAAATCGTAGGCACCAAACGTAGCCCATGGACAGTCCAACGAGGCGTTTCCTGACCGGGCTGAAAATATTGTGTCTCGTCAAAGGCATGAAAGGCCGGCAGTCTTCCTTTGCGGTAGATACTAGCGATCCCCCCAGCCTGCAATAGGGCCGCAGCGTTAAAGGGATGTCCCTGATGACCCTCGGGCCACCCCACGATCATGGACAGTTCTGTACAGGACTTGGCCAACTGTTGCAGAGCCCTGTGGCACTGATTGAGAAAGTCCGACTGCCGCACAAACCTCTCGGGAGGGTAGCCGCACAGGGCCAATTCGGGAAAGACCAGCAGATCCACATCCGCTTGGCGGGCCTGTTGATAAAACCAAGCCATCCTACGACTGTTCGCCTCCAGATCACCGATCGAGGCATTCATCTGTGCCAGCCCAATGCGCATCTGCAAGATCCTTGGATAAGGGACATTCCAACTCCCGAGTTTACGATGTCCCCTGTCATGGTGCAAGCAAGGATTACCGTCACCAGACCTCCTCAACACAAAATGATTGGACTTGGTAGAAACCGGCCGCTAGTATGATTACAACTGCTTATGGAGATTCGTATTCATGGCCACTGGAAAATCCAATCAAAGAAAAGCCTCCTGCGGGACACGTTGTAAACGGCAATGGATCTTGAGCTCGCTGGTCTTTCTGGTCATTGCCCTGGGTTGGTGGTTTCCTTCTTTGGGCTTTACCGTACCGATCACCATGGTCGTGGGCATGGTCGGCGGGTTGCGCGGCGGGCGTTGGGTCTGCGGCAATCTATGTCCACGCGGCAGCTTCTGGGACCGGCCCTTTTCCTGGGTCGTCCAACGAGAAAAATCCACCCCGGTCTGGCTTAAGCACCTGGCCTTTCGGTGGGCCATTTTTGCCTTTATGATCGGATTTATGTTCTATCGCGTCTCGGCCGACATCACCAATCCCCTGCATTGGGGACGCGTGTTCTGGTTGATGTGCACGGTCACCACCGGGATCGGCATTGTGGGCGGGCTTCTCTATCGACGTCGTTTTTGGTGCATCTTCTGTCCGATTGGTACCTTTGCCTCCACGGTCTCGGGCCATAAACGTCCCCTCAAGATCGACGATGCCCAATGCGTTTCATGTCACCTCTGTGACCGAGCCTGTCCGATCGGCATTCTTCCGGAACAATACCGTCACAGCGGTGCCATTGCAGATCGAGACTGCCTTCGCTGTCAGGCCTGCATTGACGTTTGCCCTAAAGGCGCGATCTCGCGACCATAAGCGATCCCATGAACATATTGACACCAACGATCAACAATCCAAACAAGATCCTGGGGAGACTCGGAATTGGCATGGTCCTCGTCGGATTACTGGCCTCAACCGTGACAGGACAAATCCGGGTGCATGACCTCAAGCGAACCGAGGTCAACGAGCCCAACCTCTTTGTGGTTCCCTATGCCTTTAGTACCGAGACCTACGGCTTTGGCGTCGGGGCCGCCGGACTGGTGACACAATGGGGCCAGCCTCAGGCCACCGGCTATTTTTCCGCCTTTGTCAGTGACAATGACTCCTATCAAGTGCTGGCCGGGGCCTATGACTTTCGCATGCCTAAAACGCGTCGGCTCTTTCTCTCCCCCAGACTCAAAGCCACGGACTATGGTGACGTGCATGCCTATATCAGTCCAACCCCCACCTACACCATCCAACGGCCCGGCAGCCATACCTCTGACCATGACGATTACGTCACCGGACCGGCTTGGGATGCCGATCTCAGTTGCCTGATCCGCTATGTTATGCCCTGGGGGCATGGAAAAAAACAGGTGACCAACCATGTCACGCTGGATCGAGGGTTGCTTCATTCGCCACCTGCGGGCGGCCAAGCCTGGAATCCCTTGACCACCGGGCGAACCTATCTCATGGCCGAACCTTTTTACAGAAACCAGTACATGGACCTGGTCGGTGGACGATCGGCCCTGCGCAGCAATGGGGTGAAATTCGAGATTCGCTACGACAACACGGATTTCGTATTGAATCCTTCTTATGGGAGTATCCAGCGTCTGGCCGTGACCCGCGACTGGGGCTGGTTTGCCAGCAGTAGCGATTGGACCCATTGGGAATTTGAATACCGTAAGTTCTTTTCACTGGGGGCCACTGAACACCATCGCCAACGGGTCATCGCCTTGAATGCCTGGATTTCGGATGTCCCCACCTGGACCGAAACCAACAACGGCAGGTCCACCACCGTGACACGTCGCCCCCCCTACTTCGAAGGCTCCACCCTTGGAGGGGCAGATCGCATGCGTGCTTTTCCGGTCAATCGCTTTCACGATCGTTCCGCCTTGTATTACTGTGCCGAATACCGAGCCGTGCCACAGTGGAACCCACTCGAAAACGTAGACTGGCTACCCGTGGCCGTGGATTGGTTCCAGTGGGTAGTCCTGGCGGAATTCGGACGCGTAGCCGGAGACCTCTCCTTAAAGGAACTCCATGAGGATATGCAATGGGATGTCGGCGTAGGTGTCCGGGCTCTCAGTGAAGGGGGCATTGGGAGACTCGACGTGGTCATGGGCGAGGATTCCTGGTCGTTTTGGGCCATGTTTGGACAACCCTTCTAACCCCTCCCTGATTTTCTCTCGATTTCGCTACATTAACCATGGTATAACCTGTTGTTAAATCCGCGATACAAGCATTCATCTAGATAGGAGTGACAGCGATGTTCAAACAAAGCCATTCACCGCTCAAACGTTCCCTCATGATCATGGGACTGATGTTGTGCTGTGCAATTAGCACCACCCAAGCGGCATGGGAACTGACCGCCTTTTCCGGCTACGGCATGGGAGGACAATTCAAGGAAGAGGTCTCCAATCAGAAACTGGATCTCTCGGACAATTCGCTCTTTGCTCTGGCCCTCAACTACGGTGAGGATGCCATTCCTTCCGAACAGTTCGAACTCTACTTCAGCCAACAGGACACCCGCTTGATCGGCCACAGTTTGAACTCGACCAATTCGGCCTTTGATCTGGACGTCTCCTATTATCACATCGGTGGGCTCATCCAGACCTTCGATCAGACGGTCAATCCGTTTCTGGTCGGTACCATCGGCGGCACTTACCTGGATCCCAAGTCATCAGCCCACTCCGGATTGCTAAGGCCTTCATTGGGCCTGGGCGGTGGCATCAAATACTTCCCCACCGAACGCATAGGCCTGCGTTTGGAAGGTCGAGCCATGATGACCTTTGCCAGTGGCAGTGCATCCTTTACCAGCGACTCCAGTGGCACCACGGTCTATATCGAAGCCGACGTCTTCTTCCAATTCCAGGCCAATGCCGGATTGGTATTCAAGTTTTAAACTAAGACATAGCCCCTGTTAATCCACATGGCCAGGTGTGTAATCCACATTCCTGGCTATTTTTTTATGCTGCCCCTTATCTACCAGAATCCACACAAGTTGTAGAAACCGATAGATTTTCTGTATAATCACAACGATAATGACTTCTAAAACCAGAATTCGAAAAACCGCGTCACTTTTTCTGGGCTCAACGTACTTAATAAGTGATGTCTATGAAGGATTCTAACGATCACATCCCACTGGTAATCAAGGCTCGACAGGGCCATCAAGAGGCCATTAACCAACTCACCCAAATTGCCTCACAACGGCTGAGCCAATTCGTGTTCCGCTTAACCCTTCAGGAAGAATTAACCCAGGACATTGTGCAGGAGAGTTTGGTTGATATGTTACGCTTCTTTCCCACCTTAAAACACACCGAGCGTTTCTGGTACTGGCTTTACGGCATGGCCTACAACAAGATCGGACGCCACTTCCAACGCCAACGCATCCGACAAAGCGTGCCCCTAAGCCAGATCCAGGAAGAATCCATGACTAATGGCCAGGATCAGACCGTGGCCGACGTCATCAGCCAGGAATTACGCGAGATCGTGGGCCGTTCCATGCAACAGATCGATCCCAACCATCGCGCCATCCTGACCATGCGTTGCTACGATCAGATGTCCTACGCTCAGATCTCCCAACTCATGAATTGCAGTCAATTCAGTGCCCGCGCACTGTTCTACCGGGCCAAGAAGGCCCTGGCCCGCCGCCTGGCCGGTTATGGCCTGGGCAAAGAGGCCCTGCTCACCGCCCTGGTCGTCTTTGGCAAGATGACCGCCACCAGCGAGACGGCCGCGGCCCACATGACCATCACCGCGGCCTCGCTTCAATGCGGCACGGGCATGGCCCTGGTCTGTACCCTGCTGAGCCGTACTGCCGCCCTATGGTTCTTGGGGACCCTATTGACCACCGGAATGCTGGTGGGGGCCATGCCCCAAGCCCTTCTCGAACATCAACCGTCAGCATCTATGGTAAACGACGAGACCTCAACCATTCAAGACCAACAACACTGGTTCTACTACCCCCAGGGCATGGATGGGCCTATGTTATTGCGTACTCAAGCTCGCACCGACGATTCGCAATGGCATATTTTACAGAACGCCCAAGGCAACTTCATCTGGGAAGGGCAAACCATCACCTTCCGCAATGCCCACGCCATCCTGGGGCCGCCCTGCTGGACCTCATCGGCGTCTCAACAGGCCGCGTTGCGTTTGGACGAGCGAGCCATAGACGGCACCTATGCCAGTCAGATCCTCCCTCGACAAAATGTGCAACAAGAAGACTTTTTCCAACCCGACTGGCCCACCCACATTCGCGTTGTCGATCAGCGTGACACCATGCACCAACAGGGCTGGACCCAGGTTCACCTACAGGGCTCTCTCCAAGGACAACTCATTGAGGGCACGGCCTGTATCCCCTTTACCTATGACGCCCTGGCTCAACATCAACCCTGGCTGCGTTGTCGCATCGGCTCAGACCTGACGCTCACCGACACCCCCCAGGGAGCGCAATTCCGTCCGAACCCAGAGTCCCGAGGTATCCGCCTACCGGCCGGGACCTTTCTTGTCGGTCTCAATCGCCCCTGGCGTGGCCTCCATTGTCTCGATGACCTCACCTGCGCCGCTCGGGCCCAAGGGCTGGAGGCCCAGGTCACTCGCCTGACCGATCGCAAGGCCACGGTTGAGATCGACTGTGACAGCGTGACACTTCTTTATGAAATCGACGTAGATGACGACTTGATTCGTTGCCTACGATGGAAACAAGATCACCGTCAAATCGGTGAACTCCATTTTGAATACATCGGAACTGAGACGTCAATTCCGATACCGAACTTATCACGCCGAGAAAACTCAACCCAATCCCAAGTGGGGTTGCGTTGGCTCTTTTATCTTGGCAAACCACAGTTAGCTGATCAGTTTTGAATTTGCTTTACCCGCGGGATGAAACCTTGAAGACCTAAAATTTAACAGGAGGTTATCCCATGCAACGCCAACCATTGAATCGTTTATTGTTATGGACCACGATGGGCCTGATCCTGTGCGTGCTGGCCATCCCCGGTTTCAGTGCCACCGAACAAGCCCAACAAAACGGCGAGATCCAACAAACGGCACGCCGTTATGTCATGGCCTCGCCCCGCGCGACCTTGATCACCCCCCAAGTGGTCGCATCCAGCTCCATTCCCTATCGCATCGGGGCCGCGGAAAACTTCCCCCGCGACTTTGGCACCCTGCGTGTCCGACCTGGCCGACATGTGGTCTTCGGTCTGAGCAAAAATATCGAGGGGGTCTGGTATGAAAGCGCCAACGGTGTACTGGGCACCCAATTCACCCTGCAACTCTGTCGTTACTGCAAGGTCACCTGTGCCTGTCCCAATGATGTGATGGATTTGCCCACTGCCGATGAGATCGAGTCCGATGCCAGTGCCAAGCTGATCCCAGCCCACTGGGTCACTATCGGCAGCGATGGAGCCCGCGCCCTGCGTCGCGGTCCCAGCCTGGGCAGCGCGGATGTGGGCGTTCCGGTCCGCTTCTTACGTCCGGGCGTCTACTGGCTGCGAGGCATTGTCACCACCTACGCCGAACCGGTCTATCCCGACCCTAATATCTACGACACGCCCGTCCCCACACCGTTGGGTGACAAGGACCAGGATACCATCTATGTACGCGTCATCGTAGTCGATTGGTCCGAGGACCTGCCCGACACCGATGTAGAGGACACGGACGAACCGGATGTGACCAATACCGAGGAGTTACTCGTCAGCGACGAGGTCACTCCCATTATCCTGGAGGCCGATATTGATGGTGATGAATTGACCATTTGGACCGAATAGAGATTCATGCAGAGAAGGGCTGACGAAGGTTGGCCCTTCTCTTCTATAATAACTATGAAAGCACGAATCATCACATGTTTGTTGTGCCTGGCCTGCTTGCCGCTGTGGGGACAATCCCTGTCAACAGACAGTGCCAATTCATCGAGCATCATCACTTATCAAGAATCGTTCGAAACCGACCAGGCCCTGGAGGATGCCCACGATCATTCTCCCTGCTGGCCGTTGACAGCCGATAGTGCCGTCGAAGCCCACCTGCGTTATCGTCAGCAGGACGGCAATCGCGTCCTGGACTTCATCGGATCGAATCGACAGGCGGCCTATGTACTTTATCGCTTCCCACAAGACGCCAATGACGATCTATCCAGGTCATTGAATGGGACCGTCTCGCTGGAGGTCGGATGCCGTCGCTCACTCTCGGAGGCGGCCGAGACCACCCAGATGGTCTACTATGCCACCTCGGATGATGACCGCCAATGGTCCCCGACGCAAGGATTGACTCCAGGTGAGCATACCCTAACGGTCTCTTCAGCCACCGGTCAACTCTATCTGCTCTTGTGGTCCAGACGCGGTTGGATCGACAACCTCGATGTCACCCTGTCTTATGCCCCAGCCACCCTACATGTCCCCAGTGACTATGCCACCCTACAGGCCGCCCTGGATGCTGCCCAAGACGGAGACATCATCGAGGTCGCGGCCGGGGTTTATCAAGGCAATGGTAATACCGACCTGGACTGCCTGGGCAAGGCCATCACCCTGCGCGGACCTGACGGCCCCGACAAAACCATCATCCGTTGTGGCAACTCACGTCAACAACGCGGCTTCTATTTCCATCGAGGCGAATCCGCCGATTGCGTGATTGAGGGGTTTACCATCGAGCAAGGCAGTGCCCTGACCGGGTCCCTACCCCAGAACGTCGCCCAATGGGCCAGTGTCAAGAACGTGCCCTTGGGAGGAGGAATCTATTGTCTCAACAGCAGTCCCACCCTGATCAACTGTGTGATACGTGAGTGCCGAGCCGTTGTCGGAGGTGGCGTGGCCTGCGTAGGAGGACAAACCCGCTTGATCGACTGTCGCATCGAAGACTGCCAGGCCCGTATCACGGCCAGCCAGTCTAGTCAACCGGCCGGGGCCGGTGTGGCCCTGTTGCATTGTCGCCGGGCCCAATTGTTGGGCTGCACCCTGCAAGGCAATGACATCACCGGTGCGGGGTGCGGGGCCGGGCTCTATCTCCAGTCCGGCAGCCAGACCTTGAGCCACTGCGTCCTGCATGACAATCAAAACAGCGACGCTGGCGGAGGACTTTATGCCCTAGGATCGAACTTGCAAGTCTCGCTCGATCACTGCCGGATCACACAAAACACGGCCGCTTCGGGAGCCGGCCTGATGTTCGAGGCCGACAGTAACGATACCTCCGACGATCTCTCGCCCGTGACGATCTCTAACTGCACCATTGCCGACAACGTCTTGGCTAACGAGGTCGCCAGTGTCACCAGCTGCAATGGCCTGTGGGTCAACGGACGTCCCTTGATCCTATCCAACAGCATCCTCTGGAACAGCCTCCCCTCGCTTGTGCTCAATGATCCCACCGGAACCAGTGACATCCGCTACTGCCTGATCGAAGGTGGCTACCCAGGCGTTGAGATCCTGGACCAAGATCCCTGTTTCAATTGCGATGATGCCAACGACTACCACCTGCAATCAGATGTTGGCCGTTACGATGAATTGCTGGATCAATGGGTGATCGATTCGGTACACAGCCCGGCTATCGATGCGGGTGACCCCAACAGTGGGACAGGGTTGGAATCCAAGAACCACGGCAATCGTATCAACCTGGGAGCCTATGGCGGCTATCGTCAGGCCTCGCGTAGTTACAGGAACAACGTGTATCACGTCGATGCGTCCAATGGAAACGACAATAACACCGGCCTCAGCCAAGACCAGGCCTTTGCCACCATTCAACATGCCATTGACCAAAGTGATGACGGCGACCGTATCCTGGTCTGGCCGGAGGTGTACCAAGAGGAACTCAGCCTACACGGCAAGGCCATTACCCTGGAGGGCGTGGACGGTTCCCCGATCCTGACCGCCCCCGGAGGAATAGCCCTCACCTTTAGTTCCGCCGAGGGTGCTGACACCATCGTTCGCCATCTGATCATTGCTGACTGTGACATGGCCGCCTACTGCTATCTGTCCCGTCCGACTCTGGAGCACCTCACGATCGTAAACAATAGCTATGGTATTTACGGTGAATATGGTGCCAACCCCACCATTCGCAACTGCATCCTGTGGAACAACGCCTACAGTGATCTCTATCCGTGTCAGGCCAGCTATAGCTGTATCGAACGAAAGACTGAGGCCACCGGCCTGGGCAACCTCACTGACGATCCCCTCTTTGTCGATCCCGACACAGACGACTATCACCTGATGAGCGACCAGGGGCATTACGACCTGCTGAGCGAGACCTGGATTAGTGATACCGTGAGTAGTCCCTGTATCGATGCCGGTGATCCGGATGACGATATCGCTGCCGAATCGTCCCCGCATGGCCGCCGCGTCAACATGGGGGCCTATGGGCGGACGGCTCAAGCCAGTCTCAGCCCGACGAGCACGGACAGTTCCACGGAAATCGAATCCTCGGCCAATCCCGTGGCCGTGACACCCACGCTGAATACCGCGCCATCGACCGATGACGATCCCAACGAATCAACAACGACCGCTTTGCAAGGAGGCTCAGACCTGATCTATCCATGAAACCTGTAAGCCCGTGCTATGCCAAGAATCGTGGTGCCATAGCAGCGTTCACCTTGATCGAATTGATCACGGTGTTAACCATCATTGCGCTGCTGACCGGTATTCTCTTGCCTGTCCTGGCCCAGGTTCGTGCTCAGGCCCGCAGGCTGCAAAGCAAACTCAATCAACGCCAGATCTGCCTGTCCGTCAATCTCTACGCCAACGACTACGACAACCACTACCCCGACTCCGTGGCCAAGGTGGGCTTTGGTGACTATTGGAACTGGTCCGATCCCACCAAACTGGCCGGTAGCGATCTGCGTACCCCCGGCCTGAACCGCTCGGTGGGCGAGTATCTGTATCCCTACCTGCCCAAGGCCCAAACGCTGGTCTGCCCCAGCATTCCCGAGCCCTACGACTATCTCCAGGAAAGCTGGGAGGCCGGTAACGACTGGGACCACCCCGACACCCCCATCATCCCGGACTCAGTAGGTGGCAGCCTCTGTCTTTACTGGAACTACATCAGTGTCACCGGTGACAACAACCGCCTCTGGAGTGGCCCCACCGGCCCCCAAGGCCGCCGCCGCGAAAGCCGTCTTCTCATCAGTCATTACCTGGGCCAAAACCACTGGCGCAGCCCCAACCGCCTGATCAGTTGTGAAAAGCTCCCTCAAGCCCAGGTCATCACGCAAACCCTGCAACTCTCCTCCCTCTGGTCGGGCCCCTACGATCCCAACGAATCCCTACCCGAGATCCCCCTAACCGGCATCTTCACCGACGAACACGTCGAGACCTTCAGTCCAACAGACTTAGTGCCCATGCGAGTCATCAAAGACCGCGACGGCAACATCCCCTACAGCGACGATGAACCCGGACCGGGTGTGATCTTTTTACCAAGACATGTGATACCGTAGAGTTACAACCACTTCTTTCTCTTGAAGTAAATGATCATGCTGGTAAAGATAGCTAACAGAACGCCCCAGAGGACGATGTAGCCGTACTTCCAATGCAGTTCGGGCATGTGGTCGAAGTTCATGCCGTAGATGCCGGCCACGAAGGTGGTGGGGATAAAAAGGGTGGCGATGATGGTCAGGACCTTCATGACGGCGTTCATCTTGTTGCTGACACTGGACAGGTAGATGTCCAACATACCGGAGACCATGTCACGCAGACTCTCGATGGTGTCGATGACCTGGATGGTGTGGTCGTAGACATCGCGCAGGTAGATCTCGACATTCTCCTGGATTAGGCCGGACTCGCAACGCTGGAGACCGCTGATCAGTTCGCGCAGGGGCCAGATGTTACGACGGAGAAAGATCATCTCGCGTTTGAGTTCGTGGATCTGACGCAGGGTGGCGTCCGTAGGCTCGGTGACCAATTCGTCTTCCAGGCCTTCGATGCGATCGCCGATCTTTTCCAGGATCAGGAAGTAGCTGTCTACCAGGGCATCGAGCAAGGCATAGAACAGATAGTCGGGCCCCATCTTGCGCAGGCGTCCCTTGGCCTGGCGGAGGCGCTCGCGAAATGGGCTCAAAAACGTCACCGACCACTTCTTGAAAGGACAAGACATAATTCTGCCCCAAGATGATACTTACCTGTTCGCTTCGTACGCACTGGTGCTCGTCGTCGTAGGTCAACATCTTGAGGACGACAAAGAGATGGTTGTCATAGTCTTCTTGCTTGGGACGCTGATCGATACTGAGCACGTCCTCCAAGACCAGGACATGGATATCGAATTGCTGTCCCAATTGCTCCATGAGGGCAATGTCATGGAGCCCGTCGATATTGATCCAGGAGACCGTGGGCGTGTCTTTAAAAGGGAGGCATTCCTCGATACTGTGGAGGATTTGCTCCTGCAAATGCTGGTCGTCGTAATCCATCAAGGTGATGCGTACGGCATCGACTTTATGATCGCCGCTATAGACCAGCGTCCCGGGAGGCAATCCCCTTTTGTTGGGACGACGCTTAACCAACCTGGGCTTATTCAATTTCTTCGACATCCTTGTCCTCGGCTTTCTTAAATCCCACCGAGACGAACCATCCTATCCCTATTCAACGGTTACACTCTTGGCCAGGTTCCGGGGTTTATCCACATCGTGACCTCGCAGTACGGCGGCGTGATAGGCCAGCAGTTGCAGGGGCACCACGGTCAACATCGGCTGCAACATCTCGGGGACATCCGGGATGGTGATCAGGTGATCGGCGTGTTCGGCGATGGCGTTGTCACCCTCGGTGGCGACCACGATGGTCTTGCCGCCACGGGCCCGCACCTCGGAGATGTTGCCCATGATCTTTTCGTATTGGGGGCCGCGTGTGGCAATGAAGACCGCGGGCATACCGTCGCTGATCAGGGCGATGGGGCCGTGCTTCATCTCGGCTGCAGGCAGGCCCTCGGCATGGATATAGCTGATCTCCTTGAGCTTGAGCGCCCCTTCCAGTGCCACCGGAAAGTTGAAACCGCGTCCCAGGAAGAGCCAATTCTCTTTGTGGACATTGGCCTCGGCAATGTCCTTGATGTAATCGGACATCTGCAAGACGGTTTCGACCTTGTCCGGGATAGCGGCCAGTTCCCTGAGATAAAACTCGGCCTCGGTACTACTAATGTGACGGCGTCGCGCTAGCTCGATTCCGAGCATACTGAGGACCGCCACCTGGGCAGTAAAGGCCTTGGTACTGGCCACACCGATCTCGGGCCCCACGTGCAGGTACACCCCGGCATCCGTGGCGCGGGCAATCGTCGAGCCCACGCTGTTGACCACACCCAACACGGACGCCCCGCGTTGTTTGGCCTCTTCAATCGCAGCCAGGGTATCGAGAGTTTCGCCGGATTGGCTGATGGCGATGACCGTGGTGTTGTCTTCGATGATGGGGTTGCGATAGCGAAACTCGCTGGCGTATTCGACCTCGGCCGGGATACGGGCCAGTTGTTCGAAGAGATACTCCCCTACCAGACCGGCATGAAAAGCCGTGCCACAGGCTGTGAAGATAAATTTCTTGGTACGGATCAACTCGCGGAAATAAGAGGCCACGCCGCCGAGCTTGATGCAGTTATCCTGAAAGTCGATACGGCCCTGCATACAGGTGCGCAGGCTGGTGGGCTGCTCGAAGATCTCCTTGAGCATGTGGTGTTCGAAGCCCCCCAGTTCAATCTGCTCCAGGCTGAACTCGATCTCCTTGAGATCCTTGCTGATGGTGACATTGTCAATGGTCTTGGTGTTGAACCCGTCAGGTGTGATGGTGACCATCTCGTTGTCGGACAGGTAAATGGCCTGAGTGGTATGCTGAATGATGGCGGCGGCGTCCGAGGCCAACACATAGTCGTCACTGCCCACCCCCAAGATCAAGGGGCTGCCCTTTTTGGCCCCGATCAACATGTCGGGATAGTCGGAGCAGAGGATGGCCAGGCCATAGGTGCCGTGTACCTTTTGCAGGGCCTGCTGCACGGCCCACTCAAAGGGGTTGTTTCCATTGGAAGGCTTCTCGTCACCGGCCTGTAGGGCGGTGTTATAGAGGTAGCCGATCAGATTGGCCACAACCTCGGAATCGGTCTGGGTAATAAATTCCACACCCTCGTTCTGGAGCCATTTCTTGAGGGTGGCGTAGTTCTCGATGATGCCGTTGTGTACAATGACGATCTTGCCGGAGGCATCCAGGTGTGGGTGGGCATTGACGGTGTTGGGCTCGCCATGGGTGGCCCAACGGGTATGGCCAATCCCCAGGGTTTGGGAGCGGTCGGGTTTATCCAAAATCTCCTGCAAGGCAGCAATGCGACCGGCGGTCTTCTGCACCTTGATGGCTCCATGATCCAAGAGGGCCACGCCTGCGGAGTCATAGCCGCGATACTCCAGGCGCTTGAGTCCCTCAACGAGAATGGGTTGGGCGGTTTTATTGCCCAGATAGGCCACGATTCCACACATATCCTTCTAACCTCCAATGGCCGTTCGGACATCCGATGCCCACGAGTACGGCAATATTAAAAACCGCCCCATTTTAACCGAATCATGGATGATGTCTAATGCTTTCCAGTTTAGCTAAAATGCACACTTTTATAAGAATACCTTATAGATCATGCTCGCACTTTCCCAAGCCTGTCTTTGCGAGTACACTACCGCCATGGATACCGTGACGCCAAACAAGGCAACTTTCGACTTGGGCACACCCGTTCAATATCTCAAGGGTGTAGGCCCGGCCCGTGCCGAGATCTTTGCCAAGCTGGGCATTACCACCGTGGCGGACCTGCTGGACTACTACCCGCGCGACTGGATCTTTGCTCCCACCCCCACCCCCATCGGGCAGGTGCAGGTAGGCGATCAGGTCACGGTAGTGGGCCTGATCGAATCGGTGGACTATCATGCCTATCGGCGCAAGCCCGTGTTCGAGGCCATGGTGGCCGATGCCAGTGGTCTCATGCGGGTAGTCTGGTTCAATGGTGGCTATCTGCGCAACCAACTCGAATGCGGACACACGGTGATCCTATCCGGCAAGGCCACCGAATACAATTACCAGTTACAACTGGTCAGTCCCAAGTTCATGATCGTTGACGACAAAAGCCCCAATCCAACCGAGGTCTTCAGCGGTGGAGTGTACCCGGCCACAGCCAAGCTCAGCAGTCCCCAGATCAAACGAGTGCTGCGGCCCATTCTGGATCGGCTCGACGACTTAGTGGAAGACTTCTTTGAACCGGCCACACTCAAGGCCAACGAGTTGATTCCCCGCTCTCAAGCTTATGCCTGGATCCACAACCCCTCCAGTCAAGATCAGGTCAAGGCCGCCACACGCCGTCTCAAGTACGATGAACTCTTCCTCATGCAATTGGGACTGGCCCTGCGTCGCTATCGAGCCCGGCACTTCTCTCCGGCCGTAGCCCTGGCATGGAGTGACACCATTGACAGTCACATCCGTCGTCGCTTTCCCTTCTTACTGACCGGCGACCAAAACCAGGTCATCGAAGAGATCATCGTGGACTTGAAACGTGATGTCCCCATGAATCGCTTGCTGCAAGGTGACGTGGGTTCGGGAAAAACCGTGGTGGCCCTCTATGCGGCACTCATGGCTGTAGCCAACAAGAAGCAGGTCGCCATCATGGCCCCCACCGAGATCCTGGCGGGTCAGCACTTTATCAGTATCGAACGCTTCCTGCACAACAGCAAGGTCCGACGTGAGGTCATCGCCGGTGGCCTCAGTGGTAAGAAGCGTAAAGAACTGTTGGACCGCATTCGTCAAGGCGAGGTCGATATCGTGGTCGGCACCGTGGCTCTATTGCAGGAGGACATCGAATTTGCCCAACTGGGCCTGGTGGTCATTGACGAACAACACAAATTCGGCGTGGAACAGCGTAGCAAGCTGCGCAAGGACACCAGCCCCCACGTTATGGTCATGACCGCCACCCCCATCCCGCGTACCCTGGCCATGACCGCTTTTGGCGATCTGGATGTCTCGGTCATCAAGCACCGCCCCCCCGGACGCGGCGCGGTGGTGACACGGGCCGTGGATCGCGAGCATATGAATGAGGCCTACGAGTTTATCCGAGCACGCTTGGCTGCAGGCAAGCAGGCCTACTTCGTCTATCCCCGCATCACCTCCACCGAGGACGATGTCAAGGCGGCCACCGACGAATTCGCCAAGCTGTCGCAACAGGTCTTTCCCGAATATCGCGTGGAACTGCTGCACGGCCAGATGCCAAGCGAGCAGAAGCAGACCGTGATGAGGGACTTCCGCGCGGGCAAGGTGCATGTGCTGGTTTCCACCGTGGTCATCGAGGTGGGGGTAGATGTCCCCAATGCCACCATCATGGTCATCGAAGGCGCGGATCGCTTTGGCCTGGCCCAATTGCATCAGTTGCGGGGTCGGATCGGTCGCGGCGAATCCAAGTCTTTTTGCCTGCTCTTCAGTGAGAGTGACAGTGACATCGCCCAAGAGCGGCTGGCGGTGATGTGTCGCAGTCACGATGGCTTCGAGATCGCCGAACAGGACCTACGGCTACGTGGCCCGGGCGAACTGTTCAGCACGCGTCAACACGGCCTGCCCGATCTCAAAATAGCCAATATTCTAGAGGACTACGAGCTTTTGCTATTGGCCCGTAAAAATGCCTTTAAATTGGTAGCCGACGACCCCATGCTGACTGAGGCTAGCCATAAGGTCCTAAGACGGACCCTGTTGGAGCGATTTGGCGAGGCCCTAGGTTTAGTTGATATTGCATGAAAACAAATCATACCTCAACCGTCATATTGTACTTGTAGCAACCCGATCGTAACTTTAGGCTATTACGATGCAAATACCGTATAAGAATCAACGACTGGAAAATATCCTCATCGGGCTCAATGTGGGGGCCGCGGTGTTAGTGGTGGCCTCGTTCGTGGCCCTGTTCGGCTTTGACCGCCCCCTGGTACAGGCACGTTTTCTCTATGCCACGCAGATGATCTTCCTGACCTTTTTCGTCATTGAAAAGATCATCCGGACCCTCAACACGGAATCCCTCAAGGACTATTGGCGGTTAAATTGGTTCGAACTGCCCATCTTATTAGGCTTGATCATCACCCTGCTGGGCCGCCAATTCTGGTTTGAACCAGAGCGGGCCAATACCATCGCCCATATGGTGGTAGGTGGGTATCTAATCATGCAGGTGGTCATCAAGGTCTGTCGCACCACCGTGACATTGGCCGCCAAGGGAAAGAACCCCACCCGCATGCTGCTGGCCAGCTTTGTGGTCCTCATCGTGGTAGGAGCGGGACTGCTGTGTTTACCGGAGGCCACCACCGGACGCGATCACATCAGCTTTGTCGATGCCCTCTTTACCAGCACCAGTGCCGCCTGTGTCACTGGCCTGGTGGTCAAGGACACGGGCCAGGACTTCACCTTTATGGGCCAATGCGTGATCCTGACCCTGATTCAGTTGGGGGGGCTGGGCATTGTGGTCTTTGGAGCGGTCTTTGCGATGATGCTGGGCCAGGCTTTTAGCGTACGGGAATCCGCAGCCATGCAGGATTTGCTCAGTGCCCAAACCCTCAACCATTTGGGCAATCTGATCGCCTTCATCTTCATGGCCACCCTGGTTATCGAGGCGGCCGGGGCCTTCGGCCTTTATCATATGTGGTCCAGCGACCCGACCTGGCAAGGGGGCCAGCACAAACTTTGGTACTTTAGCATCTTTCATTCGGTCAGTGCCTTTTGCAATGCGGGTTTCGGCCTGTTCAATGACAGCCTGATGCGTTACCCCCGCTCAGGGGGTGTGATCCTGGTCATTTGCCCCTTGATCGTGTTGGGTGGATTGGGATTCAGTGTGTTGTACAACCTGTGTAATGTAGGGACCGATCGCATCTGTAAATCCCTACTCAAACTCTTTAACAAACGCTACCGCCTCAACATGGCCCCACCCAAACGGGTCACTTTACAGAGCAAGATCGTGTTGAGTATGTCCCTGATTTTGATCGTTCTAGGAACCCTGCTGTTCATGGGCCTGGAACGGACCACAAATCTATCTGGCGAGCCGGTCTGTGCCCATCCCCTGGACGCCCTGTTTCAATCGATCACGGCGCGTACGGCCGGGTTCAATACCGTGGATATTGCCAACCTGACCGACGCCTCCAAGATGGTCACCATCCTGTTGATGATCATCGGTGGGTCGCCGGGATCCACAGCCGGGGGCATCAAGACCGTGACCTTGGCCGTGATTCTGATGTCGGTATTAACGACCCTGCGTAAACGCGGTGAAGTCGAGATGTTCAAACGCTCGGTCAGCGTGGCGGTGGTGGGTCGGGCCTTGACCGTGACGCTTTTGTTCATCGGTTTTCTCTGTCTGATTACCCTGGCCTTGATGGTGACCGAACGGGGCAACCTCCAGGTCATGACCCTATCGGACATCCTGTTCGAATCGGCTTCGGCCCTGGGCACCGTGGGATTGAGCACGGGCATTACCCCCTTCCTGACCACGGCCGGTAAGTACCTCGTGATCATCGCCATGTTGATCGGACGCCTGGGCCCCTTGACCCTGGTAGCGGCCTTGACCGTGAATATCACCCCTGCACGTTACAGTTACCCGCAGGAATCAATTATGGTAGGATGAAAATGATTCGGAATCGCCTTGCGATGCTTATTCAAAACGGATCTCTCCGCTCACTTCGTTCGGTCGAGATGACAAACACGCATCTGATGTTGGAGATGTCATCCCGAGCCCATCGACCTTGCTCAGGACAGGCACCGCCGAGGGATCTATTCAAACCAATATCGCGCAGCGATTCCATCTCTTTAACCTTTTAAAATTCGAGGTCTCTCATGAAACGTTTTGCAGTCATTGGTTTGGGACGGTTTGGAAGCAAGTTGGCTATTGCCCTGTCACACAGTGGGGCCGAGGTCATCGCCATCGATCGGGATCGACGGGAGATCGAACCCTTGAGCGATCAGGTCAGTCTGGCCGTACGTCTCGATAGTACCGACGAACTGGCCCTACGCGCCCAAGGCGTGGACAAGGTTGACGCCGCCATCATCGGTATGGGCCAGGAGAGCTTCGAATCCGCCATCCTGACCGTGGTGACACTCAAGCAAATGGGGGTACAACAGATCTACGCCCGCGCCGAAAGCCTGACCGCCGGCGAAGTCTTTCTCAAGGTCGGAGCCACCGAAGTGATCTACCCGGAAATCGAATCGGCCATGCGCTGGGGCTACAAACTCATCGCCCCCCACATCAGCGACAAGATCGACTTCGCCCCGGGATACAGCCTAGGTCGCGTCACGGCCCCGGCCAGCTTCGACGGCAAGACTGTCATGGACCTGCAACTGCGTCAAAAATACAACATCAACCTGGTCCTGATCAAACGCGGAGAACAGGGCGAGGCCCAAAAGACAGAGAAGGATTCCATTGTCAATATCCCTATGCCCAGCACCGTCGTGTTCGAAGGAGACTTGCTCATGGTCGCCGGCTCAGATGTGGATTTGGCCAAATTGCCGCAGGAGTAAATTGGTTATTGGTTTCTGGTTGTTAGTTGTTGGTTACTTCGATGGTTAAAAAAATTTTACTATATCCGCCCTTGATCTTATTACGACGTGATTGGTAAACTATTTCTAAGGTTTATCAATTGTAACAATGGGAGACACGGATATGCGTCAAATCAAACCCTCATTTTTACCCTACATAATTTGTATCGTCATCCTGTTACTGGGATCACCGGTTTTTTCAGCAACAAAACCGCCCTACGATGAAATATACGAACTCACCCGACAAAAACATTATCAGCAGGCCATCGATCTATACAAAGATTACCTCCAGAGCCATCCTAGCGATGCCAATGTACTGCCTCATATGGCAGAGCTGTATGAATGGAACCAACAGTATGACAAGGCTATCGAATGCAGGGAGCGATGTGTTGTCCTGGAGATAAGAGCCGTGCTAGCAGGCGACCACTTGAGTGATCAATGCCAAAGGCTCCTAACTCTATGGGAAATGACCAGAGGAGAATCCCCGTCCAAAGATGTAGGTAGAGAGCGAGCCCACCAACATTATCAAGAGCTTCTCAATCATGCGGAGACCCCTGTCCGTATGAAGGTTGTGGCTGCGATCATATTAGGCAACATTGAGAAACAGCACGGGAATATCCCCACGGCGATAGACTATTGGAGTCAAGCCTATCAATATTCACAGACCATGCAGGATGATTGGGGGCGGTCGGCCAATCGACCGTTACTGCGTTCGTTTCTCAACGAAGGTTGCCTTGACGAGGCCTCGGCGGTTTATCAAACTCACCCGAATCTAGAATTTCTAAGACGGTTAGGGGATCAACTAAATCGTAACGGTCGAGGGCCCGAGATGATCGATTTATACCAAAATCATCTTCTCAATGGTCACAGGCATGAGAAGCCATCATTTTCACATTTCAGTGAAATCCGGATAACCGAGGACATCATCGACGCCATTATCAGGGTACAACAGGGTAAGCCAGTGGCCAAACATATCAAGGAGGCCATGGCCGCAGGACCCGACATCCCTGAGCACCATCGCAATCTAGGGATTCTTTTGCTGAAACTCAACCGAAAAGAAGAGGGCTGTCGCGAGATTGATCTTTATCTGTCTGCACAAACCCCACCGCTCATCACGCAATATTCCTGGGCCGGTCAACTCTGTGAACGAATAGGATATCCCGACCCAGCGATCACCTACTATGAGCATGCCCGCACTCTCGACGTATCAGAAGAGGAAGCCGACCAGAGAGGCCGCAGCACTCCCATGGCCAGACCTGTGGGGTATTGGAAACAAGAGATTAAAGCGCAAGTGCTCCAATCTTTGGGAAATCTCTATATCAAACAAGAACAATGGAAGAAGGCGGAACATTGTTTCAATGAAATACGCCCCTTTGATTTCGATCAATTCAAGCAGCCCGCAGAAAAACAACTCGCCTTGATCTGGCAGAAAACCGGACAAGTCAACACCATTGTCAAAGATTTGCATAAACAAGTCCTCAACAATCCCGAGGATGAAGATTTGGCGATTCAATACGCCCAAGCCCTGGCCAACGCCAATCAAATCGACGAGGCCATTGCCCAACTGCAAAAATCCATACAGCACCAGCCTGAGAGTATCCCCTTGCGCCGACAGTTGGCCCTGATGTTCATCAAAGACGATCAATCCGACAGCGCCATTGCGACTTACCGAGATGCACTTTTCATGGCCTGTCAAAATCCCACGGGATCATCTGCAATAACCAAGGGATTCACTCCCTCCTCTCCAGAGCAATTGCTGAACGACCTCACCCGCTACTGTAAGAATCAGCAGAAACAAGCAGCGTTACAAGCCATTTACCTCGACCTATTGCATGCACTCGACACCCAAACGATCTCATGGCAACCTCAACCCTATACGCTTGAGCGCATTCTCAAAGACGTCACCGAGATCTATGCAGCCCAAGGCAAACCCACCGAGGCAATCGCCTTATGGCTACAGCATCATGATCTTGGACGCAAGGCCAGATGGAACATCCGAGAACAACTGGCAAGCCCTAGAGGGCTGAACTATCATGTGGACGGGCTGTCGCCTCTCATCGCGACCTGGCAGAGCGACTTACTCAAGGATCCCAACGATCCATGGGGTTCCTTTATTCTGGCGGATCTATTATGGGCCAATAACGAATCATCAAAAGCTCTAGCCCTGTATCAACAACTCTCTAACGAGGCCACTGCGAGCAGCCCCATTCTTCATGATCTGATCCAAGTCTTTGAACAAATGCACCAATACGAACTGGCTTTAAAGGCCCACCTTAAGTCATTGGAAGTTTACCCGGAGAACAACCTCGAAAAGGGACGGACATTGAGAAACATCGCCAGGTTATACCTCCATCTTGATGACAAAAATCAGGCGGTTGAATACTATCGCATGGCCATACAATGTCGACTCTCAAGCAATGAACGACATGACTGCATAAAAGCTCTTGAAGATTTGGGAGTTGATCAACAAGGCGTCTCTGCCTCTAAGCAGTATCCTCCACGTAACTTACAAGACATGCGTGCACAAGCCAGCCAACTTCTACATTTTGAATCCGATTATCCTGCGTCAATCTCCCTTTATCATAAAATTATCTCCAAAGCACCAACCGACCTGGAAAGCATGGCATACTTGGGCAAGGCTTACAAGGAATCAGGACAGATTGAAGAAGCCCAAAAATGGTTTGAAAAGGTCGTATTCGATCAAGAGCTGCGTAAATGGGCTCATGCGGGTGGATACTACGGAGCGACTAGGGAATTGAGCTCCATCTACCAGCAACAACACGACATTCCCAATTGGATCAGAATTAATGCCCTTTCACCCACGAGAGGCTCTTTTGATGGGATCAAAAAACGACTTCAATCTGAGGAGGAGTTGCAACTGTTTCATCAAACCCTATTAGAGCAAGCCCAATCAGATCCCAACAACTTGGAATTGCAATTCTACCTGGTCCATCATTTTGCCAATCGAAACGACATAGATCAAGCCGTAGAGTTACAAGAGCAACTCTATCAATCTCTCTCCAACCCAGAGGGGCGGGTTGGTAACCCTACACATGCCCTCCGGTTACTACGTGGCTTTGAAAGACTCAAAGACTATGATCGTGTATGTGTCATTATGCCACTCGCATTTTACCAACAATCAACAGATCGTTTCGAAGCCATGGATGAATTGGTCATGCGACTTTATGCCAAGGCGGATCATTTTGAGCAGGCCTTGGAGATCTTTGAGCTCAGACTTAAAAAGCCCTTGCTGCAACAAACCATCCTGGAAATCGCCGAACAAATCGCTGAATACGCACTCGAAAGCAACGACCGTATCGAACAACTCATGGATTTCGTTGAGGCCATGGAAGACGAATTACCTCAGGCTCAGTTTCTTTGCGTGCGCACTGCAATCCGAAACTTCTGCAAAACCCATCAAGTCAAGTCTGCTCCGAAGGCACATGTCACTAAATCCATTGCGGCAGTGGATTTATAAAAATATGGCAAAACCGTCCCCATCCCCCAAGGTTGTCACAATCTCATTGAATTCCTTGAGAATAGCAACATCCCCGGCAGCCAAAGAGAAATCGATCTTAAACGTGAGATCTACCTCCTGACCGACAACGGCAAACGAATCAATCTCGGGATGGGAGGAAATGTCAACGCACAACAAACAAACCTACGTCTGCATACGGGGCACCTGACTTACGATCCCAAAACTACGTCACTGGTCATACGCATCCCCGCCACCATTGAGATCGTCCCCATGGAATTGACCTTTACGGACATCCCCATCATTGATTGATAGCGCGGACCACTAAACGGACTCAGCGGCCTTGCGAATTCGCTTGAGTCCTTCCTCCAAAGTCGAACGCGGGCATCCAAAGTTCAGACGAACGAAACCGTCTGCATCGAAATCCTTGCCGTTGGAGAGTCCTACCCCGGCGTCTTCGAAGAAGCGGTGCGGGTTGGGGACATCCAGCTGGCGGGCGTCGATCCAGGCGAGGTAGGTGGCCTCTATGTGGTTCATGGACAGGTTGGGAATGGTCGCCAGGGTTTGCTCTACTAGGTCACGATTACCGCGTAAGTATTGAATCAATTCCTGACGCCAGGGTTCGCCGTGACGATAGGCCGCCTCGGCTGCACAATAGCCAAAGAGGTTGACGTAGGGAACCACCCCGCGTCTAACCTGGGAAAACTGCCGCCGTAGGGTGTCGTTGGGGATGATGGCAAAGGCGCAGTCCAGGCCGGGCAAGTTGAAGGTCTTGCTGGGGGCCATCAGGGTGATGGTCTGATGCTCGATCTCGGGACTCAAGGTGGCGGTGGGGACATGAGTGACATCGTCCAAGATTAAATCACAATGCACCTCGTCCGAACAGATGGTGATATTTCGCTCCAGGCAAATCTCGGCCAGGGCACGGATTTCATCGGCACTGAATGAGCGTCCTACGGGATTGTGCGGGTGACAGAGCAGGAGAAGGCGGCTGCGTTCGGTTAAGCTGGCCTTGAAACGATCCAGGTCAATAACAGCACGATCACCATCCTTGGCCAGGGGGACCTTGACCAATTGACGATCGGAAAATCCCGGTGCTGATAAAAAGGGCGGATAGATGGGCGTAAATGTTAAGACCTCGTCCTGGGATTGACCCACACTGCGGCAGGCCAGATTGAGCCCCACCACCAGACCAGGCAACCAGACGATCCAATGCGGTTTGATCTGCCAGCCGTAAAGTTGGTCCATACGTTCGATCACGGCCTCGACCAGGCTATGAGGGGGGACGGTATAGGCCAACACCTGGTGGTCCAGACGGTCCTGCAGGGCTTCCAACACACAGGGCGGCGCAGCAAAGTCCATGTCCGCCACCCACATGGGCAGTACGTCGCGGTCCTTATACAGTTCCCATTTCAAGCTTGCAGTCTGTCGTCGGTCGATCACGCGATCGAAATCAGCGATGGCCATAATGTTACGTTCCTTTCAAATGAGGCCTCTTTTTAATAGATACCCGCCCTGGACGCAAGGCGAACCATTGCCAACGAGCTTAAATCTTTATATACCTATGTTGCGCCCAGATGTTTGAATTCGTCATAGAAGAAAGATCCAATTGAGGGAATTCGTTCACATGACCGATGAAAACAACGACAGATTCAAGGAATTGGCCCCTTTACTCATTCTACTGACGGTGTTGGCCTGCCTGGCGGTCGGTATTAGCCTGGGCTATCGTATGGCACGAGGACTGGGTGGGGCTCAGGCCTCCGAACCCGTGCGCATTGCCTGGGAAACGAGTTCTCCAGCAACCGCCCAGGGCTCGGAATCCCCCCTGGCCATATCAAGCACAGAAACGCCTACAGAAGAAACGGACAACACCACTCCGCGCGCAGATGCCAACACCCCAGCCTCCACCCCATCGTCTACAGACGTCAACACCATCAGCGAACCGAACCTCACTCCCTGGACCCTGGCCGTAACCACGCCGGATCAAGTGGAAGTCGGTGGGGCCCAGGTCACGGTCTGGGACGAACGCAACGAAACTCAACTGTGGCAAGGAACCACCGAACCCAATGGCGTGGTGCATTGGCCCCAGGCCCCCAACGAACCGTTTTGGGTGGAGGCGAGAAAGTCCGGCACCATGCGTTCCCGCACCTGGATCAGCCCCCTGGATGACGCGGCCGGCATGGTGCTCTACCGCCCCTTGCGTGTGGTCGGCCACGCACGTGACGCCGATAGTAATGAACCCATCACCCAATTCAAGGTGAGCTTCGGTCAGTTGCGTTACGACGACCCCATCGATTGGGACAAGGCCAATGCCCAATGGATTCAATCGGCCTTGGGACGTCTGGACGTCCAGTTCAACGAGGCCGCTCCCGGCATGGCCCTGTTGATCGAGGCCCCCGGGTATGCCCCCTATCAATCGCGTCTATTCGAACCCGACGAACAGCGTGTCACCCTGAATGCCCTGCTCATTCCCGATCGGGGCCTGCGGGGGATTGTGGTCGATGCCGACGAACAACCGATCGACGAAGTCTTGATCTATGTCTATTGTCGCAACGAACCAACGCTACGCATCCACAACGGTGAAGTGCAGGGCGATCCGATTCATACCTCCACCCGGCGACGCGGGGAATTCCGACTGCCCACCCTGCATGAACCCCAGTTCCTGCTGGCCCTCCATGACACTGGCATGGCCGTGACCTCCATGGAACAGTTTCGCCAACAGGAGCGTATACTCATCCTGCGTCCCTGGGCCAGCGTCAACGGACGACTCACGCGTCAGGATCAACCTTTGCGTGACACCCTGGTGGTCTTGGAATACCCCCAACAACAACGCAGTCACCCCGGCATCGTCTTTACCCAACAAACCGCCACCGATCACCGCGGCCGCTTCCTATTCGCCCGCGTCATTCCGCGCGGCATCCGCATTCATGGCAAGGAGTATTTCTTAGATCCAGGTCAGAACCTGGTCATTTCCCCCCGCGAACATAAAGATTAAAAAGGACAGGACCGCCCTCAGCAGGCCCTGCCCCACTACTTCCATCTTCAGTCAACAACAATTGGGATGTCATATAGGGTTAAGGGGATGATACGACGTACAGGCTGAACAGCAATGGTAAAGCGAATAGCTTGTATATCCGGAAAATTATTTCCCCGCATAGTGGACATCGACGAAAAGCCTGAAATACTGATGAAAGAGTCCAGTGTCACGACCTCTCCATCACTATCGATCAAGTCGAGGTTAACAAGGTAGTCAAAATCTTCTGGACTATATCGAACTCCGTCAAAAAATCCGTAAATTTCACTAGCAATTGAGGCGTTTTCCTGAAGAACATTGAGGCCAAAAGAAACATCGTCGGTATCCATGCTCATGGCAAAAAAGAGGGTTCCATCTTGGACTTCAGCCTCCGTAATCTTCGTTTTCAATCCTGTGGCAATCTCCAGCCAGCCACCCGCCCCACGATCCGTCGTCGTCGAAACCTCAAAAGGTAAATCAACAACCATCAAGGAATTGGAATAGAGGCCATCAAACAGGAAATCCACCTGGGATAGAGTTGAAGGGATCGGTTGATTAGGGGCCAATTGTAAATTCAGCTCCACTAGTGTCCCGTTATAAATCGAATAACCATAGTTGGTTATGATTATAGCTCTTTGAAAAGTTGTTTATATCGTGCTCAAACAAGCTTTTTACGGGTGTTTTCTCAAAAAGCATCACGCCCAGAACCTGCAGGATTTCATACATACTGGCCTCCAGTTGTAGATCTTTTTTCAGGATAGCAACCAGTACATAAACGCTGATCGCGATCCAAACTTGGGTTTTCACGGCATTCGGTGTCGTTCCGTAGAAAGCTTTGATCCGAAGGTGCTGCTTGATCCATTTGAAAAACAATTCGATCTGCCAGCGAAACTTGTACAACCGAGCAATGGTCGATGCTGAAAGGTTGAAGTTGTTGGTCAGAAAGAAAAAGCGTTTGTTTAACTCGGTATCGACGTAATGAATTCGACGCAAGCGTTCGGGGTAATTCTTCGAGCTTTTGGGGCCGGTCAATCGTATGGCTTGGTCGCTTCGTAGACCACGGCCTTTGTCCACTGGATGTGACGCTTGCCGTGCAAACGCAAGATTGTTTTTCGCTCGGATGACAAAGAATGCTTGTTGCTGATGAAGATGGTAAAGACGTCGAAAATCGGTGTACCCTTTGTCCATGATGTAGAAGGCACCCGGCTCGTAAATCACGTGGTCGAGAAAGTGTACATCGTGCACCTGGCCGCCTGTAACGCGTATAAACGCCGGAATGTTGCCTCGCAGGTCGAGCTGAGTGTGGACTTTGACGGCACTTTTCCTTCGACGATGTTGAGCCCAAGGAAACAGCGTCAGGCACAAGTCGATCACTGTTGAATCCAAGGCGTAAACCATTCGTTTGAGATTCATGGCTAAGGGTTGTTGGCCATAAAGCATGCGTGCCTGTTCGATCAAAATCATGGCCATGTCGCGGTAGATTTGCCAATCGCGTTGTTCGTTGGCTTTGGCCAGAGTATTTCGTGAAACTCTTGCCTTCATACCAGCATGATAGAGTTTTGGTCCAACAGCACGAAGACAGGCTTCGATGTCGCGTAAACTTTCGCGACCGGTCAATTGAGCAAAGCTCATGCAGTAAAACTGATCGAGGCATGTAAAGCTTTTGACGCGATGATCGCCGTGATAGCGATCGACACATGACTTGAAACGCCGTCGCGGCAAGTAGTCCATGATCTGTGAGAAGACAATTCGACCGTGATACATGGTTGGCTCCTAAAAGAAACTCAGAGCCGTAATCATACACAGTCAATTTGAAGTCGATACAGGTCATGATTTGTTTTAAGTCTTTATTATATTTAGCGTTATCAAAATACTAGCAAAAGTTAACGGGACAGTAGTGATTCAGCTCAAATAATTTCATCCCATTGGGCATCAGGATCCACGGATGCCAGGGCTCAAAGGGGCCGATGACATTTCCCAACTCAATGGAATTGCCATCCCCATCCAAGGCCTGACAGGGAATGATGTTCTCTAAATCAAGTCCAATGAGACGATCATTGGCTACGGATTCTAAATGCCCCTGAATCTCAATGGAAATACGACTATCAAGGGTGTTCGGATCCAGTGCAACAACAGGATTATGCCTGCTCTCAATCAAGCTAACAATGTCCCATTGTGAAGAAAACTGCTCTGGGGCATCCCACACGACCTCATTAGGATCTTCCGACAGGATACAAAGCCCCAGGTTTACGCCAATGTCTGCTGGGCAAGGCGATGAAACTCCCTGAAAAACACTAAGCACAGGATATCCCCCACCTGCAGGCATGATCCAAATCTCATAGGAACCGTTCTCATCTTCACCTCCAAAATCCCAACCCGCCTCCAAATAGGAATTGATGTCCATCATTTGCTCGGTTGATAGTCCCTGGCCGCCGGAGATACCACTGGACTCCGCATCCCAAAAAGAGGCTAGGACTTCTTCTTCACCCCATTTCCATCCCAGTAAGCCGCCATAGTTCTCTTCAGAAACGACCGTCCCTGCACTATAGCAATTGAGAATGTAGGAACCGCTATCGTAATCACGAAATCTTCCAACTAAACCACCCACTGCATACAAGCCAGAAATAGTTGCACAGCTATAGCAGTTCTCTATAATACCGGAATTAGCTCCTATTAAACCACCTACCCCAGACTCACCTTGTATCGCACCGGTACTAAAACATCTTGAAACGGTTCCATAGTTATAGCCCACAACAATCCCCACACTGTAGGAATTTCCGATTACATTGGCATCCACAACACCCAATTGACTAATAACTCCGCATTCCCCTAAAATCCCAAACAGACCAACATCTTCACTCCCTGAGATCTGCAAGCCATGAATAATATGACCATTACCGTTAAAAGTACCCCTAAATCCCCCATCATTGTTGTAATATTCATCAGAAGGGGGTATTACTGCCTGAGTAAATTCATATCCCGCCAGATCAATATCACTGATCATCACAAAATGCTTGTCATAGTCCCAGGAGCTCTGGCCCAACTCGATCAAATCCTCGGCAGTGGCTATCTGGTAGGGATTCTGGTAGGTCCCATCCCCTCCGTAATAGGATAAAACAGCCTCTGGTAACACGACCATGATCAGAAACACTCCCACAATGTGACAAATTAGAGACCGGTTCATGGATAGACTCCTCTCAAACTAAGTTCCCAAAACATTCCTTTACAACACGGATAGGCCGCATTTCTAGAGCATTAGTCCATGGGAGGGAAATTCGTTACAGTGATTCATCAAAAAACTTGAGTTTATTCTGCAACGATCGAGAGAAGGGAATACATCAAAAATCTCCCTGAACAGGTCACCTTGGACCTGTCCAGGGAGATGAACACGTTATCATTCAACCACAATCCAAACGTTCGGATCCGTGAACAGCATGAAGGAGACATCTTCACCGACTCCGGTCTGATCGTAGAGGGGTTGCCATTGCAGGCTATTGCCCCAGGGGAAACCGGAGGGATACTGGCCGGTGACGGCATGGTCGTTGAAGTGTTGGGGATGGTTGGTCCAGCCCCAGGGATACTTGAGGTTGTCCACATTGCGATCATAGACCGCCACTACACTGAACCAGTAGACCGCTTCGTCCGTGGTTTGCCAGAACCATTTCTCACGTGGGAAACGCACGGAGTAACGATAGACGGCCTCGCGTCCGGGCACGATGGACAGTTCTTCGGGATGCTTGTCGAACCCGACCATGACCTCGTCCACATTGCGAGCCCGGTACTGCCAGAGCAATTCACCAGGATGACTGAAGTCATTGGCCTCCGAGACTGGGACATCCGACCAGATCGATAGCAGGAAGTAGTCGGGCTTGTTGGGCTCGGGTAGAACGGGACAATCACAAGGCCGAACCTGATGGCCCACATAGGAACCCCACCAGACCGCAGCGGTTACCGGATCGGCCGTTGAACAGCGCCAATCGTCGGCCACCTGGTGTTGAATCATCTCGGTAAAGGAGAGATCCGAGGTGGTCATCTGGAAGGCCAGATTCAAGGGCATCTCGTTGGTGTAGCTATGATCAGGGGGATAACTCAGCTTATTCCACATGCCGGTGTAAGGGGCATTGGCCTGGGCCCACACAGCCGCATCGTTCCAGGGTTGGTGCGAGGTGTTCCAACCGAATCGACGTATCAGCGAGATGCCGGGCGGGTAAGTCCACTGGGCCTGCACGCTGAGCCAATAGACCAGGGGATTGTCCTCGGTGCCCTGCTGCACAAAGGCCTCGCAGGGATCGACGCCAAAGTGGTAACGCAAGAGGGCCTCGTGATCATGGTGACAATAGAATCCGTTGCAGGCGCTGTAGTAGCCTTGATCCTGATTGGGTTCGACAAAGACGGAGTATTGGCCGGCATCATAGGTCTTTTGCCACAGGATGTTGCCGGGCATGCTGTAGCCCTGCGTGGTGGCGGGGGCGGGAATATCATCGTGAATGCAGAGGGTGAAGGACAGTTCATTGCCACCCGTAACCGGAACCAGGCCATGCAACCACGAACCCCAGATGGTGATCCCGGTAATGGGCCCACCCCACGTACATTCAAAGTCGTCGGCCAGGACCTGCGGATTCCAACCGATGCCGCTGGGTTCGTCCCGCATGGCATCGACCGAGAGGCTGGTGGCATTGCCATCGGGTTCCTGGATCCACTTATAGGCAATGCTGGAGGCCCAGGCCAATCCCGAGTAGGACTCTTCGTCTTCGTAATGGGGCCAATCCCGCAGGCCGGTGAAGGCTTGTTGCCACTTGACCCAAGCCGGGTTGGTCTCCAGTTCAAAGGCCACGTCATAACTTTGCAGCGTTCCACAGATCGAACCGTTCTCAATGGGCTTGATGTAATTGGCGTCCGCCACGAAGTTGGGGCCGATGACCAAATTCATATCATCGCTGTAATTGGGATCCACACCGGGCTGAGGCAGGGTAAAGACCACGGCATCGTCCATCCAATGCCAGGGACGGGTCTTCCAGCCCCACACATACTCGGGCATGGTGTTGCTGTCATAGACGGCACTGATGCCCAGCCAGAAAATACGCTTCGGGCTGTCTTCGAGATACAGCTCCTGCCAGAAGACCTGGTTGGGTTCCAGGGCCAGGCTGTACTTGAAGCAGCTATCTTCAGGCTTGTCTACAAAATAGTCCTGCCCGACATAGTCTTCCGTCACGCGTAGATCGTCAACGGTAAACTGCTTCAATAGCTTGCCGGGACGGCTAAAGGCAACGTTCGCATCCGCAACCACATCACTCCAGAAGGTAATCTGCCACCGATCCGGTTGATGCTCCGGGGGCAGGTTTTCCAGCCAGTTCTGATAAGAGCCCCACCAGTGAATCTTGGTAATCGGCATGGAGCCCAGGCAACGGAAATCATCGGCCACCATCCGCCAAATGGGCCAATCTTCATTAGAGCCCGGACTCATATAAGAGGGCTCGTCCCAACCGCAGTAGGTCGGCACCATATCATTGTGATCCGTTTCAATTTCAATGGGAGGCTGCGACCACTTGATATTGGGATCCACCACATTGGGTTCACTCTCGGCTTTAATGGTAATGCGATAGTCTTCCACCTCACCGTCAGGAGCAGGCCCCTTGTAGTCCAGCCCCATCGCCGTACTCAAACGGAAGCGGGCATAGGTATCTCCAGCTTGAGCCAAATTGGGAATGTTGAAGGTCAAGGTATAGGGACCACCAGGCAACAGCTCATCGACCAGGACATGCTCACCGGGGTCACTCCAATTATTGTTGGCCTGATAATCGATCCAGGCATTGAGGTAGGCCGAGTTCCAACTGTCCACCTGGATCGTCGCGGCACTGCCGGCAACCAGGGGAGTCGAGAAGGTCACGCCGTCTTCATCATCACTCAAATTGAGATCATCGCCAGTGGCCGTGACATTGGGTTGACCATCGACCTCCGAATCAACCCACGATCCCAAAAATAGCATTTGACCCATCAAATGACGGGCCCCATCGTTAATCAGTAAGGTTGGATAGCCCCCTGCGCTCACCGAATCAGGGGCATCGCCATAGTCCCACTGCTTGACTGGGGTGGTGGAGCCATCGGTAATCACGAAGGCCAGATCCATGGATTCGCCGTGCAAGGGATCGCGTAGTTCGATCCAGCGTTTGTCGGCCTTATCCCACCACACCCCATCGTCGTTGAAGTGATCGATGGCCGATTCCTTCCAACCCACAAAGGGAAGCGTGCCGAAATCGAGGGCCAGCCAGTAGATCGTCCCCTGCTCCTGCACAAAGGGATCGGGGATGGTGCAGATGTCCACCTGCTGCCAACGTTGATGATCCTCCAACACATACTGATTGACCGAGGGATCGAACCATCCCTGTAACTCGGACGGCATGTCATGGACCACGAAACTGCCCGGTTCAAAGAAGGCCGACCACAACAATTGTCCCGGCGTGCTATAGGCCGGGCCATCGCCGTCGGGATCGGGGACATCACTATAGATCATGGCCGTAAAACCGGGAATGGAGGTCTGTTGATCCTTCATCCAGGAGATCCAGAAATGAATGTCTGCCACGGGACCACTCTCGGTACAGAGCCAATCATCCGCCAATACCGAGGCTCCGAATTCCACGTCCCACCCGCCGGGATTGGGCATCTGGGCCCAGTGCATCTTGTAGGGTTGATCCTCAGTCCACATGCAATCACAATCCACCATATTGCAATCCGTACCCACTCCCTGGAAACTACCGTTAGCGGCCAGGCATCGGGCCTCGGTCAAATCGCTACAGGATCCATCCGGTAAACAACAGGCCCCGGTCGGTGGCGGACATGAGGTGGTGGCGCAATCCGTGCCTGCTCCCTGTGGGATCCCACCTGCCTGTAAACAGGCCGAGGCAGTAAGATCGTCACAATGACCATCGCTAAAACAGCAGGCTTGCTCCTGTTCCGTAACGATACAGTCATGGATGATTTGGCCTTCCAAGGTGAAATTTATACCACGAACATCAACGGAAACCCATGCCGGGCAATATCGGCTTACCACAATCAGCATGTTAAATTCACGCTCTTGGCCGATCTCCCCCTCGAAAATCACCTGTCGCTTGATGACCTTGTTTTCATAAGACGGACTGTTCATATCTTCCGGTAAGGGAGGCCTATCCATCCCGGTAGGCCATTGATCTGTACTCCAGACCACGGCAATCTCGGCATAAGCCGCAGCTCCGGCATAGTCTCCTCGCAACGTCGCACGAAAACGGATCTCCTTTTTCCCTTCCAACTCCAGGGGACCATTATAAAACCACTGGTTCCACCATTCGGTATAGGGATAGAAAAACCACTCGCCATCGGCATAGCCACTCCCCCCACCTTCGACCACCATGCCTTGCGAGTCCATCTGAACCACAAAGACATCCTCCTCGGCCCATAGCACCGAGGCCAACAATAACATGGATAACAAACAACCAAGACGTGCAGCCTTCATGACAGTATCCTCCTAACAAGTACCCAATAGAAATTCCTTCGTCTGAGTTGGGTGTAGCGCTGCCTGAAAAAGGGTAGCAGCATTACAGGCAACAGAGGCTTACCTTGACAATGATCAAGATGACAGTGTCATAGAAATGGGCAACATCGGTGTCGCAGGTGCTGGGCATTGGGTGTTCGTAGTCAATCAGGACACCTCTTCACCACAAATCAACTACTTAAAATTGGTACCCGTTCACAGCAATTGAGGCTTTTCAGTGTTATTCCAGTGAGCTAGTAGTGATTGATGGATGAATTCAAACACATTTCGATTTTTCTTTTTACAGGTGGCAATGGCGGTCCAGATGCGTTCGCACCAGCGCATGCCGCATTCACTACGGGTACCTTGTGTGATTCGACGATCAATGACCGTGTGACGGATCTCACGTTCAGTGCCGTTGTTCGTCGGTTCCAGCAATGGATCTGTCATAAATTGAAAGTAGCTTTCAGCCGCCTTGCCTTTAAATCGGCGTGACAACGCTTTGGCTTGGCGATGATCAGGTGGACGCCTGGCCTGCTTCAAAAATCCGTCCTTAATCGACTTCATGCTTCGTGCAAAGCCGGCGGCTGTCATCGATTCATAGCGATGCAGCGTTTTAAACAACTTTTGTATCCAATTGAGCAAATTATGACCCCAACGAGACAGCGAACGCGAGCAGTGATCTGCCAGAAAACGAATCTCACGGATCAAATGCGCCATGCAATATTGCACGGTGGCATTCGTCAATCGGGAAAATTTACGATAGCATCCATAGTAGTCACAATTCAGGATGCCATTGAATTCTTCGCCCAGCAGTTTGAAAAGTACCTGACTGCCACGCGACTTGTCGATATGAAACAGACTGTAGTGCGACGTTTGAAAACACCACGTCCAGTGTTTTTCACCATTGTTCTTATGGCCTGTTTCATCTACACCAAGGCATGTTTCGTAGGGCAGGCTCTCTATGAGAGAATCATACATCGGCTTGAGAGCCTGCGAGACCTTTTGCGTTGCTTTACTCAACAATCCTCGCGAAAGCGACAATTGCATCACTTCCTTGCAAAACTGCTGAATCGTGGAGTAGGACATATGACAGCCGCCTTTCATAAAGGCAACCAGAGCACTAAAGTCTGCTCCCAGCAAATGGCCACGACTCACCTCTGGAGGCAAGGGTGTTATGTGAACCATGCCCGTTTTGGGGTCGAGATACTTCCTGGCTCGATGCTCTGTAATACGATACATCCTTTCCGGCAGTGTTATTTGTTGCACTACATGCCAGTCATTCAGAGTGATCAGCCCCGGTGTATCGGAGTTGAAAAATTCATATTCAATCATGTGGTCTATCTCATCTGGCTTAAACGTTGGGCGACTGAACTTACGATGTCCCGGTTGGCCGCCTTGTTTACGTTTCTTACACGATGTCTTCTTGATCTCTCGTTTGGGTTTGACAATATCACTCGACGGTGGTTTGGAGGAATTGTTCGAGTTCTTTTCCAAGCGTGCAAGGCGGTCTCGCAGTTCCTGGTTCTCCTGTTTAAGCCACTGAATTTCTGCGAGCAGTTGCTCGATAATCTGATCGGTATCCATGCCTTTGGTTTATCATATCTAACACCAAAGCGCAATTGCCTATCCTGCCAATCTGTGAATTATTGAAAAAAACTAATCAAGACTGTGAACGGTTACTAAAATTGAGTATACCCCCGGGTTGCCAACATACAAGCAAGAAATGGATTAAAACTGTGCCCTAAGCAATCTGAGAATAAACCGCGTTCGCCAACTTCACAAATCCCTCTGGCGTAATCTGCTCCGGACGCAGGGTGGGATCCAGGTTGCACTGCTCGAAAACGGCCTGCCAAGATGAAACTCGCGTTAAATCCCCCCTGGCCTGTTTGACACAGGCCTTGAGCATCTTGCGGCGGTGGCCGATGAACAGATCGATAACCTCCATTAAACAGGACATATTCCGAATAGTGGAAACCTTGTCTGGATCGCGCACATAGCGCAACAGAGCCGAGTCCACCTGGGGCTGGGGCCAGAACACCGAGGGCTTGAGCACGCGCAGCATCTCGACCGTGCCCGTGGCCTGCAGCAGTATCCCCAGGGTGCCATAGTGCTTGCCACCGGCAGGGGCGACCATGCGTTGCCCCACTTCCTTTTGCACAGTAACCACCATGGCATCCACGGGCCGTTGGGCCAGAATAAGATTGATCATGACCGGCGAGCCCACGTGATAGGGCAGATTGGCCACCAACAGGAAACGTCCATTAGTGTTGGCAAAACTCTGATCCAAGACCTCCTGCACCTCCGGAGCTATCGTGTGTTTATTCTTGAGGATGTCACGATGCAGGATGGTGACATGGTCGTGACCGGCGAGTTGCTGAAGGGCCAAGTCGATGACCGTATCGTCGAGTTCCACACCCACTACCCGTCCGGCCACCTCGGCCAACCCCTCGGTCAAGGAACCCGTGCCACATCCGACTTCCAAGGCCACATCCTGATCGGTCAGTTCGGCACGATCGACGATCATGCGCATAAGGTTGAGATCGATCAGAAAATGCTGACCCAAGCGCGGCTTGGGATGGGTGGCGTTCTGGTTGAGCAGGGCTTGGATCTGTTGTTTAGTCTGCATGGGACGATGACTCGGTGGACGCGGTCGGGACCTTGCGTTGAGATTTAACCATATTGATGGCGCAACGAATGGCGGATTTCATGCTGGAGGCATCGGCCTGATTCTTGCCGGCAATGTCAAAGGCCGTACCATGGGCGGGTGACGTACGGATGATGGGTATGCCGATGGTGACATTGACCGCCCCCTTGGGATCCAGCAGCTTGACCGGGATCATACCCTGGTCGTGGTACATGGCAATGGTCCCATCGAATTCGCCATGAGCGGCCCGCAAGAACAGGGTGTCACCGGGATAGGGACCCGAGCACTGAATGCCCTGCTCCTGAGCCAACAGGATGGCAGGTGAAATGATGCGTTTTTCTTCGTCGCCGAACTGGCCGTTCTCCCCAGCATGCGGATTCAGACCGGCCACCCCGATCTTGGGATGGGCAATGCCGAAGTATTGTTGCAAGGCCGTGTTGAGTAGATCGATGGGTTCGAACACGCAACCGATGGTAAACTTGTGTCGCACCTCGAACAGGGCCTCGTGAATGGTAGCCAAGGCCAGCTTGAGCGGACCACTGACAAACATCATGGCCTTGCGACGTGACTTGCATTGGGCCGCGAACATCTCCGTGTGCCCGGGGAACTTGGCTCCGGCCATGTTCCAACTGGTCTTGCTGATGGGTGCGGTGACCACGGCATCGATCAGTTCCAGTTGAGCCGCGTCAATGGCGTCCTCGCAAAAACGCAGGGAGGATTCGCCCGCCACCTTGCTGGATTCACCGATCCACGGCGGCACTGAATATTCGTCATAATCGGCGACGACCACTTTTTGTGGGAAGTGTCGGCTGATTTTTTCGTGTTGAACCCGGCCCCAAAAAGGCTCGATCTCGGCTCGGTCCGCGGCATAGCACATCTGCTCGTGCATGCCAAAGACCACATAGCGGGCCGCCCGTCGGATCTCGGGATCGGCCAGGGCCTTGACAATGATCTCCGGACCGATGCCTGCGGCATCCCCCATGGTGATCCCGATGACCGGCTGTTCGTCGGCCAACTCCTGCAAAGAGGGTATCAGGTGGTCTGACATCAAAAGCCCCATGATCGTAATTTGTCTTCAGTCAACGATCCGCCACCGGAGTCCATCATACCATCCAGATAGCGCCGTACGGTTTTCACGATCATGTCGGCCTCGATGTTCACCCGATCTCCTGCACGAGCCTTATGTAAAGTCGTAGCGGCCAGGGTCTGCGGAATCACGGCAATGCTGAAGGTCTTGTCCATCAGGCTGGCGATGGTCAGACTGATGCCGTTGACCGCCACCGATCCCTTGGGCACCATCAAGGCCAACAGCTCGGCCGGGGCCGCAAAGGTCAGGGTGGCAAAGGAGGCTTGGTTCTCGATACGTTCCAAGGTGGCCGTACCATCGACATGGCCTTGGACAATATGACCGCCCAGGCGGTCACCCACACATAGGGCCCGCTCCACATTGACGACATCACCGGCTTTAAGAGCACCTAGCGTGCTGCGTTGGATCGACTCATCGCTCACGTCAAAGGCACCACGCGTGTCCTGGATCTGGGTGACGGTCAGACACACGCCGTTGATGGCAATGCTGTCACCCAACTGGGCTTCTTTCAACAGCTCGCCCAATTCCAGCCACAACACCCGCCCGCCCGAGCTGGACGCGGTCATGGATCGTACAGTGCCAATGGCCTCGATTAAACCTGTAAACATCGATATTCCGTTCAATAGTCCCTGATATTAGGATCAAGTCAGACCTCCATGCTACGGATCTCACATCCGAAAGTCAATTATTGCCTGATGTGGATTTGATGGATTGGTGATCTGGTGATCAGTGATCAGGTAATCGGTAACCAACCCAATTATTGACCGATCACATGATCACCGGCCACCGATAACCATCCCTGCCAGGTTAAAACGCCATGTGTCAACATAGGAGTCTAAATGACTGACATCCCAATCCAGAGGCATTCAAAGGATGCTTGCCAAACCACTTAAAGTTGCTATGATCGGGATGATCCCCCTGGGGTCGAACGATAGGCAATCATCAATATAAAGGAATCATTATGAATACCATCTGGTTGAAAATCGCAGGCGGGGCCGTGTTGATCTTAGTCCTGGTCATTGGCGTAGCGGTCTTCATGGGGGGCGGTGACTCATCTGACGCCCCCGAACCCCAAGAAGAAAAAACCTTCCAGGACACGGTCGATGAATTCAATAAAAGCCACTCCGTAGTCGCTCCTGAACCCATTGCTGAAAAAGAGGCTGAAACAGAGACCGTCCAGGAAGAAGAGCCCCCCACTGAAACCGTGACCGTAACCACCCAAGAGGACGAACCCGAGCCCGAGCCAGAAAGCCCCAAGGTGATCTACGTTAAACCCATGGACGAAGCCGAAGAGTTGCAGGCCCAACAGCTGCTATCCTGGGCCGGCACCACCTATAACATCGGCCGTCTACCAGTCATGCAATACGGCAATGCCGTGCGCAGTTGCAAGGACGTCATCGACCGCTGGCCCGACAGTTGGTATGCCTATCAGTCCAAACGTATCCTGGCCGAAATCGCCGACATCAGCCGCCGCTACCGCCAGCAATACGACCTCAACGAGGAACTGCTGGACGTCAGCAGCTTCTACGAAAAACGCCGGGGCACCCAGGCCGTCCCTATTGAGAATTAACCGGGTACGTACTGGATCAGATGGCCCACCTTGATCACGAGTTCGAAGTGGTCTTTGTGGGTAAAGAGGCCGCCGACATCGACTCCCCCGGCATTTTCCATGACCTGGACAATGCTGGAATAGGAGAAGTGATGGGTGTAGCCTCGATGGGAATCCACGATGGTAAAGTAATCCTCGGCCACCTTGACCAACTCAACCGCTTCGATCTTAAAGGGCTTTTCATAGTTAAGGCCAATGGTCTTGCCGATATGGTTTTGCAGAACGTCTTTCATGTTAACTCCCCTTTATTTTAAAGATCATCTATATGGAGTATAGCCATGCTTTGGTCAAGGGTCAATCCATGGATACCATACCCAATGCCGTTCATCTTTTCTTCGACGATTTAGTTGTGGACTTCTTCTTGCGTTTGGAGGGTTGGATGTTGAGGCGGGTACCGAGTGGCTTTTTCTTAACCACGGCTTGGGCCGGGACCAGGTCCATGCGTCCGGCTGCAGGGTGGACTTCGGTGATACGCACGCGCATGGGTTGAGCCAGGCGTAGGACCGTGCGGCTGTGGCGACCGACCAGGCATTGGTGACGTTCGTCGAATTGCCATTGATCGGCACCGAGTGACTCGGTCCGGAGAAGGCCTTGGACGCCGAACTCCGGGAGAAACACATAGGCCCCAAATCGTGTCAGGCTGACGACCACCCCCTCGTGTTCTTCGCCGATACAACGTTTGAGTAGGGATAGCACCAAGATGGTCTTGACCTCCTGCTCGGCCTCTTCAGCGGCCTGCTCGGTCTCGGAGATATGGGCCCCGATCTGGGTCAGGTCGCCGATGGAGTAGAGACGTCGGGCCTTGTCCACCTGCCCGGCCAGATAGGCGTCCAGTACACGGTGCACGATCAGGTCGGCGTAGCGACGGATGGGACTGGTGAAGTGACAATACTGGGATGCGGCCAGGGCATAGTGCCCTACGGCAGCGGGCGAATACACGGCCTTGGCCAGGCTACGCAGGACCAGGAGATTGACCGGCACGGTCAGGCGAGTGTCTCCCAGTTGCTCCAATAGGCCCTGCAACTGCACGCGTTTGGGTTGACGTGAAAGATTCACCCCTAACAGACGCAGGGTGTGCGAAAGTTGACGCAGGGTCGCCAGGTTGGGGGCCGGGTGGATACGACGCATAAAGGGGATGCAGTAACGATCCAACAAGCGGGCCACGGCCACATTGGCCTCGACCATGAACATCTCGATGAGGGTGTGGGGGAAGCTGGTGTCCTTGGGCACCACGTCCACGGCCCGGCCCTCATGATCGAGGATGACCTCGATCTCGGGCATGGCCAGGTGCAGCATCCCGGCCTGGTGACGTCGCGTTTGCAAGCAGCGGGCCAAGGCCTCCATGTCACGCAGCAGATCGATGATGTCCCGCGTTTGATTGAGGGGCTCACCCTTGAGGATGCGATCGACCTGCTGATAGGTCAGACGTGCCTTGGATTGAATCACGCTCCGGCAAAAACGCGTGGCCATGACCTGCCCATCCTTGTTGTAGGTCAGAAACACGGTCTTGGTGTAGCGCGGGACATCCGGTTGCAAGGAACAGATGCCGTTGCTGAGGATTTCCGGCAACATGGGCAGGGTCTGGCCGGGCAGGTAGACACTATTACCTCGCAGTCGGGCACTGCGATCCAAGGCTGAATCAGCCGGGACAAAGGCACTGACATCGGCAATATGCACGCCCAGCACCCAATGTCCCTTGCTGTTACGCGTCAAACTGATGGCGTCGTCGAAGTCCTGGGCCTCGGGGGGGTCGATGGTCACGATCAATTGATCGCGCAGGTCTTCGCGTCCCTCGATGGCCCCCGCCTCAAAGGCAGCCTTGGCCTGAGCCGCCTCCACCAGGGCACTGGATTCAAAGGCGTCGTGCAGTTGATAACGACGGATGATGGCCGCCATCTCGGTGGCATAGCGACCGGTGCGCCCCAACACGGACTGGATGGTGCCGCGGGCCGGGGTCGTGTTATTGGCATAAGAGCGAATCTGCACTGAGACCTTGTCACCGGGTCGGGCCTTGGTCATGTAGACACCCTCGATCTCGATAGGATGAAAAAAACTGGCCCCATCGGGCTGCACCAGCCAACGGTCGCGTTCCTGACGCAGGATGCCCACCACCGTGCTGTGAGCCCGCTCCAGAATCTTGACGATTCTACCAGTGATGCGGTCTGAATCGTCTTTGCGGCCCTTGCGTTTGATCTGAACCAGGACACGGTCACCGCTCATAACGTGGGCCGTGCCCTTGGCCGGGATAAACACATCCTCGTCAAAACCCTCCTGCTGCGGACGGACAAAACCATAGCCCTGGGCATGGGCCTTGAAGATGCCGGTGACCTCGTCGGATAAATCGGGCAGCTTGACAATGTTCCTAGGCCCCAAGATCAAGCGGCCATCGCTGCAAAGTTCATCCAATGCCTGACGAAAGGCCCAACGGTCATCGGGACGGATACCCAGTTCCTGCTCCAACTTCTCCACGGACCGGGCAGACCCATCCTTTTGTAGCACATGCAATATATGGTTGCGAATCACGTCAAACATGCCGGTATTATAGCCATCTGAAGCCAATGATGGGGTTGGAAGTATCGAAAAAACTCAAAAGCTGTCGGCCAAATTGACAAATAACCGTCACAAATCATATCTATACCGGTTCCTTAGATTGGGGCAGTAACCTTGTTTTTTGCCCCCAAACTCGCTATGATAAATCAAAAGAGGTGGGTCAACGATGACAATAAGACAATCTTTATCTCTGCGAGTCAGGTGGAGTGTGTATACGGTACTCCTGTTGTGCGGGATGTTTGTAACATCCTCGGGTGCAGCCGACGGCTTTCCCCGCCTGCGGGGTGATATCTATCTGCACGACCCCTCCACCATCCTGGAATGCGACGGCCGCTATTATGTCTACTTCACCGGCGATGGCATCGGCATCCATTCCTCGGCCGACGGGATCACCTGGGTCTATGAAGGCCAGGTCTTCAACAGTCCTCCATCCTGGACCACCTCGACCATCACCGGTTTCGACGGTTTCTTCTGGGCCCCGGACATTGTCGAGGTGGACGGTCGTTACTATCTCTACTACTCGGTCTCGACCTGGGGCAGTCGCCGCTCGGCCATCGGTCTGGCCATCAACACCACCCTCAATCCGGACGATCCCGAATACCAATGGGTGGACCAGGGACTGATCGTTCAGTCCTATCACACCAGCAACTTCAATGCGATCGATCCTAGCGTCCTGCTCACCGAATCCGGACAACTGTGGATGGCCTTTGCCTCTTATTGTGATGGCATTTTCATGATTCGTTTGAATCGCAGCACCGGCAAACGCATCTCCTCCAACTCGACCATGACTCACCTGGCCTACAAGGACATGATCGAGGGTGCCGCCTTAATCGAACACGACGATTGGTACTACCTCTTTGTCAACTGGGGCGGCTGTTGCGACGGGGTGGACAGTACCTACGAGATCCGTGTGGGACGCAGCCAAAGTATCACCGGTCCTTACTACGATCGTGACGGTGTGCGCATGACCTCGGGCGGGGGCACCTTCTTTATGGAGGGCTCGGGCAACGTAATCGGACCGGGACACTTCAGCCTCTTCCCACAAGACCACGGCGACTATTTCGCCATTCACTATTACGACGCGGACTACGGCACCTATGGTGACAAGGTGGGCGGCCAGACCACGCACGGCATCTTCCCCATGACCTGGGACGACGAGGGCTGGCCCATAGCCGAGGCCGACTGGATGGCCAACTACCGCTTTGCCAGTGACGTCCGCGACGATCGCGGTCGTTTTCACGGTCTACTGCACGAGGATGCCACTATCGTCGCAGACGACACCTACGGCTCGGTCCTGGATCTCTCCGCCGACAACGCGTATGTGGAACTCCCCTCCGGTGTCGGTTTTGCCCGCACCTATGTGGCTGTGGTCAAGGCCAATGACCTGAACGAGGGACAACGCATCTTTAGCCTGGGCCAAGGCGATGACGAAATCTTGCTCACACCCGCAATCAAGGCCGGACGTGGGACTCGTCCCCAATTACAAATCACCCTCGACGGTGTCACGCAAACCGTAACGGGTACCGACGATTTAGAGGAAGGGGTCTGGACCCATCTGGCCGTCACCCTGGACGGCGAAGAGGCCGCCTTCTATTTCAATGGTGAACTCCAGGCCCTGGCCGATGTGTCACTGAGTCCCCTGGATATCAAGCCTATGAACAATCGCCTGGGCAAACACCACGAACAAGACAGTGACGTCTTCAACGGTTCCATCGCATCCTTTCGCATTTATAGCTGGGCCCTGAGCCCGGACGAGATCGTCGAACCCGTGCCGACCATCGATCACCCCGGTGTGGGGACGAGCTATGTGCCCGGCATGGACCTGCGGTTTAGCGGCAGTGCCGATGACTTCATGGGCGTCCCTCTCAACGAGGACACCCTGACCTGGCAGATCGAATGGCATCACGACGGCGTTAACGAACGGATCACGGAAATCACGAGTGTCGCGGATAGCAATGTTGTGTTGAGCCAAGAGGAGGGATTCTATCGTCTCATCCTGAGGGCCAGCGACGATGCCAACCGTGTGGGCCAAACCACGTTGGATCTCTATCCGGCTCCAGTTGACACGCCCGAGCCCTGGACCGCTCTCTACAGCTTTGACAACGACGCCCAGGACGACTTGGGCAACCTCAACGGCTCACTTCGAAGTGGAGCGCAAACTGTAGGCGTCAACCGCGGAGCGGATCACTATCTCCAACTCGATGGATCCAACGATTACGTGAACCTTCCCGCCCAAGCCGGTCAATGGCGCAGCTTCGGAGCCTGGATCAATTGGGATGGCGGCAACAACTATCAACGCATCCTCGACACCGGTGTCAATACCAACAGCTATGCCTTTGTCGCCACCTCGCACCATCTGGGTCAGCCCGTGTTCGAGATGGTCATACCCAATGGCGGGGGTACGCGTTTCCTGGAGTATTCCGATCCCCTGCCCACTGACGAGTGGATTCACATGGGATTGATCATGGACGGCAGCCAGGCCGTCATGTATCTCAACGGTCAGGCCATGGCTGTCTTGCAAAGCACCAACCTCCTGCCCGAAGACACCAACCCGAACAAGGCCTATTTGGGTCGTAGCATGTTTGCCACGGATCCCTATTTCAACGGCAACATGGATGGCGTGGTCCTCTCGTCCGAGGTATTGAGTATCGACGAACTCATGAGCCTGTGTGAATCCAACTCGGAACTGCATCTCTGGCCATAGCCCTCGAGGGACAGAAGGACGGAAGTACCGAGGATGGCGATCGGTATCATTATGAGCTCCACATACTCCTTGTTTTAAGTGGGCTTTTTCGTTATCATGAATAGGTCCTAAGTTTGCCCCAGAATTTGTCAACCATGAGGCAGGTGATCTATGATCCTACAAAACCACAGCAGGCTGGTTCTATTATTCGCAACGTGTTTATTCTTCATGGGTTCATTATCTCAAGCGAATGCGACACCTCGCTTACGTGGCGACGTATATGTACACGACCCCTCCACGGTGGTCGAGTGTGATGGCCGTCATTATGTGTTCTACACCCGCCGCAATATCGGCATCAATCATTCCGATGATGGTATCCACTGGATTTCGGCCGGACAGGTGTTTAATCAGCCCCCCTCCTGGACCTATGAGGCGGTCCCTGAGTTTGGCGGCAGCTTCTGGGCACCGGATATCATCTACAGCGGTGGTCGCTACTGCCTCTACTATTCGGTTTCGAGTTGGGGCAGCCAAGTCTCGGCTATCGGTCTGGTAACCAATGTCACGCTCAACCCGGATGATCCCGACTATCAATGGATCGACCGGGGGCCAGTGATTCAATCACATGTAGGGAGCCCCTACAACTGCATCGATCCCAGCCTGCTACTGACTGACGAAGGCGAACTCTGGATGGCCTTTGGTTCCTATTGGAATGGCATCTATCTCGTGCAGCTCGATCCCGAGACCGCCTACGCATCTCGGCTAATTCTCCTGTCACACGTCTAGCCGATCACAGTTCTATTGAAGCGGCCTGCATCATTCAAGAAGGCGACTGGTACTATCTCTTTGTGAATTGGGGCTCCTGTTGTGACGGAGTGGATAGTACCTACCGTATCCTAGCCGGACGCAGTGACACCATCACCGGTCCCTATTACGATCGCTCCGGAACTAACATGGTCAATGAAGGCGGCGACCTCCTGATCGAGGGATCGGGCAACAAAGTGGGACCGGGACACTTTACCCTGCGACGCACGGACCACGGTGACTTCTTCTACATTCACTACTACGATGCGGACAATGGTTCGGGCGGCACCAGCACCCACGGCATCATCCCCCTGACCTGGAACGAAGACGGCTGGCCCGTGGCCCAGGCCCAGTGGTCGGCTAATTACCGCTTCATGACGGATGCCCGTGACGACCGAGGACATTACTACGGCTTGCTGCACGATGGCGCGGTCATGGTCGAGGACAACACCTACGGCTCGGTTCTGGACCTCACGGAGGATGGAGCTTATGTGGAGTTACCCGCGGGTGTCGGCTTTGCCCGCACCTATGTGGCCGTGGTCAAGCTCCATGATTCACGCGAGGACCAACGCCTCTTCAGCTTCGGTCAGGACGACGACGAAATTACACTCGTCCCGTTCGCCCAGGTAGGTCGCGGCATACGCCCCGAATTTCAAATCCGCACCGGCAGCACCCCCAAAACGATCAGTCCTTCGGAATCTTTAGAGCTGGACACCTGGACTCACCTAGCGGTCACCTTGGATGGCGAAGAGGCGGCCTTCTATTTCAACGGCGAGTTGCAACAATTGACGGACATTTCCCTAAGTCCACTCGACATCAAGCCCATGCACAACGTGCTGGGCAAACACCATGAAGACGACACGTATGACCTTGACGGATCCATTGCGGCCTTGCGGGTTTACAGTTGGGCCCTTAACCCGGATGAGATTGTAGCACCCGTGCCCTATATCGATCATCCCGCAGTGGAGACCACCTACACCCCGGGTGTGGATCTGCATTTATCTGGCGGTGCCGACGACTTCATGGGCGTTCCTCTACCCGACGACGCCATGACTTGGCAAGTCGAATGGCACCATGACCAACAAATCGAACGGGTCGCGGAGATCAACGGCGTGGCAGACAGCAACGTGATGCTGACTGAAAGCAAAGGGTTTTACCGTATCATCCTCAGTGCCAGTGACAATGCCAATCGCGTCGGTGATTATCACGTGGATCTCTATCCCGAACTCAGTGACAGTCTCACCCTGCCCTGGACGGCACGCTATCGCTTCAATGAGGACGCCCAAGATGACTTGGGATACTTAGACGGCACGCTTGAACAGGGGGCCACCATTAAACAGGACAACGGTGAAGGCTATCTGGTCCTCGACGGTGTTGATGGCTACGTCAACCTGCCCCAAGAGACCGGCACTTGGCGTAGCTTCGGGGCTTGGATCAACTGGGATGGTGGTGACCCTTGGCAACGTCTGCTTGATACGGGATCCGACTCTGACAACTACGCCTATGTCAGTCCGGCCAACAATGATTTTCACCCCCGTTTTAGAATCCGGGCTGAAGACACCGGCAATGGCTTCTCCGTTGAAGGGCCGGACGCCCTGGACACCCACGAATGGGTGCATGTTGCCGTCATCCTGGAAGGGCCTCAGGCCATCATGTTCGTCAATAGCCAAGCCGTGGCCGTCACTCAAAGCGTCAACCTCATCCCCAGTGATACCACACCGATCCTCGCCTACCTGGGGCGCAGCCTGTTCTCGGTGGATCCCTATTACGACGGGGCCATGGATTCGGTGGTCATCTCGTCCGAACCTCTTGCCATCAATGAACTGATGAACCAGTGCGAACCCGAATCAGATCTGCACCCGTACCCATGATTGGGTTATCGGGGGTGATGAAACGAAGATTAATAGGCCCCCTGGGGCTGAAGCATCCAGGCCATGGTTAATAAAACCGCGATCACCACGGTGATTTCCAGCTTGGTGGGGTGATGAAATGTCTTGTTGACTCTATCCATATCAAGATCTCCATTACATTGAATCCCCCTTACTTCGACGAGCTTAAAAGTGACCTTCAATAGGATTATCCTCAAATTCGATAGAGCCATAAGCGGGTTTATGGTATATCCATAAGGCATGAACGAGATCTCGATTCAAATGGATAACGGGCCCATCGAAGCCCTGCAAACCTATCAACGGCAACAACAAGAGGCCTTGATTCTCCTGCGACGCCAGGACTCCCGCTGGTCCTGGATTCGACTGCTCACCGTCCTGGTCGGAGCCATCCCGGTGGTAATGTTGATCACAGGTCAGCAGTGGCTGGGAGCCGCCTTGACTGGAGTAGTCACCGCAGTAGCCTTTGTCGTGACCGTGAGTCGCCATGCCCACTGGCAACGGCAACGGATCGCCACTGAATCTCTACTAAAAATATTGAGCGAATCACTCCAGCAACCACTGGTCACGGGCCAACCCGTACGGTGCTGGCAGTGTCCAACCGATCCAGCCTCGCCGGACATGCGTTTGCCCACAATTTTACCTACACCCCACACCTGGGCCCTGACCGATCAGGAACGCGAGGACCTGGATCTCTACAGCCCACCCCTGGGTCTATTCGGTCGACTCAACCGCACCTCTTCACGCTTCGGGGCCCGTCGTCTGCGTGACATACTGGATGCGCCTTTGCAAGACATCGCCGCCATCGAGCAACGTCAGGCAACGGTCAACTGGCTGAGCCAAGACATGGAGTCACGCCTCAAGCTGATGGCCTCGGTCTTGCCGTTGCGCAGTCATGATGAACCACTCGACCGACTCGTCCAGGCCTTGCACCACACCTCAGCACACAACGACCCTAACCAGGTGCGATTCTTGCGTATTTGGTCGTTGTTGAGTGGTTCGGCTTGCCTAATCATGGTGGGCCTGATTTTCACGACCAGCATGGCTTGGATCTCCCCTTTGCTCGGACTCCTGATCCTCAATGGACTGTTATGGCTGATCTTCAAACGAGTCTTTTGTTCATTACGTCAGGCCGTTGTTCCCTTCATTGGTGTGCGGGGAACGATTTTGCAATTGTTATCCCATAGCGACTGTGCCTGTGAGGTTCTACCCAATGAAACGTCCCTGGCTAAATTACGCGATGTCTTTGTCACGGTGTCATATCAGGTCAAGCTCTCGTCCCTGTGTGACTGGTTGGACTGGGCGGGATTGGGTGCCGTGGTACGAAACCAGTTAAACCTGTTGTTCTTCTTTGACCTGCATGCGGGCGAGGCCGTGCTTAAACGCCTGGTTCCCTACCGTGACACCCTGCTCCAGAGTCTGGCCGCCCTGGCAGAACTCGAAGCCCTCAACAGTCTGGCCTGCTTTGCCGGTGAGCAGGCCGGAACCACCCTACCACTATGGCAAACCGACACCTCACTGGATATCCAAGCGGGCAACCATCCCTTAATCGATCCAAACGAAGCCGTGGCCAATGACATCCAACTCGACGCTGCAACCCGGGCCTGGATTATCACCGGTCCCAATGCCGCGGGTAAGAGTACCTTTGTACGTATGGTGGGGGCCAATGTCCTACTGGCCCATATAGGCTCGGCCGTGTTGGCTCAGTCCATGAGCCTGTCGGTCCTGCGTTTGATCACCGACGTGCGCGTACGCGACGACCTGACCAAACACGAAAGCTACTTCCTCTCCGAAGTGCGGCGTCTGCGTCGCCTGGTCATGGACCAGGACAATGATGTCCCCCTGCTGGGCCTGATCGACGAACCCTTCCGTGGCACCAACTCACCTGAACGCACGGCTGCGGGTGTGGCCCTGCTCGAACACCTGCTGGCGTCCGGACACCTTTTCTTATTGGCTACGCACGAAGATCAACTGGCCCGTACCGCCGCCCAATCCCAGGCCGCCCAGAATGTCCACTTTCAGGAACGATTAAACGTCCAGGGCGTAGAATTCGACTATCGCCTCCACCCGGGCCCGGCCAGCACCCGCACCGCGATTCGCATCCTCGAACAAGAGCAATACCCGTCCACTCTGCTGCAACGGGCCCGCGAACTGATGCAAGCGAACGATTCTGATGACTCGGACAAGGAGGTTAGACCATGGCCGTCAAAACCGAATTGATCAATGAACTCAATGCCAAGCCAATTAACCATGGGCGTTTCGGGCTCTATTGGATGCAGGCGGCCCAGCGGACCCATTGGAACCATGCCCTGGAACACGCCATTGATCTAGCCAATCAACAACAACTGCCTTTGGTGGTACTGTTTTGTCTAGTCTCGGATTTCCCTGGAGCCAATCTCCGTCATTATCACTTCATGCTGGAAGGATTGTTGGAGACGCAGGTCGCACTCAAGGACAAAGGCGTTAAGTTTGTGTTACGTCTGGGATCGCCCGAGGTGATGGTGCCCGAGGTAGCTTCGCAGGCGGCCTGGGTGATTACCGATGCCGGACATTTGCGCATTCAACGTCATTGGCGGTATGAAGTGGCTCGACACATCGATTGTCACATGATCGAGGTCGAGACCAACTGCATCGTGCCCATTGAGGAGGTCTCAGATAAAGAAAACTTTTCCGCAGGGACCCTGAGGCCACGCATGCATCGACAGTTGGAATCGTATATGATTGCCTTGCGGCAACAACGGCCCAAGTGTCCCTCGCTTTCACTGCGGTTAAAGAGTGAAGACTTTCGCTCGGTCGATCAACTATTAAAGAAGCTGTCTTTGGATACGAGCGTCCAGCCCGTAGCCCATGTCACGCCCGGAACCCAGGCAGCCCTGAAACGATTACATGATTTTCTCAAACATAAGCTATGTCACTTCCATGACCTACGCAATGATCCGGGCCAGGATTACACCTCAGGCCTGAGTCCCTATTTGCACTTCGGACAGATCAGTCCACTCTACATCGCTCTAGAAGCCCGCAAGCAGGAACCTGGGCCTGGTTTGGATAGCTTTTTGGAAGAACTGATCGTGCGGCGAGAGTTGGCCCAGAACTTCGTGCATTACAATCCGCACTACGATCAATTCAAAGGCCTGGCCGCCTGGGCTCAGCGCACGCTCAACTTCCATGCCCGTGATAAGCGTGATGTGGTCTACACCCTGGAGACCTTAGAACGAGCCCAGACTCACGATCCCTATTGGAACGCAGCCCAACTGGAATTGGTACACCTAGGAACCATGCACGGGTACATGCGTATGTACTGGGGGAAGAAGATCCTGGAGTGGAGTGCAAGCCCACAGGAGGGATTCGACATGGCCCTTGGACTCAACAACAAGTACCAACTGGATGGACGCGATCCCAATGGCTTCGCCGGGGTGGCCTGGTGTTTCGGTCAGCACGACCGGGCCTGGGGTGAACGGCCGGTATTCGGCAAGGTGCGTTATATGAATGCCAACGGCCTCAAACGTAAGTTCGATATCGAGGCCTACGTGCAGCGTGTCACTCGGCAGGTGAAGTCGCTTTAGGATAGAGCACACGATCGAATTTATCGAGATACTCGCGCCAAAGCGTGACCTGATCTGGATTCTGCAAGGTGCTCAAGATAAAGGCCTCGTCTTGATGGAGTTGCTGATTCAATTGACGTAACAGAGGGCTATAGGTCTCAAAGGTTTGGGGAGCGACATGATGGAAGTAATAGGCAAACCAATAGAGTCGCCCCAACAGTGAGACGGCCGAGACGTCAGGACGGACGGCATTGAGATTTTCGATCATGGGTAAGGCCACACCGACAGGCAGATCGATGGCACGATCGAAGGTGACATCTAGGGTCGATGTGCCTGTACCCTTGCTATAATGGCCCGTTAAATAGCCGGGCTTGTAGATAAAAATCTCTTGGAGGTCGTTGCCATTAAGGGTACGCAGGGATTGGCCCGGCAAGGCGAACATACCACTGGCATCACTCTGGGACACGTCCATTCGAACGGGCGTGGGCTTGCTTCCACGCAGGCTCATCATCTCAATGATTCGATATTTTTGTGTAAAACCCAATACAATGGCCTGGTCGATGGGTTGAGACGTTTGAGCGGCATAGACCTGTCCCTTGATCGTTGGCAAGTGACGGGTATTTAGCACCATAACCGAAAGGATCAGGACCAACAATAGACAGGCAACAATCCCCAGGATCAGCCAATGGGCTGGTTTGCCGGGCAGGGATGGTCGCGTTTTCGTCATAAGACTTATGCCAGGGGTTTATTGCCGTTGAGTTCCTCGTAGGCGGTGATGTAACCGGCCACCATGTTTTCCAGGGACCACTTGTCACGCGCTTCGAGCATAATCCGTCGCATCTGCTGGGCCCACTGATTGGGGTGACGCCGTAGATAACGATGGTTTTCCACAGTGGTATGCAGGCCCCACCAGAGACCACCGCCATTGTAGTCGTGAAAGAGCACGCCATTACCCCGGTCGATGGGGGCACCCCAGTCCTTGAGGCTCAAGCGAGTGATCTTGTCCCGATAGCCACCGGTGTCACGGTTGGTGGCAGTGGCACCGTAAAGGTTGCCCATAACATCAATCTGGCCAAAGGGTTCGTAGAGCGAGGCCCCAAAGACGTCGGCAGCGGCGGCATAACCCAAGAGGCTGAGGTCTTCGTCAAAGCGGTGATAGGCCACCTTGCCTGCCGAAGCCACGGCAATGCGTCCGATGATATCGGCATGGGTCCAGTCCGATCCCACGGGATCACCCACAATGGCGATCTGCACACCGGGATGGGCCTCGACAAAGGGCTGGGCGATCTCTTCCAACAGGTCCACGCCCTTTTGCGTGGGATCCAGACGCGACGGCCAGAACAGGAGGATGGCATCGGGATCGACCGTCAGTTTCATGCGTTTTTGAAACTTGACCAGGTTGGCCTGCTTGGCCTCGATGATGTTGTCATTCGGACCATAGGTGCGAGCCAGACCGGGTTGGTCGGGATCCGGGTTTTCGCTTTGACACTCGGGATAGAGCACGGGCGAGATACCATTGGGAATCACACGCGTGGACAAGCTGGCGGCCTTGACCTTGATCTCTTGACGGACGCTATGCGGGATGAAGTGACGGTCGCAGAAGTAGTCCTCGGTGATCTCCCGCAGAAAGTTGTAACCGACCGAGCTAATAGTGGTGGCGTTCTTGATAGCCGTGGCCTGGGCATCGATACACTGACGGCCCATGTCTTGAGAGACATAGAGCCGATCCCAGAGCTTGCGCATGTTGACACCGTAGAAAAACTCGGTGGGGATGTAACCGGTGTGACTGTTGTGAATGGTGTGCAGCACCGGGATGTTGCGGAGATTGGCATAGGCCGTGACCACGCCGCCGGCCATCCAGTCATTGGAATGGATCAGGCCGCGTCCTTCGTATTGACTCTGGATCTGTTTGATGATCTGATTGACGATCTGGCGTTGAAACTCGGCCGCATTGACCAGAGGGTTGCCCTGGTAGGCGCTGCTGTAATCCTCGAACACGGCACTGGTCACCAGGTGCACGTAGCGAGCCTCGACCTCACGCCGTTTTTGGCTCCATTGCTCTTCGGTGAGTCCGGCCTCTTCGCGGAAACGTCGAGCCAGGTTGATGGTCACCAAATGGACGGGGATACCACGATCCGAGAGCCCCTGACACAGGGCCGAGACCACTTCGCCCAATCCCCCGCTCTTGCCCGAGACATAGCGAGCAAAGTCCCCCATACCTTGGGCGGGCAGGCGGGCGCTCTCGGGCGCAATGATGATGATGGGCGTCTCGGGGGTACGTTTGAGGATATTAAAGCTGACGACCGAGTATTGCAGTCGATCCAGGGCATGGGTCAACACATAGCTGGCCGCGACCGGTGAACCATAGGGATTGAAATATTCGTGTACGAGACGGTCGGATCCCTTGCCTTCATGCAGGTAATAGAGATGATCCGAGGTGGTCATCAAACGATAACGTCGCAACAACTCACCACCCGCGGCACGGGCCTCGGTTTCGAGGTCCTGCATCCGTAAAAAAATGCGATGCTGGGTGTGGGAGCCCAACCAACCATAGGTGTTGCGTTCCACATCGGCCCAGGACGAGGTGGACAGGGCATCGATGTCGATGGTGGGACAATCGACCTTATCGAATTGGGCCGCAATCTCCGTCGGGTTGGCCGGAACCACATTGGGATACTGGGCCAAGGCTGCAGGCAATTCAGCCCAAAATTCAAAGATGCCTTTGTCGGCCCAGATGTGTTCGCCAATATGCTCGAAGTCATAACCCAACATGACGGCCTCGCCGTCGATCTGAGCCAGATACTGGGCGTACTGCTGCGGGCTCAAGGGATTGCGGGGAAAACGAAAGGCGATGTCGTCACTGAGTTCGCGATTACGGGGCAAGACCACCATCTTACGCGGCTTACCACGACGGCCGCGGGTATGGAATACGGCGTTGGGACTGATAGGTTCATGCCCCTGGCCCATGAACATATCATCGCGTTTCTCGCAGAGCATCACCTGATAGCCCATGTCCGCCACCACGTTGGCGATGTCGTTGTTGTACATCAACTCGGTGTTGCGAAAACCGGTAGCCTTGATATCGAATAAGTCGTAGATCTTTTGACGGTGGAGTGAGACCTGATCCTTGAACTCGATCTTCTCCGGATCGGAAAACAGCGAGACCAGGGAGTGGTAATAGGTTTCATCCAACAATTCAACCTGTTGATGCTCCTGACCGGCCTTGAACAGGGCTTGCAGGGTTTCGATGACCTCAGGTTGATAGCGTTCGGCTTGATCTAAGAAGGTGCCAGAGAGACTCAGACAGATCTTGAAGTCAGGATGGGCCTGGATCAGATCGGTAAAAAGCTGGGTCGCAGGGAGGTAGCAGTTCTGCGCTACCTTCTCGAAAATCATGCGGTTCTGCTCGACCCACAACAACGGTTGTCCGTCAGGGTGTAGTCGGAGCGGCTGATGCAGCTGAAAATAGAATGTCACCAATGGCATGCAGTCGCAGCCCTTCCATAGATGCGTTAGAATTCGTCGTCCGTAATGCGACAGATTCTAACGCATCACTGTCACGGTGCAAGGGATAAATGCTGCATAGCAAAGGCTTTTGGTAAATTAAGTTCCCACCAGAGGCCGGACCTCAACCACCTCGAAGGTCACCAGGAATTTGGTGGCATCTGAAACCGTGTGGGTCGTCTCGCGCCGGCGAATCTCGTTGATGGCGGCCTCATCCGTAGATTCACCCACCATTTTGAGTGTTAGTCGTTTACCGTGGTAGCCCTCCCCCTGCTCGACAAACATATAAGCCGCATAGGGATTGGCCGCAACGTTGGCATGGCTTAAACGGTCATTCATGATGAAAGCCACCTTCTCCTCGTCGATGACGTGGGGTCGGGCATAGAGAGCCACGTTGACCTTGCCCTCGGGATCGGCAGTGGCCAGGGTGCCGATGCCCTCAACATTACTGAAATAGTCTTTTAAGCTCATATGAGTCTCCTTATTTGATTTGGAATACCCACCCATTCGGCGAACAGTTCGCCCGAGATCCTTAAAAATATCCCGATCTCTAGGGGATTTCCAAAAAAAACTCGGCCCAGAGCAACATCACCGCACCATTAACGCTTCCAGGTCGTAAAACCAAAAGAGAACAATCGTTTTACCCATGCAGAAAGAAGGAGTATGCTATGGATATCCTTGAATTCGCATTGCAGCAAGAACGTCAGATCGAGCGTCATTACCAATCTCTGGCCCGCAAGGCTCCTCATGAAGGCATTCGCAATATCCTGGAGATGCTAGCGGTCAATGAGCAACATCACGAGGCGGTACTGGAACAGATGAAAAAGGAGATCCCGGTACAGCAACGCCAAGTGGACTTCATCCAAGGGGCCGATCAAATACTGAACGCACTGACCCACTCGGAGGAGTACTTCGGTTTAACCGAAGACGAGTTGGTTCTGTATCAACGTGCTCGGGATATTGAGTACCAAAAAGAACAGACCTACCTCGAATTGGCCGCACGATCGGATAATGTCAAGCAACGCCAAATCTTCGAAGAACTCGCCGCAGAAGAGCATCATCACTATCAATTAATGGACAACCTGTGTGACCTCTTGGGCAGGACACATTGGTATCTAGAAGATGGCGAGTTTTACCATATTGAAGACTATGCCGAAGGTGTGTATTAGAACCCACCCCAAAATGGCATCATATGCGTCGTTTCCCGGGTGCCATTGACGGTGGGTCAACATGAGGAAATCAGCCTTGAATGCCGCTCAATGGCACCTTCTATTTTGGTGATCGGTTATCGGTAAGCTGGTGATCGGTAATAACTTCTCATTCTTTGCTCAATCCTTGCAGCGCTTTGGTCACGGTATCCTTGGGGCTGATTTTGTAGTTAACCTGGAGAACCTTGCCTTTCTCGTCCACCAAGAATGAGGAACGTATGATCCCCTGGTACTCCTTGCCGTACATCTCCTTGGTGCCCCACACGCCGTAAGCCTCGGCAACCTTGTGGTCAGGATCACTGAGCAGGGGAAAGCCCAATTCGTATTTATCGTCGAACTTCTTCTGCTTGTCCGGCTGATCCGGACTAATCCCAATGGCGTGAGCCCCCTGGGCCTGCAAATCCCCCAAGCTATCACGCACACTACAGGATTGGGTGGTACACCCCGGGGTGCTGGCCTTGGGGTAAAAGTAGATCAAGAGCCTGTGGCCCTTGAAATCCTTGAGAGAAACCTTGTTGCCGCTCTGGTCTAAGAGCGTGAAGGTAGGGGCTTTGTCACCTGTATTTAGTTGTCCCATGTTCTTATTCTCCTTTTTCATTCACGAAAACTTTCCGTCCTAACAGGCGGTTTAAGGGGCATACGCGGAGATCCCCGGCCGGTTTGGGGAAAATCCTCTGGCCCATCGCAATTTTAATCGCCGTTTTATCTGCTGAGCGACCATACAAGAGCCGCTGAAAGGACAGGTTATGAATATCGTGCAATTTGCTCAACATCAAGAAGAACAACTGGGCACGCACTATCAGCAATTGGCTGAATTGGCTCCACACAAAACGATCCAAGAATTGTTGTTGGCCCTGGCTCATGGCGAGGAGTTACATGAACAGAGCTTAGTCAAGGTCCAGGAAGGTTGGATTGGGCGGTTATCGACTCGTTTTGACCTTTCCTACAGCGCCTCGTTGATTAAAAAGGCCGAAGACCTCATGGATGAATGGGGCATGGATTTTACAGAACTGGATCAATATCAGCGGGCTCGGGATGTGGAACTCCAACTGGAGCGGTTCTACCTGGATCGTGCCTGCGAAACCGAAAACCCCCTGGAACATCAGTTTTATCAGGAGATGGCTCAGGAAGAGCATCGTCATTACATGATCATGGATGATCTTTGCAGCCTTCTAGCTCGGCGCATCACCCACGTCGCTAAACCAAACGTGGATCAACGGGCTCAATATGTGGCAATGTGGTATTAGCTCTAGATGCTCCTAACGATCAATAGCCTGGCATAGGGCCTCGTAGGCCATCTGTACACGGCTCAAACGGCGTATGATCAGGATCTTGTCAGCACTGACTGCATCGGCCTCCAATTGACTGGCTAATTGGGCGAGCTGTTGAGCCTGAATCATACTGGCGGCCCCAGCAAGCTTGTGGGCCAGGCTTGTCACACAATCGTAATGGCCCCCATCAAAAGCATTGATCAGAGCTGCCATGGTCTTGGAGGCATCATCCACAAATACCGCTAGCATTTGTCGAACGCCCTCCTCGTTGCCATAGGCCTGCATCAGTGACTCTAGATTAAACAATTGATCGTTTGCTTGAATAGGAGGGTCTGATGAAAGGTGAATGTTGCTGTCAAATTGATCTACGCAATGAAAAAACGGGACTAAAAGTTCAAACAACTGTTCCTCAGTATAACCCTTCTTTTCCCAGAATTCATTAAATCCGGCAGCCAGACAAACCTCTTTGCCCTCTTCCTCCCCTCGACCCGATAAGGCGACCACCGGGGTGGTGATCTTGAGTTCTCGCAATGCCCTTAAAGCATCCATCCCTCCCATATTGGGCATGGAAAGATCCATGAGAATGAGATCAAAAACTGCCATCTTGGCCGCCTCAAGGACCTGGCAACCATCCTGCGCAGTAGTAACCTCCAAACCTAATTGTTCGAGTTGATGCCTTAACAGCAAACGGTTACTGCTACTGTCATCGGCAATCAAAACTCGCCCTTGTATGGCCTGTTGTGTAGATTCTGATTTGTGCGTTGTATCGATGCCCACTTCTACCCCCAATGGCATAAAAACTAGGCGTAGGCAATGCCTTAATTAGGGTTATCGACATAAACCTCCGTCAAGTTAAACCAAAGCCCCCCAGTTCGAACCGGGTATTTAATTGAGCCGATCTTTGATCACCGTTACAATCACTTCAACGACAACCCAGGGCCAATAATCAGGAGATTCTATGGAACGCTTCGGCTTTAAAATGAAACTCAAACCCGGCTGCAAAGAAGAATACAAGAAGCGTCACGACGCCATCTGGCCGGAACTCAAACAACTCCTAAAAGACAATGGCATCAGTGATTACGTCATTTTCCTCGACGAAGAGACCCACATCCTGTTTGGCTCGCAAAAGCAGGGTGGCACATCCTCCAGTCAGGACCTCGGCAGTCTGGAGATCGTTCAAAAATGGTGGGCCTATATGGCTGACCTCATGGAAACGAACCCCGATAATTCACCCGTTACCACTCCTATGGAAGAGGTCTTTTATATGGAGTAGCCACGCTTCCTGTCCGATAACATCTAAGCTAACAACCCATTCCAAGCTTTTTTGTCACATACACACCCTAGTTAATCTAGGGTATTTTTTTGTGGTATGCACTGCAGCAACAGGGAGTTATGATCTAAACCATCTTTGCGAAAATTCTTGTACAGGGACATTTTCGTTGTTGCGCCTGCGGGATTCAGGCCGTCATCACATGTGAAACCGGTTCTACGAGGTTAGGACTCGTTGCAGACTAGGACTGACAAATTATTGGCACTGCTGGAGAAGAACGGTCCCGGTTTGCATGCCCTTTTAACCCGTTTGACCTTGCGTGAAGACGTGGCAGAAGACCTTATGCAGGAATTATTTATCAAACTCAATAGTACCCACCGCATCGACACAGTCGATAACCTCGGTGCCTATGCCCGCACCGTTGCCATGAATCTGGCCTTTGATTGGCGTCGCAAACGCAAGGAACACCTCTTTAATGACCCTGATAACGTCCCTGAGCAGGCGGCCGAGGAAAAAAGCACCATGGCCCGCATGGTCGAAAACGAGCAACTCCAACAGGTGCTGCAGGCCACCGAGAGACTCAGCAAAACCCAACGCAAGATTTTCGTTTTAAGATACTTAGAGCAATGGCCCTTTGAACGGATCGCCCAGGAAACGGGCAAAACCCCGCACCATATCCGTGCGATCTGCTCACGAGCCATGACTAGAGTGCGACAACTGTGTTCCAAGACCCTGGCCCCATCCAAGGCCCCAGGGGGAGGGGAGGACTATGTCGAACTCTAAGGACCGTGAAATCCACCGCAAACTGGAGATGATCGCCCGTATGCGGCCCTCACAGGAATCGACCGACCGCGCCATGAACGCGGTTCGCCAACAGCTCCTCGCCCAACAGCACACGATTCCGGTCAACCATACCGGCCCTCGGATCATCTCCATCCTGTCCCAATCCTGGTTGAAAATCAGTGTTGCCGCCGTCATTCTCATTGGACTAGGCCTGGGAATCCTGCTTTTTAATACTGATAAGCAACCTGCTCCTCCAGCCCCTCTGGTTTTGGACAGAACCGTTGTGCCAGTTGACTCCATCGCTCCCGGCTCCCTGGTTACCCCGGATAATCCCATTGTTGCCGCGTTGACGTCTGAGGAATTGGATGCAGCCCTGGCACGTATGGACCGTGAAGTCGCCAACATGAACCTACCCTGGCTCCGTGACCAATTGGCCAGTCCACACGAACCGATTCGTCTGGCTGCCGCAACCTACCTGGGGCAAATGGGCGACCGACAGGACGTCGAGGCCTTGGCCCCCTATCCTGAAGCCTTAAGAGTGTTGCTGGGCCGTTTGAATCCTCAGAGCGATGCCGTTGCCAACAGCACCGACTCGCTACCATTGGCAGGCGGGACATTCGTGGCACAAGGTTGTCTCAGTGGCGTGATCCGTGACGCCCTGACCAGTGAACCCGTGCCGGATGCAACCGTGGAACTACACGGCCCGATCATCTACCAGACCCTGGCCGACTGCAATGGCTTCTACAGCTTTGGCGACTGGATCGAGCCCGGAACCTACAGGATGGCCATTGACTCTGTGGGCTTTCTTACTCAACGCCAGGATATGCCAACCGTGGCTATAGATCCCAATGTTTCGCTCCAACATCACTTCTATCTAAAGCGAGGTTGCATGGTCGATGTCCAAGTCATGGATGACCAAGGCAATCCCGTTCCTGATGCCGAGGTCCGCCTCAGCTGGCTGGGAACCGAGCAGGCCAACAACGTGGGTCAACCCTGCTTAACAGACGAACAAGGACGAGCCATTGTCGGGGCGGCCAAGCCCTCGGACACGCCCTATCAGATTTCCGTGATTCACAGCCAATGGCCCCCGGCCTATACTGAAACACTCTGCACGGACGCCAATGAAGTGACGTCCGCAGCCGTGGTCATGACACCTGGCCAAACATTGCGTGGCACCGCCACCTATCGCGATGGCACACCGGCCGCAGGATTACGTTTGTATCCAGTACCGACCTGGTGGCACAACAGCTCCCATGTCGATTATGTGGTCATCGATCCCAACGGCACATTCGCCCTACCCCACATGATCGAGGGGGATTACCGCTTAATCGCCGCTTATCAGTACAGTGAAACCACCTGGCCTCGCCGTGAGATTGGAATCCTGGAATACCCATACGATGAGGACATACTAACCTGCACCGTGCCCTTTGAATCCCCCAACTCTCAGGTTGATCTGGCCGGATCCATCGAATGGACCACCGAGGAACAAACCGAGGAAGTCTATGCCAAGGCCGTACGCGTCCAGGGCGGGATCGGCATCTACGCCAAGCAACTGGTGGTCGAGGACAATCAGTTCGTCATGGACCAACTCAAACCCGGTAACTACAGCCTAATCGTGGAAGGCCCCCATATCCGCCAGACCCTGTTCACCGATGTCACGGTCCCGCAGTCGGACATGACACTGACCTTGGCTTGCGAACCCGTGCCCCATGTTCAAGGCAAGGTCGTCAATAGTGAAACTGGACTGCCCATCACGGACTTCAAGGTCTCTCTGCAGAAGCTAAGCGACCCGCAGATCCCCCTGCGGTTCCTACCGGACAGGCACATCACTCCGGTGATCCATGACCAAGGCCGATTCGATATCACCACGCAAGGTCCGGGGATCTACCGCATCCAAATCATGGCTGAAGGATACCTGCCCCTGGACCTGGGACAAATTGACACGGACGAGATGAGCTATACAACGGTGGCTTTAATCCAAGGCGGCACTCTCTCCGGACAGGTCACGGATAGCCAAGGCCAGGCCGTTAACGGCGCCACGGTGAGCCTGATCATCCCCGCCTCCGAGTTAACCAATGGATGGACTGAACAGGCAGAACTCAAGACCGTAACTGACCAGGGAAAATTTACCCTGAACCCCATCCCCTTTGGGCAACACCGCCTTGAGATCACCCATCCCGACTATGACACCCAGATCCTGGAGGCAGTGGAGGTCACGGCCGAACATCCCACCCACCTGGAAATCACCCTATCGTCCCCCTAGAATCCCTGCGAGCATCAGATTAAGTTTTTCTCTTCGATTGTCGATATACCCTTTGAGCTAAACCAGTGAAGGGGTTTTAATGTTCGACATGGCCAAACAACAAGAAATCGACCATTGGCAGGAAAGCCGCCATACCTTTTCATTCAAGCGTCGGGCCCAGAGTTTTCACTTCGCCGTGCGTGGCGTCACCCTCATGCTCAAGACCCAGCACAATGCCTGGCTGCATGCCGCCGCCACGGTCTTGATCGTTGCCTTGGGCCTCTTCTGTCACATCGACCACGACGACTGGTGCTGGCTGATCCTGGCCATGATCGCCGTCTGGACCGCCGAGTCCCTCAACACTGCCCTAGAATTCCTGGCCGACGTAGCCAGCCCCGAATTCCACCCCCTGGTCGAAAAGGCCAAGGACGTCGCTGCCGGCGCCGTCCTGATCTCCGCCCTGGGCTCGGTTATCATCGGCTTGATGGTCCTGGGGCCGCCGCTGTGGAAATTGCTGCTCAACTAGTTACCTCAACAAAGACACCACCGGTTGACAAAATCTTCACAAACGATACTGTATAGGTATAGATAATCCCATTGAAAGCTCCCCAACCCAGAGGTGACGCATGGCCATACAGTTCAAGGAATTCAAACGCCCCGCCTTTTCCGGCAATCCCGAAGAACTCAAGAAGAAGGTCGCCAAATACTGCAATAAAGAGCTACGGGCCTTCCGTATCCTTTCCATCTCTGAGGCCAAGGGCATTTCCGACGATTTCTATCGCATCACGGTCTGGTACGACGACGAAATCGAAAAGATCTCTCGTCTCATGATCCAGAGCCACAAGGACGACCCCTGCCCGTGATTTTTGGTAATCGGTGATCGGGTTACCGGTGATCGGTAAAAAAGTGGAATCGCTGCGCGATACTTAGTCTAATAGATCTCTCAGTCGCTTCGCTCGTTCGAGATGACAGCATAACCTCGGATACTTGCGACAATTGTTACCGATCACTCGATCACCGATTACCCAATTTCTCCACGTGCATCCGCCCTGCTTGGACGTTATAAAGGGTGTAAACCCGATTGAGCAACCCTGGGATCGCATGTTTGAAGATCGAATGTTGATTATTAAGGCCAAGCAGGGCGAATGGACTGCGTTTGAGCGGATCTATGAAAAATACCTCGATGCCCTGTTGACCATCGCCTTTAGTCTACTGAGTAACCACCAGGAAGCCGAGGACGTGGTCCATGATGTCTTTGCCAAGTTCATGGAATCCCTGGAGACATTCCAACTACGGGGAAGCTTGAAGGGTTTTTTGGCGACTTGCGTGGCCAACCGTTGCCGTGATCAACTGCGGAGTCATAAACGTCATGCCCGCCACCACGACCGACTCCAACTCGATGACCACCAAGAGCCGACCTGTCCGAGCCATGAGACCGTGGCCCAGGAGCAAGCGACACGACTACAGCGAGCCCTGCAAAACATCCCCAGCGAACAGCGTGAGATGATCGTACTCAAGATCCACAGCGACCTGTCGTTTCGCGCCCTGGCCCGTCAACTGGCCCTGCCTCTGGGCACAGTGCAGGGCCGTTACCGCACGGGGATAGATAAATTACGAGGACTTCTCTCTGGAGATGGTGACTGATGAAAACCGACCACGATATTGAACAACAACTCCAACACTGCCGGGTTCATGCCGATCCGGATACGCGTCAACGCCTGCGTGATCAACTGTATCAACAATGGCAGCAACATGATCGTCATCAGGGTCATTCACACTCGCCCTGGCTGATCCGTTTAACCATTGCCGCCTTGATTCTACTGGTGGTGTCCCTGTCCCTGCACCTGCTGGAACGGAACACTCCCTTGGGCTATGCCCTGGATCAAACCGCCACAGCCGTACAAGACATCCAACACTTCCATTTTCATAGTCGCACGCAAGCCGGTGACATCGATCGCGAGGCTTGGATTCAATATGACCCCAAGGGCCAACTGAGCAAGATACGCGTTAACTTCTATCAACGTCGTATCGTCGCCGTTTGGCAAGGTGGTGTCACTCAATACTGGCTCAAGGATAGCAACGACCTGGCCATCTTCCGAGATCAACACTACACCGACAAGATGCTCTACTTTGCCTACCGCTACGACCCCAAGCAGGCCATGGGCTACCTGCGCGGATTGGAAGCCGCCGGTGATGTCCACCTGGTTTATCATGACCGGGAGACCGACCTGGATCCCATTACCTTTTCCGTATTTTACGAACCCAACACCTATGTCCTGGATCAGCCCAAGCCTACCATGCAGGAACGCTTTACCGTCGATCCTCAGAGCAAATGGGTCAACCAAGTGGATGTCCTGACCTGGGACCAAGCCCAGGATGATTACGCCCATCAATATACTTGGGAGTACATCGATTACAATCAACCCATGTCTGCAGAACACTTTGACTTGCTCAACGAAGTGCCTAGCGATTGTGTCCTACTCAACACAGCAGATTTGGAGCTGGGCTTGCAACAGGAAACCTTAACTGACCAAGAGGCTGCCTCCAACCTCGTTCACCGTTTCCTGGAAGCCTGGCAAAAGGGAGACCTAACCACAGCATTGAACTACGGGGCCTATTTACTTCCTCAACACAAACAGTGGTTCGAAGTCACCCTGGCTCAATACGCACTAACCGACATCCTCTCGATCTCACCTCCCCAAGCGGCCGAACCTCCCCAACCCGGCTTCACCCTTGATTGCCTCGTTGCCTGTGCCCACGGCGGTCCCGCTCAAACACGGGCATGCACGTTTCATGTACGTGAGTATGCCCCTGGCCAATGGATGATCAGCCCGGGTTTTCTCTTCCGGGCTCCGTGACACTAGGGGAGTGGTGTTAACGTTATGTTGCGGAACTCGATGGGGCCGCCCTCGCTTTGCAGGCCAATGGGACCGAAAGTCACCGACGCTCGTGTACCGCTGTTTTGCAGGACGCCATTGACGGTACTGGTGATGCTGTCACCGTCACAGACGATGTCATAGCAATTCCATTGTCCTGCCGGTTTTTCCGAACTGGGATGTTGCTTGGGGATGACCACATACTGGGTATTGGGATCGGCCATGTCCTTCCCGTCAATGGTGATGCCTGTCCAATTGATCAAGACCAGATCACCGGCCTTGCCTGACCACAACTGACTCTCGATACAGACCGGCCACAGCTTGTCCTCGCCTTGAATATGCAGCAACACCCCGCTATTGGCCGGCTCGGCCACCCAACGCCATTCCAGATGCAGATGATAGTCGGCATAGGACTCGTTGGTGCGCATGTAACCGTTGGTCGCCCCTGAGCAATGAACCACACCGTCCTGGACTGACCAAATGGTGGCCACATCCACGTTTTCATCGGGTACATAGAGGGTCCATCCCGTCAGATCCTGGCCATTCAATAGCTCGATGGCCTTGCCAGTTCCACAACATGCGGAATCGCTTTGGCAACCACTAATCAATAAAACAAGGCTCAACAAGGTCGCGGTGAAATACCCTTTCATAATCAGATCTCCTAAATCTGTAACCTGCAGACTGTAAATGAACCAGGCCAACGACAAATTTTATCTTTTTCTGTAAACTAAACGCTTGGTGTTTGTCTATCCAGTGAAAACACCTTGAGGAGTTTCGAGTGAGTCAAAATTTTGACAAACAACCGGTATTGGCGGCCCAGCGTGGGGACCGGGAGGCCTATACCCAACTGGTACGAGACCACTACCAGGTCGTGTTTATGACCTGCCTGGGCGTGGTCGGCCACCCCCATGACGCCGAAGATCTCAGCCAGGAGGTGTTTATCACCGGACTCAAACGTTTAGGGCAACTGCGTGAACCGGCAAGGTTTACTGCCTGGATCACCCAGATTGCCCGTAACCATGCCATTAATCACTTACGTGACAAAAGGCGACTGAAAGTGAAAACGGAACGACTCAAACAACAACCCACCGGCCAAGAACCCACCCACTCGGTGGAATTGGAACGGGCCTTGGGGCAGCTTCCCCTGGAGCTGCGTGAGCCCTTGGTCTGGCATCATCTGGATGGCCAGTCCGTCCAGGCGGTCGCCGCCCGTTTGAATCAATCCGCCTCGAATGTTTATCAGAAACTGCGTCAGGCCCATCAACAGTTACGCGAACTGTTGGCCCAACAAGGAGACGTCTCATGAATGGCCCCTGTCAAGACATCCAAGCTCAGATCCTGGATGCTGCTTTAGGCCATCAAGACCTGCAGCAGTCCCTGCTCGATCATATTGAATCCTGTCCCGACTGTGCCCAATACCAGCGAGACATCAACCAACAGATCCAATCCCTGACATCCCTGGGGCATTCCATCGAAGTCGAGATGCCTACACGTTTGAAACGCTGCCTTGCTGCAGTGGAGCAAGTGCCCCAGGGGCGTATGAGTTATAAAAGGAGAAAACGTATGATTCCTCTATTCAAGCTTTCCCTCGCAGCCATTATCGCCATAGCGATCGGGCTGACGACCCTGGTTCAGCCCCCCTCACCCGAGCCCTCTTATCTCGACTTTCTCGCGCAGGTCCATGCCGCTGAAAACGCCTGGTTCTCGGGTCAACGAACCGTCTACATCCGCAATGAAATCACCGTCTATCCCACCTCCACGGGCCATACCCTGGGCTTCACCTGGCTACCCATGTGCTCCATGAAGGCGGATGGCCAATTGCGTATGGACCAACTCAAACTCTCGGTAACAGACGAGCCCTACACCGTGTTCGATCAGGCCTGGTACGACCCGACCACCGGTCGCTTTGTACGCCAACTGGAAACCGATCAGGACCTGGTCTTTGCCAATGCCTTTGACGGCAACAATGTCTACACCACCGAAATCACGACATCAGGCATTGAGATCCAGAGCCAACCCGTTACTGGGGAATTCAGTCCTCCCAGTGAACCGGCCCAGTTCTTTGGATTGGGTACCGGCTTCAAGTCTGGCCTGGATCAAGATTCCACCCGCATCCTTGATCACTTCCCATCAACCCTACCCGATGGAACGGCAGTGCAGGTCTTTCAATTAGGCACCCCAGATCCGGATGGAAATATTTCGTCCTATTGCCTGTTCCGCATCCGTACGGATAATCATACGATCGATGAAATGGAATTTCTAATCAACAATGAAACACAGCTGCTAGAAAGGCGTGTAACCACGGACTATGTCGCGGCTCCCGAGGTCTCCTGGGATCTCAGTGAACTGGCAACCCGCATCGGTCAAACCAGCCAAGAAAATCGAGTGACCTTGACACCCGACATGGTGATTGATGATGTCACGATACAGCACATCATCGATAAGGCCACTTTCGAAACCTATGTGCTCACAGAAAAGCCGGCATGGTGTGAGACCATGAAAATCACCGATGTACTCGATCCCACCAGTCCAGGCCAACGCATGTTCATGTTGACCTGTAGGGCACCCGATAAACGCCACGTGGTCTTGGTTCAATCCCATATCTTCAATCAGACCTTTGGGATGTTGGCCAAAATGGGAAACAAAGTCTACGAGTCTCCTAATGGATTCAAGGTCATTGGTGGAGTGCGCAGCAAGTGGATGGCCAATATCCTGCTAGAGAGCGCCCAACATGAACTTAAAGATCCCCCCTCAAAGGACCGCATCAGCTACATCCTGGAGTCCCCCGCCGGCACCTTCCCGATCCTGGCCATCAATGGACCGGTCACGGATGATGAACTACACAGTTTGATCGATAGCCTGAAATCGGCCCAGGAGTACTTGGAGAAGACAGAGCCGTAAACAGATGTCAGCCCGTTCTCCTAGTAGCTCTGCTACGGAGGATCAAGACTCAGAAAACGATAGTTTTTCTTGATCAAATCAAGCTGCAGGAGCAGCTATAGAATAACTCAAGAAATCAGGATTCAGTGAGGGCAGACAACCGTCTGCCCTTTATTGACACACCAGCCCTCGGTTGATGTCTAATAGGATTATTTTATTGCATGATAGAAACAGAACGGGCTAAACCCTTCTATTCATAATACAAGTAAGTCCGTCCCGTGGTGTAATCTGAAACATAAGTCCCAGATGCAACCCTTAAACTCTCTAAAGAAAACTCAGTGCTATTAATTGGGTCATTGATGATTTGGTTGTAGAAATCAATGTGTGTTTCCTGCTTTTCTATCTCCCCTCCCTCGTTTCCTACTCTTTGACGTATTCCTTCATAGGACGCCAGTACCCAAATCCCATCTATATCTGTGAAATCCCATGTAAATTCGTTTTTTGTCCCAAACTTGGGAGTCACTACTCGATAGCGAACCAGATTCCCACCTTTGGACAAATCGAAATTCCAACTCATCTTGGCATCACGAGGCGCGGCGGTGACTGTGACCATATCGCCGGATCTCTCTACTGAATAACCCGCTGTTTTGCATTCATCCCAATTGTTGTAGACAAATTCCATTCGTGAATAAAGCGGTCCAGCAGCAGGATGATCCAATACATAGGTCATGGGGTTGAAATTAGTGACATCCTTCCTGGAATAATGCTCCTGGGGCCAAATCATCAATGTATTTTTCAGAGAGTCATCACCCTCATAGGAAAAACCCGGAGAATAATGGTACCATTTTTCCTTTGTCACAATACCAGCATTAATATATTGCTCTGGGAGATTACCATTCAATTCTTCGTTGCTTACAGTATATACGTTGACATCCTCGACCCATTTCACAGAGCCTTCTTGTTCATCTAACACAAAGGACACCTGCTTATCCCTAAACAACTCCACCCCATCGCCATCGCCAATGTATTTGACAACCGTGGCCTCTCCTCTCCAAGTTGTTATTTTATTGAGATTTCTCTTGTGTAATTCCAATACCTGCATGATTAGACTCCGTCCGTCTTTCATCATGACAATATTATCAGAAGAACAGGAATTCTCAGGAGCCGAACAGGGCTGGGTGACCTGAAAAGGGTAAGCCTCTAGGTTCTCACCCTTCGCTTCAGGCAAAATCCAATAGAAATACGGCGTCTTCTTCCAGGTGCATCCGATAGTTCGACAGAGTTTGTTCAGGACACCCTCCAGCGAACAATCCTCACAGATCAAGGTGACACGATGTCCCGGATCCAGGCCCGCATCCAAGACTAGATTGGTCTCGGTTTCAAAGCTTAGATTGGCCACGACCTTTTCCAAAGGAGTGTCCTCCCAGTACCAGCACAAATCACCAGGTGTGGGCTCGTTGGAGTCTGGCATGCTCTTCTCGATCGGGTAGTTCAAGTTTAGAGACTTGTCCTGACGACGTTCGATCAGATAGAAATCATCGCCCTTCTTCCATTGATTACCGCTACTGATACAGAGTGCATCCAAAGCCACTTCTAGAGGCACATCATGCAAACGTGCCGTAACATTCCCAGTTGCTTTCGGTGAACAAACAATAGGAATACCAATTTCCTCACTCAAAAAATACGCACATCTTGCAAACCAATCAGATTGGAGATTATGGTTTTGCTTAATGAGTTCGGCATTGGGCTTGTCCCCTTGTCGCGAAAAGAAGAAAGGTTGTTGCATACTGACAATTGGTGCAGGCTTAAGATAGTAATACCCAGGATATCTTTCCCATTGAGCGTCGAGACTCAAACCAATCAGATCCAGTGCAACCTCTAATGAGACGTCTTCAGCACAAAGAGCGAGATTCTCCTCTCCCCCCAGCCTCGGATCAACAATAACCAGTTGATGTGTATCCTTCATCATTTCCAATAACCCTGACCTGAGTTCCCTGCCCTTAAAAGGATAAAAATCTAGAAACAGATGTTCGGTGCTGTCTTTTGTTGAACTCCCCATCTCTTCTTGGGGCAACATGGGCATCAGGCCAATGGAGGCCACCGATGGCATAGGGACCAGGGGATCACTCATCAGTGCACCATCTGGAGTTGGTAAGAAGCAGGCTTGATCCAACTGGTGCTGCCAGTTTATCGCTTCTTGCGTCTGTTGCCACTGCTGCCATTGCCCCAAGAAGGTCAAGACCCACGGAATGGCCTCTTGCTGTAGCCATTCCCGCATATCCCGCTGTAACCATTTTTCATCGTAGTAATGACTACGTAACATTTCTAACCATAAATCCGCATTGGCCAAGCAGCCATTAATCAGACGAGTTTGGTAGAAGGCCTTTTCAAGGATTTCTTCATTATCATCCAACAGTATCTCAACCGAGCGAGACTGTAAAGCAAGCCATCCTAACTTTCTAAAAAAGCACTCTTGTCCCCGAAAACGTACAAGGGCGGCCTCATCAAGCTTGCGTTTCTCCTGATTGATGTACGCCCCCACCGCAGCAAACCATGGCTTAGAATATCTGGATCCATCTTTACACATGGATAAATATTGAGCCGAATAGCTCATGCTGAAATCTGGGATCACTTGGACAGTGAGATCCCCCAGAGTTACCCCATGACTTCCTGCGGTTAGCCCGACCAGGTTAACATTATTCGCGATCACCTTTAGATCAAATTGGGTCCGTCCACCATTATGAGAAGGAGGAGTCTCAGTTGATAACTCAGCGAGAACCGACTCTGAAGGGCTTATTGAGGCTGTCATCTGGACAGGAAAATTGGTTGCGAGTTCAAATGCAGACAAAGATCCCGCATAGTTATTGGTATCGTCTTGCTGATAAAGTATTACACTGGACGGAACCGAGAGCGTTGCAGCCATCATACTCAAGTCTTTTGTCGATACAATGCCTTTGACATCAATATCAAATGGGTAAAATGCTCCCCTAGGTCTCACAAAAATGGGAACCACCAGTTCTCCCCGTACGACCAATGGACCCTCTTTCAAGGATGTCTCCCGAATCACCAAAGCAGCGTAGTAATAACTATTGGCATCTTCAGAAACGTCGATAGTGACAGGGATCGCAATCCGACCGTCCTGGTCGGGATGAAGTATCCCGGGGGACTCCACGGAGATCCTGGCCTGACAGGAGTTAGGCGAGTCATGGCCTTCTCCCGCCAAGGCGGGCTGAGGTACACGCCAAGGAAAATTTTTTAACCGTTGATCCTGTAAGTCAGCCAAGCGAACATCGATTTCACTGTCCGATGGAGAGGTAACGTAGGCCTTGACCATCACCTCGACAGTCGTGCCCGGCTGGGCCTCCAGGGACAGCAGCATGGGACTCACTCCCAATTTCGCTCGGACGACAGAAGTAGACAGTAGGATTAGAAAACAACTGATCAATAAAGCCAGCCTTCGCATAAAATCTCCTTCTCGGTATAAAGGACGGTTACCCTCAAGATCGGCATCAACCCATATCAGCTAAAGCGGGCTGATGGTTTTCCATCTCTTCACTCAAATGACGGGGATTTTAGGACTGGCGCAACGTATTCACACAATTTTATCAGACTTTTCAAAATTTTAGCCATTATCCCCCCCAAGGTAACCTGGAGGTAATCTGGAATTGCTAAAAACTCCTTCAATCGTTAATGTAACACCTAGTTTGAAAGGAAGGATCATGAACCGAAGAGGAACGTTTTTAGCCATGGTGGTCATGCTGACCTGGGGCCTGGGAGTCCAGGCCCAGAGCCGTTCAGTCAGTGAACTGCTGCAACAAGGCATGTATGCGGAAAAGACCGAGGGCGATCTGGATAAGGCCATCGGTCTCTACGAGCAGATCCTGGAGCGGGCGGAATGCACGAAAACCATGGAGGCCAGCGCCACCTACCATCTGGGTCTGTGTCACCTGAAAAAAGGGGAAAAAGACAAAGCCGCCCAATACTTCCGCCAAGCGATCGAGGATTACCCCGATCAATCCTCGATGATCCACAAGGCAAAGACACACCTCAAGAAACTGGCTCCCACGAGTGATGAACAAAAAAACTCGGGAACCTTTTACGGCGGTTTATATGGTCAGGCTCCGGTAGAGGTCTGGTCAGCCATCAGTAGTATGTATGGGCAGGCCTGTGCCAGAGGGGGTATGAAAAATCTGCATACCAACAGTAATATCCATTTGGTCAATTCCGATTTCATCAGTTGGTACGGAGGCTACAGCTATTATCAAAATTCAACCCCAAAACCGATCAGTGGCCGAATCCGACTCAGTGGCACCACCTATCCCCATCAAAAACATTATGACGTCATGGGTAACGTCCTGAACACAGAAATCGTTCCGGATGAACGCCCCGGACGGGAAAACTATTACCATGTTTATCTCAATCTTCCCCAGACATTGCCTTCGGGCCAATATTTCCCTTACGGCTGGGCCAAGGACGGATTTAAAAAATTGCCCCAGGCCTCATTGCAGCAGGATCAATATCTATTAAACATGACAAATCGCTATGGCAGCCATGCGATGGAGGTCTTTTATCTTATTGTTCCAAATACTTTTATCATCGACAGCGAAGAAACGCCCACCGAGACAACCATGGTCGGCGACTATACCATCTGTGCCTGGGAAAAAGAGGTGCAGCCGGATGAGAACCATTCGGTGATGGTGACGTTGTCTAAAAAGGAGGCATCCATTGTCAACGCAGCTCTCGATCCTTTAAAAGCGGAAAATTTGGTTGTAGAGGGGTGGAAGCTTTTGTACTCAAAAAAAATGGCTGAAGCTGAGGAGGTATTTAAAGAGGCCACAGTATGCGATCCGAGGAACGACGGAGCCTTTCAAGGTTTGGGCCGGGCCCAATTCAATCAAGGCAAACGTCACCATGCCCAAGCGGCCTATAAGGCTTGCATCGCCCTCAATCCCAAAAACTTCGCAGCCCTCAACAGCTTGGGATGGATCGCCCACGCTCAAGATCAAATAGACGAAGCCATCGGCTGGTGGGAGAAGGCCGTCCAGGCCAGCAAAGGAGCGGATACGTCGTCACTGAATGGATTGACCCAGATCTATATGGAACGTCAAGAGGTTGACCTGGCGATTAAATACTACAAGATGTGGTTGAAGGTTGAGCCAAATAATGAACAGGCCATAGCGGGTTTGGCAAAAGCTCAATCCGATGAAAAACAGGGAGTGACGGCTGGTCTATCGAAGCAGACTTCGATAGCCTATATAAATCATCTCATCAAAGAATTGGAAAATCCGGATGCCCCTCGATTTGTAGCTTTGAATCAACTGATCGAAATTGGTAAACCTGCAATCCCTCCTTTGCTTGATGCGATGAAGGTCTATGGCGGCTGGCAGATCCCTAAAGCGTTGGGAGCAATTGGAGATCCAAGTGCCATTGGTGCTCTTCTTAACAAATGGGAACAACAGGATGTATCACCCATGAAAGAGGTCATCGCAGAATCCTTGCAACTTATTACGAAACAACAATACGGAGATGAGTTAGATGACTGGAAGCAATGGTGGGAGAGCGTCAAGGAAACGTATACACCACAAGCAACCATCCAGGGATTCATGCATGCGGCTTTGGCTTTTGACGTAAGTAAAGCCATGGAGTATGTGGCACCAGACAGTCACGACTACAACGACATTAAAGAAATAATGGAAAACCCGGAACATCCCTTTTATCAACTGTTTAAAAAAACAGATCCGTCCGTTCCCGTTAAAGTAATCCAGGCAGACATTTCTGGTTCGATGTGCTCCGCGGTGTGGGAAATCACACTGAAAGAAGATTGGAATCTTGGAGAAAAATCAGCTCTCAAAGCGGGCCATACATTTAAATTAGACGGCAATCTACACAACTATGGCGACAAATGGCTCATAACAGGAATATAATTGCCTGATGGACATCAATCACGTTTCCAATCAGTTTCGCTGGGTGATATTGCTACTGGCTACGGTGGTGATATTACCCAGCGTCTGTCTGCTGTGGTTCATGAATCAGGCGGTGAAAAACGAACGCCTGGTGGTGCGGCAAAAGCTGATCGATCTGTACCAGGAAAAGACCGCCCCCTTGCTGGAACATCTCGAACAGAGTCGTCTCGACTTTGAGCGGAAGGTAAAGCAAATGGATGAGAGCCAGCCGCATTCCTTCTTCCTCGACCAGTGCATTGAGCAAGAGCACGCGGGCGGTCTGTTGATCTATGATGCATCAGGACAGGTGCTGTTTCCCCTTCCGGAGCCCAACAACCTGGCCGTTGCATCGGACGCCCTGGATGAGGTGTGGCCCCTGGAATTCATTGACCGTAATTATTTAGAGGCAGCCCAGGCCTATGAACGGATCTCAGAGTCCTCGGCTTTCATCGTGGCCTATCAGGCCCGGTTGGCCATGATTCGATGTTATCAAAAGGCCCATGACTTCGAGCAAGCCATAGCTATCTGTCGAAAACTGGTCCAAACCTCATATCAAACCACGTCCCCGGATAAGATCTTGGCCCGTCTTAAACTAATTCAGCTCTACCATGAGCACGATTTCGCCCAGTTCAAGCGTGAGGCCCCGCAGTTCTTGTCGGACCTGATTGACAATTCTGTCCCAGCCCTGCCCTCGTCCGTTCGCGTCTTTGTCCTGAACGAGTTACTCGCACTGATCCATCAGACACCCATCGCTTCAGCACAAATTACCCGAGCCATCAAGATACGCAATGCGGAAAACCTGTCACTGTGTGTGTATGAACGCCTGATCCAACAACCGCGATGGTCCGAGTGGCCGGAAAAACAACTGCAAACCCTCGACCTGGACGAACCCGTTTATGCCATGCGATTCGTGGTCGACGAGTCCAACGTCATCTTTTTGTCCAAACGGGAGTCGATTGTCAACGTCATGACGTCCTTGGCCCAACGCCTTTCTGATGAAACGGTCGAGGTCGGTGTGTTTGATCCCCAAGACATAGCCGCCTTTGGTAGCCATCAGCGATCCACCGACGCCTTTTTGACGCTTCGCCCCAGTCGTTACCTGGATCGCTGGAAACTCTGTTTCTTCTTCCGCAATGATGGGGTCTTTGATAGTGCCGCCCAGAAACATACCAACATCTATATCTGGGCCGGGATCCTGTCCACCGGCCTGGTGCTGGCAGCCGGTGCCATGACCGCCCGCATGATCAATGCCCAGATCAAGATGAACCACCTCAAGAACGACTTCCTCGCCACGGTTACCCATGAACTCAAGACGCCCCTGGCCTCCACACGTCTATTGGTAGACACCATCCTGGCGGGTAATTGCCAAGATCGTCAGGAAGAAAAGGAATTCCTACATCTCATTGCCCAGGAGAATGAACGACTCAGTCGCTTGATCGACAACTTCCTCTGCTTTAGTCGCATGGAACGTCGCAAGCAGGCCTTCGATCCCAAACCAACCCATCCCATCGACATGGTTAAGGCCGCGACAGAAACCGTGTCGGCCGGTTATCAGGAAAAAGGCTGTCAACTGACCGTCACCTGTGACGAAAACCTGCCCTTGATCCAAGTCGATGCCGATGCCTGGGTGCGTGCACTTGTCAACCTTTTGGAAAACGCCTGTAAATACTCGCAGGCCCCTCGTGATGTTCATCTCAAGGTGTACGAGCATGGCCAATCTGTTTGTTTTGCTGTCAGGGACCATGGCATTGGCATGAATACCCGCCAAGTCAAACGAGCCTTTGATAAATTCTATCAGGCCGATCCCTCCCTGGCTCGTCGCCATGCGGGCTGTGGCTTGGGGTTGTCCATCGTAAAGTTTATCGTCGATTCACACCAAGGTGACATCCAAATCCAAAGCCAACCAGGACAAGGGACGACGGTGACGATAGAATGTCCCAAAACTACAAACTGCGATCTGTGATCTAATAACTGTAGACTAAAATATGGAAACGATTTTAATCATCGAAGACGAACCGGCCATGCTGCGAGGTCTATGCGCCAATGTCACGGCCTCGGGCTACACCTGTCTTAGCGCCGACGATGGCGAAAAGGGCCTGAACCTGGCCCTGAATCATAAGCCGGACCTGATCCTGTTGGATATCATGCTGCCGGAGATCAACGGTTATGAGATCTGCCGCCTTCTGCGTCTGGAAAAACTGGACATGCCCATCATTATGCTGACCGCGAAGGGCGAGGAATCCGACATCATCCTGGGACTCAATCTGGGTGCAGACGACTATGTCACCAAACCCTTCAGCATTCACGAGGTATTGGCTCGCATCAACGCCTTCTTGCGACGGCGGCGGCAAGAAGAGTCCGTAGCGCTCGAGTTTGGACCCTATCGCCTGGATATCGAGGCCTGCAAGCTATGCTATCGCGAGCACCCCAGTGAGACGATCGAACTGACACCCAAGGAATATGGTGTATTGCAGCTATTGGTTAAAAGGGAAGGAAAAGCCATCACGCGTGATCACCTGCTCAATCAAGTCTGGGGTTACAACTGCCTGGCCGGAGACCGCAGCGTCAACCGCTGTATCACCACCCTAAGAGCCAAGATCGAACCCGATCCCCACCATCCCATCTACATCCACACCCTGCGTGACATCGGCTATAAGTTTGAACCACCGGTTGATCAGAAGGACTGAGGTACGAAAGAACCGAGAAACCGCAAATGAATTGATCGGCACCTCGGTTCAACGATCATACGATGTTCAGCTTTGGCTGGCCTGTCGATACTCATCCATCAAGGTCGCGATGAGTTCCTTGACGCTCACGAGCTTGTCGTTACGCCAGGCATTGGCACCGGCAAAGGCGAAACCGTTTTCCATATGGCCACGTTGGGCCTGGGTCAGGGCCTTGGCAATGCAGTACTTGGCCTTTTGGAATTGACAGGTGTGCAGGCATTTCCAGGGACAGGTGAAGGTTTCCTTGACACCGGCCTCGCGCAGTTCCAAAAACTTATTGCGTATGGCTCGCCCCGGCATGCCTACCGGGCTGTCAATGATCATGATATCCTCGGGTTTGCAATCGAGATGGGCCTGCTTGAAGGCGTCCGAGGCATCACACTCATATGTGGCCACAAAACGGGTACCCATTTGCACACCACTGGCCCCCATCTCCAGGAAGCGATAGATGTCCGCACCCGTATAGACACCACCGGCGGCAATGACCGGGATGGGATGCTGGGCCTTGTCTTCGAATTGCTTGGCTACCTCAACCACCGGGGGTACCAGCTTTTCCAGGGCAAAGTCAGGATCGTCGAGGTGATCCTTCTTAAAGCCCAGGTGACCTCCAGCCAAGGGACCTTCGACCACAATGGCATCGGGTAAATAGTTATATTGCTTGCTCCAGGAGCGACAGATCAGTTGTGCGGCACGGGCAGACGACACAATGGGAACAAGCCGAGTACTGAGACTGCTGAGACTATCGAGTGGCAGGGTTTTGGGCAGTTTCAGGGGTAAACCTGCCCCCATGAACAAGACATTGGCCCCGTGCTCAACGGCACAGGCGACCATCTCGTCAAAATCCGACAAGGCCACCATGATATTGACCCCAATGATGCCTTCCGGCGAGAGGGCCTTGGCCTTGGCCAGCACCTTTTTGAGTCCGCGCTGATGGGCGGCCACGGGATTGGTATCCAGATCCGGTTCGAACATGCCGACACCGGCCGTGGCTAAGACGCCAATGCCGCCTTCGTTGGCAACAGCCGAGGCCAGATTCGACAATGATATTCCAACACCCATGCCACCTTGCACAATAGGTACACGAGCCGTTAATGGGCCAATTTTCAATGCAGGTATGTCACTCATTTTGTTCGTCAGTATTGAATTTTAGCCATATCCATCTATTAAGAGTGATGGCCGAAGTATTAACGAATAAAAAAGGCCGAGTCTTCAAACCCAGCCCTTACTGATATCAAGACAATCTACAATCATGAGCCTGCCTTGCAGACAATAAGCCACAACGAGCGGTTACCCTAAAAACGACGGGATCCACCTCCGGAGCGATCACCACCGCCGAAGCCGCCCCTGCCGCGTCCACCGCGACCGCGACCACCACGGCCACGACCACCACCACGGCCACGACCACCGCGACCACGGCCACCACCGCCGCCACCAAAGCCACGACCACCACCATCACGGGGAGGTTTGGGCTTACTTTCCTGAACCTTCAGGTTGTTGCCATTGAAATCACTGTCGTTGAGGGCCTCGATCGCGGCATTCCCCTCGTCGTCATTGGGCATTTCCACAAACCCAAAACCACGAGATTCACCGGTAATTTTATCCCTCAAGATCTTCGCCGATGCAACCTCACCATAAGGCGTAAATGCTTCTTGCAACTGCTCTTCTGTGGTCTCGTAAGGCATGTTGCCTACATAGATATTCATTATTTGTCCTCGAACAAATGGTCTATGCCGTCGCCGTCATCGGCACATCAATGAGTCATATTTCAGGAAACCCCCATTTTGGGGCCCAGCAGCATGCGAGGACAAGACAGCGAAACCGATTTGGCCACACATAGCAGTTAATACGAATCATGACCGTTCTTGGGGGTCCCGTCAATCATTATTTTCCAGTCCCACTAGGGCTCTGGCCGTCGAGAAGGCCGCTGTAGCATTGACAAGGGCCCTGTTCTCATTTACAAGGGGGCACTTCGAATCAGATATTAGGCAAAATTTAACCATGAAACGTGACCAGCTACGCGATTTTCTATACCAACATATCCCCTTAACCCAGGCGATGGGGATCGAGGTGACCGAGGCCTCAATGACTCGGGTATTACTCTCCGTGCCCCTGGCCCCCAACAGCAACCACCACAGCACCGCCTTTGGCGGCAGTATCGCCACGGCCGGTATCCTGGCCTGCTGGTCCCTGGCCCACCTGCGTCTGGAAACCCTGGATACCCCTACGAACTTAGTGATTTACAAGAATAAAACCGTCTATCGCGAACCCGTTACCACAGATTTTCAGGCCCTATGCAGCTTCACCAATGAAAACACCTGGGCGGACACTCAGGCTATGCTCGACCGCTGGGGCAAGGCCAAGCTGCAATTGACGGCCAATCTTCTCTGTCAGGATCAAGAGGCTGCCCAACTGTATGGCTCGTTTGTCATCACTAAGAAGGGTCAATAACCTCTCGCAATGCCTGTCGCAGGCGGCGGTGATAATCGGCCCGTGCGATCTCAATGGCTCCCAGTGACGTAAGGTGGTCGGTAGTAAACTGCACGTCAAAAAGCTCATAGCCCTGGCGTTTGAGATGTTCCACCAAGTAAAACAGGGCAATCTTGCTGCCGTCCGTAACCCGACTGAACATGCTCTCACCGGCAAACAGCTTACCTAGAGTCACACCATAAACTCCACCGACCAGATTCTCCTCGATCCAGACCTCCACACTATGGGCCCAGCCCTGCTCGTGCAAAGCCGTATAGAGATCGATCAGCTTCCCACTGATCCAGGTCTCCTCCCGTCCCGGCCCTGGAGCCGCACATTCGGTCATCACCCGACGAAAATCCCGATCCAGGGTCACCTCAAAACCGCCCTTGCGTAGTCGCCGACGTAGAGATCGTGAGACATGAAAGCCGTCCAAGGGGATGATGGTACGGGGATCGGGATCATACCAATAGATCGAACCATCATCCTCCGCCATGGGAAAGATGCCCTGGGCATAGGCGTTGATCAACAGTTGTGGAGTCAACTCCATAACAGGCCTAACTCTGCTTCACCTGCCAGCCGTAACTGGCGTATTGATGGGCAAAGCTGCCATCGTCATAGAGATCCACAACCCCATAACCTTCATCACAATCCTTGTAATCCCCATTCCACCAGCCCCCGCTGACTGCACCATTACACAGGTAAGTGACACCGGCATAGTCTACGCGATCGGCCAGGTGGAGATGACCGCTGAGACAGAGCTTGACCTGGGGATGTTGCTTGAAGAGATCCTTGAGCTGCACGGAGTCAATATGCATCAAGGCCGTGGAAATCTGATGCTGACCGTTCTCGGTCTTGGCCCACAAGATTGCAGCGGCCGACAAAATGGGCTCGTGACTGACCAGGCAAGTGGGACGAGGATGGTCCTTAAGATCCCGGGCCAGCCAGGCCAGCTGTTCATCGTCGAGTTGGGCGATATACCCGGCCCCCTTACCGTTGGACTGGGTGCTATCGAGAATCACAAAGTGCCAACCAGCCTGATCGAAGCTGTAATAGCGATGGGGGATCTTCAGTTCATGCACAGCCCGCTTTTTACCCCACAGGGGTTCATCACCGGTGGTTTGACTCTTTTTTTTGTCCCACCCCCAGATATCGTGATTGCCGATACAGGATTTAACCGGAATGGAACACTCCCGCTGCATGATGTCGTGGAAAAGCTGCCATTGGGCTGTGACACTGGCATCATTCTCCGCCAGACTGTCCATGATGGTATCGCCACCGGTAATCATCAGATCGGGCCGATCCTCCAGGGCGTGTACGTGTCTCAGGGCAGCCGTCAGTCCGGCCGGGGCATTGCGATCAGCCAAGAGATGCAGATCCGTCAGATGGGCCAGACGCAGTACCCGCTCGCTTGACGGCGTAGCAGCATGACCTTGGCGTTGCAGGGCCAGGCCGGCCACCGTGGCTCCGGCAGCGGTCAACAGTTCACGACGATTCAGTGAAGAAGGGGCTGTATTCATAGCAAGGGCTCCTGATTGAAGTTCTATGGCCCTTACTATAGAACAACCACCACTGGAAGCCAAGCATGAAGATTATGCGACCTCCCCTGATACTATTGCCATGCTAAAAGGGGTGTACTTTACGCATGTGACATCAATCCCCTATCAGCATCCCACCCATAGCTCCCTCGCGAACCCTATCTTCTTGGATATTCGGCTCAGTCTGCTCCAAAACATCCACAGGGCCAGGCATCGGTCCGGCCATACCACCAACGGCTCCTCCGATTGGCATCATGCCTCCGACAGGAGGATTATCAGGAGTGGGGGTATTGGGCGTGGTTACCACTGCAGCCTGATCAGGATTGGATGGGGTAGAGGAACCACGAAAATGTTGAACCGTCAGAGCGGACCCCACAGTCACTACCCCGATCGTGGCCGCAGTCACGGCCTTACCTGCGGTGGTGCTCCAGAGCGCATGCCCCGGCCAGGATGTCGTCGCAACGGCCTGGGTAGTTTGAGCAGCTTGAGATCCAATCATGGCCATTTTGCCCAGTTCCTTTAACACCATCGCAGGTGCGGCCTGAACCGCATTTTCCGTTAACAAGCCCCCCAACAAGGCCGTGGTGGCAAACAGTCCACGTCGCTGCAACCGATCGCGCAACAATTTGACACCCGCCTCGACCCGGCGTGACACCGTGGATTGGGACACCTCGAGTTCGGCGGCAATGGCACGGGTGGTTTGTCCCTTAAAGAAGTGCTCGATCAGAACATGGCGGGTTTGATTGTCCAGTCGGTCCAACTCTTTATCCAGATAGGCCGAGATATCCTGCCACTGCCGAACCTGCTGGGTCTGATCCTGGGCTAACCGAGTTTCACGTCGCTGGCGGGCCGAATCCTTACGAATCCGGTCGATAGACATGCGTGTGGCCACTCGATGCAGCCACCCCGACAACGAGCCCGTAATGGATTCGGCATGCAAGAGCAACTGCATAAAGGTCTCCTGCACGGCATCGGCAACACGATCTTTATCCTGCAAAACCCGCCAGCAGGCCCCATAGACCAGGCCGCTGTACTGGTGCACAATCTCATTGAAGGCCTCTTCATCCCTCTGAACGACATAACGCTGCAACAGAACATTTTGAACCTGGGCCATGATTGTACCTCCTTAGGCACTCTAACAAAACCGTCGCGTCGGTCCAAGGCCGAGCGAATCGTCCTAATGCAAGGCGGCCGAAGCAGGCGATGTTGAGCATCGTCGATGGAGGCCAACGCCGCAGTTGGGCGATGCAGCCGGCCGACACCAGCAGGGTTTTGTTAGCGTGCCTTAGACCATTGAAATCAAAAATCGGGTTCTTTGTCAATAGGTCGTAACCCGAGAGGGTTTGATTCATAAAAAAGAAGATTCCAGCCAGAAGTCGAAGGATTAACACTCTACTAACTTCCCCCTTCTTATAGTTTGGGCTAAGATAAAGCCCTCACATTGATTTAGGAGCCACTCATGAAAATACAATCACTAATCCTCGTCATCTTGATCCTCTGTGTCTTGCCGGCATACGCGAGTCAGGAAAAGACCCTATCTCTGATGACCTTCAATATCCGTTACGGTTCGGCCAATGATGGCCCCAATCACTGGTCCAAGCGCAAAGAAATGGTCTTCGATGTGATCAAGGAGCAGAACGCCGACGTGGTCGGCCTGCAAGAGGCCTTGGATTTTCAAATAGAAGAAATCATTACGGCTGTGCCTGCTTACAAGTTCCTGGGTGTAGGGCGTGATGATGGTGAGACGCAGGGTGAATACAGTGCCATCCTATACCGGCCGGAGCGACTGATCGTGCTGGCCAGCGGTACCTTCTGGCTGTCGGACACCCCCACCGTGCCCGGCTCGATCACGTGGGGCAATGCCTGTACCCGTATCTGCACCTGGGGCCATTTTCGTGACAAGAGCACGGGCCAATGCTTCTATCTCTATAACATGCACTTGGACCATCAGTCACAACCCTCGCGGGAAAAGGCCATGGATCTCGTCCTCCAGCGTATCGATCAACGTCCAGTTCAGGACCCGGTGTTTATGACCGGCGACTTAAACGCCGATGAAAACAATCCCACCATCAAAACGATCAAGGCCAAAACCTTTGCCGTTCAAAGCCAGAGCACTCAAACTGTGCATTGGATCGACAGTTTCCGCAGCATCCATCCGGACGCAACCGAGGTGGGCACAGCCAACGGCTTCAAGGGCAGACGATCGGGTGGCAAGATCGACTTTGTCTGGTGCCCTGACAACCTGGAGGTCCTTGACGCTGCCATCTTGCATACCCATACAGACGGACGTTATCCCTCGGATCACTTCCCCGTGACTGCGACGGTTCGTTGGCCGTAGTAGCCTGTTCGTAATCAGTGAGACGAAGTCGAACGGTACTCGTAACTCGTAATCGAGCTTTTCTAGCATATCAAGCTTTCGATTACGAGTACCGCTACGCTGATTACGAGTACGATTACGAATGTAAAGAATCTTACATCCCCAGATTCGCCTTAAGGAAGGCGTAGATGTCGGCCTGTTCCTCGATGATCATCGAAGTCGGCTTGCCTGAGCCGTGACCGGCCTTGGTCTCGATGCGGATCAGGACCGGGGCCGTGCCTGCGTGACATTCCTGCAGGCGTGCGGCGAACTTGAAGGAATGGCCCGGCACCACACGATCATCGGTATCGGCGGTGGTCACTAGCGTAGCGGGATAGACCGTGCCTGGTTGGAGGTTATGATAAGGCGAGTAACCCTTGAGGTACTCGAACATCTCCAGGCTATCCTTGGCCGAACCATAGTCATCGGTCCAAAAACGGCCAGCCGTGAACTCATCGAAACGCAGCATGTCCATCACGCCTACGGCCGGGATGGCCGCAGCGTAGAGGTCGGGACGCTGGGTCATGCAGGCCCCGACTAACAGGCCGCCATTGGAGCCGCCCATGATAGCCAGCTTGTCTGACGAGGTGATCTTCATATCGATCAAGGTCTCGGCCGCAGCGATGAAATCGTCAAAGACGTTTTGCTTGTTGAACTTCTTGCCCGCCTCGTGCCAGGCCTGACCGTATTCGCCTCCGCCCCGCAGGTTGGCCACGGCATAGACGCCGCCCATCTCCATCCAAGCCAGACGCGATACAGAGAAGCCGGGCGTCAGCGAGATATTGAAACCACCGTAACCGTAGAGAAGAGTGGGGTTCTGACCATTGAGTTTCATCCCCTGCTTGTGTGTAATGAACATGGGAATCTGGGTGCCATCCTTGGAGGCATAGAAGATCTGCTCAGTGACATACTGCTCCGGATCGAAGTCCACCTGAGCCCGATCCAGTAATTGCGACTCGCCCGTGACCATGTCATAGCGATAGATCGAGGGCGGCACGGCATAGGACTGGAAGGAGTAGAAGGTCTCGGTGTCTGCGCGTTTACCGCCAAAGCCTCCGGCCGTGCCCAGGCCGGGCAGTTCGATGTTACGGATGAAGTCACCGGTCAAGCTATAGAGTTTGATTTGAGTGGCCACATCGTGCAGGTAGGCACAAACGAATTGATCGTTAACGACGTTGGCCCCTTCCAACAGGGACTCGGATTGCGGAATGATCTCTCGCCACTGTGCAGGAGCCGGGTCACGCAGGTCAATGGCGATGATGCGACCCTTGGGGGCGTCCTTGTCCGTGCGGAAATAGAGCACGGGTCCGTCATTGTCGATGAGGCTGTATTCGTTTTCAAAGGTATCGATCACATCCGTGGGTTTGGCATTGGCATCAGTGAGATCCTTGACCATAATGCGATACTTGGGATCCGTGCCCACCCAGACGGCGATCACCAGATACTGTCCATCGTCGGTGACCTCCACATCATAGCCCCATTCCGGATGCTCAGGCCGATAGAAGACCACGCGATCGTCGGATTGATCTGTGCCCAGCCGATGGTACATCACCTTCATGTCCTTGTTGAGGGACAGAAATTTGTTGTCGGGATCGGGATCGGGATACTTGGCGTAATAAAATCCCTCGACCTGGGGATCCCATGCCACTGAAGTAAACTTTAAGTACTTGAGTTCGTCGCTGAGATCCTCACCACTTGCGATGTCGCGCACCTTCCAGGTGCGCCAATCCGAACCGGCCTCTTGAATGCCATAGGCCACGTAACGACCGTCATCACTGAAGGCCATGCCCCCCAAGGCGACAGTGCCATCCTCGGACCACTCGTTGGGATTAAACAGTATGCGCTGCTCACCGTCCAGACTTTCCGAAACATAGTAGACATAGTGGTTTTGCAGGCCATCGTTTTTAGCCCGGTAGTAGCGGCCCCCACGTTTAAAGGGCGTACCCAATTTTTCGTAGTCCCACAACTGGGTCAATCGTTCTTCGAGAGCTTTACGTTGAGGCAGCTTCTCCAGATAACCAAAGGTCACCTCATTCTGGGCAGCAACCCACTGGGCCACAGGTTCTGACTCCCGCACATCCTCTTCCAACCAGCGATAGGAATCGGACACCTCAATGCCGTGGTAGCGGTCCACATGATCGACTTGTTCAGTAACGGGATATTGCATCTTCACTGCACAGGCTCCATTGAAAAACATCAGCTCCATCAGGGACAACGTCATTACGATCGATTTCATAGCCAGCTCCTAATTGAGGCCCATCGTATAAGGATCATTAAACTCTGCCTATCCGCATGCGTCAATGGATTGCTATTAAGCTACACCTCAGATCTCACCATCGGTTTAAACGCCAAATTGATTTCGTTTGACGCTATTTTAGCCCAATTGTATCATGTTCCTTTGAAGGATGAACCACTGTGGATAAACGTCTGCTGATAACCCTCCTTTCGGAGACGATTCCATGACAGACACACTGGGTACCCAACAATCGAGTCGGCTCCAAGATATCGAAGTCCTTATCCATACCCGCAAGAAAACATTGGTAGACAATAGCGATATCGCTTTCTACCAAGAATTGAGCAAAGCCGCCGCTGAACAGAAACGCACCGAGGCGGAACTGCGGCGAAGACTCGAATTCGAAACTTTGGTGGCCCAGCTCAGCCAAGAATTCATCCATGTCACCACCGACCAGATGGATGAGCTCATTAATACCACATTGGCTCGCATCGGTCGTTTTATTGACGGAGACCGTGCCTACGTCTTTCTGTATAAAGACAACCACCGGCTCATGGACAACACCCATGAATGGTGCAACGAGGGTATCGAACCCTATATCCACTGCCTCAAAAACCTGGAGGTCAATGACTATTACGTGGTCAATCGTGTCATGCAAAATAAGCGGTCTTTTCAATTGTCTCACCTGGATGAACTCCCTCCGGAAGCCTTAACGGATCGAGAGGACTTTGAGCGGCAAGGCATTCAATCGCTCTTTCTCACTCCCTTGATCTGTAAAACATCCCACCTGGGCTTTTTAGGTATTGATGCGGTACGGGCTCCCAAAACTTGGTCAGCCGGCACGATCGCACTGATCAGCATGGTGGCCCAGGCCATCGCCAACGCCATCACACGCCAACGTTCGGAAGAGGCCCTGCGCATCGCCCAATTCAGTCTGGACACCAGCAATCTCAGCATCTTTTGGGTTCAGCGAGATGGTTATTTTGCCTATGTCAACGACAAGGCCTGTGAATGCCTGGGGTATACCCAAGAAGAGTTACGCCAATTGGCGCTATGGGACATCGATCCCAATTACAACGAGGTCACAGATAACTCATTTTGGTGGAACCGCGTGCATTACAGCGAGAAAGGTCTGGTGTTCGAAAGAACGCATATCACCAAAGACGGACGTGTCTATCCCGTTGAAATCTGTGCCCATTCGATGACCTACAGAGATATCGAACTCAATGCCTGCTTTGTGCGTGACATCTCAGAACGCAAACAGACGCAAAAACGTTTGATGGAGTATCAAAACAAACTCAAGGCCCTGGGCCGCGAATTCAACAACGCCGAAGAACGACTCAAACGTCACATGAGCGAACAACTGCACGACCAGATCGGTCAATCCCTGGCCTTCGCCAAAATGAAACTCCAGGTACTGGCCAATTCAACGCAGGGTGAACCCATGCAAGAAGACCTGCAATTGGTCTGCCAAACCCTCACGCAAACGATTTCAGACATTCGCACCCTCACCTTCGAACTGGCTTCGCCCATGTTGTCGGTACTGGGACTGGAAAAAACCGTGATGGCCTGGTTACGAGATCACGTCGAACAAGAACACGGCATCTCCACTCGTTTTATCGATGACGGCCAAAGAAAGCCCTTGGATGACGACATAAAGGCCATGCTGTTTCGATGCATCCGCGAACTGCTCGTCAATTCGATCAAACATGCCGAAGCGAGCTTAATTACGGTTATGATGTCACGCCAAGGCCATGAGATACACATTTCTGTAGAGGATGATGGCAAGGGCCTGCCTGCCAATCGTCTAGATGAGACCTCATGCGAGTCAGGATTCGGTCTCTTCAGCATCCGTGAGCGTTTGGCCCATTTCCACGGATCCCTGAATATCGATTCCTGCCCTGGCTCAGGATGCAAAGTCACACTCACGGCCCCCCTGGCCCTGTAAAACCATTTGCGAGCATATCAATGAAACATGGAATTCTATTCGACGTGGACGGAGTGATCGCCGATTCCGAAGCCGTCAATGTGGCAGCCACCCAAAAGGCCTTTGCCGAACGGCTGGGGATTGACAACGTCAAGACCGAGGACTTTCACGCCGGTATCGGACGTGGAGCCGAGGCCTATGTGCGAGCCGGGGCTGTTGTTCATGGTCGCGAGTTGACGGATGCTGAAGTCACCGTCGTGGTGCAGGCCCGTCAGGACAACTTCCTCTCGATACTGGATTCATCGCCCTTACTGCCCTACCCCGGTGTCTTGGAACTGATGCAGGCCGCCCTAGATCATCCGGACTTCAGCGTGGCCATCGCCACCAGCAGCACGCGACAAAAGTCCCAGGCCGTACTCGATGCCACGGGCGTCCCCTATCACGACATGGTCTACATCTGCGGTGACCAAGTCACCCACAAGAAACCTCATCCCGAGGTCTTCCTGCTGGCCTGCCAGAGTCTCAACCTGCCTCCAGCCCAATGCGTGGTCATCGAAGACGCCCCCAACGGCATCCAAGCCGCCAAGGCCGCAGGCTGCACCTGTGTGGCCGTGACCAATACCCATCCGGCCGATCAACTGAGGAATGCGGATCTTGTGGTGGCATCTTTAGCTGATGTTAAGACGCCAGAATTACCGTTTTCTACCCCCAAATGGCCCTAAATTCATTTATTCTCTGCATTTAGGTGGAAAACAACTCAATTGACAAGTCGACTAATCCGATATAAACTCCTAATTAGTTTAACCAATTAGGAGTATAATCCAAATGAAGACCGTTAAACGAATGCTTAAAATAGACTTGCCCCCTCGGCAGTCTACCTTCCTTTGGGGCCCTAGAAAGACGGGAAAATCCTTCTTTCTCAAACAAACCTTCCCGCACAGCCTGGTCTTCGATTTTCTCAAGACCGATCTGTTTTTGGAATATCTCCAAACACCTTCGCTGTTTCGCGAACAGCTACTGGCCAAAAATCCGGATGAGCTGAAACACCCGATTATTTTGGATGAGGTCCAGAAGGTTCCCAAAATCCTGGATGAAATCCATTGGCTTATCGAAAACAGTGAGATGCAATTCATTCTTTGCGGATCGAGTGCACGCAAGTTGAAACGGGGTCAAGCCAACCTACTGGGCGGACGAGCCTGGCGTTACGAGATGTTCCCCTTTGTCTGGCCGGAGCTGGACCAACCGGACCTCTTGCAGGTGCTCAACCAAGGCCTGGTACCGGACCATCACCTCAGCCCTCAGTACCGCAAGGCACTGCGTGCCTACACCCAGGACTATCTCAAGGAAGAAGTGTTCAATGAAGGGCTCACCCGAAACATCCCGGCATTTTCCCGATTCTTCGATGCCATGGGCTACTCACATGGCGAACTCATCAATTACTCCAACATCGCGCGGGACTGTGGCGTGGACGCCAAAACCGTCAAGGAATACTATCAAATCCTGGTCGATACCCTGATCGGGACACTCATAGAGCCCTTCAAGAAGAGACAGAACCGCCAGGTCATTACCCGAGCCCCCAAGTTTTACCTCTTCGACGTGGGAGTGGCCGGTGCAATCACCAACCGCCATCTGGATCAACCCAGAGGTGAACTCTTCGGCAAGGCCTTTGAACATTATCTGTTCATGGAATTAAACGCCCATCGAAGTTACACCGAACTGGATTACAAAATCAACTTCTGGAGAACCAAATCCGGTCTGGAAGTCGACTTCGTCCTAGGCAACGGCCAGATTGCCATCGAAGTCAAGGGCACCTCGGCCATACGCCCAAGCGATCTCAAACCCATGAAGGCCTTTGTCGAGGAATACCATCCCCAAAAGGCCATCATTGTCTGTAACGAAAAACAAGCCCGACTTCATGACGGCATCTACATCATGCCATACACGGAATTTCTGGAACGTCTATGGCAAGGGGAGATCATTGGCTAGAGTGTTTGAGATCGTCGGGTAAAATCAATTCCACTGTGATCAGTAGATATAAATGCTTGTTGTCTTTTTGACGCATATCCAACAGATAAGATTCATTGGACCGAGTTAAAATGTCCAGAGAGTACGTTCTTCGTGTTATCCTTTCTTCATCAATGTAATAGGATAAGGTCGCTTCAAGGCACGTATAAACTTCCCTATTATCACCCATGTGCGACACCAGAGTAAAAGACATCGAACCACTCTCATCTTCAAGGGAGCCCCCCTCTATGGTGGTTGTCATGCCAATATTCTGTAAAGCCTTTGGCCTCGCTATGACCTCGCAACCGGGAGTATCCCCGATCAATTTCATGAGTTTTCCCCGTGGAGTGGGATACTCCCCAACAAACGGAGACATAACGTCATTCTCAACCGGCACACTAATGAGGTCCAATGTGGTTACGGTTTGACCTTGAGGCTCCCATACCTCTAAGGCCCTCAGTCGGTCTAGATTGGCGTACTCAATCTGTCCATCAAGATAAAGTACATTCGTTCCTTGCCCTTGTTGGGATAGGAGTACAAAATCATATGCTATCACCCCCTGCTCAATAGGTTCATCGAACAATAGAACATTTTTTTGAGCCCACTCAATAGCTTCGTCATCCCCCCAGCCCTTTAACTGAGAGAATTTCGTAAACGGGTTATCTTGATCATTGACATAGCGCAACATGATCTTGCCGAATCGACTGAGTTTGTCACCGGATTGTATCTTGCTCACCACGGATTTAATTCGATCCGTCTCAGCGGACTCGGCCGACTCCTGCAACACCTCAATCTGATCCAACTCCCATTTCGACATCTGCTCCAATGTCAGATAAGGAATGGTTCCATCACTCATCAAGACATAGGTGCCGCCATAGGCCTGCAATAATCGATTATCAAAGGCCACGGGGTAATCCGGTTTCAAGGTCCACTGCTTGGCCAGATAGGGATAGGTGAGATTCTTCACGTCCTTTTCGTTACTATAGGGCATTCCATAGCGGCTATAATAGTAACTGTCTGTGCTACTGCCATTAAACTCATCCAGGTTTGCGGGAAGTTGCTTGTCATGATCATCGGAGTATTCACATAGGGCCGATGAAAGATCCTGCAATAACTGTTCGGAGAGAATCAGGTCAATGCGCTGATTGGTGTCCGTTTGAAAGGACACGGCAGTCTCCTGCTCCGTAATCCCCAGACTTACCGACGTTACCACCAGGGCAAACAATACAATAGACAATACACTCAGGCTGCCTGCCTTCTTGCTGAAATGCTTGTTGGGATTCATTAGGGTCTTGATCCTTTCCTCAATATTCCGCACCGGACCGGCAATGGCTACCGATCCCAGGGGTAGACGCTTGGGACACTGCTGGACCAAGACGTCTACGATCGTGTTACAATAGTCTTTAACATCGGCATCCAGTACTGCGATGGCCATTTCATCACAGCACTTCTCCCGTTCGCGCCGAATCTGTAAATTAGCCCACCACAGAAGGGGATGAAACCAGAACAGGGCCTGCACGATAATCTGAATAAGATTGACCAAGGGATCGCCGCGCAGGATGTGGGCCAGTTCATGGGCCAAGATGGATTGACGTTGGGCGGCGTTGGTCTGATCCATAAAGTTCTTCGGCAGATAGACCTGACCCCGCCATCGACCCCAGACAAAAGGCTGGGAAGCTTGCGGGGTCAGCCAAGCCCTGATCGAACGATGACCACCGAACTGAGCCTGCAAGTCTACCAGTTCCTCCATAAGGGATGCCGGGGCTGGAACCCTTTCTCGCAATAGATGTCTGTGAAAGACCCCGGCTCGCAAAATCATCCCAAGACCAAAGGCAGCAGCTCCACCCATCCAGAGAGCAACCAGCCAGTACTGTGTCAACAATTCAAGAAATGTCGGTTGCGTCACCGTGACAATGGGTGTATCGTTCATAGGAACGACCGGAGCAGGCACAGGATCGGACACAACCGATATGGGTTCTGCCATTATCACCTGTTCTGCAGGGAGAACAGCCAAGGGCACGGTCATCACCGGCGGCACCAGGCACTTGGCCAGCACCACCAACCAGAGCAGGTAACGCACGTGAGCACTGCGATTGCGCAACAGCCAGCTCAATCCCGCTACCATCAATACCAGCAAGGCCACTTGACCACTCTGCTGGATCAAATACTCTTTCAAACTATACCATGCCGCATTCATCGGTTGTTCCTCAACTCTTTGTTAAATAAGGAAGATTGCTTCGTCGTCCCTCCTCGCAATGACTTGCCGTTTATACTGTCACCCTATGTTACAGCCTAGGGCCATAAGACCAGCCGTCATCGCGAGGAACGAAGCGATCTTCATTTGTTTATTTCTGTTGCTCTGCTTCCCAAGCTTGATCAAAAATCTGACCCACCCGTTCCTTTTGTTCCTCCAACCGCTGTAAAACAGTCTCCAACTTACGTTGAAGATGTTGATGGCTTAGATTGTCAGGGGTGATCTTTTCACCTAGATCCATCAATTCCATTTCCAAATCAACTTGCTTCTGCACCAAGGCCTTCACCATAGCATCGTTCTGAATGAATTCCGTGCGTTTGATGAGTTGATCCTCCGTCAAACGTGGAGAAGATTGTTGTGACTTCGAATCAATGTCTCTTGATTTATCTTTTCGTCGCTTAGATTGAGAATGGGTTGACGGTTGGGGAGATGCCGTCAAAACAAAAACAGTACGTTTGCTCGTATCTCTAGAAGCATTCAGACCGCAAATGACAACCGGCCTCTGCCATCGGGTTGTCACTCGCCCCTTGACACCTCTAGTCGTCTGAAGAGGCATATCACTATTAGTAACATTTTCAGAATTAATGACATCAATCACATGGGTCTCAACCAGAAGATCAATGGAAAGACCGTCATCTAATACAAATCCTGTTACAGACAAGCTAAATCCGTTGTGGAAAGCATGAGGTTTCTCAACCGCAGGGGGGAACACGAAATATTCATCTCCCAAAACCTCAAAAGTGGCTTCATCCTTATTAGTACCAAAGATCTTGGGATTAGCATAGAGTGACACTTTCGTATTCTGTTGGGATAGATCTGCCAATTGCTGAGCAAATGCATCATCGATACAAACAGACATCTTCTCATACGATTCCAATAGGTCTTTATCTACGTCATAGACACGAAAATCATACAAGATCGTCTTGATCGACTGATCCATGGAATACTCAGAAGTCCCGGAAGACTCTTTGACCTCGTAGGCCGCCGCAACAACAGGTTGCCATGCTATCGGGACTAACACCAGCCCCATACACCCAATCATCAAAATCGTCACCCAATTCGGTTTGTGCTCAAATCGTTTGTTCGCTTTCATAATACTCTTTAACCTCTTTTCTATCCCTCTGAGGGGGCCGGCAATGGCCAGGGAACTCTGTAAACGCATTCCTTGCTTGGCCGATGCCAGGGTTGCAATAATAGTCTCGCCGTATACCTCCGACGGGGTGTTCAATAGGGCAATGGCGGCCTCGTCACAACAGCGTTCGCGTTCGTGACGCAGGCGATGGTTGGTCCACCAGATCAAGGGATGAAACCAAAAAATGGCCTGGGTCATAATCTGTAGTGCATTGATCAGGGCATCCCAGCGCATGACATGCATCAATTCGTGGGCCAGACTGCAACGCACATGGGCTTCATTATGGCGTTCCCAAAGCGTGGCTGGAACATAGATCGCTCCGCATGGGAATCCCCACACAAAGGGTTGTGATAAATTATCGATTTGCCAAAACCGTGGTACCCTGGATCTTCCCAAATCGCATGCAAGCTGCATGGCCATCTGTTGTTGCACTGGAGTGAGAGGTTTGCGCTGTTGCCTGAGTCGCATCGTTAAACAGCACGCTTTAACTAATGCCAGGAGAAGAAATGCCACACACCCCCAGAGCCAGACAAGACTCCAACTCCGGTTCATCCCTGTAGGAGAAACTGGAGTTGATGAAGGGATGACTCCATCAGTGTGATCGCGGTTACCATCAAATAAGACCACGGTTTTAGTGACATCCTCAAAACTCATGTCAGCAGTGGCGGTGACGGCTGGCAACGTGACCTGTGGAATAGAAACCGTCACCAACGGCGGTACCAGACACTTGGCCAGCACCACCAGCCAGAGTAAGTAACGCACATGGGCACTGCGATTGCGTAAGACAAAGGTCAGACAGGCCACCAGGATCACCAACACCGAAACCTGTACTGCTTGATCGAGCACATAGTTGAAGATGAAATCCAATCGTTCCATGGTCTATCCCCTGTTTTTGATGATCTCTCTGAGCCGCTCGATATCGGCCTCGCTTACGTCGCCGTGCTCGGCCAGGTACTGCACTAGAGGCACGGGGTCACCGCCAAAGAGGCGATTCACAAAATCGCCCACGGAACGCGAGATCACCTCCTCACGCTTGGCGGCCGCATAAAACACATGGGCCTTGCCCCGCACGTCGTGCTGGAGGTAACCCTTTTGTTCCAAACGTCTTAACAGGGTCTGCACCGTGGCATAAGTAATGGCACGATCCGGTGGCAGGTTGTCGACCACCTGCTGGACTGTGGCCTCTTTGTTCTCCCAGACAAGTCGCAAGATCTCCATCTCCGCAGGGCTGACATTGGGTAGGTCTTCTAGGGTCATAGCATTCTCCTTTGACAATTGTACGACACGTATATCGTACAATTGTCAAAGTTTGTCCAGTAAATTTCTATATTTCCCTGAAAATGGTCTGTCTACCCTCTATTAGGTCAGGTCCTCTGAGTATCTTATCCTTTAAGTAAAGCTCTGCGCAACCTGGCCTGGAGTTGATGTATGAGTCCTAGAAAATGTACCAATAAAACACCCCATGCCTTCACCCTGGTAGAGATCTTGATCGTGGTCGTGATTTTGGGGATATTGGCCGCGATTGTGGTTCCCAGATTTTCCATCGCCAGCACCGAAGCCCAACAAACCGGTTTCGTGGCGGATGTTAAATCATTCGCCTCTGCCGCTTGGTACTATATGAACAAGGAAGGCGTCTATCTGGAAGACTCCAGTTCAGGGGTATGTCCCACGGGCTGGGAGCCCTATATCGATGAGAACAAATGGACTCGCCCCACGACCATTGGTGGGGTCTGGGACTTCGAGCTGAATTCCTTTGGTATTACCTCCGGCTTTGGCGTCCATTTCTATGGCAACAGTGGCAACAATCCCGGCGACGCTTACATGACGGAAATCGATGCCATGTTTGATGACGGTAATCTCACCACAGGGGGTTTTCGCAAACTCGACGACGACCGCTACTATTACATCCTGGTCAACTAGACACCCACAGTCGCCACGTCTTGATTCAACAGATACCGATACGACACTGGAACCACCGTCTTAGTCAGATCTTCAATCACCTGAGCGTACTCCCGAATCTCATACTGTGCCGTGGCATGTTGGCGCAGTTGAATGAAGTTAACCACGGCCTGCAAGGAGGCGGTCCAGTAGAATTCAGTGTAGATGTTGAGCGGTAGAACTCCACGAGCCTGTTCGCGGGCCACACCTTGAGCGACCAGATCTTTATAAAGGGCCAGGGCTTGTTGACTGTGTGACATATACTGTTGTTTGAGGACTTGGTCGGGATCGGTCACGGCCTCATCCGTTGAGGCCTGCTTGTTGTCTTCGGACTGATGGCGGAAGTTGCATGGTGTGTAGAAGTCCAGGTCCGAGGCATCCACATAGCGCATGCTAATCTCGTTCCAGGCGTGATCGACGGTAGCATGATCACTATAGGCGATGCCGACCACGTGCTTATACCACTGCCGGGCCACAAACTCGGGCACCTTGCAATGGAATTGGAGCTGGACGTGACGGAAGGGACTCCAGTGTTGATGCTGGGCCAGATAACGAATCAGTTTCTCATCACGCTCGGTCAGTGTCTCGATGCGCTTGCCAAAGGAGACGCGGGCAGAATTGACTACCGTTAAATCCGATCCCAAGGAATCAATGAGTTCCACAAAGCCCTTGTCTAAGACGTCAATCCGTTGAGTCATGAGTGTGTTGTCCTTCGAAACGCATTAAGGTGAACAGTAGATCCGATAGACGGTTGATGAAGACAATCAAGTGAGGATTGATGGCTTCCTGCTGCGACCAGGTCCAAAGCCGACGTTCGGCTCGGCGACAAAGGGTGCGGGCCAGATTCAAATAGGCGGCGGCCGGTTGCGTGGCTGGAACGATGAAGTGATCCAGCTTGGGCAACTGGGCGTCAAACTCGTCGATCACGCCCTCGATCCAGCTCACCTCATCAGGACCAACGGTGGCCTGCAACTGCTGACGTCCCTGGGCATCCGAGGCGATCTCGGCATTGATGGTGTGAAAGAGCTTTTGCAACCGAGCCAAAACCTCATCGACCTGAGCCTGTGGTTTCATAGCACGCACCACCCCCAAGGCGGCATTAAGTTCATCGATCGTGCCATAGGCCTCGACCTGGACCGAATCCTTGGGCACACGCGTGCCTCCAAACAGCCCGGTTGTGCCCTTATCACCGGTGCGGGTATAGATATCCGCTTTGGATTGCCCCATTCAATAGTCTCCAACAAAGATCATAGACTCGTTATACGTCATCATACCCCAATCCGTTCGACTTTGAAGCGAAAAGCCCAAACTCAGTCTGATGTTCCTTGACCCCTGCCCCCCTGTTTTGATAGAGTCAAAGTATCTTATTAGGAGTCTATGGTATGAGGATGATACACAATTGGCTCAGCTTGGCCTTAGGCATGGTAATTCTCTCTAGTAATCTGCAAGCAAACCCCAATAGAGACGCGATTACCCCGAGAGGACCTGCGGCATTCACGCCGGATATGTCTTTCGGTCAAGCCCTCAACATTTTACGGCAATCGACAGAGCCCCCCTTAAACATCATCGTGCGTTGGCGTGACCTGGCCATGAATGCCGATCTCTATCCAGACACCCCCATTGGGATTGAAGGCGTATCCGGAGTTCCCCTTCGTACTCATATAGAATGCCTCCTGCTCGGAGTCTCGGGAAATGACCCAACTCGCATAGGTTATACAGTGCATCGAGGAGTTGTTTTCATTGGAACACCCCAATACTTACCGCGTCCTCAAATCACCCGAGTCTATGATGTGACCGATCTAGCGCCTCGCCCCCGGATCCCCATGCTTCCCTACGGAGGCTTACGCCTGCCGCCTCCCTCGGTAGGTAATCAACCGATCCTAAACAACCGGAACTCCTCCTCCCGCTAGGTCAATACCTAGCACCTCAGCCATCTATCTCTTCAATAGCCAGTTCACTTCTTCACGAATTCTGGGATTGGCGTGTTTGGCGTTACGTCGCAATACGGGAGTTGCTAGTCGCCCCATCTGACGTAACAATTGTTTCATCTCAAGGTAGAGGTGATTTCTGTCTTTCAATAATTCAATACAGGCTTGAATCTGTTTGACGATTAACACCTTTTCTCCCGGCCATAGAAGGCGTTTGTTATAGACCAAAATTTCATATTGTCTCTTGTTTGACTCTTCGCCAGGCCGACACATGACAAAACATTTTCTGGAAAACCAAAGAATAAAAGGTCGACTCCCCTTTAACTCCTCCCAACATTCGTTGGGAATGAGATCTCTCACTTCATCAAGTTGACTTGGCCAATGGCCGGTTCGATTCCTGTAACGACGAAATTCGATGAACAGTCGATATTGCCGCCTCAATGACAACCATCGTTCATAAGCCCAATCGCAATCAAGTGGAGCGATTCTTGAACCGCATTGATTACAATCCTCTTCATAGTATTTATCAACCAAGGTATCGACCAACTTCTTTTGATAAGCAATGGATTCCCAGTCATAAGTTGGCTGAGAACATAAAACTTGAAGTGCATCAAGCGTCTCTTCGGAAAGAACAATGGAGGGATTCATCAAGTGAAGGCCCACAATGCCCAATCCTTTGCTAATGGAACCAAAGCCAAACTCCATCAGACAGTCCAAAGGCTCTTGCATGAATTGATTACCCATTCGCACCATGGCCATCGCCTTTTCAAGCGAATGCTCAAAACGTTCTTCTCCCATATCTAAGAAGGTTGCACAAGCGAATGCATAAGAGCTGTGCCTGATTACCTCAAAGAGTAAATTATCCCATCTGAGTTGTCTAAGATTGTCGGCAGGAATATAGAGTCGCTCAATTTGAGAACCTTCCAGGAGAATGGAAAAGTCCTGATGATACTTTTTCAGCCAGTTGATCGTTTCAGGAGATTCATCCGCTGCCCAGGGCTCATTTAAATTTTTTACCGGAGGACGAAAATCTTCTAGAATATTGACATCCAGATTCAATCCCTTCGATATTCTAGAACATTGGTTTTGATCCAATGGCCCAGTCAAATCAGCAAGCGAGGTGATAGAGGTATAGTCGGAAAGAAGTTCGGCGTATTTCAAAATTGCATTTTCACGATCCGGGATGGCCCTTTCCGCATCCCAGGCCTTGATACGAGCTTCCATTGATTGAATCGATTCCGACATCTACCCTCTCCCATTTTGCTTGTCATGCCGAACGCATGTGAGGTATCTATTAGAAACAAGCATCGCGTAGCGATTCATCATTTTAACCTTTCATGGTCTCCAAGCGATCCCACTCTGCTTGGAAATCATTAAGGTGAGTCTTGTTGTTGGTTTCCACTTCATAAGCAATCAGGTCACGCACCAGTTGCTGTTCCTGTTGATACTGCTCGGTGGTGAAGTGGCCGCCAAAGTGGGCCACGCGCAGCCAGACGAGGTAGGTGGTCAGGGAGTCGAACTCGTTGTAGGCGATGATCTTGTCGAGGTTGCCGTCGAGCCAGAGGTTGGCAACCTGCTGACCGTCCACATCCATCTTGCCGGGAATACCGGAGAGGGTAGCGATCTCGTTGAGCGAGGGCGTGCCCTTGCCCCAACCGCCTAACACGTCTTTGAGATCCACACTCGCTTCGCTGTTGCGACTGTCGAAATAGTCCTCACCCTCCCAGGGCTTGTTGGGACGTTTGCAAAAGGCCGGAATGGTCAGGCCCTGGACCACGCTCCGCTGGATCATGGCCTTGAGATCCGCTGAGGCGGAATTGAATCCCACCAGTTGGGGCTTGTATTGGCCGGCCTTGCCCAGGAAGGTGCCAACGACATGGCCCTCCTCGGTCTGGGCTGGGTCCTGGGGATCACGCGGCAGACTCAATAAATGCAACTTGACCTCCTTACCCCGCTGCACTCGTTCGACTGCTACAATCGAGACAATCCGACAAATCACGGTCTTGAGATAGGGCATGGGGTCCTCTTCAGTCGCCCCACCCTTTTCCCACATGACCTTGAAGACCTCCTCGTCCGGCATGTCATCATCCAAATGATAGAGCATGCGCCCACCCAGGGGATCGGGGATCCACTCGGCATCAAAGGCCCAAACACGATTTCCAACGGTTTTAAACATGATCATTCTCCGAATCTAAGACACTATCTAAAGCACTGTCATTGTGTAAGATACGATCACTTTTGTCGAGAACGACCCAGGACTTTTTCAATTTTCTTCGCACAAATGACGTGAAGTACCGTAAAATTCATTCGAACGAATGAATCGTATGTTTTAGGAGACTCAATGCCAAACGATATCGACAAAACAACCAGTGGAGCCGAGCAGACCCGGGAACGTCTGATCCGGGCAGGCCTAGAGGTCTTTGCCCAATATGGGCTGGAAGGGGCCACCACGCGTATACTTTGTGCCCAGGCCGGTGTCAACCTGGCGGCCATCCCCTATCACTTTGGGGGCAAGGAAGGGCTTTATCAGGCCGTCGTCAGGCACATCGCCCAGGTGGTGCAATCCCGCATGCAGGCCGCGGACGAACAGATCCAACAGGTCATCCATAACGAACAGGCCACGGATGATGAGATCCTGGCGGCCCTGGAGACTTTATTGATCGCCGCTGCCCGCTTTATTGCCGGCTCGACCGAGGCCAACTATTTCGGCCCTATCATCATACGCGAACAGACCCGACCGACCGAGGCCTTCGAGATCATCTACGAGGCGGTCTTCAAGGTGCAATTCGGCTATGCTGATGCCCTGGTGGCCCGCCTGCTCAAGTTGGATCCTGAGAGTTCGGAAGTCCGACTCCGAACCCATGCCCTGTTCGGACAGGTGCTGGTCTTCCGCGCGGCCCGGGCCACCCTGCTACATCGCATGAACTGGCAGGAGGTCGGGCCCGACGATCTGGAGCAGATCTGTCAGGCCATCACCGCCAACGTACGGGCCTGCTTGGGACAATAGCCATTCTTTAAGATAACATTCTCTTTACGAGGTAAGACCTATGAATCGCAAGTTGCTGTTATTGATCGTTGCGCTCCTGGCCTTGGGTGCAGGAGCCTGGGCCTGGTTCCATAAGGAAACCGGTGTCACCAACGGCACACTGACCCTCTATGGCAATGTGGACATCCGCCGGGTGTCCCTGGGATTCCGCGTGCCGGGACGTCTGGCTGAGGTGGCCTTCGAAGAAGGTGACGCCTTGGCTGCCGGTGCCGTGGTGGCCCGCTTGGACCGAGCCCCTTATGAACAGGAATTGGCCCAGGCCGAGGCCCAGGTCCGTCAACACGAAGCGGCCCTCACCGCCTTGAGTAAGGAAGCCGACCGTCGTGAGGTGCTGGTGGCCTCCGGTGCCGTGACCGATCAGTCTCTAGACGATGTCACGTCCCGCCGGGCTCAAACCCAAGCGGCGCTCGATAGCGCACGGGCCAGCCTGGCACTGGCCAAGATCCGTCTGAGTGACACGGAACTGCTCGCACCCCAGGATGGGGTGTTGTTGACGCGTGTGCAGGAACCGGGAGCCATGGTGGGGGTGGGACAAACCGTGATGGTGCAGTCCCTGACCAATCCCATCTGGGTGCGTGCCTATATCCCCGAACCGGATTTGGGTTTGGTCCACCCCGGTCAAACGGCCCATGTCTGGACCGATAGTCGGCCGGACCAACCCTACTGGGGACACGTAGGCTTTATTTCGCCCGAGGCGGAGTTTACGCCCAAAAACGTGCAGACGCCCAAACTGCGTACGGATCAGGTCTTCCGTGTGCGTATCATTGTAGACGATCCGGACCAGGGCCTGCGTCAAGGCATGCCCGTGACCGTGACATTGGAGCCTTCTGCAACCGAGGCCGATTAAATGAACGCCATTGTCATTGACAATTTGGTGCACCGATTTAATCCCAAAACCGATCCCGCGCTACAGGGGCTATCTGTAAAGATTCGCTCAGGGCGCGTGACCGGTCTAGTCGGGCCGGACGGTGCGGGTAAGACCACCCTGTTGCGTCTGATCGCGGGATTACTGGTTCCCACCGAGGGACAGTTGACTGTATGCGGTCTGGACTCGGTCCGACAGACCGATGCCCTGCACCAACTCCTGGGCTATATGCCGCAACGGTTCGGCCTGTACGAGGACCTGTCCGTGTTGGAGAACCTGCAACTCTATGCCGACCTGCGGGCCGTGATCGGGGATCAGCGTACAGAAACTTTTGCGCGACTGCTGCACTTCACCGGTCTGGAACCCTTTACCCAACGTCTGGCCGGACGACTATCGGGCGGTATGAAACAGAAGCTGGGTCTGGCCTGTGCCCTGATCCAAAAACCGCAACTGCTCCTGCTGGACGAACCCAGTGTGGGCGTGGACCCCATCAGTCGACGCGAACTATGGAACATGGTCCAGAGTCTGATCGACGATCAAGTCACGGTCATCTGGAGTACGGCCTATCTGGACGAAGCCGAGCAATGTGCGGAAGTTCTGTTGCTCAATGAAGGCCAACTCCTCTTTGCCGGTCCCCCTCAGGAACTGACCGATCGGGTCAAGGGACGTTCGTTTTTAATTCGTGACATTCCCATCGAACGCAAACGCCCGGTGCTGCACCATATCCAAACCCAACCCGAGGTCCTGGATACCGTGGTTCAAGGCAGCGCTATCCATGTGCTGCTCAAGCCGAATGCCCAGCGACCGGCCTTGAATGAACCGGCCGCACGCTGGGAGGAGGTGACCCCGCACTTTGAAGATGGTTTCATGGACGTGTTGGGTCAGGCCACGGGACATGAATCGGCCCTGGCCGCGGGCTTTGATCCCATCGCGATCACTGACCGACCCGTAGTGGAGGCGCAGGGATTGACCAAGCGTTTCGGTGACTTCACGGCCGTACACAACAACAGCTTCAGCATTCGACCAGGAGAGATCTTCGGCCTGCTCGGTCCCAATGGCGCAGGCAAAAGCACCACCTTCAAGATGATGTGTGGCCTGCTGCGTCCCACCGAGGGACACGGCACCGTGGCCGGATTGGACCTGCGTCACGCGGCCTCCCAGGCCCGCTCGCGTCTGGGGTACATGGCCCAGAAGTTCTCCCTCTACGGCGACCTCTCGGTCCTGCAAAATCTGAACTTCTTTGCCGGGGTCTACGGTTTGCGCGGTCGGGCCAAACGCCAAGCCGCCGAGGAGATGCTGGAGACCTTCGACCTGGGCTCCTATGCCCGCTCCTCCGCGGGAGAACTGCCCCTGGGCTTCAAACAACGATTGTCCCCTGGCTTGTGCCGTTATGCATCGTCCCGAAGTCCTGTTCCTGGACGAGCCGACCTCGGGCGTAGATCCCTTGACCCGCCGGGAGTTTTGGACTCACATCAATGGCCTGGTGGCCAAGGGGGTCACCATCCTGATCACCACCCACTTCATGGACGAGGCCGAATATTGCGATCGCATCGGCCTGATCTATCGCGGTGAAAAGATCGCCGAGGGTTCACCTGATGCCCTCAAACAGCGGGTGTGCAACGACACTCTAACCGAGCCCAGCCTGGAAGATGCCTTTATCGCCCTGATCCAACAATGGGATCAGCAACAGGAGGAATCGACGACATGAAGCCTCTACCCAACCGACATCATCGCATCCGTCGGCTCAAGGCCTTGATCGCCAAGGAGTTTCGTCAGGTCGTGCGTGATCCCAGCAGTATCCTGATCGCCTTTGTCCTGCCCGTGCTCTTGCTGTTTATGTTCGGCTACGGCGTATCCCTGGATGCCCGTGACATCCCCGTGGCCGTGGTGGTGCAGGACCCCGGTCCCCTGGCCCGGGATCTGGCCGAGGCCTTTGAGGCCACTCCCTATTTCGAGGTCAAACGTGATACCCGGGTCGAGACCAGTCAGGAAGACCTGGTGGCCGGGCGTGTGCGCGGCGTGGTGGTCATCGGACCGACCTTCAGCCGTGACGTGATCCAGGGCAACCCCGCCCCGATCCAGTTGCTGACCGACGGTTCGGAAACCAACACCGCCAGCTTCGTGCAAAACTACACCCAGGGACTGATCGAGACCTGGATGACCCAACAGGGTCTGCATAGCGGTCAGGACACGAACCGACCGGTGTCCCTGAATACCCGCTTCTTCTACAATCCGGAACTCAACAGCCGCTTCTCCTTGGTCCCTGGATCGCTGGCCATCATCATGTCCATTATCGGTATTCTGCTAACGGCCCTGGTGGTGGCACGGGAGTGGGAACGCGGCACCATGGAGGCCCTGCTGGCGACTCCCGTGGGGGTTCCGGAAATCGTCCTGGGAAAACTGATTCCTTACTTTTCCCTGGGCATGCTCTCCATGTTGGGCAGTACGGCCGTGGCCATCTGGGTCTTTGGTGTGCCCTTCCGCGGATCGATCCTGGCCTTGTTGTTGGTGGGCACTGCGTTCTTACTGACGGCCCTGGCACAAGGACTGCTGATTTCAACGGCCTTGAAGAATCAATTCCTGGCCGCTCAGGTCGCCTTAGTCAGCGGTTTTCTACCGGCGTTTCTATTATCCGGATTCATCTTCGAGATCTCCTCCATGCCATGGGTACTACGTGTGATCACCCTCTTCATTCCCGCCCGCTATCTGGTGAGCTGTTTGAAGACCCTGTTTCTAGCGGGTGACGTCTGGCTCTTGATCCTGCCCAAGGTCTTGATCCTGTTACTAATGGCCGGATTCTTTTTCGCACTCACGGCCAAGAAAACCTCCAAGCGACTGTGTTGAGGCCAACCATGGGACACCGAATCATCTCACTAATTATCAAGGAACTGCTCGCCGTGCTGCGTGACCCCAAGGGCCGCTCGGTGCTGATCATTCCCCCCTTGATCCAACTCTGTTTGTTCTCCTTTGCCGTGACGCAAGAGGCCAAGAATGTCACGCTCGCCGTCTTGAACCACGACCATGGAGCCATGGGATCGGACCTCGTGCAACGTTTCCAGGCCGCCCCCACCTTTACCCGCCTAGTCACCCTGGAGAACGAGGACCAAATCAATCCCATGCTGGATCAGCAAAAGGCCCTGGCCGTGTTGGTGATCGACGAGACCTTCTCCCGCGACATGGAAGCCGGCCACCCCACCCAGGTACAGTTCCTGCTGGACGGGCGCAAGACCAACTCCGCTCAGATCGTCACGGGCTATGCCGCCCGTATCCTACAGACCTTTCAACAGGAACAGCTACCCTCTGCGGCCCTGGCGGGCGTGGACCTGCAAGTCCGCCACTGGTTCAATCCCAATCTGGACTTCAAGTGGTACACCGTCCCCAGCCTGGTCGCTATGCTATCGACTCTCATCGGATTGCTCGTCACGGCCCTGTCCGTGGCACGTGAACGTGAGATGGGCACCTTCGAACAGCTACTCGTCTGTCCACTGCGTCCTTTGGAGATTCTCTTGGGCAAGGCCGGTGCCGCCCTGATCGTGGCCGTGGCCGAGGGCAGTCTCATCCTGGCTGCAGCGGTATTTATCTTCCGCATCCCCTTCCAGGGATCGGTGCTATGGCTCTACTTTTCCCTGGTCGTCTTTCTCTTGTCGGTCATCGGCGTGGGCCTGTTCATCAGTTCGTTGTGCATGACCCAACAACAGGCCATCCTGGGTGCCTTCGTCTTTGTCACCCCGGCCATGATCCTGTCCGGCTTTTCCACGCCCATCGAAAACATGCCCAACTGGCTACAGACCGTGACCCTGGCCAATCCCATTCGCTGGTTCCTGGTCATCGTACGCGGCGTTTTCCTCAAGGCCATGCCCGCCTCCGAGGTTCTGGCCCACACCTGGCCCATGGCCATCATCGCCGCCGTCACCCTATGTACCGCCGCCTGGTTCTTTAGGCATCGCATGGAATAGGATCAGGAATCCTGGCCCAATAAAGGCCAGATCTTGTCGATGTTTTTTTGATGGGCGGCTTTCATATCATCGGGCTGGGTGAAGTAATCAAGCAAAGGGGCGTAACGTGTACCTAAGGCAAAGGGTTCTTTGGCCTGTTCCAAGGTCATGCCTTGTTGCTTGGCTCTGGTTAGATCCGCCAACAGGGTCTCAAGATAGACGGCTCGATGGTGAAACTGTTCCCGGCCCACGATCAACTCAGCGGAATGCACACCTACAATTCGATCGACAGGAAAGTCTTCGTCGGCAAGTTCTTGCCATATCCGCACCGCACGCTGGAGACTCGCCTGATTGGGTTGGCCGTAAAAGTCCGGCATCCAGGCCTTGCCCATGCCATTACCCACCAGCAGCTTGTCTTCAACGACCTGAACGAAAATAGCGCTGTGACAGATGCCATCACCCCAGTAGGTCATTTGTAAATGCACGTCACCTAAATCCAGACGATCGCGATCAGCCACGGGTACGGTGGGGTTAACGACCTCAAAACCGGCCAGCACCTCTCGCTCGATCTCTCGACAAAATTCAAGACGACGCTTGAGTTCCGCTTTTTGCAGGGGAGATACGGATGAGTCAACCAGGCCTTGTTGCAATTGCTCGATGGCATGAGGTACTCCCATCCCCCTGCAGTATTGATGACGCCCATCTTCGGTCGAGAGGCGATTCTCCAACCAGTTCAGATTCATGGTCGCCGGTCCGATGATGGGAATATCCTTGAACAGGACATTACCCCCGGCATGATGCATATGGTTGTGGGTGTTGATGACGTAAACCCAGTCGCTACGTCCCAGCTTTTTCTCGGCCGCGGCCTTAATCTTGCTCATAATAGTGGGTGTGATTTCAGTCTCGATACAGACCAATCCCTTTTCGCTTTCCACCACAGTGACGTTGGTATGATAGCCGAGGTCGACCATGTTCAAGGTAATCACATGTTGAGAAACCCGTTTGATGTCAACGCTTTGTCCAGGGCTGGAACCGGTGATTGCAAATAGGACCACCACAAAAGCTAATCGATGATGATTTGTCATAACGACTCCTGATAAAGGTTACATCTAGTTGTTTTATAATCAATCCTGAAATAAAAGGACAGGGTACAAAAATTTTCAAATGAATGAACCTTTACATGGACAATCGGGATTATAATGGGTGGATCCATGAATTCATCTATCGACAATATCGATGAGGGTACAATTTGCGCCGCCCAAGAGGGCTGCCAGGAGAGCCTTGCGCGCATTGCGCACGTGGCCCAGGGCAAGGTCTATGCCTTCCTCTTTCGTTTGACCCTGGATCATCATCTCGCCGAGGACCTGTGCCAGGAAACCCTGCTTCATCTAGTCAAAACCATTGAAAACCTGGACTTCCCCAATGAAAAAGCCCTGTGGGCCTGGTTGTTTCGCATGGCCTTGGGCAAGGTACAGCATCATCACCGCATCCAAGGCAATCAACGCATTCATCACAAGACCCACTTCAATGCCGAGGCCTTGACCCATATTCAAGCCGGAGACGAGGCCCGTCCCGACCATGGTCTCTTTCGACGCGAAACCCTGGACACCTTGATGCAGGCCATGGACTCCCTCAAGGAGGAATACCGGGCCGTCTTGACCCTGCGCTGTTTCGACGAACTATCCTATGCCCAAATCGCTACAGTCCTGGGTGGCTCCCAACTGCGTAACAAAATGCTCTTCTACCGGGCTCGCCAGGCCCTCAAGCAACGTTTGCACGATCAGGGCCTGGGGCAGATGGGCCTGATGGCCGCCCTGGGTGTCTTCGCTAGTCTGACACGCCCCGCCTCACAGACCTCGGCTGCGATCCCGGCCATCCAGGCCAGCTCTCTCAAAGTCGGTGGCACAATCATCGCAGTCTGTGTCCTCACCCAAACCAGCGTGCTGGTGTCACTCGCCACCCTGCTGGTGCTAGGTTGGACTGGAACCCATCTCCTCCAACCTAAAGCCAAGCCTCCCCATAAATTCGAAGGGATCGCCCTCTGGCGACTGCCTCAAAACAATGGGTATGCCCGCCCTACAACCTTGAAAACCTCCGATCCCCAATGGCAAGGTTTTCAAGGGGTCGTAGGACTGGGACAAGAGGCACACGTCCAAACCGTCGATCCTGCCGAGATGCTGGTGGGATCCGCTGGAGACCGGAACCTCAGCGTCATTCTCAAAGAAGGCCAGAGTATAGAGGTGACCTTCGAACGCCCCCTCTACACCGGTCAGGCCGAGGCCCCCCACTTCTTTTACACCGGCTGGCAATGTCAAGTGCTGAGGGTGTTTCTCACCGACGGTGCCGACCAGGAATTCGAGTTACCTACCCCTCATTGTGTGATGCAGGACGGAGAAAGTGCGGAACGCTGTGCCGGTTACCACATCGTCCCCTTCGACCTGGACGGGCTTAACATTCCCTTTATCCCCACGGCCGTACGTCTACAAGGCACGGACTATCAACGTCGCTACGAAGGCTTTGAGTTGACTTCAGTAAGAGCCATGATCGTCCCGGAGACTCAAGACTGAAATTCATACTCTGCCGTGGTTCCATCGAACAGATCCGGGCCAAAGCCTCGACACTGCCCTGTCGCAAGCGCCATATCAATGTTTGGTTTTCAATCATGCCTTCGTCTAAAAGGAAAATGCACACCTAACACGATTGAATGAAGGATTTTAGTCTATGAATTTTCCTGAAACCTCAAAAACACCTCTATAGATTGACGCAATCACTCCATGTATGTTAACTTGAAGACAAGTATATGGACGAATACAGCCTGTCTTTAAGCTTCAAGGAGTATCTGTGAAATTCCACTTAGCCATGATCCTGCTGACCATGATACTTGAGCTATGCTCTGCACAAACCCCTGTCGATCAAGTCAATCCCTTTATCGATACCCACAATAGTCGCTGGTTTTATTTCAGTTCGGCCTGTCGGCCCTTTGGCATGGTGAGTCTCAGTCCGGATACAGATACTGCAACGACCTGGAGTTCCGGGTATCTCTATGATAGCAACCGGATCCGCTGCTTCAGCCATATCCATGCCTGGCAGATGTCGGGTGTAGCTGTGATGCCGACCACCGGTCCGTTTCAGGGACACCTGGGCATGGATGCGTATCAATCCCGGTTCTCACACGAGGGTGAAATTGCCAAGCCGGGTTATCATAAGGTGAGGCTGGAGGACTACGGCATCACTGCTGAACTGACCTCGACCACCAGGGTGGGATTTCATCGCTATCATTTCCCAGCGAGTGACAGTAGCTCAATCATCTTTGATACGGGCGCCTTTCTGGCCCACGGGCCCACGCCCCTGTCCAAGGTTTGGCGTGCGAATGATCGGGAAATCGCAGGTTGGCAAGTCATGGGTAAGACCATGCGCCGCCCCAAGGACACTAAGGTATTTTTCGTGGCCCGTTTGAGTAAGCCCATGGACCGTTTCGTCACCTGGAAAAACCACGAATTGCAAAAAGGCTGCGAGACTCTGGAAGGCAACGAGGTGGGCGGAGCCGCCCTGTTTACAACCAAGGATCAGGAGGAGGTGCTTATGAAAGTCGCCATCTCCTATGTCAGTATCAGCAGTGCTCGTAAGAACCTCGATACAGAACTGCCCCACTGGGACTTTGACCGCGTCAAGCAGGAATCCTTTGACGATTGGAATCGGTGGCTGGGTCGCCTGCAAGTTGAAGGCGGCACTGTTCAACAGCGAACAAAACTCTACACTGATCTGTGGCACAGCCTGCTGGGACGTAGAATTGTCAGTGACTTGGACGGTCACTACCTGGACATGACCGGTGACACGCCTCAAGTCTGTCGCGTTCGTGTAGACAAGCAAGGCCAACCTCTCTTCCCCCATTACAACTTCGATGCCTGGTGGGGAAGCCACTGGTCGCTCAATATCCTCTGGTCCATGCTCTACCCTGAGGTCATGGACGGCTTTTGCAACACCATGGTGGACATGTATTGCAACGGCGGCCTGATCCCACGGGGTCCATCGGGCGGCAATTACACCTATGTCATGATCGGCGATCCGTCCGTCAGCTTCATTGCCGCAGCCTACAACAAGGGCATTCGTAATTACGACATCAACCAAGCCTACCAAGGCCTACGCAAAAACGCCTTTGTCGGTGGCATTCGCGATCACGCCGGTTATGAACACAACCGACCCGCCTATGGCGGCGGCATGCAGTATTATGTCGAGTGTGGTTATGTGCCCGAGGGCATTGAGGCCGAAGGGGCTCATCGTGACGGGGCCAGCATGACCCTGGAATACGCTTACCAGGATTGGTGCCTGGCCCAACTGGCTAAGGCCTTGGGCAAGCAAGACGATGCCGAGTTATTCTCGACCCGCTCGCAGAACTATCGCAAACTCTGGAATCCGGCGACCAGTTATATTCATCCCAAGGACCTAGAAGGCCACTGGATCACCGACTTCGAACCCATTGCCCAACAATTCAACACCATCGGTTTCTGCGAGGCCAATGCCGCTATCTATTCCTATTACGTGCCCCACGACCTACCCGGCCTGATCGATCTGTTCGGCGGTCCCGAGTCCTTTGTCACCCGCCTGGATCGACAGTTTGCCAACACCCAGGCTATCGGCTTTGTCGCCCCCAACAAACAACACGCCAGTGGCTGGATCGACTACAGCAACCAACCCAGCACAGCCATGGCCCATCTGTTTAGTCACGCCGGTCAGCCTTGGCTGACACAGAAGTGGGTCCGGAAGGTCAAGGCGGCCCTGGCTGATGTCACGCCCTATGGCGGCTACAACGGGGACGAGGACCAGGGGCAGATGGGGGCCCTGGGGGTGCTCATGGCCATTGGTCTGTTTCAAGTAGATGGCGGTGCAGCAGTTGACTCCCAATACGAGATTACCAGCCCCATCTTTGACAAGATCACCCTCCATTTAAATCCTAGCTATTATCCGGGCAAGACCTTTGTCATCCAAACACGCAACAATAGTAAAGAAAACCTCTACATCCAAGAGGCCGAACTCAATGGGCAGCCCTGGAACCATTGGCAGTTCCCCCACACCACCTTTGCTCAGGGAGGGCAGCTCGATCTAACACTATCGGATCAACCCAACAAAGACTGGGGGCAATCCCATTAATTCTCGATCTTTTACTTCAATTAAACTGGACAACAGACATATAATGAGTGACAAACCACGTCTAGAAGACGTTGCCTAGTTTTGCCCCTGCAAGGGGCTTTAGATCAGTAGTCATTGCGAATCCTTCGACGGTGCTCAGAACAGGCTCCGTGAAGCAATCTTCAATTGTTTATAACTGATCATTGCAGAAAAGGTTTAAAAAAGGAAGATCGCTTCGTACCTCGCGATGACAACGTATTTAATGAGGTGATCCCATGAGTCAACTCGACCGACGCGATTTCATTAAGGCCGGGGCTGCCTGGGGTGCGGCCGTGGCCGCCACCGGTGCCCTCTCTGCTACCACCGCCCAGGCCCAAACCTCGGGCCAACCGAATATGCACTTTAAGGTGCCTCCTATGGATCTGGTCAGGATCGGTTTTGTGGGCGTAGGCGGTATGGGATCGGCCCATGTCAATAATCTGTTACGCATTCCCAGCTGTCAGATCACCGCGGTTTGTGACATTGTGCCGGAAAAGGTGGCCCGCATTCAAAAGCAGGTGCGTGAAGCCGGTTTTCCCGAGCCAACGGGCTATACCCGTGGCGATTGGGATTTCAAACGACTCTGCGAAACCGAGGACCTGGACCTGGTCTACAATGCCACGCCTTGGAAGTGGCACGTCCCCATCAGCCTGGCGGCCATGACCAACGGCAAGCACACCGCCACTGAGGTCAATGCCGCCTTTAATCTCGAAGATTGCTGGAAACTGGTGGAGACCGCTGAAAAGACCCAGCGTCACTGCACCATGATGGAGAACTGCTGCTATGACCGCGTGGAATTACAAATCCTCAACATGGTCAAGCAGGGCCTGTTCGGTGACCTGCTGCATGGCGAATGCGGCTACCTGCACGACCTACGGGCCGTCAAGTTTGCCGATCAGGGCGAGGGACTCTGGCGGCGGGAGCATTCCAAGATCCGCAATGCCAATCTCTACCCCACCCACGGCCTGGGACCGGTGGCCCAATGTATGGACATCAATCGCGGCGACGCCTTTGATTTCCTGGTCTCAGTCAGCAGCGCGTCACGCGGTCTGCAGGAGTATGCCCAGGCCCAGTATCCGGAGGGACATGCCAAGCGGCAGGAAACCTATCATCTCGGTGACGTCAACACCTCGTTGATCCGCACCAAAAAGGGACGCAGCATTGTGGTCAAGCACGACACCAACCTACCCCGACCCTACAGTCGTGACATCATGGTCCAGGGCACCCGGGGACTCGTACATAAATACCCCAAGCCCATCCTCCACATCGAGGGCCACAGCCCGGCCCATTCCTGGGAAGAGCTACAGACCTACAATCAATATCAACACCCCCTCTGGACCGCCATGCAGGAACAGGCCAAGGGTGCAGGTCACGGGGGTATGGACTATATCGAAGACTATCGCCTCATTGAAGCCCTGCTCAAGGGCCGCCCCATGGACATGGACGTCTACGATGCCGCGGCCTGGTCGGCCGTTGTGGAGATGACCGAACGCTCCGTGGCTCAACGCGGTCGCTCCATCGACTTCCCTGATTTCACCCGCGGTGCCTGGAAACAGCCACGTGAATTGGAAGTGATGAAACCGCTACAGGTTTGATCCAATTGGGTTGGTATTCTAGCCATAACCGATATCGATCATTGATTTTTCATAGTTTTTCCTTTAAGACTGTAACGAACCTCCAAGGAAAGGCGTCATAAACCACAAATGCCTGATATTATGGCGTTAAATGGATAAAATGGTTCGGTTTGGAAGTTTTTCTGTGTTATTGCAGTCTCAGGAGAAGCCTATGATACGTCTACAACAATGGTTTTTGAGCCTCACCCTTTTCTGTCTCATGGGAACATCCACCTGGGTCACAGCACAAGAGGAGCAATGGCTCCAGTACCGTTACGACCGGGATGCCTCCGAGATTGTTCCGGCGATCAGCTCTCACGTACTCAGCTTTGACAATTCGCCCCCCAGTGACCTTTCGATTCCAACAGATCTAGGTCATGACATCGTCTACGTGCAATGGAAAACGCCCATGGCCCCCGACGGTTTGGTGTGGATAGCCTTGGGCCGCTCTCAAGCCGGAGGAACTCTCAACCGCCTGGTGCTGGACGAAAACGGTAACGGCCAGCTGTCAGACGATCCTGTGGTCAAGGCCTACCAAGTTGCATCCCAAATGGCCAATTTTGGCCCTGTCAAGGTCTTATTCAACAGCGACGATGGGCCCATCGCCTATCACATCAATTTCAGAATTTACGATCGACCCGACTACCAGCATGTGTATATAAGTTCGGCCGGGTGGTACGAGGGCACCGTGGAGATTGCTGGCCAGGAGTGGACCTGTACGTTGGTGGATTACAACGCCAATGGCCAGTTCAACGATCGATCCATAAATTTTTCTCAAAGCGACAGGATCAGCCTGTCAAGCACCAGCCAACCCGACTTCCACAACATGGGCCGCTTTATCGAACTCAACGATCAATTGATCGACATCGAAGTCGCCCCCGATGGTGCCTTTGTGGTAGCCAAACCCGCCGAGAACATCGCCTATGGACGACTACAATTGCCCCAGGGCATCACGCATTTCAGTGCGGCCGGTCCCCAGGGACATTTCAAACGCACCGACAATCTCCAGGACATCCGTCTACCGGTCGGATCCTATCGCATCGATACCTGGGCCATTGAACGCAAGGACAAGCAGGGCACCCCATGGAAGGCCCAGGGCCGATACTTCGACGATCGCGGTCTTTTTGAGATACGCACTAATCAACCCGTGCCCTTGAATATCGGCGAACCCTTAATCAGCACCCTAGAGGTTACCCAAGACGATCAGACCTATCGCTTCAACCAGTCCATGACCGGACAACTGGGCGAAACCGTCAGGATCTATCAAGAGGGGGGGCGTGCCGAAGCCCCACGACTGCTCATCCGGAACAAAACAGGGAGTTATAACGACACCAAAAAATTCGAGTATGGCTGAGGTGGCACCTGCTCACTCTCGTGGCGAGAGTCCCAAACCATCGAAAAACCCATCCTGTTTACCCTGGCCGTTGACACCCCATTCCAGATCAACACCCAACCCTATATCATCAAGGACGGTAAGCGCCAGCCAGAGATTTGTGGTGCTCCCATTATCCCCATCAAGGCCGTTGCCCTCGCCGGTAACGAAACCCTGGACCTAACCCGCGTGATCGACGGGACCAACCTGTCACACGGTCATCAAGACCCTCTCTGGAAATGCGCTACCGATCCTGAAACGATGTGGTCCAGTGCAGGTCACGAGCCCATAACGTCCATCGAATTCGATCTAGGCAGTTCCCATCTGCTCAACTGTATCCAGATCTGGAACTACAACCAACCCAACCGGACACACCAAGGTCTGGGACGCACCAACGTCTCGATCTGGACCCCGGAGAACGAGTGGAAAACCGTCTTAGAAGATGTCACCCTGCTGCAGGCCGAGGGAACGGCGGACTATGATACCCCCACGATGCTATCCCTCGACAATGTCACAGCCGAGAAGATCCGCTTCGACCAGCTACAAGGCTTTGCACCCTCCGGGCCCATTGGGCTCAGTGCGGTGGGCTTTTATACCGAACGCACGGACCAGGCCTGTAAGCCCTATCCGAAATCCGGCCAACAGGTGTATCGTAGCGAGGTCGTGAACCTGAGTTGGACCTCGGGTCTGCATGCCGCCCAACAAAAGCTCTATCTGGGCACCGATCCGCAAAATCTTTCCCTGCTGGGCAGCCTTGATCAAAACGGATTCAGCCAAAAAACCTTACAGGGCTGTCATCCGGACACCGAGTATTTCTGGCGTGTGGATTCCATCCAGGCGGACGGTTCTGTCACAACCGGTGAGCGTTGGAGTTTCCATACCAACGCCTTGATCGCCCATTGGACCTTTGACGAAATCGAAGGTGACGTGGTCAAAGACATTTCCGGCCACGGCTTTGATGCCAAAGTCGTGGGCAATCCGCAATGGCGTCCCAGTCAAGGCCATGATGGGGGTGCCTTGTATTTGGAAGGAGAACACAGCCACGTCGTTCTGCCCGAATTCATCGGTAGCGGACCGGCGGGCAAGACCTTTGTGATTTGGGCCCACCCCACCGAGGTGCGACGTTGGGCTAGATTTTTAGCTCTGGGCAATGGGCAAGATTCGGATAATGTTCTGTTTGCCCGTTTCGGAGCCTCACAGGATCTCACGGTGACGACCTTCTGTGAACATCGCAGCAGCACCCGGGTCACAGCCGAAAATGTACTACAGCTCAACACCTGGCAATTCCTGGCCATGAGCCTGGACACCCAGGGGGATGTCAAGATCTACTACAACGGCAGACTCGTCAAAGAAGGCAACGCAGGGAGTCCCATTCGTGACATCGTACGGCGATATAACTACATTGGGCGCAGCAACTATGCCATTGACCAGTACTACTGCGGTATGATCGATGACGCCCGTATGTACAGCCTTATTCTGACGCCGGAACAGATCCTGGAACTCTACCAAAATCGGGATCTATCGTTCAGTCACTCTGGTCCGGTATTGCCCACTCTCAGTGACATGTCAACTGAGCCCCAAGCCCCGTCCATCAACGCCGTCGAGGAGGTCAGCGACTCTTCACCCCCGACCAATGGATGGGTCGTCGGCCTTATTATTGCTATCGTAGCCGCCTTGATTTTGATCAGTAACGGCTCGCGACGTAAGAAAGTCTAATCACCCCAAGAGAGGGACAAAAATGAATCGATGGATCAAGACCGTATCGTTGTGTTGGATCATGGCTGGAACGATGGTTTTGCATGCCGAGCCCTTGAACTGCTCCGGGACCGTAACAGATACCGAAGGAGTCCCCTTGGAAGGTGTGAAGCTCCGGATTATGCCCGTGGGACACCAGGACGTGACATCTGATGCTCAGGGACATTTCACCCTTTCCTGGGATCCCAGCCAATGGGGTCCAGAGGATACCACCTTCTGTCTGGTCGCCCGTCATGAAGAGCGCGAACTGGGCCAGGTCATGCCTATCGAAGAAGATCAAACCGAGGCCAACCTGCAATTGCAACCGGGCCTCAGTATCACCGGGCAAATCGTTGACAGTGATGGCCAGCCCATTGCCCAAGGTCAGGCACGGGTCATGCTCAGGGTATCGAATTGGGGATCAGGCCTCTCGGACGCCACGGCCCAAGCCGACGACCAAGGTCGATTCACCATCAAGGCCTTGCCCGTCGACCAGCAATACAACATCACCGCCCTGGCCGAGGGCTACGGCCAAGCTGAAAAGAACACGCAGACCGCGACCAGCAACCATCCCATGGATCTGGGTACCTTTACCCTGCCGTTGGCCGATCAATCCATCTCCGGCAAGGTCGTGGATCTCGACGACAAACCCGTAGCCAATGCCCGTATCTATGCCTACGGGGACGGCCAGCCCGACAAACACGATATCAAAACCGACGCCGAGGGCAATTTCGTCATCGATCAGATATGCTCGGGACGTATTCGCCTGCACGTCAACTTCTTTGAGCCGGGCCAAGCGCAAATGTACGGCAGTATTGAAAGCGAGGACGGAGCCACAGACGTCATCATCACGGTCTCGCCGCAAGGTACTCACCAAGGCTTCGCCCCTCGCTCTCCAAAATCACTCCTGGGCCAGTCCCTACCCGACTTAAAAGACCTCGATGAATCCCTAACCGAGGTGAACATCGAAGGACACCCGCTACTGCTCTGCTTCTGGGACATGCAGCAGCGTCCAGCGCGTCACAGCCTGATCCAACTGGCCCAACAGACCGAGTTGCTTCAGCAACAGGGAGTCAAGGTCATTGCAATTCAGACGACGTCGGTCGAGGCCGACGCCTTAAACGCATGGCTACAAAAACAACAGATCTCCTTCAAAAGTGCCATGATGACCGGCGACGTAGACAAAACCAAATTCGCCTGGGGCATCAAGGCCCTGCCCTGGATGGTTCTCACCAATCAAGATCACCAAGTCGTCGCCGAGGGCTTCCCTGTGCGGAAGTTAAGGGAGAATCTCGCCAAGGTAGAGAACAACGTTGAAGAACCGTAATGAGTATACCATTAGGAATTCATCAATACATTCGACAAAGAGATAGTATTTCTTCAACATCCAAGGTTCTCACACCTTCAATGGATTGATTGGACAGACTAATTAGGCAGGGTTCAAAATCCGCATACTGTTTGCAGGCGGTCCTGCCAACCTGACGTGGACCATTCACCTGTATTTCATTTATACACCAACACTTACAAGTTGAAAAACAATTTGTAAGATATATCAAACAAATTGACACATTCGCATCAGTCCAAAATGTTTATTCGATCTGATGATCGAATTGGGTTTGTTTTGCACAGGAAGGCGCCTTCGGCTTTGGAAGACTGGTGTACCGGCGGGAGTCTTACCCATTCGTGGATTTCTTTTGCAATGGCAATCCCATCCGTGCTTTGGTTATTTGGATGGAAGGTGCTAGGTCTTACTCGCTGACGCTGAATCGAACGCTCCATCTGTACTTAGATCAGCTGGTCGAGTCCTTTCAGGACTCCCGTTTGCGATGCAATCGGATGGCCTTCACCAGCCCCTGCTTTCGAAGTAAACTTCTGTCGCATGGTCTGGCTTGGCCATTGGTGACCAGCTTTTGTGTCAGAAGTGGTGGAGCGTTGGAATAACAGAGTGATGGTTCAAGCTAGACTTTTCCTTAAACAAGGAAAACTATAACTTTAGCTTCGTTTGCAACTACACCTTGGCAGGAGGTGAAAATTTAAATGGGGTGCCATGCTTACGCTTGCGTAAGCATGTATTAATAATCAGGAAAAAGGATTAAGACTTGATTCCCTGACGTACAAAGTTGAAAGTTTAGGCCCGACCCCCATAAATGCTTAACGCTTATTCCCAGGGCTGACCCTAGATATTCCCCGACCCTAGATATTCCCCTCATTTCATCTTCAGCTCTTATCTCTCCAGAAGCAATAGCACGTTGAATCTCTTCATCTGTCCATGTTCTAATTGTTAGGTCGCCCAATTATTTACTATTGAGAACCTTTTCCTTTATTTCTATTCCCTTCCATCCTTTTAAGTCTACCGCAATTACAGAGGTATGTTGACAGCCTTAACAGTGACCAAGTATGCGGGGTACATTACACTAGATCCACGGCCTGAAGTAGATTGGACAGATAATGACCGGGCTTATGATCAGGATGGGTCCAGGTTCGTCTGGTCCGTATTGGAAAACAGCCCCCTTCGCAACCAGCTTAATACCCTAAGAGCAACTAGGATATGAACAGGTTTTTATCAGGAACTTCTTTTGTATTTATGGCGTAAAAGCTATAATTAAGCCGATGGATTCATGATAGGTTGGACACAAGGTAATTTCTCTCCTGATTTTTTAACATTATGACCTTCGATTATGAACATGAGATGGTAGCTCCTGCCATGGTCTGGCTTCAAGGCAAGGGACTACGGGTGAAGCGTGAAGTGCAGACTCCATGGGGGATCTGTGATTTGGTGGGGTGTTCACTCAATAAAACAAATGTCCAAAAGCGACTAAAATCGGGGCAATCGGATCACATCAGCTCGCAGCTACGAGTCGCTATTTATCACGCATTACCAGATGTCGGTCAGGGCAAACCTTACAGCCTGGGTATCCTAAGTCGTCGGCTTGGAGGATTGCTTGATGAGGGTTATCTTGAGGATGAGTTAGAGCGGCTCATTGATGGAAAATTTGTACATAAGACCGACGACGGAATGTACCAGAGGTTTAATGGGTGGATTCCACTGCACAAGCGGATTGTTGCCTTGGAATTGAAACTCAACCGTTTTACAGAGGTCTTACAGCAAGCGGTTAGTAATTTAGGATTTGCCCAGGAATCCTATGTGGGTCTCCCCATGAATAAAGCCAGGCAGTTGACGTCGAGCGGTCGATGCCAGGAATTCAAGGACAATGGCATTGGAATTGTGGGGATTGCCACCAATGACTGTCGTGTTCTCCAGAGAGCGACTTTTGATAAAGACAAGCCTGATGCTGTGCTAAGTGCCTACTATGCTGAACGGTTTTGGGGGCTGGCTTCTAAAGGCAGTTCAGCATAAAATATTCCGCTACTCTCTCCGCTTTTCGTGCTGAAGAACCGGAACGCGGCAGCATAGGTAGTTGTTTACCAAGTACAAATGCGGAAGAGAAATCTTGATATAAAGTTAGCGAGCGAGACGATGGAGGGGCCTTTTCTATACAAGCCAACCACTCATTATAAAACGCTGCTGTTTGCATTCTTGAGCTTCCTGTAGAGAAGATGGTATCATATTGTCCTCTGAGTTCATTAAGCTGACGATAAGCGCTATCATCTTTGCTCAATAGATTGAGAACCTCTGTTAACCATAGCTTTAGCTCAGGGCTTAGTACGATTGTTCTTCGCAACGGCGGTATGGCTATACGATCTTTTCCTTTTCTCTTAAAGCCATTGGATAAATAATATTGGTAAGCAGTCCCAAGACAGATCCCAGGATACTTACAAAGCCCCTTTGCCCACAAGATTAAATTGAGCCCCCAATAGGGACCTGCAATGATGGGTGTATTACTTGATTTTTCTTTTACATATTGATGTAGTTCTATCAAAGTAGCAAATCGATCTCTGAAATTCTTTGTGCCAAGTTGATCAGAGAGACTTGAATCTACAATCCAAATGTACTTTGATCCTGCTTCTTTGTGCCATTTCAGTGCGTTGTCAATACGTGGTTTCCATTTGGTTTTAACACGCGACTGTTCATAATGAGTGAAAATAATAGGGAAAATCAATGAGCCTGCGAAATTGCTTTTAGCCTTCCATTTTTTTGCCGCCTTCGCAAGTAAAGCGTTTATTTTGTTACGATCATTGCTATCAACAACCGGCAACTGGGGAATAGTAATCCATTTAGGTTCATATCTCGTACAGTTATCCAATAAACTTGATACAAATTCATCAACAGAATTAGCTGACGGTTTTTTAATAAGTGCTTCATCTGCTAATATGTGAGAATTCTTGATGGATTGCAGATAAGGAGCTATTTCTTGATTGCCTTTCGAAAGACAGTGCTCATATGAATCCACTGCAGGATCTAGCCAAAGTGGTATTCCTGGTAGTTGATTTGATATATTATCTATTGATTCAAGACTGACACGTATATAAGGTGAATTTTTGTAATCATACTTTATTTGAGAAAGTATCCGACAGTCTTCTAGGGTATTGACAAAAGGTATAAACGAAGCCATCTCTATCCCTTTCTTGGCTACAGACCTTCACGCCATTTAAGATATTGACTCATATGATCAAGATCTGGATATATACTCATTTCATGGCAACCAGCTCGGTCTAATTCACGCAAAATTGATTCTTTATATTCTTTTTTAATCCTTAAACATACCAAACTGGGTGCATGTTTATTGGTTAAGGAAAGATGCCGAGACCCTTGAATAGTAAAGACTCCTTGCTGTTGTTGTATCCTCTCAGAATTCCAAACAGGGCTGATTGCGATAGAGCTGTTACCATTTGAGTCAACTGATCCATCTAAAATCAGGTAATCATTGATGATGCGTTCATCATCATCGGGGTCAAGGATTTTTGCAAGTCTTGGATTGAATTCTCGGTTAAGGTCAATTGGATTAAGAATAAATACTGCTCCGTCTTGCTCAAACTGGTTACAACAAGCAAAAAATAAGGCAACGGTATTTCTCTCAGTCCAATCTAGTAGCCTGGTTGGAACACCATAGTGTTGGGCAATTTGAATCCATTTCAGTTTCTCGCGAGCGTGTGGTGCCTCATTACCGAGTTTATGTGTTGAACATCGCTTAAATTCACGCAGTAAGTTGAGAGCTTTGTTACGCAAATCTGACGTCTTGTATCGTAGAGCTGAGGGCGTTAGAAGCCAGTTTATATTCGCTTGTCCTCTAAACCAGTACCGTTTACCCATTCCAAGTATAGAACTACAAACTTCGTGAAACTTGGCAATACTGGTAATAGGCTCTTCCCAAATTGGACACGCCGGCCCCTTTGATCCTGTATGGACGACACTGCTATGCTTTTTTCTTGGCTTTGCAGCCATTAAGCCTATCCCTCATTCCCTTTATATGAAACTTATCATTATTCTTGCCCAAAGTAACTATCTCAAAATTCAGAACTAAATTTTACCTGATTTCTCTATCCCTGCAAGAAAATTAACAATTAATGTCTTCTAGAGCCTACCGTCTCTTTAGGAATCAAGTGCAGAAAATTCGGCAAAGCTCATCTCGGTAAGCTTGATACAGGCCCTTCGACTCCGCTCAGGGCAGGCAGGACTGGTGTGATGAATTGGACTTGGTGGCAGAAATGTATTTCCAGAGCTAAGACCAGTTTAGTACGCAGAGATCCGACAGGATCTCCACGCCAAAGGCGTTGGACGAATCACCATATGCGATGGTCTTCACGGAATCCGGCGACAGCTCATAAGAATAAGGTACCCGTTCACAGCAATTGAGGCTTTTCAGTGTTATTCCAGTGAGCTAGTAGTGATTGATGGATGAATTCAAACACATTTCGATTTTTCTTTTTACAGGTGGCAATGGCGGTCCAGATGCGTTCGCACCAGCGCATGCCGCATTCACTACGGGTACCTTGTGTGATTCGACGATCAATGACCGTGTGACGGATCTCACGTTCAGTGCCGTTGTTCGTCGGTTCCAGCAATGGATCTGTCATAAATTGAAAGTAGCTTTCAGCCGCCTTGCCTTTAAATCGGCGTGACAACGCTTTGGCTTGGCGATGATCAGGTGGACGCCTGGCCTGCTTCAAAAATCCGTCCTTAATCGACTTCATGCTTCGTGCAAAGCCGGCGGCTGTCATCGATTCATAGCGATGCAGCGTTTTAAACAACTTTTGTATCCAATTGAGCAAATTATGACCCCAACGAGACAGCGAACGCGAGCAGTGATCTGCCAGAAAACGAATCTCACGGATCAAATGCGCCATGCAATATTGCACGGTGGCATTCGTCAATCGGGAAAATTTACGATAGCATCCATAGTAGTCACAATTCAGGATGCCATTGAATTCTTCGCCCAGCAGTTTGAAAAGTACCTGACTGCCACGCGACTTGTCGATATGAAACAGACTGTAGTGCGACGTTTGAAAACACCACGTCCAGTGTTTTTCACCATTGTTCTTATGGCCTGTTTCATCTACACCAAGGCATGTTTCGTAGGGCAGGCTCTCTATGAGAGAATCATACATCGGCTTGAGAGCCTGCGAGACCTTTTGCGTTGCTTTACTCAACAATCCTCGCGAAAGCGACAATTGCATCACTTCCTTGCAAAACTGCTGAATCGTGGAGTAGGACATATGACAGCCGCCTTTCATAAAGGCAACCAGAGCACTAAAGTCTGCTCCCAGCAAATGGCCACGACTCACCTCTGGAGGCAAGGGTGTTATGTGAACCATGCCCGTTTTGGGGTCGAGATACTTCCTGGCTCGATGCTCTGTAATACGATACATCCTTTCCGGCAGTGTTATTTGTTGCACTACATGCCAGTCATTCAGAGTGATCAGCCCCGGTGTATCGGAGTTGAAAAATTCATATTCAATCATGTGGTCTATCTCATCTGGCTTAAACGTTGGGCGACTGAACTTACGATGTCCCGGTTGGCCGCCTTGTTTACGTTTCTTACACGATGTCTTCTTGATCTCTCGTTTGGGTTTGACAATATCACTCGACGGTGGTTTGGAGGAATTGTTCGAGTTCTTTTCCAAGCGTGCAAGGCGGTCTCGCAGTTCCTGGTTCTCCTGTTTAAGCCACTGAATTTCTGCGAGCAGTTGCTCGATAATCTGATCGGTATCCATGCCTTTGGTTTATCATATCTAACACCAAAGCGCAATTGCCTATCCTGCCAATCTGTGAATTATTGAAAAAAACTAATCAAGACTGTGAACGGTTACAGAATAAGAATCTTCCACCCGAATCATCCAGGCAGGATAAGGCAGCTCCATCATCCAGAACCAGCCGTCATCAAAGTCCAAGGCGGACTCGGTGGAGCAAGCTTGCTTGCAGAGCCGAGACCACCGCCGGACGACCTGCAAAGCAGGTGGCGCGCGTAGCGGGCCATGACGGCATCCCTCGAACACCATAGCCTCCCCACCTCAGCTTTCAGCCTTCCAAAGGCGCAGCCGCCTTCCTGTAGAAAATCAAAACACCAACCCCTTCGATTAACTCAGGACAGGTCGCTGGAACAGCGAAGAGCTTTATCCTGTGCATCCTATTAATCCTGTTTAAAACAACCTGTTCCGATCGCCAGATCGAATTTGAAGTATAAGGAATGCTTCCGCCGTCGTTTACAGCTATGGCGGGACAGGCACATCCGTTCGGAATGACAACTCCTCCGCTTTTCTTGGTGGCTTTGTGGCTTGAGTGAGCGACAGCGAACCTTTCGAAGAATCTCAAGACAGGCGGGCGTGAGGACATTCATTTGGTGGGCGCAGCCCACCCTACTTCCTCTCCATGGTTTCTAACTTCCACTCTTCGGGATTGAAGCGGGAGTGTGTCTCCTTCAGGGTAGGATAACCGCCGACGTCCTGTTCGCTGTCCATGATCTTCCCTGTGCCCGCACGGGCCTCGCGCACGATACGTGCGTCTATTTCATCACGGTCCCAGGGACGGGCGCCGGCGTTTTCTAAGACAGACTCCTTGACCTCGGCTGCGGGGATTACCTTGAGAGTCTCCGGCCATAACGGTGGACTGTCCACGATCTTACACAAGGTTTTTCTCGGGTCGATGATTTCCACAGCTTTCCCATTTCGATTTACGGCGATATTGTCCCGCGCGAACACTTCCACCGGGCCCGCTCCGGTGAGTGAAAATAAAGGCAGTTGGGTGCGTGTATCGGATCCGTGTTCCATCACATTGCCTACCAGTGCCATTTGGCCGGTGACATAGTCATGCCCCTCCCATTCGCCGGGAACCAGCCCGTAGTAGATGGCCATGCTGCCTGGATTGGCAATGAAGTTGTTCACGACCACGCCCCTGGCTCCTCCCTTGAACAAGGGATTGCGCTGCTTGTTACTGGCGTAGAGATTGCCGATGATGGCAATCTCCGTGGTATTGTCATGAATCAAGCTGCCCTTGGAATGTTCGCCCTTGGCATGGGTCGAGTGACTCAGGCCTTCGGCGATGATGCAGTTGCTCAAGGTGACGCGGTGCGCCGTGTTGCTCCGCCATTGCTCCACGGACTCGCCGGCAAAACGCGGTCCGGATGCCGAAATGTTCTCGTCCGTGGCCCAGGTACAGGAACAGTGATCCACAATGATATCGCTTGCATTGGCGGCTATGGCATCGACTTCCCATCCACTTTGCTTTTCGGCACCAGCTTCTCCCGCTCGAACCCGGATATGTTGAATGATGACGTCGTGCGTACGAATCCCGATTCCGCCTCGAATGAAGGTAATCCCCGGACTGGGGGCGGTCTGGCCAGCGATGGTGAGGAAGGGCTCCTGGATCGAGATCGAATGCTGCTGCAGATCGATGACTCCGCCCACCTCGAAGACCACAATCCGGGGACCCTGGGCCGCAACCGCCGCAGCAAATGAACCCGGTCCGCTTGCGTTCAGGTTGGTCACGCGGATAATCTGGCCGCCCCGTCCCCCGGGAGTATAGGCGGCCCACCCCATGGCATCCGGAAAGGCCTTCATAGGCTCCATACCCGCAGCCGTAGACAAGAAGGAAGGAATCCCAATGAAAAGGATAATAGCAGCCATCCCTAACCTTATAGCCAACTTGCTGTAATTGCTGTCATCAAGGACCATACATTCTCCTATATCTAGAACGGGTCGGGGCAAGCCATTTTTCTTTTTGTACTTCAAAAGGGTGATCCCCGCGAGAGGAAATATTCTGATTCATGCTTCATGCCGTTCCGACCGGGTACAGGCTTTGCGTCTACGCTAGAAAATTGGACCGCAGAAATGCGAAGGAACTGTAGTTACAGATAGAGACAGAAAGGCTTGCGGCCCAGCAGTTTACTTGAGATATTTTCCGAACCAAGCAAGAGTTTGGTTGTTGACTTCTTCTTGGTGTTCGTTGAGGCCGTGACTGCCGGCTTCGAAAAATATCAGTCGAAACGGTTGACGGCACTCCTGAAGTTTCAAGGCCATTTCCAGAACACTGGCGGGATCGCAACTTTGATCGTCGCTGCCCTGGAGCAGAAGCATGGGCGTTGTCTTGCAGAGCTTCTCCGGCCAATACTGGGCGGACCTAGCTTTTAAAGTATCGTCTCTGTGCTGGACATAGCCGGGCACGGTATTTTCAAACAATGATTCAGCAACAGGACGTTTTTTAACTTCAGTAAAGAAGTCGGAGGGCCCTGCCCCGATCACGGCGGCGGCTATACGGTCGGTCTGGGCCAGGACTCGATAGGCCATCATGCCGCCCCGGCTCCAACCGAACATTCCGATTTGGGCAGCATCGGCATAGGGCAGCGATTCAATCAATGGAATCAGGTTGAGAACGTCGGCTACATCTGCGCCGCCGATCTCATCGTTACCTTCGCTGTCGCCGCAACCGCGATATTGACTCGCGACCACAACATAACCCGCCTGAACGAGCCAGCCCAGGTGCAGGAGTTTCATGTCATCGATACTGGCGAGCTGCCTATTACCGCCGTGGTTGTAGATGATCACCGGATACCGCTCGGGAATGGAGGTTCGCGGCTTCAAGATGAAGCCCTCGATTTTCAGACCGTCGCTGGCGTAGAAGATGCGGGTGCAGTCAACGGTCTCTTTGAATTCCCGGAACAATTCCGGAGGACATGATCGTCGCGTCTTGGCCTCAATTGACTTCCATTGGTTCTGCATCGCATTCGACCGGCGTTTCATCTGAGCGATCCATGCGTCATAGGTGTCAAAGGGGAAGTGCATTTTATCTTTGAACTCACTGAACCTTTCGGGAGGGTACTCGGAGCGAAAGCGGGCCTCGTCAAAGAGAATCTGCTTGCGACCTTCCTCGAACCACTCTTCATAGGTGGCGTACGGGAAGCCATCCACCGAGGAAACGATGGAGCCGTCTTTGATTTTCAAGGGTAATGACACTGCGGGTGTCAGCTCAACGGCTTGCACTGCGCAGACCAGTACCGTCATAATCAACAACCTTCTCATGGAAGTCCTTTCATCAGAGGGGTTACATTGGGGTTTACATTTTCGATATGGGGTGACGAGTCAACAGATAGGCAAACAGGGCCATCAGATTGCCTATGAGGACAAACAGAGCCCACACCCAGGCACGTTCCCCGCGTGCTTTTGCATCCAGGAACACCCACCATGGCAGGGCCAACCCATACACCATCAATCCGATGGGCAACAGAAACAGGGCGATGGCATACCCATAGCCGGGGAAGACAGACAACGATGGACTGATGTCGTAAGAGACGCCCAGGAATCCCAGTTCGATACCGTCCTCGCTCTGCAAGGGACAAATCATCTGGCTCAATACGTCGTTGTGCTCGCCTTCGCTCTGAATGGCCGACGCCGCTAACAGGGCCATCTTCTGCTGAGGTGTCAAGAAGTCTTCGGGCATTGCAGACAAGACACGCTGCGTCTCTGGCGTAGCCCACTGCTCAACCAGTCCGCGATGAACAAATCCAGTGTTGGAGAAGGCAATCTGTCCATCGGCACGGATCAACCAAACCCCGGCGACATACTGCGACTGACGAAACCGTTCCAGGGCCTGGCGAAACGACGGCTCGTCCAATGATCTCGGGTGCAGGGCCTGGATTTCAGCCACGGCAGCCTCCACGATTGGATGTGTCTCGCCGGTATCGACCTTGGACTGACGGACTTGACGCCCTACAATGAGAAAACTGACCAGGGCGACCGCCAGTGCGATCACGGCGACGATGGGTAAACGATGTTTTAGACGCTGAGACATGATCTCCACCTCCTGCGTAAAATGACAATGAGGCCCGCCGTGGGCAGACATAACAGGTTTAGCCCCACCAGCGCGACCATGAGCGACGCGGCAGCGGAGTTGACCGGTAACCAACCGTGCTCCCAGCCGGCCCAAGTACCTCCAAGAACCAGTAACAACAACACGCCCGTCAACAACCCCAGCACGACTTGCGGGAACTCATCCGGAGCCGACCGGGTGGGGTACTCGTTCAGCCACTGCCGACGCAATCGGTAGCGTACCGTGGGAGTCACACGGGTTTCCGGTCCGCAACCAGCCTGGATTAATCGGCCCAGGTTCTGCTCGTAAGATGTTTCTTCGTGACTCATTCCAATTCCTCCTGGATACGGATCAGGACCTCCCGTAACGCGGCCCTGGCTCGTGATAAGAGTGATTCCGTGGCCTTGTAAGTCCGCCCCAAGCGTCGGGCCACTTCTTCGACCGAACAATTGTCGGCATAGCGTGCGATCAAAGCCTCGCGATAGTCGGTGGGCAACTCGACCAGTGCCGACACCACCATGGCACGTGTGGCGTTCTGACGGATTAGTTCGTCCGGCAAAGGGCCCTTATCCATCAATTCCACCAGCTTCTCCGGGGGTACGGTGGACACCCGAGTCACGTCGGCATGCTTGCGCCGCCAGTAATCGGCCACCTTGCGCCGAGCAATGCCTAATAGCCACGACGACAGGCGACTTTGTCCGCGATAATCTGATAAGGAACGTAGGGCTGCAATGAAAGTCTCCTGCCAGATTTCCTCGGCATCAGACCTCACTCCATCCAAGCGGTGGACAATAAACGCAAAAACCAGGTCACCATAATAACCGTAAAACCGGTCAAAGGCGTCTGTATCACCTTGCGCCACCCGTAACGCCAAGTCCAAATCATTATTGTAATCCATACTCATGTATTGCATTCCGGCTCTGTACGACCCATGTCATCACCAGTATGTCGTATGTACGAGGTAAAATCCTTCGCTAAAAAAAGTTTTTCGATTCTATCGATTGATCTCAGGGCAGACGGGTGAGAAAAACAAAGGAAGATTGCCGCGCTGCGCTCGCAATGACAATCCTTTCTTCTGTATTCTATTGTCATTTCCACCCAATCCTAGTAGTCTATTCCCCCTTAACTGTGATCCGTGATCTAAGATCTATGAACTGATTACCAATGTCCGGTCGGAAGAAAACTGTTGCTCGCTGTTATCGCTGTCGCATGCATGCGCATCTGTGTATCTGTGCGCATACGCCCCAACTAGATCTGGCGACGCGTTTGGTGCTGGTGATGCACTACCGCGAGATGACCAAGCCGACCTCGACGGCCATCCTGGCACTCAACGCCTTGAGCAATAGCGAATACCGACTACATGGCAAGATGAATCACATCCTGAAGCTCGACGACCTCAACGATCCCGCGCGTCGTGTGCTGGTGCTCTATCCCGATCCCAATGCCGCGACCTTGAGCCGGGAGTTTCTCGAACAGGACGACCGCCCCATATCCCTCGTGGTTCCGGATGGAACCTGGCGAAATGTCATTCGCATGCGGGGACGGCTCTTAAGTCTACCCTTTGCCGAGACGGTCAAGCTGCCGGTGGGGGAACCGGGGCAATGGACCATTCGCAAGCCGCAGGTCTCTCAACAGCTCTCGACCTACGAAGCCATTGCCCGCGCCTATGGCATTATCGAATCGCCGGAGATCCAGGAGCAACTCGAAGCGGTCTTCCACCTGATGGTCCAGCGTATTCGCCAATCCCGAGGATTGGACTAAGTGGGATTATTCCGACACAATTGAATGGATGATGTTCGGATCACCGCCGACAATGTCTGCCTCACCGTTTTGGACAATAACACAATCCTCGATGATCGGTTCGCAATAGATGGGGCCACGGGGACCTAGTTGATCATGCATGATGATGCCGGATTGGCCGTTGGCCGTGATGAGGCAGTGGTTCAGATAGGGGTTGCTGCTATCGGATAATTCAAGGCCGTGTGAGAGATTATCCATGAGTCGGCAATTACGGAGAGTAGCCTGGGTGGCTGTGCCGGCAATACCAACGGCACCGGCACGAATGGTCAATCCCGCCAGGATACAGGCCTCGCTGTTATGGCTGAGAGTAATCACGGGTTCATTGGGATCGCCTTGAAAAATGGTGCCGCCGATGTAGTAAGGATCGTTCGGATCTTCGGAGGTAATGACGAGCTGTTTATCGATCAAGGAGAAGGGAGGGTAAAATCCAGGTGACAAGACCAGATGATCTCCCTCCTCGGCGAAATACATGGCCCAATCGAAACTACTGTAGCGGAGATTTTGAGTGACATTAACCACAGGACCATCTTCCTGAAGGCATTCGTTCATATCCATTCTGGGATGGCTCTTAAAGAATTCCCAGGCGATTTCCGGGGAGTTCAGTCCTGAACGGGTTGAAAGACCGTGACCGTAATTCTTGAGTTTGTAGAGGATCACATCCCCGCTGATATCGGGAGTGGACCACTTTCGTGCTAAAGTCATTGTATCGTTTCTAATCACGACCGCATTGGAATCGCAGCCATTTCTCTGGGCCCAGGCCTGCATGATACTTTCGACGCCCATAAATCCATCATGGGGAATGCCGCCGTAGGCGACGACGGCATCATCTTCACCATGAAAATGGATCACGGAGACCGGTGGACCCTCGACAAAGTCGTTCAGCGCCATGAGACCGGCACAGGGAGCGATGGCGGCAAAACGATGGGGCAGGCGAGCACCGAGGTGATGGCACATAAATCCGCCATTGGAATGACCGAAGGCATAAATCCGATTGGGATCGATGGTATAGTCTGTTGAAATAACATCGATCAGGGTTTCAAAGAAATTGACATCATCCACCTGGCCATCCCACCAGTCATAATAGGCCCCTCCTCCACACCACATCTGCAACCCCGTGGTCCAGGGTAGTGCATTGGGATATACTGCAATGAATCCTTCCCGGTCGGAGATACCACTGAATCCCGTGCTGCTTTCTATGCCTTGGGCCGTGCCACTATAACCATGCAAGACAAACACCAACGGAGTGGGCTGGTCTTGCCTATACAATAAGGGGGACGTGGATACGGTAGGAACGTGTTCGTCCTTGATGAAGCAAGGTTCGACTTTCCGTTGATCCAGAAACTCCAAAGGGATGTAAACAAAGGAGAACCAAAGCACCCATCAAACTGGTCTTGAATCTTTTCATGTGAACCCCTGTCATCAAAAATATTACGATCGTTCCTCTTTACAAATCCCATTGATGACGGATTGTTACATTCTTTTCCAGAGGTTCCTTTACTTTTTTTGAATTTAATAAACCTCATCACTCACAATTGAACCAATGACATCCGGCTGACCTCCAATAATGTCCGCTTGACCGTTTTGTACAACCACACAATCCTCAATCACAGGTTCGCAGTAGAGGAGGCTACTTCGCTTCTCTTTTACGTGCATGGTGATGCCGGTTTGACCGTTGGCGGTGATCAGGCAGTGATTGAGATAGAGATCACTTTCATCAAAGAGTTCCATACCGTGGGTGAGATTATCCATGAGGCGACAATTACGTAACACGGCTTCCGTAGCCGTTCCTTGCATCCCAATCGTGCCGGCACGCAGGGTGAGCCCGGCAATTTCACAGGCCGGACTATTGTCGTTCATCGTAAGGGCGGGCCTGTAAGCGCTGCCTTGGATGATGGTACCGCCAATAGTGTAGGGATTGTTGGGATCGACCGATTGCAGTTTGAGATCTTTATCCAGGGTGAGGCATTCATGATAAATTCCCGGCTCGATAACGATTTCATCGCCAGGATCTGCATGATGAACAGCGCCCTGTATGGTTTTGAAGCGTAGGCCCTGGGTTTTATTTTCTATCGTTCCATTAGGATCCGGCCAGGGAGTGGTGTTGAGCCATATCTGGGGAGAGGCATCGATCGCCGTATTGCCACTGAGATCATGGCCTACGGTAAAGACATCGCACTTGCCATCGCCATTAAAATCGCCTACGTCCATACCCCAGTTGCACAGGCTCCCCAGGGCTGGACCACGCCTCAGAGTTCCGTCGCCAATATTTTCCCAAATGCGTGTCGTGGGGCGAGATTGAGGCATGGCCAGATCCAGGTCACCGTCATTATCAAAGTCAATCAACTTGGGACCCTCACCACGCTGTCCCCCGATATTGATACCCGCTACCAGACGACCGGTTCCGTCATTGAGATAGATACGGCCACTACGATTCCCGTCTTGCAGCGCCATGACCAGATCCAACCAGCCGTCACCATTTAGGTCTCCCACATCTAAACCATGGACGTGTGAACCGCCTTCATCCAGACCCTGACTGAGATTGAATTGACCGGTGCCGTCATTAAGCCAAACGTGGTTAGGACAAGGACCGGTGTTCTGGGGCCAACGCCAACCTGAGGTGATGGCGTCTATGGCACCGTCTTTGTTGAAATCGTCCAGGACAATATACGACAGCTCTCCCGTACCAATCAGACCATCTCCCAGTTTTTGTCCGGAATCGGTCAATTGTCCCGAGCCGTCCCCCCAGAAGATCTGGCTATAATAATAGCCGCTACTGCCTTGCCGATAATACATCTTGCCCCATAAATCAGGATGTCCGTCTCCGTTCAAGTCGCCAATGGCTCCTCCATCCAGACTTTTGTCCGTTTCCGACCAGGAGATGGGAAAACTGGTTGAATACTGTCCCTTGCCGTCATTAAGCCAAACCGCATTGCCGGATATCACATCGACGGCTCCATCCTTATTGAGATCTCCTATGATAGAAGGATCGGGAAAGGACTGCGTCCCCTGTTGGAACAATCCATGCCCATCGCCATAGTAAACCTCCTCGGAATCCCAATAATCGACAAAGGCATCGAGATTGCCATCGCAGTTAAAATCAGCAAGTCTCACCCGACGGCCATTGCCTTGGACCAGGGGTTGTTCGGTACTTTCGAACGAAAGCTGAGCTTGCAGGACGGTGACACATCCGAACCAGCAGATCATAATAAACCATTGTTTGTTCATAATGAAACCTCCAAAGATGTTGGTTGAGTAACTTTAATAACGAGGGAATCAACGTCGCCGTTCGGGTTCCTCAGATGTGACTGCCTCTAGTGTGGGTGTGAGTTTAAGGATGTACCCATCCGTAGTGCTGGAATTGTGATGGCTCGCCGACAAGGCATTGGCAGTGGTGGGCCAGTCACGAGACTGGGTGCCCCCTCCCATCCAGAGACTACCATTGGGTGCCACGCGTAGATTCATGCAGTAATCGTTGCGTGCACCTCCAATATAGGCCCCATAGAACAGCCTGCCGGTCAAGCGATCGACTATGGAGATATACACATTTCTGTATGAATTGAAAGTCACATCCATCAACTCCTGGGTAATGGGCAAGGTCTGAGATGTGACTGATTGCGTAAAGATCAGATGATCGTGCCACCAACCGATAAACGATCCCGGAGTAAAGGTGCTTAAGAGAACCTCATTGGCATCGGTATTGAGTTCCATGTAAAACGAGCGGCCGTCACTACGATAATCGGTGTCAAAGGCCGAATTCGTTAAAGGGAAGTCCATGGAGGTGGTGGAACCGGAAATAACCACCTCCCCGGTTTCCTTGAATCGGATGCTACCTGAATCGGAGCCATCACCACCCAGGTAGGTGCTATAGAGCAATTCACTACCCATCGCGTTATATTTAGCGAGGTAAATATCCGAGTCTCCCCCCAGATAGGAATCATGCAGAGCGGCAAGAGTGATGGGCAAGTTATTCGCATCCGTACTCTTTAAAAGCCAGGCACAACCTTGATCATCGATAGCCAGGCTTCCTTGGGCAAAACGAAAGGTATCGATCATCCCCAGCAAGGTGGAATATACGAGTGCCCCGTTGGGATCGAACCTACAAAGAAAGGATTCATAATCCCCGGATAAGGTGTCATCGTAGCATCCCGGAGTGGTGGGAAAGTCCGGAGAGTTTGTAACCCCCAGAATATAAACCGACCCTTCCGATCCCAAGGCGATTGCACTGGCGCCCTCCCAGTTGCATCCGCCGATATAGGTGGACCAAACCGGATCGCCGGTATTGGGATCGAGTTTGAAACAATAGACATCCGGATCATCACTGCCAGGGGTACTGTTAAAGGTCCGGTCATAGGCCCCAGCGGTGGTGGGGAAATTGTCCGAACGGGTCATACCGAAGACATACTGTCCCCATTGATCGGCCTGGGAAAAGTAACTGTGAAACTCGTGTCCACTTCCTCCCATATAGGTGCCGTAGTCGAGGGTGTCACCGGTTTCACTGAGTTTACCGGCAAACACGTCACCCCCGTAACCACTGCGGCTGCCACCGTTGTACGTGGTATCGAATGCACCGGTTGTGACGGGACAGTCATTGGAGGCGGTATTGAGCATAACATAGGCCCGCCCCTGCCCATCCAAATTTAGAAAAGTACCGCCATCTTCATTTTGACGCCCCCCGATATAGCTGCAGTAATCCACAGCCAATGCGAGCGTACTGTCGTTGCGCCATACATCAAGGCCACCGGATTGCGCCACCAAAGCATCCAGATCGCCGTCACCATCCAAATCGGCCAGGGCAACATCCACACTCTCTTGATCCCCTAGGTCCAGTTCGGTGTTGATAAAGTGACCTTGACCGTCGTTAAGCCAGATCTCGTCCGGTCGATGGCTCTGCCAAACACTATTAATGACGTAGGCATCCAGGTCACCATCACCATCAAGATCCCCCAATGCAACTCCGGTCGTGGGCAATTGCCCCAGTCGCTGCCCACTATCAAGGAAGGTGCCGTCGCCTTGATTGAACCAAACCTTATTAGGGCATTGGGTGGCACTTTCTGCATTAAAATGGGTCACAAAAGCATCGAGATCGCCATCGTGATCCAGGTCGGCCAGTTTAGCTGCGCGGCTCTCCACTGTTCCCATGGACTGAGAGTCCTTAACAAATCGTCCGGTGCCGTCGTTGAGCCAGAAGGTGCTGTCGAAATCGATGTAATTGGCAATCAAGGCATCATTGTCACCATCGGCATCGATATCTCCCAGGCACACAGCACGCGACTGAGCTGTTCCTAGGGATTGATCCGTGCCACTGAACTGCCCGGCCCAGTCATTGAGCCAAATACAATGGCCTCCGCCCACATTGTGATTGTTTTGCCAGATGGGATGGTTACAGGCAAAGGCATCGAGGTCGCCATCGCCATCCAGATCGGCCAAAGCCACGGATCCGGTATTGTTATGTCCCAAGTTCTGTCCGCTGTCCGTGAAATACCCCTGGCCGTCGTTTAACCACACCTTATTGGGATTGCCACCGCTATAGGCCCCATTGGCAACAAAGGCGTCTTGATCGCCGTCATGGTCGAGGTCCGCCAAGGCCACACCGAAGCTATTGAGATTCCCCATACGCTGGCCTGAATCGACAAAGGTTCCATCGCCTTGATTCAAGTAAACCCGATTGGCCACCCCTTGATTCCAGACACCGCAGGCCACAAAAACATCCACGTCCCCATCACCATCCAAATCCGCGACTGCGATCGCATCGGTATTGGGGCAGGTCATCGAAGCAGAAAGAGTGAAATTGACTTGGGCAAAAAGGCCCGGGCTTAAGGTCAAAATGACCGAAAGAAAGATTAAACCTTTAAAACTCATTAGGATCTCCTAAACTGGAATTTAATCAGGGTTGGCTTGAAACACTGCTTAATATCAATAAACACGTGGATGGAATGCACCTCCTCAAACATAGGGTTCTGAATCAATGTGCCCGACTACGTAGGCCAACGATTGAAGAGATGGTTTGTTTCGCTTTTTTTAGGAGAAAGGAATGAATTAACAACAAACAGCGAAAGATAAAGTCTATTTGATAAAGACTTGCTTTATGATTTAGAAATGTTGAATATCGTAGGCCATCAAGACGTCGCCATGCCGAATGAACAGGATGCCATGGCCAATGGACATGTGGGCCAGGTGTCGGCCTTCTCCTTGTCTAACTCGAAAGGAACTGACGATTTCCATGGCATCATCTAATGGTTTGATCAGACTGACGCGTCCTCTTTTATCTTCATAGCTGTAGATCATGCCATCGGCGGCGATCAGGCAGCCCCCCTTGATACTTTTATTCAAGGCCACCTGCTGGCCGGTTTGCCAATCCAAACATATCAGCCCTGAACTATTTTCGAAGGTGGCATAGATTCGATCACCGAGTTTGACGCCTCCACCAAAAACATTGATTTTTTGATTGTCCTGCCAGGGGGTATCGACATTCGTCTGGTCGGGATCAATCGTGAGCATCATACCGCTGGGAATATAAATTTGATGCGCCGCGGGTATCGGAACGAAGGATTCGGCGGAGATATCACCTTTCCAGACGATCTTGCCGGTGGCTAAATCGACGGCGAGGACGTGTTTCCTGCCGTTGGTGACGACGATTTTCTTGTCTTGGCCTTGCACCAGCAGCGGAGACACATAAGCGGTCGAATCCTCGATGCATTCCGACTGCCACAGGGTTTCTCCAGTGAGTCGATTCAATGCGACAATCGTGGTTATCTTGCCATAGGGAGACATGATGACGGTGTCATCCACCACCAGGGGTGATTCGCAGAAATGATTCTCTTGGCCAAAGCGTTCGGGAATATTGACGACCCAGTCCACTGTACCGTCCTTAGCCTCCAAGCAATAGAGGTTGCCGGCACCTGTAAAGCTATAGATCTTGCCTTCGTGTAGGGTGGGCGTACTGCACTCCCCCGACTTATCCTCACTATCGCTATCCCCAAGTGTTTTCTCCCATATCGTAGTGCCATGCAAATCCATGACCGTCATCACACGGTTGGTCTCCTTCGTCCCGGTAATATAGATCCGCTGGTCTTGTATCACGGCAGAAGAATACCCCATCCCAATGTCACACGACCAGAGTAACTTGGGCCCTTCCTTGGGCCAGGATTTTAAGAGATTGGTTTCAGGACTCACTCCATTACGCATGGGACCACGCCATTGCGGCCATTGGGCAAAGACAGGGCTGTTGAATGCTAATACCACAAACACGAATAAAATCAAATGCTGTTTCATTTTAATTCTCCTGGGAGGGTTTTTTCAAATCATGAATCACACTAGCCTCTACCCAAAAGAGGTCGTGATAATGGGGTGGTCCGAGCCAGCGGGTAAAGAACAGGTACGTGCCATCCGGGGAGACACCCGGAAACCGCTCCTGATTATGGGTATTGATGGATGGGCCTAGGTTGATCGCTTCGCCCCACTGCCCCTGGTCATCCCGAAAACTGATGTACAGATCTCCTGCACCATAACCACCAACTCGATCGGAAGAGAAGATTAGATAACTATCATCTGCGGCAATAAACGGGGTCCAATCGAGTGAGGATTTACCATTAACGGATTCGGGTAACAGCTCAGGCGTGGTGTAGATTCCCTCACGGAATTCAGAGCTAAAGATGCCGGGGGCATTTTCCGGATAGCCCTGGGCCGGCCCATCACCGATGAGGTCCATGAAATAAAGCCTGTGGTTACGTGTCAATGAAGGTGTCCACCAACCGATCCCATCATTGACTTCGCAAGGATCACTCCAGCCATCGCCGGTTTTCGTGGAAAACCATAAATCCCAGCCCGCCTCGCCCCCAGGGAGCTTGGGACGCATGGAGGCAAAGAATAGTCTTTGGCCGTCATAGGTGATAAAGGGTTGATCGTCATGATAGGAACTGGAAAAGGGTGCCACCGCAGGATCTGTCCACCGGCCGTCTGTATATTGGGTATAGTAGATGTTATGTGACTCGTCGTCACTCTTATTAATTTCCGACCAATAGATCTCGGTCCCATCGGACGAGAAGGTAGGACTGCTGTGCACTAGGTGATGCCTTGAGATGGGATCAAACCGTTGGGGTGTCTTACCAGGCGGTTTTTGCCTCAGGTAAGCCCAATCTTGGGCCAACGCATTCATTGAGATGACACAAAACAAAAATACGATCAATTTTCTGGCCATGGCTCACTCTCTTTTTCGCGATGATTGGGGTTCAACAATTGAATGGGTAAATATCAGCATTAATCAAATCCCCCAAGGGCTCAATTGTTACGGTTTATGATCGATTAATTTTCAAAAAACTGCCTTTTTTGTTGTATCCCGTACATTTTAGACAAAAATACCGAAACACTCGGATCTGAGATCCGTTTGTCGATATAAAGCCATGGAATCCAAGACCGAAACGTTGACGTTGTCGCTTATCCATTCGGCTCAACAGGGTCAGCAGAGCAGCCGCTCTAGCCTGGTTGAACGGATCAGGCCCAAGGTCTATGCCTACTGCTATCGCATGACCTTGGATACCCATGTTGCGGAGGACCTGTGTCAGGAGACGATGGTGAGTCTCCTGAAAAACTTCGAACGTTTGTCTTTTGCCACGCCCAGTCATCTATGGGCCTGGGTCTATAAAACCGCCTTGAACCAGATTAGGGATCACTGCAATCATCAAAAGATCGTGCAAAGCTCTATTGCGGAAATGCAGGAGGAGGTTCGCTATACCTGTTCTACAGAGATCCATGGTCCGGACCAGGCCATACGGGAGGAATTACTTCATTCCGTGACTGAAGCCATCAAGGCCTTGAAACTTCAATACCGTCATGTCTTGACCCTGCGTTGTTTCCAGCAGCTCTCCTACGCCCAGATCGGTCAGATCATGGGCCAAAGTGAATTGAGTGCACGTATGCTCTTCTTCCGGGCCAAGCAATCCCTAACCCGGCAATTGACCCGTGATGGCTTCAAACCCGGCCACCTGTTACCCGGACTGAGTCTCTTTGCCGCAGCGACCCTAGCTCCTTCTGAAGTGGCTACCGCTACGGTGGTCAGTCATATAACCCTACATACCGGATTACTGGTTAAACTCCTAAGTTTATTGACGACAGGCAAAGCGGCCCTGGTGGGACTCGTAATCGTATCGGTTGTAACCTTGAGCGTCTTTTGGAAGCCCGCAGCCCCTCCTGCGATCCTTCACCCAGTGTCGCAGGAGGACATCGATCGCATCAATCCAAGCTATCCCACGACTCTGGTCAATGCCTACGATCCCGACCAAAGCGGTTGGCAAGGGGCATCCATACGAGAAGATCAAAGTAATTTAGCCCATCGGCCTGTCGGTATCACCCTAGAGCAGTGGATCAGCCACCCCACCGGCCCTGAGGCAATCTGGATTCATTTACCGCGTGAACATTGGTTAGAGATCGACTTTGGCGCTGCGATTATCGATGGTCAAGGAGATGATGTGTTTGTCACCGAACGCTGTACTCATGGTGAAGCGGGTGAGATTTACCTGGTCGATTCAGAGGGAAAACTCCGGTTGTTGGGCCTGTTGCAGATCCCTAGAAAAAGGGAGCATGGTGCTGTCACCTATGGATTTGATCTCGCCCAATTATGGCGGCCAATTTCAAGTCAGGTTCTGCGAATTCGTTGTACCAGCAATGGGATCAAGGAATATCGTTCGGCTCAACCGGGTATGGAACTACTCCATGTTCGGGCCCGGACGTATTAGTGCCCCACTCTGGCACATAAAGTGTGGAGTTGATGACCGGGAATAGAGCCGCCCATAACCTCCAGACGAACGGCCTTGGGAGTGAAAGGCAAATCATGGCCCGCTAGGTCGAATTCAATGAGACGATATTGTCGATGTTCTTTAAGATTGGCAGCACATGGATGATGGGCGATAAGGACCTCTTGCCCCGTTCCGTCGGTGACATAGAGAAGGAAATTTTTACAGCCGTTTTCTCCAACATAAAGATCCGGGCCGGGGCCATCAACCAGTGCTTGGCCAAAGCTGACTTCAATGGAATTGGGAAAGCGTATGACCAGATACTGACTATTGCGTGGATCCAAGACTGGAATCACTTCCTCTCCACTGACGATGTCGGAACGTATAGACTTCTCAAAATCGTTTCTCTCCCAACCCCCGTCATGGCTATAGTCGGCATGGACCAGTGTCACTGGAGGAGAAACAAATCCCCGCCTCGATCAACTCGTTGAGCTCATGGATCTGGGAATTGGTATAAACAGAGGGAATAACATGCTGGAGCAAAGGCCGAATCCCGAATCCTATCGCTGCAACAACTGCTACGGTTATAATAGGTTTGAGACTCAACCACCCCAGCGTCGAAGCCGCTGCCCCCACCTTCAGCGATGCGGTCGGTACCCAGACGGCGGCGTGAGCGGACTTGCTCCCCGTCATCAGGGCAAAGACGCCCAAGGCTGAGAGCAAAAAGGAAGGTCCGTGACCATTACGCTGGAGTTGGCGCTTTAAGGATTGCTTGGCGCGATAAAAAGCCACCTTGGCCGTCAACTGGGTGACTCCCATGACCGTGGCAATCTGTTGATAAGACAGGTCATCAAAACAACGCAAGGTTAAGATACTACGATCTCGGCAACTCAGGGCATTCATGGCCTTAGTGACGGCCTTCATGATGTCCGTCTTGATGAGCCGATCCAGTCCGGACTCGTGAGAACGCTCCACATAACGAGACAACAAGTCGGTATTAACCTGAGTTTTGCAGGCCAGGCGTTTATTGCCCTGAACACGAAAATGCTGCTGGATCTTGGTCTGGGCCACGCGATACAGCCAGGCCCAAAATCCCTTTTCATGGGTCATCTCGGTCTTGGGGAGAGATTTAACCAATTGCAATAGGGTCTCCTGACACAAATCTTGGCTGAGGTGATGATCCAAGGTGGTCCGGTAGATATAGGTATAGACCTTGGGCTCCGTCAGTTGGGCCAGGAGCTGCAGGCTCTCTTGTTGACCCTGCTGAGCTAGAACAACCACAGCCAAAAGGTCCTTGGAATCCTCAGGTTTCATATCGTCATCTATCCGACAAATCCTAAGAACACGAGAAGGTTACATTGATTTTATCAAATTTATCGTAACTAAAAATCATATTCCGCATTTAGAGAAGCGAACAGGAACACATTCACAATCCACTTTCAGAGGAGGCCCCGATGCCAAGCGCCGGTTCTCAACGAAATTACACGATCATGATGTTTGTTCTATGCAGCCTGCTCCATCCGACGGTCCATGCCCGTACAGACAGAGACGCCATGCAATCGAGGTCACTCCTGCCGTTATGCTTTACGGAAAATCAAGGGCAACAGGATCCCGACGTCCTTTTTACAGCCTTGGGCCATGGTGGGCAATTATCGATCCATAAAACCGGACTCACCCTGCAGTTGGACTTTCAATCTGATCAAAATCTGAGTGTACGTTTTGAAAACACCAATCCCCAGTTGGAAATCAACGGAAACAATACCTTGCCGGGCCGTACTCATTACCTCAAAGGAAATGATCCTTCTCAATGGCACCGTGAACTCCCCAATTTCCAGCAGGTCGAGGTCCATGAACTCTATCCAGGCATCGACCTGTTGTACTACGGAAATATGGACCAACTGGAATACGACCTGGTGGTATCCACCGGGGCCAACCCGAATTTAATACAAATGGTCTGCAGCGAAACAGACGGCCAGGCAGCCGAACTGGCTATCAACGAGCAGGGAGATCTTGTCATCACAACGGCTCAGGGCAATCTCATCAAACGTAAACCCATCAGCTATCAATGGATTCAAGAAAAGAAACATGAGGTTTTATCTAGCTATGAGATACTCGATCCGCAAGCCGGTGTGGTCGGTTTTTCCGTAGATCACTACGACCCGGCCTACCCCTTGGTCATCGATCCCATCCTGGTTTATTCAACCTACCTGGGTGGCAGCAATGGGGATTGGTTGTTCGGCATGGCCTGCGATCAAAACGGAGACCTGTACCTCAGTGGCAACCTTAATTCAACCCATTTCCCGACCACCGAGGGAGCCCTGGCCGAACGATCCTATGGGTCGATCGACACCATTGCCTTGAAGTTCCATGGATTGACCCATGAATTAATCTATGCCACCTATATCGGCGGCAGTGACATTGATTATGGCGGGAATATCGCGGTCGATGCGGAAGGCTGTGCCTATTTAACCGGCAATACCGACTCCAGAGATTTGCCGGTGACGCCGAATGCCTATGATCCAACCTACAATGGTAATTCTCCGGATGGATATCATGACGAAATCTTTGTGATCAAACTCAATGCCGATGGAAACGATGTGGTCTATGGCACCTATCTAGGGGGCAGTCGAGGTGAGAATCCCTGTGGTATCGCCCTGGATCAAGCAGGCTGTGCCTACATCGTGGGGCATACTTCATCCGATGATTTTCCCACCACACCCGGTGCCTATAACCGTTCCTTCCAGGGGGGAGGAAATCCCGACTATCTGCAAGGGGACATTGTTCTAGTTAAACTCAATGCCGAGGGTAGCGACCTGGTATACTCCACTTTCTTGGGGGGATCCGAGCCGGATTATCCCCTGGATCTCATGGTGGATGACCAGAATTGTGTGACCGTGGTTGGCAACACCACCTCCCAGGATTTCCCGACCTGGGGTGATCATGTGGATGTGCAATATCATGGCGATGGTGACGGCATTGTCACTCGCTTTAATGCCAGTGGCAGTCAGTTGCTCTACAGTTCTTTTATTGGGGGAACCGGAAGTGATTCATGTAGTGATATCGTTTCCGGCCAGGAGAACAGGCTATATATCGTCGGGGATACCAGTTCGACAGATTTCCCGATCACCTCAGATGCCTACAGTACGGTGTATAAGGGTGGAGCGACAGACGGATTTGTCTTGAAGATGAATGCCGAAGATGCGGCGATCGAGGCCTGTTCGTATCTCGGTGGAAATCAAGAAGACGCCCGCTTGCGCGTAAGCTGCGACGCAGAACGTGTGGTGATTGTCGGTGGAACCGCCTCGGAAGACTTCCCCACCACCTCCAATGCCTTTGATTTGACTTACAATGGCCCGACCTCGGGTGCCTCTGCTTTCGAAGGTGATGTGTTTGTCACGGAAATGTCCCTAAATCTGGATACAATCTCTTTTAGTACCTTTGTGGGAGGCGGACAAGGAGACACGTGCGGCGATGCTTGCCTGGATCCCACCGGGACAATCTGTGTGGTCGGCATAACCAATTCGTCTCGCTTACCCGTTTCCAACGATGCCTATGACACATCATATAATCGAAATACGGACGGATTCTTTTTCAAACTCGTGTCCAATCCTTATGTGGACGGGGGACCTGTACATAATTTAAGCACGGATCAATACTACCGTTCCATCCAACACGCGATTCTAGAGGCGCAACAAGGTGATGAAATTGTTATTGCTCCCGGTATTTATCAAGAATCATTACGTATCACAGATTTGGATCTCCAACTTCGCTCCATTGATCCCAACGATCCTTTTTACATAGGTGGTACCATCATTCAAAGTGACTATCGCAGCCCCATCCTCAATCTATCTCACAACTCTTCGAGTTGCCTATTGACAGGACTAACCCTGCGGGCCGGTTTGGTGGGAATCACAGGTACAGATACTGACGTGACCCTAAGGAACTGCCGGATCATGGACAATGAGATGCATGGAATGGAACTGTTCGAGGGAAGTGATCCCCATCTCAACCACTGTCTCATTACCTCCAATGAACAATCCGGAATCACCATGCACGAGTATACCCACCGCACTACGATTTACTGCCAACCCGTCATCGAGAATTGCGTGATTGTGCAGAATGGCCAGACTGCATGGGAGGGTGGCGAACCTACGATCATTGATTCTATTGTTCAGAATTAAGAAGACATAATCCTCTTTGAAAGAGATATAGATGTCTCATTGATTGCGAGCCGACTCTTGAAAACTGTGTCATCGTGCACAACGGTGAAAGTAGCCTTGTGGACGGTGAACCAGTTGTGATTGGTTCAATCATTGAATAGCTTCTATCGTTGCCCAAGATCACTCAGAGTTATTGAACTCGAAAGTTATTTGCTGGAAAAACGAATGGCGGTACCGCCGCCTGGTGCTAGTTTTAAGGTTAGGGTGTCTTTGGCTGTGACCTTTTGTTGTGAGATGGTGACTTGGTCGGCCTCTTTATTCCAGGTGATTCCTTCGGCGTCGGCATAGATCTTGGCTTGGTATTGGGTATCAGGGTCCAGGAAGGATAGTGAGATCGTAAAGATTCGGGGTTCTTCGTTGGTGAGTGATCCCAGGTACCAGTCATCGCTATAGCGATCTTGTCGCACGGTGGTGATGTATTGGCCGATGGCGGCATTTAAGACCTGGGTGTCTTGCCAGTCCATAGGAACGTCCTGCAGAAACATAAAGGCGGGATGATCCAAATAGTATTCCGGTAGATCGGCCAGCATTTGAATGGGCGAATAGAGTACGACATACAAGGCTAGTTGCTTGGCCAGGGTGGTATGGACATCGCGTCCGGTGTAGCCCTGGGAAATACCGACGTCGAAGATGCCGGGGGTGAAATCCATGGGGCCGCTGAGCATGCGCGTGAAGGGAATGGTGGCGGTGTGCGAGGGTGGATTGCCATCACTCCAGGCATTGTATTCCTGGCCGCGTGCGCCTTCTCGTGACATCATGTTGGGGTAGGTGCGGCGTTCGCCGGTGTCTTTGATAGGCTCATGATAGTTAACCGTCAATTGGTACTCCGCGGCCTTTTTGAGGACCTCGCGATAGTAGTTCACACCAAACTGGCCGTGATGCCATTCGGTCATATTCAAACGCGAACCGACCTGTCCGATCTTGATGTCGTGCATACCCACGGATTGATAGAGTGACATTCCGGCGTCGATCTGCTTGCGATAATTGATAAGGTTGGAACCGGTTTCGTGATAACCTATGATCTGCACGCCCTTTTGACGGGCGGCATCGGTCACGGCCTTGAGATCAAAACCATCGGCCTCTTCAGTGAAGCTGAATTGATGCATGGCATTTTCATACCAGGCCGGAGTCCAGCCCTTGTTCCAACCTTCAATGAGCAAATGATTGATGCCCAATTGCTGACAGTAATCAATATACTGCAGGGCATTGGCAGTGGTGGCACCTTGCTTGGGGCTCTCCCAGAAGGTGTACCTGCCAATATGCATACCCCACCAGATCCCCAGGTACTTGTGGGGTTTGATCCAGGAGGTGTCAGTCAAGGCACAGGCGTCGTTGAGATTCAAGATGAGGTATGAGGTAATCAGGTCGCCGGGGTGTTCGGCAACCTGCAGGGTGCGCCAAGGTGAGGTGAAGCTGCCATTCGTCTTGACTCGGTCCCCATCGGCCCAGGGCACCAGATCCGCCTTGAGATGACTGCCTTGGGTGTGGGCCAGGGTCATGCTGGCAAAATCAACCAGACGGGCTTCATGAAAACTCAAATAGAGCCCACCATCGCTGTGAATGGTTAAAGGGGTGATGACTTTATCCATCTCACTGACCTTGGATTGAGTGGTGAGATATTCATAGCGATTGTCTTGATAAGCCCCGATCCACCAGGCTTGACCATCCTGCGCCAGATTGAACTCGGTCAATTCATCCATGATGACCAAAGCGGTTTCCCCCTGCTGAGGGTACAGGTAGCGAAACGCGATACCATCATCAAAGGCTCGAAATTCGAGGTTCAATCGCCGTTGGGCCCCGCTTTGCTCGCGTAGTGAAATGGTGAGCTGGTTATAGTGGTTGCGAATATCCTGTTTTTCACCCCAAACCTGCTGCCAGGTTTCATCGAAACTTGATATTGCGGAATTGGCCACAACCATTTTTCCTAATGATTGGCCTTCTCCCTTGAACACAAATCCCAACCTGGAGGGTTCAATGATCACCTGACCCGACCTAAACACACGATACATTGGCTTGCCATCGACAAGCATAAATTGAATGACATTATTGCCATCAGGTGAAGCAAGCTCGAGGGCCCTTTTCTCATCTGTCGCGTATGCAATCGTTTGCATACCCCCTGACCAAACCAACAACATCATCATAAACCGCGTCATATGGAATATCTCCTTCAACGAAACCTGTTACAAGCTATGCAAATAACACGTTTTATGTCAGTTTTGCCGGAGAGGTCAAGGATAATGTCCCTGCCCCAGAGCAGGACATGGACAAATCCCTCATGGTTTTCTCATTTAAATCGTAACAATGGGGGGGGGATTGTGGATTTGAATCATAGTAGACGTCTAACGCTAAATAATCAAAGGGATCTATTTATGACTCAGATCAAATCATCGCTCATTGTTCTCATGTTTATTACATTTCTTACCCAGGCTGCAGATTGGCCCCAATGGCGTGGCCCGAATCGCGATGGTGTCTCAACAGAAACCGGGCTCTTAACAAAATGGCCTTCCGCGGGTCCAGCCTTAGCTTGGCAAAAGGAAGATTTGGGCAAGAGCTATAGCTCGGTGGCCGTGGTGGGCAATATGATTTACACCACCGGGACCAAGGAGAGACAAGAAATTTGTACAGCCTTGGATTCCGATGGCACCCTCAAATGGCAAACCACTTACGGCAGATCTGGACTTGACAATAGCCAAAGCCACGCAAGATCTACACCGACGGTCTATGAACAGCAGGTCTACCTAATCAGTGGGTTGGGAGATATCAGTTGTCTGAATGTTGTCAATGGCTCCTTAGTGTGGCAGGTCAAGGGACCGGAACAACTTCAGGCCATAGGTCATGAGATTCAAGGGTTTGCGGAATCGCCAGTCATCGTGAACAACAAAGTGATATTTACGGCTGGAGGGGAAAAGACCAGTGTGGTAGCCCTGGACCGACTGAATGGCCAGCCCCTGTGGCAGAGCGAGTGTTATGGTGGCAAAGCCAACTTTCTCTCCCCCATCTGCATCAAAAGCCAGGACTATCAAATTGTTGTAGCCGCCACCAGTAATACTCTTCTAGGCCTGAAAGCTGAAACTGGGGAGTTGGTATGGAAACACGATGAAGACTACTTTGCCGTTACCCCGGCCTGTGATGATAACAAGTTATTTGACGGCCATAATCTACTTCAATTGAATCAGGATTCGTCGTCCCCAACAACCACTTGGACCTGTGCCTCCAAAGTGGGGATCGGCCATTTTGTCCGCATTGACAATCGTCTCTATGCCACTCTCAGGGAGGAGAACAAACCATTCAAATTGACTTGTTTGAATTGGAACACAGGAGAGGTTGTCTTCAACAACAAGTCCATGCCCGAGGCTAATTTGATTACAGCTGAAGGGCTCATCTATGCCTACGATAGTAAAGGCAAGGTTTCTCTATTCGAGGTGTCCGACTCCCGTGCAGATCTCGTCAGTTCCTTTCGTGTACGCCAAGGCTCGGGTGCCCACCTGGCCCACCCGGCGATTGCCCAAGGACGCCTCTTTATTCGTCATGGAGACTATCTGATGGTCTATGATATCAAGGATTCCCAAACGCCTAGTTAACGATTCTTTTCATTCCCACTCAACTTTGAAGCTTTTAATCAAAGTGGCAGCACCTCCAGCGTATTGAATGCCACAACCACCGAGAGAACTGGGGGGGATCTCGGTGGTCAGATCCAAGACGGGCAAGACCCCGGGGTGTTCAGGATCTCGTGTCGTCCAACTGGGAGACTCGACATGAGCGGTGAGTTGATCGTCTTTTAGCGCAACGGTAATGTGGCATGGAGTACGGTAACAACCGATAGTGACAGGATCTGTGATGGGGGTCACCTGAGCACTGTCATAGCGAACCAGGAAACCATCGACAGCCTTGCCATGCTTGATGGTGCGGATTAGACGTAAACCATAGCCACTCATGGATTGTGCATCGAATTTGATGACTACATCCATATACAGATCCGCAATACTGAATCCTTGGCCAGCGGACTTAAACGGAGCAACGATGATGTCTAAAGCCATGTCTTCAAAGCCCTCCCCTACCGGGGTATAGAAAAGGCCGCCGGTCTGGGCCTGGTATAGCCCAACCTCGCCATCAGCCCCATTGCTTCCTGGGCCGTAGGTCCAAGCGTCACGCCGGGGATCAGTGCGGCGGATACTGCCGTTGACCGGGACATCAACATGATTCAAGGTCCAAAAGCCAGGGATGACCTTGGGCTGATCGAGTGTGGGTAGATTGAAAAAATCTGTGACCAAGATTTTGGGATTCGTTGTGATATCGTTTGCAGTAATGGGTTCAGGGGTTACAACGCTGACAGCTGGCCCGGCGGTGCAACGTTGATGCCTGGGTTCAATGGTAGCCATGAGATAATAACCAATGTCACCTTGGGAAAGGGTATAGCGCTTGAATGGTTTATTCATGCGCGAAACCGCAACAGTAATGGCGTCACAGCCTTGAGCGTCGCAGCAGCGATACCAGGTCACCAAAGACTGATCCTCATAGGACATATCCAATCGGTAATCAACGGTGAGGGTCCCACTCACACTCGACAAGGTGATGCGTGGCTTCTCAATAAAGGCCGGTGGCTCCAATTGAGCCGGGGCAATTTGCAGGACACTGGCGGCCTCCAGGCCGGACGAGGTGCGGGCCGAAACAATAATCTGACGGGTGTCGTCATGGGTGTTGCGGGGGATGACCTGACAGGTGGTACCGTCAGGATCGTCACGTAGCTCTACCAAGGCTGGATCGTTTGAAACAACAGACCATTGGATGCTTTGATCCGTCGCATCATAATTGCCGAAACGCTTGACTTGGGCCTGCAGACGTAACGATTTTTTGCCCGTCTCCAAGGTGACTCGTGTGGGTTCGATTATCAGTTGTGTAGGCAGGTTCGTTAAGGGATGACCAAGCTCTTTTTCCGCGGCCAGGATCTTTTCCTTGATGCCCATGGGATCCCAGTCATCGTTGCCTCGAAGTAGGTTGTAGGTATTGTAAACAACTTCATCCTTATAAACAAAACGGTAAGCATCCAACACGGATTGGTCGGTCATGTCCACTGTAGTGGCGGGATAGTCAGGTTCGATACGATAGGAACGATCATTACGTGTAACATTGAATTGATAGTTGCGCGTCTCTTGGGGGACATTATCACGCCAGCCGATGGTGGGTGAGTGTTCCGCAGTAAAACGGGTATCCACCACGGCCACCTGCCCGTTGGCTTTGGTAAAGTTCTGACGGCTGTGAGTCAGTGAGTGGATATCGCAATCGAGAAAAACGGCACCTGTACCGGAGGTATGATAGAAGGGCTTGGGGCTGTGAAAATCGAGGGTGCACTGGAAATACACGCCCGTACCGCATAGGGCATCATCCGTGGATTCGAGGTGACAGCGATCAAAGAGGATGCGTTTGGCCCCGACAAAGGGACAGAGGTTGAGCCGGCTGACAAAGCGGGTGTTGCGTGCGATGATCTTGTCACCGTTGCAATGGATCAGCTGGGCCTGGACAATGGCCGAGGCTCGCTTGGGACGATTCAATTCCGGTCTGAGGGGGAAATCCAGATCGATATTGCAGTAGTTACCGAAGGTGACGTTCTCGGTCTGCGTGCCGTCGCCCCAGATCTGAAACAGGGTGAAGTTGCCGCGGGCACCGATGGTCTGGCCGCGGTTACAGGCCATCACGACATTGACGGGATCGGTGGTCAGGCCCTGGAAGGTCAACCATGGGCAGTCGATGACCAGACCATAGGGTGTACCGCCCTGCTGAGCTACACGAATGGCAGGATCGTCAGGGTTGTCAATCCAGTAGACATAGGGTGCGATATAGAGCACCATGGGATCGTCTTCAGTACCGGCGGTCAGGTGAGCGCAAGCCTCATTGATGGAGTTAAACACATAGGGATGGGCTGCAGCCTCTTGTGCGGTCAATTGAGCGTCTATAAAAAAGGCCTTGGGGTCTAAGTCGATTCGCTGACCTTGATAGATGAGGTGATTTCCTTGAAAATCGATGGGATCGCTGGTATCCAGGGACTGATAGGCAAGGAGTGGGTTGAATCCTAGGGTGATAACAAAGACAATGAAACCCGTTAACTTGATTGTTCTCATGAGTCGCTCCATAATCGTAAATATCTTTGAATCTTAATGGACCTGGCCTAAGGCTGCAAGTGAAGGTTGTATCGGGAATCGATATGAATGATGAATGTATATTGCCAGTATTTGAACAACGTATCAGTGTGCGTGCTTTCCAAGATCGTCCTATTGAACCTGAGAAGCTCCAACGCTGTCTAGAGGCGGCGCGGTTGGCCCCCTCGGCTTGTAATAGCCAACCCTGGACCTTTATTGTGGTGGATGAACCGGAGCTCAAACATAACTTGGCCCAGGCGACGACGGATCGCGGGCTTCCCCTCAATCACTTTACCTTGCAGGCCCCGGTTCATGTGGTGATCGTGATGGAGGGCGGCAATCTCTCCTCGCGCACAGGCGGATTGATCAAACGTCGTGACTTCCGCTGGATTGATATCGGTATCGCCGCCGAGCACTTCTGCTTGCAGGCGGTGGCCGAGGGCTTGGGCACCTGTATGTTGGGCTGGTTCCATGAACGCAAGGTACAGAAGCTGTTAAGTATCCCACGTCACAAGGCCGTGGCTTTGATCATTACCCTGGGGTATCCCAGTGAATCCAAACCACGGCCTCGTAAACGTAAGCCTCTTACAGAGATGATTCGCTCAAACAGGTATTAATCCTGCTTATTGAGGATCTCTTCGATTTGATCCATGGCCCGGTTCATGGCGGCCATGGTCTGTTTGAAGGGTTCGTCAGTCATCATGTCCACACCTGCATCCTTCAGCTGATTAATCGGATAATCCGAGCCACCACTGGATAAGAAGGCAATGGTGCGTTCGACTGCACCGGGATCACCGCTGAGGATATGCTCGGACATGGCGGTCGAGGCGGTGAAGCTGGTGGCATATTGATAGACATAGAAGTTGTAGTAAAAGTGTGGGACATAGGACCACTCGATACCGTAGAGGTCCTGGATGTGACAGACGCCCTGCTCGTGACCATAGTAACGACGGATGATGTCGATGTAGAGTTCGGTTAGGGAGTCACCGGTGAGGGGCTCACCCGCCTCGGCCTTTTGGTGGGCGGCCAGTTCGAACTCGGCGAACTGGGTTTGGCGGAAGATGGTACCCTTGACACCGTCGAGATAGTTCATCAGCAGGGACAATTTGACATCGTCGCTCTCGACTTCCTTGAGGACCTTGTCCATGAGCAAGGCCTCATTCAAGGTAGAGGCAACCTCGGCCACGAAGATAGAATAGCCGCAAGTGGCATAGGGCTGGGTTTGGTTGGAGAAGTAGCTGTGCATGGTGTGGCCCAGTTCGTGGGCCAGGGTGCTGACGTCATTGTATTGGCCGTTGTAATTCAACAGGATATAGGGATGGACGTCGTAGCAACTACCATTGGAATAGGCACCCGAGCGTTTGCCGGGTGTGGGGTACACATCGATCCAGCGGGAGGCAAAGGCCTTTTTAACTATCTCGACATAGTCCGGACCCAAGGGGTGGACGGCCTCCAGGACCAAATCCAGGGCCTGGTCGTAATCATACTCGAGGTCCACTCCCTTGACCGTGGGGGCATAGACATCGTAGTACTCGAGTTGATCGACACCGAGCATGCGTTGCTTAAGTTTAAGGTAGCGATGGAAGGTATCCAAGTTGTCATTGACGTTCCGGACCAGGCTCTGGTAGACCTCGACTGGGATGTTGTTGCGGTCCAGGGCACTGTGCAGGCAGGAGTCGTATTTACGCACCTGGGCATAGAAGAGGTCCTTCTTCATCTGGGCGGCCAGTTGGGTACCAAAGGTCTGGCGGAAATTGTCCAGGGCACCGAAGAAGGCATCAAAGACCTGGGCCCGGTCCTCGCGATTGGTCACGGCACGGTAACGGGAAAAACCTGCCTTGTTGAGTAGGGCTTCAGTGCCGTCGGACAGGGTGACGGTGGCATAAGGCAGCTCAGCGTCACTGAAGACCTCATAGATGGATGAGGCCCCTGCCGACAACAGACCCGTCTGAGCCAGGATGATTTCCTCAGGTTCGCTGAGTAGGTGTTCCTTGGTTCGTTGGATGTCATTGAGATACATTTTATAAACCGCCAACTTGGGCTCTTGGGCCATGAAATCATCCAAGGTGGCTTGGTCCATGGCTACGATCTCGGGCTCGATAAAGGCGACTTTACTGGCGAAAGTGGTGGCGATGTCACGGATCTGTTGCTCCATACCTTGATAGAGTGACACTCGCTTGTCCAGGTCGGAATGCATAGAGGCATAACAATAGAGACGGGTCAGTTCCTTGTCGATATCATTGTTGAGTTCGAGACAGCTCAGCAGTTGCTTGGGGGCAGCAGCCAGCTTGCCTTTATACTGTTCCACTTCGTCCAAGCGTCCAGCCAAGGTCTCCTTGGCCTCTTGCCACTGTTGATCTGAATGATAGATGTCTTCAAGCTGCCAGGTATACTGGTTTTCTATCTGATCTCGTTCACGTATTTGGGCCTGAGTGGAATCCACGGCTGTCCCTAAAATCGTTACCCACATAATTACTCCCAAACAATGTTTCATGTCAAAACCTCCCCTATCACTACCTGTATACATAAGATTAGGATGGTGATGGAATCTTTTCAAATTGTCTACTTTAATAATGCTTCAAGAGCGTGAAAGTGCGTCCTTACCGGACTGTTGAGAAAGTTTATCAAAACTCAAAGTTAAGCTAAACAACAAAAGTCCTATATCAACAATTCATCCCCATTTGTTAGTTCTGTTAGGAAAACTGTTAAATCCTATAACAAATTGTTTATTACTAGTGGTAAAGGAATTCACCTGTTAGTTTTAGTCAATAGCACACAGGTTTAGTAACAAGTTATCCACAACTTGAATTATACGATGATATTTCGTTAACCCACCTAAAGAACTGTATTTATAGTACTGATAACGCGGTTTCTTAACAAAGCCACAGTCTATATGACAAATACTACTAATTTAAAACTTATATTTTATTCTTCTATAGGAAGTAATGTTGTTAAGGAAATAAATATAGGACGTACAAAAGCTTGTGCTTATTAATGAAAGATTCTTTGTCATTACATCAGGCTTCTAGGATGAATTGCTCGATAGCAATGGGGGGTCTCACTTGCCCTGTTTTGATCTGGAAATCGATTTGAGCCAGTTGAGCGAGTTGTTGACTGAGTTGCATCAAAGACAGGCCTTGTAGTTGCCGGAAAAAGGCATCCTTACGCGCCCATAGCTTGAGAGATTGAGCCACCGCCTGTTGGGACTGTCCTTGAGCTAAAAGTGCCTTACCTTGGAACAGACGCCTAACATGGTAGGCAAAGGCCCCTACCACCGTGTATTGGGCGTTCTTGTCTTCACTGAACATATTACGTAGACGTTTGACGGCTTCAGTACGGTTTCCCTGGCTCAAGGCCTCAATCACATCAAAGGCCCCGTAAACACGGTTGTGTCCGATGAGTTGTTCGATATGTTCGACAGTCAAGGACTTGGCTTGGTCTGCAAAAATTACCAGTTTGTCGATCTCGTTGCACACACGGGCCCAGTCGTCGCCTGTGAGCTCAACGAGCAGTTGGGCGGCGGTGAGGTGCAGTTTGCGTTGATATCGATCCTGGGCGTAGGTGACGGCCTCTGCAGGCATTTGCCAGGGCTTGGGGGGATCGATGGTGATTAGCTCGCCCATGGAACTCAGTTTTTTAGCCAGTTTGGTGGTCTTTTGCCAGGTGCCCACCGCGAGGATTAAGGTGGCGGTGTCACAAGGCTGCTCGAAGTAATGTTCCAGGGCAGGCCGATTTTGGGAGACAAAGCTGTCTGCCTCGCGAATCAGGACCACCCGACGGTCGCTGAGAAAAGGCAGGGTACGTAATTCATCTAAAACCTGACTGATCTGGGCCTCATTGCCATCCAGACTTAACAGGCCCATGTTGTGTTGGTCGGCAGGGAGACATTGAGCCAGGCAGTCTTGGGCCTGGCGTTTGACCAGGGCTGGATCCTTACCTGCAATAACATAGATGGGTTTAATCTTATTCTGCTTCGCCATCTGGTTGTGGATCTGGGGTGCCTAGGGAGCTGTTTTCGTCCAGAACCTCTTCGTCCTCGGATTCGATAATCTCGGCAGCCACTAGGTGGTCCTCGTCCTTGATGTTGATCAGGCGGACCCCCTGGGTGTTGCGTCCGATGGAACGGACATCGTCGAGACCCATGCGAATCACCATACCTTGGGCGGTGATGAGCATCAGGTCATTGCCCGGGGTTACGGATTTGAGAGCCACGACCTTGCCATTGCGATCGCTCATCTTGACATCGATAAGGCCCAGGCCGCCACGACTTTGTACGCGGTAGTTGTCCAAGGGAGTGCGTTTGCCATAGCCCTTTTCACAGACGGTCAGCAGGTCACACTCCTCGTTTTCATGGGCGACGACCATGTCTACGACTTGATCCTCGCCTCGGAGCTTGATTCCTCTGACACCACGTGACACACGTCCCATGGAGCGGGCGTCGTTTTCATTGAAGCGGATGGCCATGCCATGGCTGGTTCCCAGGATGACGTCGTCTTTGCCTGATGTTTCAGAAACGCCGATAACATCATCGTCGTCGTCCAAGTTAATGGCGATGACGCCATTGGCCCTGGGGTTGCTATAGGCGCCCAAGTGGGTCTTTTTGACGACTCCTTTGCGTGTGGCCATGATCAACTGACGTTCTGGGCCCCCTTCGGGATCCTCGAAGCTGCTGACATTGATGATCGAAGCGATCTTCTGGTCACCCAGGTCCAGCAGGTTGACCACGCTACGTCCCTTGCTCTGGCGGGACATGCTGGGGATGCCGTAGACCTTGATCCAGTAACACTTGCCGCGGTCGGTAAAGACGAGCAGGTAGTCATGGGTGGAGGCCACGAACAGGTGCTCGATAAAGTCCCCTTCTTTGGTGTCGGAGCCGATGACACCACGTCCACCGCGTCCTTGTACACGGTAGGTATCCAGGGGCATACGTTTGATGTAACCCTCGTGGCTTACCGTAACAATGACCTCTTCTTCGGCGATGAGGTCTTCTTCGTCCATAATATTGACGGCCCCAGTCAGTTCTGTACGACGGGCGTCACCATATTTTGATTTGATTTCGTTGATATCGTCGCGGATGATCCCCAGTAGGACATTGATGTTGGAGAGAATCTCTTCATATTCAGCGATGCGTTTGCAGAGTTCGGCGTATTCCTTGGCCAGTTTTTCGACTTCCAGGCCGGTCAAACGTTGCAATTGCATGGTCAAGATGGCATCGGCTTGCGGACCGGTAAGGAAGTGATCGCTCTGGCTCTTTTCCTGAATGAAGGCCTCAGGCAGGAGGTTCTTAAGGGTAGCCGCTTCGATCAGACGCAATGGCTTCTTCATCAAGTTGAGCTTGGCCGTAGGAGAGTCCGGAGACTTTTTGATGATCTCGATGATCTCGTCAATGTCACTAACGGCCATGATCAGACCTTCGACGATATGGGCCCGATTGCGATCCTTCTTGAGCAGGAACCGGGTGCGACGACGAATGACCTCTTTGCGATGATCAATAAAACACTGCAGTTGATCCTTGATATTCAAGGTCTCAGGGCGATTGTCGACCAGAGCGATATTGGCAATGGCAAAGGTTGTTTGCAGTTGAGTAAAGCGGTACAACTTGTTGAGGACCACATCCGGGTCTTGATCTTTCTTGAGTTCCACTACAATGCGAAGACCATGACGATCAGATTCATCCCTCACATCAGAGACCTCGGGCATCTGACCATTACGAACGCAGTCGGCGATCTTTGATACAATGTTGGTTTTGACCACCATATAGGGGATTTCTGTGACAATGATATTGGCCTTGCCGTTTTTCTTTTCCTCAACCGCGACTTTGCCACGCACGGTCAAGTGACCGCGACCGGTGGTATAGGCATCAATGATGCCTTTGCGTCCACAGATCAGGCCACCCGTGGGGAAATCAGGTCCAGGCAAGACCTCCATAATCTCCTTGAAGCTGGACTCCGGATTGTCCAGTAATAGCAGTAAGGCGTCGCAGACTTCATTGAGGTTGTGGGGAGGCATGTTGGTAGCCATTCCCACAGCAATACCGGCACAACCATTGACTAATAGGTTGGGGAATTTAGCTGGCAGGACCGTAGGTTCATTACGGGTTTCGTCATAATTGGGCACGAAATCTACCGTGTCAGAACGGATATCTTCGAGCATTTCCATGGCCGGAGCTGCCATGCGAGCTTCTGTATAACGCATGGCTGCTGGAGGGTCAGCATCAATGCTACCGAAGTTCCCCTGGGGATCGACCATGGTGTAACGCAGGTTCCACTCCTGGCCCATACGAACTAAGGTACCGTAAGTCGCCTGATCGCCGTGGGGGTGATAGTTACCACTGGTATCACCAACGATCTTGGCACATTTACGGTGTTTGCTTCTGGGGCCTAGGTTCAGGTCGTTCATAGCCACTAAGATACGGCGTTGAGATGGTTTAAGGCCATCTCGGACGTCCGGCAAGGCACGTGAGACAATCACGCTCATTGCATAGTTAAGATAGGAGGTCTTGAGCTCATCAAGAATCCGCATATCTTCGAAGCGTTCTTGGACCTGTTCTTCTGCGTTATTTTCACTCATATTTTGCGTCTCATTCCTACTCTGCTCCCATTACCCTAAATTAGGTGTCAACCAATGGTTGTGACGGGAGAAATTACCCCTCAACAGGGGGCGTCCGAAAAAAAGTAAGATACGGCCAAATCTCCAAAATGTCAATGTTTACGATTATTTCGAGAGGACCAAATAAAGCAACTGAGACAATTTTGGGGTGTAAGGTTTCTTGAGTATACTTTAGGTGTAACGATAAAAAAGCCAGTGTGTTTCTCAGAACCATAAAACGCACAATACTCCTTCCTTCTTCTCTTAGGGGGGGCGGTGGACCAGGCTGGTCCCTGTCCCTCTCTTTTTTTTGCCCTCTGTGAGGAACGACTCCCTAAAAAAGAAGCGGAGCCCACCTCCTCCGGCGGCTCCGCTAGTTCTGACTGTGGTCATTGTGCTTCACTTCCGTGAACGACCACAATGAACATGAGTTGTCAGAAAAGGGCGGCTCTATCCTCCCTGAAACCCAACTGAACACTTAGGATTTGCCGCCCAGTTAACATGAAGTAAACAAAAACGGTGCCAAATAGAAATCATCTAATTAAAAGACAGTTTGTGTATTTTAAACAGTGGAAGTCAGGAGGGATAGGGAAATAAAGGGGAGGATAGGTGTAACTACTTAATCAAGTTTACGTTTATAATAGGCAACGATATGTTGGTTTGATTAGACACTGTAGTTATTAACAGGTCCTTAAACGCCCAGGTTAACTCATTCATGGGATGCCATCCTGTTGAGCCAATCGATGTCGATAATGGCATATGGACGGAATTTTTCAACCCCGCCTTGTTCTTCACTGTAAAGCAATCCTCGGTGGAATCCCAACTGATTGGCTGCGGTAGAGTCGATGAGATTGCTGGAATCGTTAGCACTCATTTGCATCAAAATACGATGGTCAAATTCACGCAAAGTAGAGCGATCCATGGTGCGTTCCAGGGTTGCTAAGGTGTCAGCCCAGGTTAGCACATGAACTCCAACAGCTGGCCCTTCTCGTAGAATTTCTGAGAGATTGGCGTCCGCACTTGCTGGACCTTCGTTATCCAATGAGAAGCCAAAGCCATCTTCGCTTCGCCTTAACATGCGATAACGCTGTAAGCCATAAATGAATAAAAAGATGGATTCTTGATGACTGCTATCATCATTCAAACGTTGACGAACCTCTTCAACCAGCGATACCAGTGTCTCTTCCACTTGACGCCACGGTACTAAGGTGGTTGCTTGAGGAGTCCATGTCGCTAAGGAAGATAAATAGCCGGCTAAGGGGGAGTCAGACGGACAACCATCCAACGCATAGAATCTGGCCTGTGTCTGGGGATATTGGGCCGCCAAACTCACCCAGGCTGAACTCATTAAGTGCATCGCCATGTCATCACGTTGTCCAACTATGAGTATATTCGCACCGCTTTGTCGTCTTAGTGTCACTGACGTAGGGGCTTTGATCGCTAAGGGGGCGCCGAACCAGAGGGTGGGTGGCCCAGACCACTGAGGTTCTGGATCAGTCTGTAGTAGTTTACTCAAGGCTTGGTTGTCACGGATATCCGCAGCTTGGCTGCCTTCGAAAACAATCATGGCTTCACGCGGTTGAGCCTCAGGTCTAGGCAGCTTGTCCAGGTACTCATCTCGTACTTGATCAGGTAGCCATGCCACCTGGAATGGGCTGTTGCCCGCAATCTGTCCCCCAGCGTCGTTATAAATAGCTTCACCCGGGCGATTGAGATTTCGAGCCGCGATATTGTCATCATCTAAGATGAGTTGAGAGTCCGTTTCGGAACATTGTAATGCCAATCGAATGGCCATCTGTCCCATGGTGCTGCGGGCCAAGCCAAAGGCGCCACCGAGTGTCTGCGAACCTAAAATCACATGTACACCAAAGGCACGACCCTGCCGGACAAGCTGTTCTAGTAAGATCGCGGCATCTTGCGCCAGCTTGTCGTCATCGGCAAAGAAGACTTGGAACTCATCAACAATCAAGAGAGTGCGGGGCATACTTTTGCCTGTTTGATCTCGATAAGCAGCGATGTCCTGAACTCCCACCTGCCTGAACAATTCACCTCGTCTAGTTAATTCGGCATCCAAGCGTTCTAGGATTGATATACCGAATTCGCGGTCACTTTCAATCGCGACTGCACGAATATGGGGAACCTGGTGGGTGACATAGGTCTTGAATTCCACACCCTTTTTAAAGTCGATCAGATACATTTCCACTTCATCCGGGCTGTACCACAAGGCCATGTTTGTCACCAGGGCATGGAAGAGAGTCGATTTACCAGATCCCGTTTTACCGGCAATGAGCATGTGCTGTGACATTCCCTTACCCAGGGCTAGATATTGTCTACGCGTTGCCCCGGTGCGGCCGATGGCCACGGTGAGTTCTCGGCGGCTATCCTGTGACCAAATCTTCTCTGAGGAGGGGGCTATCGAGGTAAAGGGGACTTCAACGCGAGAAGCATTGATACCGGCCTGTCCCACGAGATGCATCAATTCCGTTAATTTACGTTCGGACAAGGGCTGTTCTAATTCTAAATCGAAATGCTTATATACTGAGTCCTGCCAGACAAATCCCTTCTCTTGGTGGATTAAGTGGATACTGCTTTTACAGATATCCTCAAGATCGAATCCCTGAGGGAGATTTTGACGTGTGTCGTAAGCAATCAAGGTGTGGACCCCACAGCGCGGTCCACTCTGTAAGATACTGGTTAAGCGACGAGCTGCTTCTTCATTAAACTGAATGGGGAAATCTGCGATAACCAGGTAGCGATAGGGTTCTGCCAATTCACCAGCCTGTTCATTGTAGTCTTCAATGGTCTCAAATTCATTGCGTAGGTACTTTTGAATCACCGTTTCCATATGAGCGGTCAGGTCTTCTAGTTGTTGCTGAATATGGGCTTGTTCTGTCCAGATCCGGCCTCCGACCAAGGATTCCTGATAGTCACCAGCATGCATAAAACCCGCAAATGTTTCACCTAACCCTACCGGATCCACTAAGGTAAAGCGGACCTTGCCAGGTGCCATTACCGTAAATAAGCGAGCAACGACGGCCCTTAAAGTATCTAAGGCTTTCTCGCGGCCCAGACGATCGGATTGTAATAGCAATGAGCCCTGTTCCGGAAGCCCCAAAAGGGCTGGAAGATGAATTTGATCGGGAAGTTGAGAGAGAGTTTCTTTTCCTCGATCCATTACATCTGCATGTAAATGGCGAAGGTCCAGTGGAAAGGATCCAAATTCAACGATATCCGCAGAGACTGCTGGAATTTCCCATTCATCGGGTGAGATATCGTGAAGGGGGAGAAAATATTTAGGAGCCAATGATCGTGTTTGCTCATAGAGAGTTCGTAGTTGCTCTATGGCTTGATCCCAGCAATGCTCTAATTGTTCGCGAAGCTCTTTTTCTTGGGTCTCTACAACCGTTAAGTCACGCCTTCGGCGTTGTTCGATGTCATCTAGCTCTTGGTCGCATTGTCTCTTGACTTTGTCGTAATGCTCTTGATGTCGTTGTTGGGCTTGAGATAATGCCTTGGATTGACGTTGCTGGAGTTGCAACTCAGCTTGATGGAGTTTATGGTTCAGTTCTTGAAGAGCCTGCTCAAATTGGCTTTGGATTGTATTTTTATTATGCGTTAGTTCTTTGTGGGCCTGTTTAATCTCTTGGGTTTGTTTGTTTTTCGCATCCTGGAGCCATTGTGATAGTTGTTGGCGTTTCCATTGGTCATATTGTTTAAGACTTTGCTGTGCTTGGTGGTATGAGTCATTGAAGTCGGTTTGATGACGTAGAAGTTGACGTCGGCAAGACCATCCTATCAACCCAAATAATGGCCCCCCTACTCCGAGGACTCCTGCTGCGGTCAATAGACAGAGTAAGAGCAGTGATATATCAATTAGAGAGAGGACACTAACGAAGACTGCGATGATTTCACCTATGATCAAGAGGCCCAGAAGACAGGCCCAAAGACGCCATCCCAAAAACAAGACCGCTGATTTAGAAGAAGATATGGCATTTAATGATCGTTCGGCGTTGGCTTGGGATTCTTTAAATTGGTTTTCAAGATGTTCACCATCGGAGACGGATTCAAGTGGGACTGCCGGTGTTTCTAAAGAAAGGTTAAGACGAGGAAAGCAGGTGGCTGCTTGTTCGTGCAATTGTGCTAAATTACTTTTTCCATGATTGACCAGGTCTTGCAGGAGGCGAGCTTCTTTCTGACACTTTTCTTCTGTCCCCCCTGAGACAAACTCTGCCACCATACGTTTCTCATCAAATTGCTTTTTCATTTTATCAATTTGAGAGAGTGTTTTATCTTCTAAGGCCTTTTTTTGTTCTTGTGTTTGTTGATGGATGCGAGCTGACTCTTGTTTGCATTGAGCCTCAATAGCTTGGCGTTGGGATTGAATTTCTCGTTCAAGTCGTTGTAACTCCGGGTCGTGACATAAATGGGCAACACGGGTTTCTTGCTCGAAACGTTCTTGTATATCTTGTTTTTTTTGTTCGGCGTCCTGTTGGATTTGTTCCACAATAGGGGTCGTGGATTCAGGGAGTAATTTGAAGTATTCTTGTAAGACAGACCGCTGCAATACACGATAATGTTGTGGATTGATGGGGTCGGGTGAGGTGAGATAATCCTTGATGGTTTGCTTCATCCCTTGAATTCCTCATGGTTACCACATTCATGACGCGCACGGTGTAGGGAGGTTCCCAATCGCTCCATGACCATGATCATCTCACGGGTGTTTTGTTCGATAATTTCCATGACTTCTGTTTCAAACTTGTGGCATTGTTGATCTTGCCATACTTCTTTGAGTTGACGCCAATCAACTGATAATTGTTTTAAGGCTTCGACTAAACGGGGACGCCCTTCCATGCTCATCGTTGATCCTCCTTTTTTTTCTCCTGAGGATCAACGTCCTCGTTAATATCGGATGAATCAAGGGAAGACTCGATTTCTAATTCTTCAGCTATCGGACCAGATTGTAATGGGGGCTTCTGTGATATAGTCGGCAACGGATCTGGATGGGCTAGAGGCGGGGCCAGACGAACGTAGGATTCCAAGGCATCACCCCAACGATCTAATTGGGCAATTGCCCGGGGAATTCTTCCCTCCACGGTTTCACGCATCTTCTGGTTAGCCCCTTTAAAACGCGTCTTTTCTAGGTCCAACTCGACTAACCAATGTCGTAATCGCTTATACGTCCGTTCTGCGATCTCTAGGCGTCGTTCGGCCCTTTTTAGGGCCTTGATTTCATCGATACAGGAACTGGGCGTTCCTTGGACTGCACGCTCATAGATTTTCCGGCGCTTGAGTGCCAAGCGAGCCTCTGTGGCCTTTTCTTGGCACTGGAAAACCTGACTCTTCCAAAAGCGATAACGGTCGCTTTTGAGATAAGTGAGGGTCCATTCTAACTCTGCATCGGCCTCCGCCAGGGATAAATCGACGGCTTCGGCAAATTTGATCAATGAGGTTCGAAAGGCCTTGAGGGCTTCTATTGATTGGACATTAGCGGACTGTACCATGAAGCCCTCTTTAGTGTTGACCCAGATATTCTTCCACGTGATGGGCTTTCTTCATCAGAAAACTCACATGTTGGGTGGAGGCGCCTAAGAAACGGCTTAACGTTTTCATGGTCAAGTCGAATTCTTGGGTGAATTTACGCTGTTCTTGGTCATTCCAATCCTTTTCCAGAGCTCGTAATCGGCCACTAAGGCCATTCATCAAAGTCTCCAGTTCGCCATTGAATCGATTTAAATCCCGGGCGAAACGCCGTAATTGGGCAGGATCTACATTTGCTTTAGCCATCAGTGTCTCCGCTTAATAGAGATTAATAACATAGCCACAATTATAGCTGAAACGTTCTTAAAATGCTAGTTCTCTCCTCATGATCTTTATTATCCACCCTTTAGGTCCTCGGCAGCGAGAAACGTTACAGGAAAATTCCATAGTTTGGGTTTTAAGGTGGGTACGGGTCCGATAGATACTGAGTTATACATCTGGATGTTCATGGGTAATAACATAAAAAGAGATAAATAATAACTGGACTTTTGCAATTTAGGCCAAGGCTAGATGCAGCTTGATTTTCTCAAAACTCCAACCGTCCATTTCGGCGCGTTCTATCACCCACCCCAGGGTTTGGCTGAGACTCTCCTTGAGTACGGCTCGACAGGCTTGTCCGATGGTCGTCAAACGTTCCAATGCCCACGCACGCGCATGGCTCTGCTTCAACTGAGACATCAAGAGACTGTACGCCAGGAAGACCATGTACATATGGCGGGTCTGACCAAGGCCACTCCTAAGCTGACATTCACCCATGCCCAGATGTTGCTTGCCATCCCGATGGAAGCATTCTGTGCCTGTCCAACGATAGCGATAAACCCGAAGGATACGAGTCACTTCCCAAGCCGTTCGGTTGGTGACCAACGCCTTTCTGGCTTTTGTATCGTTACGTTTGTCCCAGAGAATCACGATGCGAACCTTGTGATCCACTCCAGGGATGCGAATACTGACCGTAAAGTACCACTGGCGGGATTCGCCGACCTTGACGAGCTTGCGGTCCTTGGAATCGATTTGTGTGGACAAATCTTGGACGTTGAGTTCCTTGCCCTTGAAGACAATCTTACGGTTAAATTTCAGATCGCCAACATAGTTTCGCGTCAAGCCGTTGATATAGTTCAGGTTATCCTTGTGAGTGAACCAACTATCAAAGGTGAAGTCGCCGGGGATGTCGTTGGCAATACTCCAATCGACCAGTTGTCGAAAGAGAACGTTATGGTCTCGGAATTCGATCTGTCTTTCTTCACAATGATCCTTCTTGACAAATCGGTAGAATTCCAAGGGATAATGCTTTCCAGAGGTACACATGTAGTTGATGATCAGGTAATCATGGGCAATCTTGTGGCGTTGTTCTGCGTGATCCCAAAAATAGCCTGCATCTTCAATCAACTTCCCGTCGTGATCGATCAAGACATTGTCAATAGGGATGACTCCCTGGGCACTGAAGCGTGTGTCGGGTTGCTTTTGCAGCCATTGAATCCGTTGCAGGTTGAAGTTCTCTTGATCCCACTGGCATTCGGTAATCCAACGGTTCAAGCAGGATTGATCCGTGGTTACGGCGAATTCGCTATTGATGGCCGAGACATTCTTCTTGTGTGCCATCATCAAACCGGTGAGATATTCAGCGAAATGCTTACGTTCGGGGTCATTCGCGAACAGAGGTCCAAATTCGTCCAGGGCCTTCTTGACGACGGTAGGAAAATCAACAATCGCTGGCATGGTCATATCCTCCATGATATTTTTGCCAACCTGATTGCCAATATTTGTCGTCAAAGTGCCCATTTTGCCTTTAAATTTTCAACTTTGCAAAAGTCCAATAATAACTCAAAATATCTAAACCTAATTACTTATGTCTCCGAAGATATTGACAACGGTAGTGTGCTCACTTCTAACAGAAAAGGCTGAAGGAAGAAGAATGTATCCGATTGATTTTGATGTGAAAAAACAAAGGATCAGATGGGGCATAGGTTTCTGTGTTATACTCATCTTATTTGTTGGGAACGCTGTGAATGCCACCGAGTCCGAGGCCCCCATTGACGAATTGTTAGATCTTTCCCTTGAAGAATTGATGAATGTTGAAGTCGATTCACCTGCAACATTAACCAAAACCAAAGCCCGTCTGGTTCCTGCCGCTGTTACAACGATTACCCATGAAGATATTAATACATGTGGGGCCCGTAGCTTATTTGAATTATTGGATATTTATGTTCCGAATTTACAATGGTGGCGTAATCACTGGGAAGCAGACAATATGGGTTTGCGGGGTATCCTCAGTGATCGCGATGATAAATACCTTATGCTGGTCAATGGCCGAGTGATGAACGAACGGACTCACTATGGGGCATTGACCGAGCGTGATCTCGTTCTCCTGCAAGATATACACCATATTGACATCGTGCGTGGTCCCGGCTCGGCTTTGTATGGCCCGGGGGCGGTATCGATGGTTATTAATATCGTGACCTATAACGCAGAGAACTTTGAAGGGACTGAAGTCACTACCCGTTTAGGTGCCGTAGAAGAGTTTTACTCTGCTGAATTGAAACACACACAACCCTTTCAAGATGGGATCGGTGGCATCTTTTATTATTTCGGTATCGGTAAGTATAATGGTGCCGATGCCTATGATGCTCCACAAGTGTTTGGTTTTGAATTTCCTACGGATTCAGGTGATGCCACCATGCCTCAAGATGGTTGGCCTAAGGGTGAACCTTTGACCGTCCTTTCAGTGAACGATGGGGAGACACATCGAAATCTACCTCCGGTGAAGTTTCATGTTGAACTCAATCGTGAGGACTGGGATATTTGGGCTCGTTATAGCCGCGGGGGGCAACAGTATGTCTGGCCTACAGGGGCCTTAGCGCGTTCTCCTTATGGTTGGACTGGAAGCTGGATTCTTCCCTATGAAGACAGTAGTTGGGGATATCAACAAGCCACTGGATTTGTTGGGCACACCACAACGATCAGTGATCGGTCTCAATTCAATTGGTCACTGAGTTATGATATGTTGGATTTCGAGAGGTTTGTTCATTCTTGGCTTCAGAATGCTCATCGTGAAGATAAATACATGGGTAAGGCACTTTTTAATCAAGAACTCAATGATCAACATAAGATAGCCTTAGGCGCTGAATTTCTTCATGGTGAATATGGTATAAAAAGTCCGGGTTGGCCCGATGTTGGAGAGTCAACCGGGTATGGCCGTTGGTCGACTAATATGTATACAGTGTTTGGTGAACATCAGTATACAATCAATGATCAATGGACCACCTTTTTAGGATTGCGTATGGATGATCACACCTATACCAATTCCCTTTGGTCTCCCAGGGCCTCTCTTATTTATACGCCCAGTAAAAGAGATACCTATAAATTGCTATGGGCCAAGTCCGTACGGGCCAACTATGAAGAGGAATTGAAAAAGTATTCCGATCCCGATAGTCAACCTGAAAAACTTGACAGTGTTGAACTACGCTATGAACATCTCCATAATGATCATCTTGAGATGGCCGCATCTGTGTATTACCATGATTTAGAACTGCTCGGGTGGTCCAATTTAGCCAGCAGCCAAATTATAGTGGGAACGCAGAAACAATGGGGTCTGGAATTAGAGGCCACCTATCGCACTGAATGCTCACTCTTTGCGTTTTCTCATGGTTACACAAAATTGATCGATTTTGAATTGTCTAACCCAGCCATGATTTCAACCGATCCGTTGATTCAAACCAGTGCTCAACCCTATGGATATGGCGACGATCTTCAGCGTTGGGCCAATCACATCACCAAACTAACAGCCAAACATCAGATCAACGATCAATGGTCTATCGATAGTTCCTTACGCATTTATTGGGGATTTCCTGGCCTAAAGGATTATGCCGAATACTATGCCACTACTCAAGGTTATCAACTCGACTGGGAACGGGCTTACCGGGGAAGTTATTTCCTCAATTGTGGCTTGCAGTATCAGGCCAATGATGCACTCATGATACGTATGGACGGATACAATTTATTGGGAATGTTTGATAAAGATCTCAATAAGCGTCCCTATGGTGGTGAAGGTTATACCGATTATCGTTCCCATGCAGCTGCCGTGGCTCTCGCTTTGGAATACAAATTCTAGTTAGATGATCATTTCAGCAGATACCATTAGCCCTTCAGAAAGTTGAAGGGCTTTTTTTATTTCGGTTCCTTGAGAAATGAGTATATTAGACTGCATTTGATTCTATTGGGATGAATGATATGATTGTGCAACAATGGCAACGATTGGTTGATGTGATTCAAGGCAAGCCGGTATTTCCCCTACCGACCGGATTTATTATTGATTGTCCCTGGCTTCCAGGATGGACCGGGATCAGTACCTTGGATTATTTTACCGATGATCAACAATGGATGCAGGCCAATCTCAAGGCCATGCAAACCTTTCCCGAAACGATCTTCTTGCCGGGATTTTGGCCCGAGTTTGGGATGTGTACCGAGCCCTCAGCCTTTGGCAGTAAGTGCATCTGGCATCCCCATGATATGCCTTTTGCCGAGAAAATCCTCTATCAACTCGAAGACATTGATCGGCTAGTGCCCCCTAATCCCAGCACAGACGGATTGTGTCCCTTTGTTTTAAATCGAATGAAGAACTGTCGTTCCGCGATTGAAGACGCTGGTCATGCCCTTCGCTTTGCTGTTGCACGTGGCCCCTTGAACGTCGCCTCTTTTTTGATGGGGGCCACTGAATTTCTTATGGCCTTACGTGACGATGTGGAGCGGATTCATAAGCTCCTCAACATGGTCACCGAATTCATTGTGCAATGGTTAAACCTCCAACGCGAAACCATTGATACCATCGACGGCATTCTCATCCTGGACGATATCGTCGGCTTTTGTGGCCCTCCTGACTTCGAGGAATTCGTACGTCCCTATTTAAACCGCATCTTCACCAGCCAGGATGTCACGGTCAAGATGTTCCACAACGATGCCGATGGTCGTGTCTGCGCACCTGAGTTGGCCTCGTTTGGCATCAATGTCTTCAACTTTAGCTTCCTCCATTCCCTGCAGGAAATGCGCGAGTGGGTCGGCCCTGAAGTGACTCTGCTCGGTAACATCCCCCCCCGCGACGTTATGGCCCTGGGTACACCGCAACAGGTCCATCAGGCCGTCACCGAGGCCCTGGCCCCACTGGAAGACACCTCCCGTGTGATTCTTTCAGTGGGTGGCGGCATGTCCGGTGGTGTCTCCAGTGAGAACATACAGGCATTTATTGCAGCTGCCAAGAGCTAACTGGAACCGGTTTAATGCCCAAACCACAGGTTCCCATGAGTGATTGGGGACGCATACTGTTTAAGGAAAAAGCTTGCCAGAGAGTTTCATTAAGATCGTTAGCGTTTCTAAATCCGCAGTTGGGACCTAATTCAACTTTTAATGTGTAGTTGACCACCGGTAGCACTCCCTGGAGCTTAACTCGGTAGTCGCCCTTGGATAGATGTTCTAATGCAGCTAAAGGTAGGGTCCAGGTGCAAACAAAGTGACTGTTTTCCCAGCCAAAATCCTGGGTGGGTAAGTCGATACGGTAGTGGCCTGGGGATAAAGCTTCAAAAGAATATTCACGATTCAGGTATTTTACCTCCGTTACGATAGCCTCAGGATAGGGTAAGGTAATCTCAATACTTCCCGCTTGCGCGTTCCACATCGCCAGTTGGATATCGGAGGTGACTTCCGCATGTTCTGTGCTGGCGATGTGCCACCAATCCGTTTGTTGATTTGCAATGAGCGGACCTTGTGTCACCAATGGCATCACAGGGCGTGGACGCTCTAATATAGCCAAAAATTCTGGATCTTGTTCCAGAACGGCAAGTTCGTCAAAGGTGACTTGAGCGGCCTCTAAATTGCCGAAGATGACCTGGTAAGAATCTTGCTTATCCCTCCATCGAAGTAGAATCATATCACTATGTTGGGCCATAACATGATCGCCATAATAAACCACGTCGTTACAATCCGCCATCAACTCACCATAAAACACTCCCATGTGCTTAAACCCCGCAAGCCTCTGCACATCCTTTGAGGTTAGGGGCATCTTGGCATTTGTGGGATATACTGCATTAGGATCTGTGAAACGCTCTAAGGCAATCGCCATGACAGCCTCCCGCATAAAACTCATGATACTTAATTGTGCGGGATACTGCCCCCGCGTCAATGTGGCATAGTCCCGCAACGATTGTATACCCGCCTGTCGGCTATCTGTGGCATTCATTGGGGTGCTGTGTTGATAATCAGCGGGTATGTTGGGTTCAAAGACCTGGGCGTTCAGTTGTGCCTCCCAATCAAACTGTGAAGCAATCATGTCAATAGAGAGCTTACCCTGTTCACTGGTCCCGTTAATTTCGATACGTTCAGGGAGTTGGGTTTCCACGTTGACCCAAATATGAGCCGAGCTTTCTTCAAATAGAACGGCCATGTAATTAGAATCAGTGACTTCGATGCCCTCAACCGTTATGCCATCGAGATCTTGCGGGTCTAAGAGGCGATGTTGGAACTCCATGGCTTGTTTAATCCAGAGACTTGGATCGGTTTTGAGTTGTATCTCGTCCATCTGTTCAGGATTCATGACCGTGGTAATGACCTGTCGGTTACTGTGCAGGAGTTGAATCATGGAATTACTGTCGCGCGGGATGTATACTGTTGAAAATGCTTCTCCAGCCCAAAGGATGTCTTGGCGAATTCCATACTCCTGTGACTTGGATATTACAGATTCAATCACCGCCGGTTCGCCTTGTTCCTGAGTGATGATCCATTGATGGTGATAGGTGTAATCCATTTGGGCTAGGCGATCCAATAGCTTGCCCCAGGCAATGGAGGATTGACCGGTGCCACTAAAGAGGATAATCAAGGCAACGAGAAGGATGGCAGCGATACTCATTTTCGTTAGTGGATTTTTCATAAGGGCTCTCCAATTCACACGGGTTCTATTCCCAGTGGGTGTCTTGAGGGTTTGTTGATGGACGGAGAGCATGTCACTGCGCAGGCGTTGCTGATGCAATGGGTTAGACTCTATGGCGTTACCGAGTTGAGTCAATCGCGTTTTAAAGTCTTGTTCTTGTTTATTGGTCATCTCGGCCCCCTACATATTCGGGTGCACATTGCTCTCGTAAACGGTTGAGGATACGGTGCAGGGTGACCCGCACTGTACCGGCACGCTGATGCACAATGTGACCGATGGACTCGTAATCCAAATCCGCAAAGAAACACAAGGCCAGCATGGTCTGATGTCGGGGCTTGAGTCGTAAAATGGCCTGATGCAAGACGGGCCAATCCAGCCCCAGTTGCTCGGCTGCAGCGGATACATCTGCTCGGTGCAGTTGTTTTGCGGCCCGATCCAGCAGTCGGGCCCGACGGAGCGTTCGGCGGTACAGATTATTGGCCTGGTTGGCGGCGATGGCAAACACCCAACGGCGAAAGTCCTGCTCCATGGATCCTCGGAAACGCTGCATGCTGCGAGCTACCTGTAAGAAGACTTCGGAGGTAAGGTCCTCGGCCTGTTGCCGGTGGGCGGTGCGCACCACACAAAAACGATACACACGTGGGTAATACAAATCATAAAGCCGGGCCAATGCCTCAGCCTCCGACTGGGCCCGAACCACGAGTTCGTCGGTCGTCACTGTGTTATTCTGTTTTGCCATCGTTTGCGCCATGTCTAGTTAGGGTATTGCGCCAAATTGAAGGGTGTTACAAAAATCCCGGTAATTTTTTCACTGGTCAGAATCGAACCAAGACATGACAAATAAGGTAAAACCCCTATTGAACTAGTGATTGGACAATAGGAGCCGTTATGGTTATTGAGCCCTGGATACGCGATAATGTGTGTTTAAATGCCCATCCTCAAGGGTGTTATACCCAGGTTAAGGATCAAGTTGATTATGTATTGCAGTGGGATCGGATCCAAGGGCCCAAGCGGGTGTTGGTGATTGGTGCCTCTAATGGTTATGGCTTGGCTGCCCGCATTGTGTCGGCCTTTAGCTCAGGGGCGGCAACTTTAGGGGTCTCCTATGAACGCCCTGCCAAGGGCAAGCGTACAGCCTCGGCGGGCTGGTACAATACCGAGGCCTTTACCCAACTGGCTCAAGATGCGGGCTATCAGGCTTGGAACATCAATGGCGATGCCTTTTCCACGGAGATCAAGGACGAGGTGCTCGATAGCATCATGGAGAACCTGGGGCAGATCGACATGTTGGTCTATAGTATTGCTGCCCCTCGACGACAAGATCCCGTCACAGGAGAACTCTATTCCTCAGTCATCAAGCCTTTAGGACAACCCTACACCGCTAAAACGGTGGACTTTCAAAGCGGACAGGTCAGTGAAATGACTACCCAGCCTGCCACTCAGGAGCAGGCCGCTCATACGGTCAAGGTCATGGGTGGGGAAGATTGGATGCTCTGGATTAAGATGCTTTTAGAGGCCGGTGTGTTGGCTCAAGGCTTCCGTACCATTGCCTTCTCTTATATCGGCCCGGAGCAGACTCGTGCGATTTACCGTGATGGGACTATCGGCAAGGCCAAGGAAGACCTGGAACAACACATGGACAAGCTGAATACCTTACTTGCCCCCCTATCCGGACGAGCGGATATCGGCGTACAAAAGGCCTTGGTCACGCGCGCCAGCGCCGTGATCCCGGCTGTCCCGCTCTACATCTCATTGCTCTATAAAGTGATGAAGGCCAAGGGGCTGCACGAGAACTGTATTCAACAGATCGTGCGTCTTTATCGAGATTTTCTTTTTACGGATCGCCTTATCGAAGCCGACGGACAGGGACGTTTGCGTTTGGATGACTGGGAGATGCGTCCGGACATTCAAGCTGAAGTCGCCCAACTCTGGCAACAGGTCAACTCAGACAACATCGAGGATCTCGCCGATATGCAGGGGTTCAGAGATGAGTTTCTCCGCCACCACGGCTTCGGTATAGACGGGATAGACTACAGCTTGGATGTGGCCGTTTAAACCGGCACCACACCTCGCCACTTCTCAAGAGTTCTGCTTAAACGAACGCAGGAGGTCTAAAAATAGGTTTATGAGACCTGCCATTTTGACAAGCAAAACAATTCCCATTTCAGCAAATATGACAGGTGTGTGAAGGGGTGTAAGTTGGTAAGTTGCTGTTATTTAGAGGGATACGTGCTTTGGTTTTGGCTTGGCACGCATTTTGCAAAATAGTAACTCAAAAAGGATCCTTAGCGTTGCAGTTTGAAATGTTAAGAATGTTTGTGAAATGAGAGGTGAACACAATGGTACTGAACACATGGTTTCCATTTTATGACATGAGTAAGACGTTGGCTGAGGTCGATCGTCTGTTTAATGCGGTGGATCGACCAGTTGGTTTGCGGAGTGTACCACGGGGGACGTTCCCTGCGATCAACGTCTATGATCAAGGCGATAGCACAGTTATGGTTGCCGAGGTGCCAGGTGTGGATCCCAATGAGTTGGAACTGACAGTTTTGAACGATACTGTGACACTCAAGGGTGAACGCCAAGCCGGACTACCCGAGCAGGCCCGCGTCTATCGTCAAGAACGTATGCATGGCAGTTTTTCCCGTACCATCACCCTGCCGGACTCGGTGGATCCGGATTCGGTCCAGGCATCTTATGAGAATGGGGTGCTGCGGGTGACTATGGGCAAGGCTGAAGCAGCCAAGGCCAAACGTATTGCCATTCAATAAACATGTATAAATTCATCTTTTAACAGAACGCGTTGGGAGGTGACCCAAATGACGACACAAGAACTACAAAGAAGAGAACAGGCCGATGTCACTCGGCGTGAACAAGCCAATGAAAACGTTTATCAACCCAGTGTAGATATCCTGGAAGATCAGGACGAACTGGTCATGATGTTCGATATGCCCGGTGTATCGGGGGATCACGTGGATGTGACCGTGGAAAAGGGAACCTTGACCGTAACTGGCCAGGCTGATCCCGAAGAGGATGGTACCTGTGCCTATCGCGAAACTCATATTGGCAACTACCGTCGCCAGTTCAGTTTGTCCGATGATGTCGATACCGATCACATAACAGCCGAAGTCAAGGCTGGGATCTTAACCATCCGCATCCCCAAGGCGGTGGAGGCCAAACCGCGTAAGATTGAAATCCAATACGCCTAGTGAAAATGTTGTTTATACAATCAAAGACCGCCCTGTTTTGTGGGCGGTCTTTATTATCTAAATATCAAACACGTTTTTGCATTAATGATGTTGTATCTCTTCAAGGTGATATGCCCCTGTCCAATCTATACTGGGAGGAGTTTGTTGGTATTGGTCGCAACGTTGGAGATGACTAAGGCATGAAACATCCTGGGGGATTAATTTGAGCGCTTGTTGGAAAAGGTCTTTGGCTGTCTTCCATTCTCTTTGCTTAAAGTGCTTACGGGCCAAGTTGAAACACTGAACAAACTCTTGTTGTGTCGGATCTACGCCATGAATTGTACCTAGTAGTTCGAAAAGTGTTACGGCTTGGGGATACCCGGAAATCATCACGGTGTCGAGTTCACGAATCACATAGGTATTGTCAAGCTGATCACGTGTTTGTCGCCCAATGATTAGTCTCGTTCCATAGACCTTATTGGCAGCTTCGAGCCTGGCGCCCAGGTTGACATCGATTCCGTGGACGGTGTAATCTGAAAATTGTCGACCTGACACATTGCCGGCATACAGGGTGCCGCTATTGATGCCAATGCGAATATCTAAGGAATTGGCATCTTTCTGCCTTTGTTCAATAACAACTTTTTCGATGGCCAAGGCGGTTTGACAAGCTAAGGAGGCGTGATCGGAACAAGGCGTTAACACTCCCCAAATCGCCATTAAACCATCGCCTACGATTTTGTCGATATGCCCTTGTTGTTCCAGTATGATATCAGAGAATACCCCTAGATAACGACTCAATACCTTAAAAAGGTCATCCCCGGATTCGCTTTGGGTAAGGGTTGTGAAGTTTTGAATATCTAAAAACATCACGCTCCCCTCTGTAGAGATTCCTTTAGGTCCAAGCGTTTCTGGATGTTTTAATACATGACGCACAAAAGGAGAGCTGAGATATTTGGAACTTATTGATTGAATCTGTTTTTTCTCGTATATCACTTGACCATAAGAGAGACAAACACCGGTAAGATAAATAAACCCCGCTGGGATTAGTACTACTGCTAAGGGTATATAGATGGATAAATGGGAGAAAAAAAGTATATTCATAACGATACAAACACTGACGCCTAAACCATAACACAATCCGGATTTTCCGGCAGACCATCGAACCGAACAAAATCCAACCATCAAGCATAGGATCGCAGTCATTGTATACAGCCATGGAGAGGAAATTTCCCTGATGAAGTGTTGATCAAGGCAGGTGGCTGCAAGGTTCGCTTGAATTTCGATGCCGGCCATATAGCCGTATCCAAACCTTACATATGGCGTGGGATAATGATCGGGCTGGCTTGCTGTATCAACCACATTACTGGTTGCCAGCCCGACAAAGACCAGCTTGTCCTTGAAGCAATCTTGAGGAAGGTATTGTCCAGGATCGAGAGCTTGATAATAGGAGACTGTTTTTATCGTACCGGGTGGCCCATGGAACTGGATAGGCACTGTTTGCTGTTTTGCTTTTAGATCTTGTAGGATTTTCCTGGTGGTCGCATCACTGTGAGACCATGCTGCGGCAAAGCCCAGTGCATCGTGGTTATGATGATTTAAAAAGTTTCGCCTGATGATCCCATCCGGGTCCAAGGGCATGGTATCGAGGCCAATGGCTTGGGCTGAGGCAGAGAAGGAGTCCAAAGGTTCTATATTGATGCAAGTGACATAGTTGGCCTGATTGACGATTTCCAGACTGCTCGCCAACACAACATTGGGATGGCCTCTGAGACTCAGGAGAAAGGCTTGGTCCTCTTCTGGAATTGATGATTCCGCAAAAACGATATCAAAAACAACCGTTTTCGCTCCTGATGCAAACAAGGCATCAATAAGGCGGGCATGCCAGGAGCGAGGCCAAGGCCACTGTTGTTGGAGCATGGCAAAAGAGGCCTCGTCGATCGCGACAATCGCGATATCTTCTGGCGGCTCTTGGGGGTGATTGTGAATTATTAAACTATCATAGAGATATCGATCTACAAATTGGCCCAGTGGTGACAAAGCGATGGTCACTCCAATCGAGGCCAAGGCCAGAATCGTTAGGGACTGAACAACAATTTTTGGGAAACGGGTTACCATTGCATTAAAAGTAAAGCTCAACCATCAAGGCATAAAAGCGTGCAGGAATCAATCCAGCGATATCCGATAAAGGGGTTCCATTGAACCGTTCATTAAAAAGGTTATTGACTTCAAATCTGATAGATCCTTGCTTTTGTGGCAATTCGTATTTGATATAGGTGGCAACATTCCAAAAATCCGAATCGGCAACCGTCGCTGTATCGTAGTCCATATGGTAATAGCTTGTCCCGATAGAGCCACTTAAACCGGACGGATGGACTTTAGTGATTCGAGCCCAGGCCCATTGATTAAGACCCTCGTTGGCTGATGTTAGACTGTCTTTTCGAATGTAAAAATAGGTGTATCCTGCTGACAAACCCATATCTTGGAACATTAGTTGATTGAATGCGATCTCAAACCCTCGATATTCATAATCAAGAACCTTGTCAACCTCTTGTCCACTTTCTGTTTCCTTGTAACGGTATTGGGGTTCGTTGATAAAACCATTTAACATGACCAATCCAGTGGGCCACTCATGTTCGTAACCAATAGCCTTTTCTTCGATAACTGCACCTTCAAAAAAACTCGGGACCAGATGACCTGCTACATCGATGGCGTCGATTCGCTCAACGGTATTGAAGGGATCGAGGTGTTTGAGATAGGACAGTCGGATTGTGTCTTGGTGGGTCGGTCTTAGGATTACGCCCAAGCGAGGATTCACTATGGTATCTGACCAAACGAGATCGTCCTCGCTATTGACGTTTTCGATGTGATCCACATAAAGTGAAGCGTCAATTGTGATTTGTTCATGGGGATTCCAAACATCTTGCACATAATAACTTTGATGTTGTTTTGCATGAAGGGTTTGATTCTGCGTATCGGTGAAGGTGTTCCCGACCCAGGTACCATTCCAGTAGTAATCCGTATTCGTGACCTCACGGATGCGGTAGTCTCGCTCACTTTTGTAAACCAGTGTTCCGATATTAAATTGATGGTCATTGAGGCGAATAAATTGCATGGCTTGCACGGACGTGTATGGATCATTTAGCCATTGGTGTTTGGTGTAGTCGTAAAGATAATCATAGGGGGGGAGCGTTCCGCTACCGGTCAGGTGTGAAGCGGCATATTGGTTATATTGATGTTGACGCTTGATATGAAAGTAAAAATCCAGATCTGAAGACAAATGTCGCACATAGCCGAGACTGACATCGGCCAATTCCGTGGTGGTCTGATTGGCAGGATCAGGAGTTCCATTGATTTGGGTTTGCTGAGAGAGGTCTCCGGTCTCTAAATCCTTCATCGTTGTTTGCAGAGATAGGGTGTCGCGGAAGCTCAGATCCCATTTCAGGGAGGCATTAAGTTTCTTATAATTTTGCCAATCATTGCTTTGCCAGCCATTGTTTTCATAACGTTGCGCTTCCACCTGAAAGGCAGTGTTATATTGAGGTAAAGCTCCATGAAGCTGAGCAGTCACATCCCAATATCCCATGTTTCCAGTGTAGCCCTTTAAGGCCCCATTGAATCCAGGTTGTTCAAAAAATGGGGTATAGTATTCAAAGTTATTCAGGGTGTTGACATTGGCCGGCTGCATCATAAAGGCCTTGAGACGGGCACTACGTGCGGAAAAGCTGCTTTTGCCTTGGAGGTATTCAAGCTGACCGGCCAGGAAGTTTTGGGCTGCAGCATTGTTGTTGTCTAGCTTAATGGATTTAATCGCGGCCTGACTGCCCCATTCGGATACCCCTAAGTCTTTAAAAATCAGGGCAAGGTTGACATTTTTGACTGCCAGGTCCTGGTCTAAAAGAAAACGAGAACGATAAACCGCCTTGTGGTCATTGAGTTCGATCGCCTTCTGTAAGGCCTTGATCGACTCGTGTGGTCGATGTAAATCGGTGAGAATATAGGATTGATACAAATAAGGTGTTGGATCGTAGGGATCCAGTCTTTTGGCGTGTTCCAACATATCCAGGGCTTGTTGGAATCGTTTGACTTCATAAAGCATCTTGGCCCAGTAACTCAAAACCAACGATTTCTGCGGTTCAAGTAAAACGGCTATGGTGATTTGCTCAAAGGCCTGATCTTGCTGTCCTTGACGCATGTAGGATAGGGCTAGTCCAAGGTGAGCCTCGCCCAGATAAGGGTTTTGTGCTATTGCCTGATTGAACATGTCAATGGCTGGTTGAGTTTGCCGCATGGCAAACAGGATATACCCCTTGAGGCTCAAGGCTTGGGCATACAAAGAACGTTGGCCCAGGACTCGTTCAACACTTTCTAGGGCATGCTCGAATTGGCCTGAAGCACATTGCAGTTTGGCGAGATTGAGTAATGCACCGGTATTATTGACGTCAAGCGTGAGAGCTTTACGCGTAGACTCCATAGCGCCAGAGAGATCAAATGATGCCTGTAGAATCCAGGCCTGTACGAGAAAGGCTAACGGTTCATGGTCGGACAGTTGTATGGCCCTTTGAATTGATGCCTGAGATTGATCCCATTGATTGTCGATGAGTGATAGTAAACTGTCCCATATCCAGGCATAGGAGTAGTTCGGCCAGGTGTTGGTAAGTTGCCTCAGAACTGTTTTGGCGTCCTGTGTATTTCTAAGTAAAGTATGTGTTATACTCAATCCCAAAAGACTGGAGGGACTCGTTGAGTTATCATTTTGAAACGAGGTCAGTGCCTCGGTTGGGCTCCCCTGAAGCAGGCGTTGCCACCCCTGATGGATGTTAGGCTCGATTCCATCCGGTAGATTAACGAACACCATTTCAATCATCGGCTGTAAGGAGACCGTCCATTGGACGGCTTCCTGTGGGGCCAGCAGTATTTGTTTGTCAAAGGCTTGACCGGGAATAACACGCAATTGTTCCAGGGCGTGAATGGTGATGGATTCCTGCGCTCTCTTGGCTGAGACGACTCCCTCTAGTACCGAGATGGTGACGGTTTGTGACGGATTGATATCGATATCGAGTTCAGTCCCGCGAATACTGGTCGAAACATAAGGTGTCTCAATATCGATTTTTTGATGTCGGTTCTTATTGCGAAACCAAAGATGCCCCTTCTTTAATGAATAGGATGATACCGCAGGAGGGCTTTTTGTATCGATTGGTTGGTGGGCAAACCATTCCGCTCTGGGATCAACCTGTTTGAGCATAAGGGTTGAATTGCGGTTTAGGTGGATTAGAGATTCGTCGGCTAGGAGTAGTGCAGCCCAACTGTGTGGACCTGTGTTGACAATGTCACCGGGGTGTAGGGTCATCTTGGGAGAGGCGGGAATTGGGGATTGCCGGCCTGGAGATAAAACCGTGACATCTCCCTCGATTTGAATGAGGGTTCCAATGGGCGGAGAGACAAGCGGTGGATCTGCAGCCATGACGCTGTAGCACGTAAACAAACTGACATACAGTGCAGTCAGGGAACGTGTGTATCGAAGGATTTTAGTCATGGGTATCCAGCCTTGGGAGATGTTTACGATGGGGTTAGATTCATCTTTTTTATACGATATGCGAGGGTCTTGCGTGGCATTGAGAGAACGCGAGCCGCTGCCGCCACGTTCCAACGGTTAGTGCCCTCATAGCGAGTGGCATACAATGCCTGTAAGAGCCGCTGTGCTTCAGAGTCGGCGATGTCCACCTTTCTTGTTCTTTGTATAGAGGTTAGCTGATTTTTCTCTTGTGTTAAGGCCTGTGTGAGCCAATTGGGCCAGTCTGCAGTCGTGATGACATGATTGTCACACACCGCGAGTGCGGCCATAATGGCCTGTTCTAATTGGCGGACATTGCCCGGCCAGGAGTAGGCCTGCAGCATGTCAAACGCATCTTCAGAGATGATGGGGATTGCGTTTCCATGGTTTCCTGAATACATATTCCTCATTCCCTTTTTAATAAAGTATTCTGCCAGTAGAGGAATATCCGAACGCCGTTGGCGGAGTTGAGGGATGTATATCTCCAGTCCACAGAGTCGGTAGTAGAGATCTTCACGGAATTTACCCTGGGCTACGAGTTCGTGTAAGGGTTGGTTGGTGGCAGCGATAATTCTCGCGTCATAGGTCACTTCATGGTCAGAGCCGACCGGGATAACCTTGCTTTCTTGTAAGCAGCGTAGTATTTTTGCCTGGCAGGTGAGACTCATGTCACCGATTTCATCGAGAAAGAGGGTTCCATTCGAGGCTGCCACAAACTTCCCCTTTCGTTCGGTGACCGCACCACTAAAAGCGCCCTTAACATGCCCAAATAATTCGCTTTCCAAGATTGTTTCCGAAAGGGCCGCACAGTTGATGCTTAAAAAAGGTCCGTTCCGAAAGGTGGTATTCTCGTGAATTTTTCGAGCGGCCAGTTCTTTACCTGTTCCTGATTCTCCATAGATCATGATAGGAACTTTGGACTTACCCGCCCTAACGGCTAGATTCAGCGTGTCCTGAATACATCGACTGATCCCGATGATAGTCGTTTTGTCGGAAGCTGTGTTCACCTGGGAGGCAATGAAGCGGGAGGGCTTGGAACCGTCTTTGCCCTGTAATCGAGCCATGGCAATCATGATACCTAATGATGTTAATAGGCTTTCCCATTCTTCAGGGAAGTCACCTCCTGAGGTGTGATTCAAGATGTTGAGCACTCCAATCAAGGCATCGTTGTAAACCATCGGTGCTGATATCATGGACTTTGTGCGGAAATTGATTTGGTTGTCCACATCGCGATTGTGTTGCTGATCTGACCAGGCATCTTCTACTCGTAACGTCTTGCGTGTCTGAGCAACGGCTCCGGTGATACCCTCACCTAAGGCCAATGAAAAATCGCCTAGGTGTTCAGGGTGGACGTTCGTACCATATTGAAGATGTAGGCGATGATCCTTTTCCAGAGTCCAGATCGAGGCCTCCTTGGCGGAGGCGGCCGCAATAAGTTTGTAACAGAAAGCCTCATCCCAGTTAGGATCACCCGGAGAAAAGGGATGGGCAGCCTGGAAGAAATCAAAAAGTTCAGTAACACAACGTTTCATTACAAAACACCGCACCAAAGTAAGGACAGAAAAAGTAAAGAACCGCACAAAAGGTATCCGCAAGAAAGACAAAACAATTATAAAGCAAAGAAGGGGAAGGAAGCAATAAGAATTTGCCGTTATCGCCATTATGGTTGGCCGGAATGGCCTATTATAGCCTTTACGTAACGGGCTGTTGCTGTTTCTTTAGTTTCTTTTGCTCTCTTTTTGTTTACTTAAAGCTCGCAAAACCCCCTTTTTAACTCCTGCGGGTTTTAGCACTTACCTCTTTCTATCTACTGGTACGCGATTTGTTTTATTAATAAGTTGCCATGTTTTGGCCACTAAATTTTGCGTGTGTACAGGGCGTCAAAGGGATGAAGAAGCCGTGATATCAATTGGTTAAGGATCGTAAACAACAAATAGATTGGAGAGAAGAAAATGAAAAGGTTTTTTGGAATAATTGTTTTAGTGATGTTGATGACGGGTATTGCGTCTGCAGCGGCAACCCTGACGAACGGAGGATTTGAAAGTGGCAGTCTATCAGGCTGGACTTTAACGGGGAGTGGGTACGCAACTGCGAACGACAATTGGATCACGGCAGCGGAGGGCACTTATTTCATACGGTTGAATAGTAACGGTTCATCATTGTCACAATCCGGAACTGATGATCTTGTGGTCGGGACGACTTTTACCTTGACGGGATACGCCCGGGGCGATGGGGGAGACTACGGTACTGCAAGTATCGTTTTTTATGACAGTAGCGACGATGAGCTAGATAGTACGAGTATAGATATTTCTACTGGGGAATGGACCAGTTTCTCTATATCATTGGATGCTGTTGATAATGCGGCTTACTGGTCAGTGATGCTGGAGAGTACCTATGGAGCTGGTAATTATGTGGATGTTTATTTCGACGGATTGGAATTGACGACCAGTTACGACAATGGTGGATCCACCGTCCCAGTTCCTGGAGCTGTATTTTTGTTGGGTTCTGGTCTTGTCGGTTTGACAAGCCTTCGCCGGCAACGAAAGGTCTAAGGCTTAAGCAAAGCACATTTTACTCACGAACAAACACAGGTCCAGGTTCCTAATGCTTGGACCTTTTTCATTTCCACTCAGCAAAAGAGGCCTGATGGTCAGCATCATCGTGGAGAATGCTCCATGGACTTAATGTCTGGTATGGTGATATGAAACGACACTCTCCACCGTGAGAGTAGGAGAGCGGAGTACGGAGAGTGTCAAGAAGGCGTCAGAAATAGATCTGAGCAAGCGTTTTGTATGGTCATGTCCCCAACTTCTCGATCCCTAAGCCAAGAGACCTGCCTGCCATTGCGACAGGCAGGTCCCTCTTGCCGCTATCTGGATCTAAATGAAGGAGGACTATAGAGCAATTATCATTTTATGATAGCAAAGAACAATTAGAGGTGGGGTCTGGGGCGGCCTCCCAACCGCCCCCAATCCCCGTTGATCATAGGGTTACCGATCATCATGCCTCATTCAATCTGCAATTTTCAATTGGGTTCCTAACGATCCCCAAGGTTGATCACATCCTTGTCATCCCTTAAGGATCCAATCCATTGTCTTTGTTATAGGTAATTACAACTCGTGTGCCAGGTGGGCTTAATGTCGTCTTTGTGTGAGGAAATATGTGAAAAACGTTGATATTGGGCTGTTATCAATGGTTTTGGGTTTAAGATTCTGTTATGCAGAGTGATGGCATATTTGTTGTGGTTTTCTGGATGGAAACATTTGTGGCTGCAGAGGGTAGGTGTGCTACAATAATGTAGCAAGTTGCTATTGTGACGATGTGATGAGGTGGGATAGGAGAGTAACCAGGTGAGATTGAAGGGATTTAGCAGAACTTAATTGAGTAAGATGCACCGGATCCGTTTGTACATAGGGGCCCTCAATCAATTCATCGGCACAGTTCTCGACCATGGTCTGGATGCTCTGTTGGGAATAATCCAGATGGAACTGCATCCCTAGTACACGGTCTCCATATTGAAAGGCTTGATGGGGACAGGCTTCGCTGGAGGCCAAATGAACTGCTCCTGGTGGAATCGAAAAGGTATCCCCATGCCAGTGGAAGGCCTTGAAAGAGGAGCCAAGGACATGCAATAAAGATTCAGAGGCCTGACCGGCCTCGGTTAGGGTCACGGGGAACCAGCCGATTTCAGTATATTTGTTACGCGTGACCTGGCCACCCAGGGCAGCGCAGATTAATTGAGCACCCAGGCATACGCCCAGCACAATGCGTTGGGTCTCAATGGCAGTCTTGATGAATTGTTTCTCCGGAACGAGCCAGGGGTAAAGGGAGTGTTGATAGATGTTCATGGGGCCGCCCATGATCACCAACACGTCAAAGGACTCAGGATCGGGCAGTGGCTCATTGAGATAAAGATGTGTTGTGGTGATCGTGAAGCCCTGCTCCTGTGCCCATACGCCAATATTGGCGACATCCTCAAACGGAACGTGCTGTAACACGTGTAGCTTCATGCTCGACAAGTCCTTTTGTATTCTCTATTTGGCATTCTGGGTTTGGAGCCGTAGGCTCCATCGATTCCAGTGCCCCGGCCTTAAACAGACACCACACGGATCGGCCTGGCTGCAATTCCAATTGTTTCAATGCCGTCAAGGTGATTTCAGCCAACAACCGTACACCGACCTGTACCACACAATACCATCTATGCCCAATTTGGACAATCTGTTCGATATGGCCCGGGAGTTGGTTTTGCATGGAGATATATTCCACGGGTGCCCAAGCCAAAGCGATGTCGTTGGGATTGAGCAATAGACGCATCTCTTGCCCACGGGGACAATTCGCCTGCAGTGGGCCTTTGAGGGGTTTGGTGCCTTCTCCAGCGCTGTATAGGGTGGTCTGTTCATCCGGGCAGTGAAACAGGGTGCGTAGAGTTAATAGGTTGGGTACTTGGTCCGTGACATCCTGTAGGGCCTGATACACCTCTAGATCGTGGATGGAACCGCAGGCCTGGGTTTGACCATTCTGCAAGACCATCACCTCGTCGGTCAAGGCCAGGATGTGACGTAGGTCGTGGCTAACGATCAAGGTTTGAATCTCTAAAGCCGCGATGGCATCGCGTAGGAGCTTCAAGGTTAGAGCCTTACTATGACAATCCAAACCGGTGAAGGGTTCATCAAGCAGTAATAAACGGGGTGCTGCTAAAAGGGCACGCCCCAGGGCCACACGACGTTGTTGACCCCCGGAGAGGGTATAAACCCGCCGGTCCAGCATGCCCTGGAGTTGAAGAAGATCCACCACATCGTCCAGTTGCACCGAACGTCTTCGTTTGTCTGCTCCGAAGAGCAGGTTTTTGCGTACGTTGAGGTGGGGGAAGAGGCGTCCTTCTTGGAACACCACGCCCAGACGACGCTGATGTACAGGGACATCGACACCGGTGGTGGTGTTATAGAGCACCTCGGAATTGACAAAAAACTCGCCGTGCGCCGGCTTGACCAGTCCTGCCAGGCTGTTTAACAAAGTGGTCTTACCGGAACCTGAAGGCCCAAATACCCCCGTGACGCATGCGTGGGTTGAGAAAGAAGCTCTGAGCTTAAATCCGTTCAGATTGTGTTTTAAGTTGACAACAACACCCATCTGTCAGGCCCTCAGGCGGCGCAACGCACGGCGAGAGAGTATTTCCGCTACGAACATGGCCACCAATGAAAGACATATTGAAATCATCACCAAGGTCCCTGCCTGTTGATTGCCATTCGGTTGTTGCAGGGCACTGTAGATCGCCAGCGGCAGGGTCTGGGTCCGACCGGCGATATTGCCGGCAAAGGTGATGGTCGCGCCGAATTCACCCAAACTACGGGCAAAGGCCAAGACCATCCCGCTGACAATTCCACCCCAAGCCAAGGGGCAGGTGACACGTACAAAGACCGACCAGGGACGCAGTCCCAAGGTCCCGGCCGCTTGTTCCAATTTGGGATCCACCAATTCAATGGCCAACCGTATGGAGCGGACCATCAAGGGAAAGGCCATCACGGCTGAGGCCATGACCGCTGCCATCCAACTGAAGGACATCTGCAGGCCCCAGTGTTGATGTAACCAGGCGCCAATCCAACCGCGTTGTCCCAACAGCAAGAGCAGGACATAACCGGTCACCACCGGCGGGACCACCAGGGGGATATGCACCAGGGCATTGAGCAAGGCCTTGCCCACGAACTGACGTCGGGCCAAGAGCCAACCCAGGGCAATGGCCGGACCCAACATCAAGAGTACGGCACAGCCAGCAACACGTATGGACAACAGCAAGGCTTCTTGGGTTTCCACGGACAGCATGTCATTCGCCTCCCGGTAAAAAACCGAACTCGGCAAAGATGGCTTGAGCCTCATCCGATTGTAGGTAGGTCAAGAAATCCGGAGCCCCCACTTTGGCCTTGGCGATGACAGAGGCCATATAGGTCACCGGGTCGTGACTGGTCGGATCCAAGGTGCCCATGAGTTTGACCTGTTTCGATAGACGTGCATCCGTGGCATAGACAATGCCCAAGGGTGCCTCGCCCCGTTCAACATAGGCCAAGGCGGCTCGTACATTATTGCCCGGCAGGATACGCTCGGCATAACGCTCAAACCCTCCGTAACTTTCCAGGGCCTGCTTGGCGTATTGTCCGGCTGGTACGTGAGTGGGATCACCCAAGGCCAGTGAACCTTCTAATGAATCGAGTAAGGTGTTGACATCACCTGGGGACAGAGTCGAGTCGGCCGGTGCTATCAACACCAGGCTGTTGGATAAGAGGACACAGGGGCTATCGACCTGTAGTAGCCCCTGTTCCTCAAGATAGTGCATCCATTTGGGATTGGCCGAGATAAAGACATCGGCCGGCATCCCCATCTCGATTTGACGAGCCAAGGTCGATGAGGATGCTGCATTGATCTCGATCAGAATCCCGGTCTTTGCCTGATACGCGGAGGCCACCTGTTGTACGGCGTCTTGGGTGCTGGCCGCGGCAAAGACCGTGAGTGTTTCTGTCTCTGGACGGCAACCCACCAAAGCGACTAAAGTAAACAGTACCATGACCCAGCGTTTCATTTTGAATCTCTTTCTATTTCAAGGGAGTGACACCTTTATGCAATGAGGTAGTCATCTACGGCCTCGCCATCTTCCAAGGCGTCGAGAATTTCATCGAGTTTTTCTTCATTGAGATCGCCATACCAGTAACCAGCAGGGTAAACCACCATGGCTGGGCCGCGATCACAGACCTTCAGACATCCCGCGGCCGTGACGAGGGCATCCAGGCCACGATCCAGGATTTCATTGGACAGATATTCCATCAGATCCGGGGCACCCTTCTTGTTACAAACACCTTGAGGCTCCCCCTTCATACGAAAGCTGTTACAAACAATAAAATGATAATCCGGTTTTTGCATAACAATGACTCCTTATATAAATTGGAATAATGGAATGGTGGAATATTGGAATGATGTGAAGAATGTAACGTTCACTCCTCCTACATTCTATATTCTTCATTCTACATTTTTATCAAACTACATACATCCCATGCCATTGCCGCTGCAGCCACTGCCGCACTGGGTGGGACCACTGATGGTGCGGATCTTGCCGCCTTCATAAATTGTCTCAAGGGCGTGTTCGATCATCCCTTCGGTGCGATAGACCTTGACGCCACTCTTGGTGAGGATGTCACGGGGGGATTGTCCCGCTTCACCCACCAATAAGGCACGGCAGTCCTGCAGAACCTCACCGAGTTTCACCCAACGGTCACCCCCACTTCCGGGGGTGGGAGTGCGGCGTTGTTCGATGAGCTCGAAGGTGTTGTCCTTGGGGCCGTAGATCCATACACTCTTGGCCTCGCCCAGGTGTTGATTCACCAATAGGCCTTCGTGGCTGGCCACGGCTACGTAGGGACGTCCATCCGAGCCATCCAATGGGCCTTGGGCCGCGGCCTTGAGTTCAGCCTGGGCCAATTCAGTTAGGTCCTTGCCCAACAGACCGACAGCATCGGCACGACAACGCATGCAGTGACGCATCTGGGGCAGGTATTCACCGGCGATGGCGCGATGGGCATTCATCTCTTCGGACGACGGCGGCACAATGGTTTCGAAGGGGGTGTCGGGAACGTGACACAGGGCCATACAGTTAAGGATGTCTACCCCCTGCGTACTGACGGCCTGGGCCAGATTACGTATGTGGTGATCATTGACGCCAGGGACAATGATCATATTGACCTTTACGACCAGGTCAAGTTCTTTACAGAGGCGGATGGCCTCCATTTGTTTTTCAATCATTAAGCGGGCGGCGTCCAGACCGCGATAGACGCGTTTCTTGTAGCGAACCCAGGAATAGATCTCTTTGACGATTTCGGGATCGATGCCGCAGCAGGTGATGGTGACGTGGCTGACTTGCAGGGCCGCCAGTTCGGGAATATGGTCACCTATCTCCAGGCCATTGGAGGCCACGCAGAGCAGCATCTCGGGATACTCGGCCCGCACCAGACGCAGGGTCTCCATGGTCTCTTCCGGATTGGCAAAGGGATCACCCGGACCGGCAATACCCATCACGCTGATATTGGGCACCTTTTCCATCATGGACTTGAGATAGCTCAAGGCCTGCTTGGGAGCCAGGATGTTACTGGTGACACCGGGACGGCTCTCGTTGACGCAGTCGTACTTTCGGTTGCAGAAGTTGCATTGGACATTACACTTGGGCGCGACCGGCAGGTGAATGCGAGCATAGCGGTGTTTGATTTCTCCATTGAAACAGGGATGTGTTGAAAAGTCCAAAGCCATGAGTTCACTTCCTGAGTTAGATGTTCTTGTTTCTTATTTCTTGGCTCTTGCTTCTTAAATGATTACATATGCGTGTAGCCTACGGGGCTGGATTCCTGCTTGACCTCGATCAAGGCATTGCAGATGCGATCGTACAGTTGTTGGGTGCCGAGATAGCCCAGGATCTGTATGCGGGCGGCTCCCATGCGATCGTGGACGGGCATGCCTACCCGCACCAGGGGTACATTTAATTTACGGGCCAACTTGGCTCCGTTGCTGTTGCCGATCAAGAGATCCGGGCTCAAGGTTTCGGCGGCCTCTTCGATTTGGGCAAAGTCTACATTGGCCATGATCTGGATGTCTTCGTTGAGTGACGAAGTGACCCCGGTGATGGCCTGGGTAAATCGATCACGCTCGCCACCGCCGGTGGCACAAAGAATGGGGATGATGCCGATCTCGGCCATGAAGCCGGCCATGGCGACGACTAGATCCTCTTCACCATAGAGGATCGCACGTTTGCCGTAGAGATATTTGTGACCATCGACATAGGCATCGATAAGTCGTCCGCGCTGTTGGGCCAGTCGCTCTGGAACATCGCGTCCACTGAGATTCGCCAGGGTTTCCATGAAGCGATCACAGGCCTTGATGCCCACAGGCAGGGGCAGACGTGTCACGCCAATGCCCCGGTTTTCTTGCAACCACTGCCCGGCAGAATCGTTGTCCGCGCTGGTGACACTCAACTCCACGGAGTGACAAGCCGTGCCACAGGCACGAATGGCTTGCACGGGGGTTCCCCCGGACGGTAGACGTTCATATTGTTCCCAGATTTGGCCATCGAGGGTATCGGAATAGTCCGGCAGGAGGGTGGCGGTTAAGCCGAAGGCCTCGGTAATGTCACGCAGGTGGCGGATATCCTCACTGGAGATCATATTCATAAATAGATTGATATGATCCTGTTGGGGGCCGGTCTCTGCCAGGGTGGTGACCAAGGCACGCAGGGCGCGAAAGAATCCTTGACTATGGCTGCCTTGATAACTGGGGGTTGAGACCGGGACGATCACGGGCCGACAATCCTCACTCCACTCTTGATGAATACTGTGGAGGTAGAGGTTCATATCGTCACCGATGGTTTCGGAAAGGCAGGTGGTGGCCACACCGATTAACTCGGGTTGGTATTGACGAGCCACGTTTTGCAGACCTCGTTGCAGGTTTTCTTTGCCTCCAAAAACGGCCGAGTGTTCGGTGAAGTTGGAACAGGCAATGTCCATGGGCTCACGGAAGTGACCAATGATATAGCGTCGAATATAGGTGGCACAGCCTTGTGAACCATGAATGAACGGCATGGCTCCTTCGACGCCACGGAAGGCCAGGCAGGCCCCGAAGGGCGTACACAGGCGGCAGGCATTGCGAGTTGAGGTATGGGTTGTTTTTTCTGATTTCATGTCATCACCTGGCAGGTGTTTATGGGTGGTCTTAATCTCAATGACTACTTAAACTTGGCTTGGCCCGCCTGACGCTTACGGGGCATAAATTGCCAGATGGGCGTCATGAGCGAGGCGTGGACTTCCTTGGCGAAGTTGAGCATGCCTTCGTAACCAGCCAGGGCCTCTTTACGTTCATGGTTGTGATCGCAAAAGGCCAGGCCCAATTTGAAGGCGATGGGACGTTCCTTGACACCGCCGATGAGGAGATCTGCGCCGGTCTCCTGCACGAACTTGGACAGTTCCAAGGGATTGGTATCATCCACGATGACGGTGCCTTCGTCACACATCTCGCGGAGTTGGTCGTAATCTTGTGGATTGCCGGTTTGGGAGCCGACAACGACGCTTTGGACGCCGATGCTGCGTAAGGATCGTACCAAAGAAAAGGCCTTGAAGGCCCCACCCACGTAGATGGCGGCACGTTTACCCTCGAGGTCGCGGCGAATCCGACTGAGTTCAGGGGTGATGCGGGTGACTTCTTCACGCACCAGTTCACGGGCCTTATTCCAGATTTCGGGATCGTCAAAGAATTCCGCCACGTCATACAGAGCTCGTGACATATCCTCGATGCCAAAATAAGAGACGCGAATGAAGGGGGTGTTGTATTGTTTTTTCATCATCTGGGCCAGGCCCGTCATCGAGCCGGAGCACTGCACCACATTCAGGGACGCACCGTGGCAACGACGGATATCGTCCACACGGCCGTCCCCGGTAATGGTTGACACCACGTCCACACCCATGCGGCGGTAATAGTCACGAATGATCCAGGTCTCACCGGCGATATTAAAGTCTCCCAAGATATTGAGACTCTTGGGTCCAATCCCCTTGGTCTCCGCGGTCCCCACCAGTTGATTCAAGGCCTCGCATGCCGCGCGATACCCATCCTTCTTTGATCCGCTAAACCCTGGGGCATGGACCGGTATCACCGGAATGCCCTTTTCTTTCGCCACCCGTCGACAAATCGCATCGACGTCATCGCCAATCAGTCCCACAATACACGTTGAATACACAAACGCCGCCTTGGGCCTGGGATCGAGGGTGTCTATCAACTCAACCAAGCTGCTGTATAATTTCTTCTCACCGCCGTAAATGACGTCTTTCTCACGCAGGTCGGTTGTATAACTGTTACGATGGTGTTCAGCGCCAGACGACAAGGCTCCACGGATATCCCAGGTGTAGGCCGCACAACCCACCGGTCCGTGAATTAAATGCAGGGCGTCGGTGACGGGATAGAGCACCACACGTGATCCACAGAAAACACAGGCCCGTTGGCTTACCGATCCAGCCGCACTGCTCTTTTCACAAACCATAGAGACCGGTTCATCACCCTTGGTGAACACTTGCCCTTTGCGGTCCTGGAGAATATCAACGGTTGCCATGGTTCAGTTCTCAGTTTTTAGATCACAGATCGCAGTTAAAACAGTAAGCCGAAAGCTATTCATATAAACTGTTATCTGTTAACTGCGATCTGTGATCTCTTTTTACATTACAAGCTCAAAACTCTCTTCTGGTGCTTCACGATCCTTACGGTCCATCAAGGCGCCGAGGATCATTTCACATAGACGCATGGCACCCTGGTAACCGACGGTGGGGAAGTAACTGTGACCCACACGGTCGAGGATGGGGAAGCCGTGGCGGACGAAGGGGATGTCCTCATCGCGGGCAATGTATTTGCCGTAGGTGTTGCCGATGAGAAGATCCACGGATTCGTTCTTGATCCACTGATGCATCAAGTACATGTCGGCACAGTTGCCTTGGGCAATCTTGACCTCGGGTACGCGGTCGGCCAACACGTTTTGTACGCGGGTGATGAACTTCTTACCCGGAGTACCGGTGACCAGGTAGACCGGACGCATACCCAGATCGGCCAGGAAACCGGCTAGGGAGACCAGTTGATCCGGGTCGCCCCAAAGGGCCACGCGTTTGCCATGGAAGTACTGTTGCATGTCAGAGATCAAGTCTACCAGACGCCCGCGTTCGTCGTCGATTTCTGTCGGAACGCTGACACGGGCCATCTTACGTAGAGTGTTGATGAACTCGTCCGTGGCGGATAGACCGATGGGCAGTTCCAGGGTTTCAGCCTTGACCTTGCACCTGGCATCCAGTTCCAAAGCGGCTGGACCGGAAGCAACCGGGCCGAGGGCCAAGGTCGCACTGCTAGCGCCCATGCGTTTGAGTTGTTGAACTGTGACGCCGCCCTTGGGATACATCTGGGCCTTGCCCGTCATGGGGGCATCGAGTACATCGGAGGTGTCCGGGAACATTAGAGTTTCGACACCCATCACCTTACACAGACGCTTGAGTTCACGCATGTCAGAGGGTTCCACCCACCCGGGAATGAGGTTGATGGTACGAAGCTTTTCTTCGGTAGGGGTTCCGAAGTAATTGACCATCCCCTTGACCATGTTGGCAAAGCCGGTAACGTGGGAACCCACATAGCTTGGGGTATTACAGTGAATCACATACTTGCCTTCCGGGATCTTACCATCATCTTGAGCCTTGCCCACGATCTGTGGGATGTCGTCCCCGATGGTTTCGGATAGGCAGGTGGTGTGGACTGCAATGATTTCGGGATCATAGATGGTAAAGATATTGTTGATGGCCTGCAGCAGGTTGGCTTGACCGCCAAAGACGGATGAACCTTCAGTAAAGGAACTGGTTCCTGCCATGACGGGCTCTTTATAGTGTCGTGTCAGCGTGCTGCGGTGATAAGAACAGCAGCCTTGCGACCCGTGGCTATGGGGTAGGCAGCCATGAATGCCCAAGGCGGCATAGAGCGCCCCAATCGGCTGACATGTCTTGGCCGGATTTACGGTCAGAGCCGATCTTTCTTTAATTTCTTTGGTTGTATGTCGGAGTAACATAGTTCACCTCATCGGTTTAGCAGTTGACGAATTCAGCATCAAGGGTCGGGGCGACGGATTGACGCCAGGGTGGCGTAATCTTCTTCCAAATCTGACATTGGATCATGCGATCGATGTCACGGTAATAGTTCATCGCACCGACAAAGCCCGCATAGGGTCCGCCGTAGTCGTAACTGTGGAGCTGTTTGCTGGGAATCCCCATTTTTTGAATACAATACTTTTCCTTGATGCCTGCACAGAAGACAGCCGGTTGATAGATCTCGATGAGCCTCTCGGTTTCATGGTGACTGATATCATCGATGACCAAGGTGCCTTGTTCCATCTGAGCAATCATACCTTCGTAGTCGTTGAAGGGCATACCCTCTGCGGCCAATGCTTCGATTTCCTTTTCACTCTTGCGTGGATTGAACCGTTCGGGGTCGGCTTCGACCGTGAGTTCTTCAATGTTACGACTATCAGCGTCCAACTTGATATTGGGCAGGACGCGGCGTCCTTCGTAGTCATCGCGGTGAGCGAACTCGTAGCCCGCGGCCATGGTCTTCATACCCATTTCGTTGAACAGGTCCTGATAGTGATGGGCACGCGAGCCACCTACAAACAGCATGGCGAGTTTGCCTTCGCAGTTGACCTTGACTTCGTCTTGAACCACTTTGACAGCCTTCATCTCTTCTTTGATGACCTTTTCGACCTTGTCGATGAGTTTCTTGTCTCCAAAGTATTCCGCGATTTTACGCAGGCTCTTGGCGGTACTGTTGGCGCCGATGAAGTTCACCTTGATCCAGGGGACACCGAATTTCTTTTCGATCATGTCTGCCACATAGTTAATGGAGCGGTGACACATGACACAGTTGAGGTCGGCGTTGTGAGCCCGGGCAAAGCCATCATAGGTGGAGTTACCGCTAAAGGTGGATACCAGGGTGATGCCACATTTTTCCAGCAACTCTTCGATGACAAAGGCGTCACCACCAATGTTGTATTCACCCAGCATATTGATTTTATATTTGCCCTCGGGGACCTTGTCGTCTAAGCCGATGACATGTTTGAAGAGCTGGTTATTGGCAATATGGTGACCGGCGGATTGGCTGACACCCTTGTAGCCTTCACAACTGAAGCCGAAGATATTGATGCCTAACTTTTCCCGCATTTGGGTCGCTACGGCATGAACGTCGTCACCAATCAATCCCACCGGACAGGTGGAGAAGATTCCAATGGCCTTGGGTTTGAAGTTGTCATAGGCCTCTTGCACGGCTTGAGCCAGCTTCTTTTCACCACCGAAGATAATTTCGTTGTCCTGCATGTCCGTGGAAAAGCAGTAGGTCATGTAATTTTCATCGGTGTCGGTCTCCGGACGCGTTTGGTTGCGACGGGTCAACCAGGAATAAAATCCACAACCAATAGGGCCGTGGGTCAGGTTTAAGATATCACGCGTCGGGCCCAACACCACACCCTTGCAACCGGCATAGGTACAACCGCGTTGGGTGATGATTCCCGGGGTGGTCCGGACGTTGGCCTGGATGGTCGGGATCGCACCGGGTTCGGCAGACTCGTTGACAATCATTTGTTTGGCTCTTTTACGGGCCACCTTGGAGGGATAGGCCTTGAGCAATTCTTCTCTTACGCTATGAGGATCGATGTTTGGTTTTTTACTCATCGTCATTCTCCTGTTTTTCGGGCTAGTGCTTTATCGATACTAATTGTTGGAATTATTGCGCCGCACCCAATGGGTAGATGCAAGGAAGACAACGAAGCCCTACTTGTAGGTAGGGCGAGGCTTTCTGATGCCGCAGATGCCCGTTGGCTGCAAGCAAGAACCCAACTTTTTAGGGTTGATACAGCACTAAGCCTCGTCAATGGCGGTCTCACCCGTTTCACCGGTACGAACCCGCAAGGCATCCAGTACCGGCTGTACAAAGATCTTGCCGTCACCAGGGCTACCGGTCTGGTTGACGGAGATAATCGTTTCAACCACATCCTTGACCTTTTCATCCGGGACCACCAGGGTCAGCATACGCTTGGGAATCAATTTTGGGCCTGGGCCCAACTGATTGATGGCCTCGTCATAGCCGGCTTCGGCGCCCTTGAGCAAGAGGTAGTCCACCTTGCCCTTACCCCGGCCGACAACCTTGCGGGCGGTTAAGGAGGCCACACCCATTTCGGACAGGGCCTTCTTGGTGACATTCATTTTGTTCATGCGAATAATCGCGGTTATCTCTTTCATGATGGCCTCCTATTCTTCTTCTTTGAGACCCGAGCTGACCGTATAAACCTCTTCGACGTCAGAGACAAAGATCTTGCCGTCACCAAAGGCACCCTTTTGACCGGTACGGGCGGCCTTCATGATGGTTTCCAGGACAAAGTCCTTGTCTTCCTTCTTAACCACGGTGATCAGCAATTCCTTGGGCAGTTCGTCGTAAGTGATCTCACCGACCTTCATGCCACGCTGCTTACCGCGACCATAGACATCCATCTTGGTGACCGCCGGGAATCCGGCATACATCAGGGCCGCCATCACTTCATCAACCTTTTCAGGACGCACAATTGCTCTAACCATAATCATGGTGAAATTCCTTTCCAAAACGGGTTTGCTTATTGACCCTGCCTTTAGTTCAACACGCCAAATTCAATCAACAGACTTTCCAATTCCTCGATGGGGAGAGGCTTGGGAACCACGAACATTTCGTTTTCGTCGATGTTCTTGGCCAGCGTGCGATACTCATCGGCCTGCGGGGCCTCGGAATTCCAATCGATGACGGTTTTACGCTTGATCTCGGCCCTTTGGACATCGTTGTCACGGGGGACGAAGTGAATCATCTGGGTACCTAGGCGGCGAGCCAGTTCCTCGATCAATTCCTTTTCGTTATCTACGTTACGGCTGTTACAGATCAGTCCTCCCAGACGGACGCCCCCGGCCTCGGCAAACTTGACAATACCCTTACAGATGTTATTGGCGGCATACATCGCCATCATCTCGCCGGAACAGACGATATAAATTTCCTGGGCCTTACCTTCGCGGATGGGCATGGCAAAGCCGCCACAGACCACGTCACCGAGGACGTCATAGAAGGCATAGTCCAGGTTGTTGGATTCATCATAGGCTCCGAGTTGCTCGAGCAGGTTGATGGAGGTGATGATACCACGGCCGGCACAACCAACACCGGGTTCAGGCCCACCGGACTCGACACACAGGGTCTTACCGTAACCTTCACGTCGGATGTCTTCGAGTTCAACGTCTTCACCTTCTTCGCGGAGGGTATCCAAAACGGTCTTCTGGGCGAGTCCGCCCAATAAGAGCCGGGTGGAATCCGCCTTGGGATCGCAACCCACCACCATGACCTTCTTGCCCATCTCAGCCAGGGCTGCCACGGTGTTTTGTGTTGTGGTGGACTTGCCGATACCGCCTTTGCCGTAAATAGCTACCTTTCTCATTCGAATACTCCTGTTGTTAAAAACACCATTGACTCAATACACGATTTTCGTGACACCCTTCCTTAAACAATGACGATGCCAACGTGAGGGAAGAGAGAGAGAAACAAAGGGGGGAGGAGAGGAAAAGGTCGATAACAGCTTAAAAACGAATGATAACAAAGGTTAAATATTTTCGGGGAATGAAGATTTGGGTGGAAAACAGATATCGCCTATCTTGAAAGAAGGGCGGGAAAAGGGAAATAAATGTAACAACGCAAAAAGCCAGATCCAGGCAGGGTGAGGGGGTGCAAGTGTAAGTTAAGTAAAATTAATGACTTGTGAGGGGAAAGACAATAATGAAGAACAAAAACAAGGTGAATTGAAATAATTGTCGCAATGTTAGCCGTAACAAAAAAAGCCACGACTGCTAGTCGTGGCTTTCGTTTCTTGGTGGTTTTGAGTGTCTTTAGAATTTGTGACTCATACTGATTGTCACGGATGGAGCGTGCATGCGGTACATGGCCGGGCACCAGGGATTGAATAGGTTACGTCGTCCATTGAGATATTTGTCGAAAAGTCCTGCGAGGTTGTAGCCCGTGAGTTGGAACTTGGTCTTTTCGCTATATTGATAGCCGACACCTAGATTAAGGAACACGCTGGTATCAAAAGCTTTGGTATATCCCAAGGCATAGCGGGAAGAATCAATATCATATTCATATTGAGCCCAATCCCTACCACCGGGATAGCCCCAATACACATTGGCGGATCCATCGACGTTCCATTTCGGATTGAGTTGCTGGTGGATGGCCACCTTGGTGACATGATTACTCCAACTGGCAAAATCGTCGCCATATCCCATGGGGGCCGCGGTTAATTCTTGGCTGGTGACCCCGGGTAGGGTTTCCCAGTTATCCAGCAATTTGGTATAGCCATGGGAAACATCTACGCGGGTATTTTTAGAACGATAGCTTAGTTCGCCTTCGACACCCCAGGAACGGAAATCGCCTAAAGCGGTAATGGCGTTCTTACTGGCACTCCATCCAATGACGTAGTGATCGTGATAAAAACCCGATATCGCCGCGCTTAATTTGTGATTGAGAGTCTTTTCATAGCGGAGTTCGGTCGCCTTGAGTTCTTCTACATCGTTGCTGTACCCCTGGATCTGATTGAGCTTCATCATACCCGCAGAATTGGTACGCACGGATTTCGAAACAATGAACTTGATAGCGTCTTCCTCTGTGGGGGTAAACACCAGGATACCCTTGGGAGAAAACATGGTTTGGGTCATACTATGATCGTCCCAACGGCCGCTGAGGAATAGGGTTAGGGCATCACATATATTCCATTGATATTCACCGAAGACAGAAAACAGGTCAGTATTCCAAGGGACCATGTCGATGGATAACCAATCCATGCGATACCACCAGTTCCCCCCTGAATCACGACCAAACATATCATGAGACCATTCCGTGCCTAAGGCCATGGAATGTTGATCATTGATTTCCCATTGTCCCAGTGCACGCAGATAGAGTTCTTCTTCCAAGTAGTGCCATCCTTGCCAGGTGTCACTACGTGTATTATGACGATCATAGCTGGCAATGTATTCAACCGTGAGATTGGGAGCCAGAGACTGGAGATAACTCCCATAGAGGGTGGTCTGCTGATAGCCGATGCCCTGGTTAGGATTCAAGGGCTCCATGGTGGTCAGTCCACCTTCAGTGTGACGAAACCATGCCTTGGCGTTACCCTTGTTGATTTCGCTATAGAGTTTAATGGATGGGGCGCGATTGTAATTCATTCCTTCATTGTTGAAGTAGGTCGAGTAGACATGGGTGTCATCGTAAGAAACACCATCATAGGTCCTGGCACTACCCAGGAAGACCTGGGAGTCGCCGACGTTGGCCCCATCAACCTGGGCAAGACCGGCATAAACGTAAAAGTTGCTGTCGTCACTGAATTTACGGCCTCGTTTATATTCCAATTGGCCCATTTGGTAAACCGCGCCTAATCGCGTGTAAACCTCTTCACCTTGAAAGGTGCTGCCGTTTTCCGTGACAATGTTGACGACCATCGCCAGAGCCCCCGGCCCGTGTAGGGCCGATCCGCCTCCGCGGATGATCTGGATGTGGTCAATGTCCCCCATCACGGGGAGATCTGTTTCCGAGAAGGCTCCGAATTCAGTCTTTTCATTGAGGGTACGTCCATTGACTTGCAACAGCATTTTATCGTTGAATTGGGAATTGATGCCACGGATTCCCATGACATCGGGTTCAAAGAAACGTCTGGCCCATTGATAATTCGGCACAAAGATATCCAGGAGTTCATATAAGCTGCGTGCGCCACAATCACGAATTTGTTCTTGTGAAATCACGGTCATGGCGGTCGGTATGGTTTGTCGAGTGACCTTTGTCAAAGACGCAGAAGAGACCTCTAGGTTCATCAGGTCTTCCAGTGACAAATCCAAGAGCTCATTGATCTCGGCGTTGGGATTTGGATCGGCCCAGCTCAAAGAGCTTATCATTGATAGGACAAGTAGAGCCCCTTGAACTTGCTTTATAAGCGTACCTTTTTGCTTCCTCATGCATCTCCACCTTATGTTTTGCAGACGACTCTTGGTTTCCACAATGGAATATCAGGGTGTGTTATCGGTAAGGGGATTCCGTCGATCAATTACGAATTCGAATGCCATGTGTGGATTTTGACCGACGCTCATGTGAGCAATAGAATGGAATGATGTTATCAAATTAGATGCAATTCATGTTATCGGGCTGGGATTGACTGTCGAGTGATGGGGTAAATGAAATAGAAGACCAGAATCTGTTAGAATGTTGGTATATCGGTCCTCTACAATGCCATTTGCTAATGATGGAAAAGCGAAGAATCCTTAGCAACTTGGAGGGAAAGCCTCGGTAAAAGCAGCTTGAACCCAGCCTTTCATTTCAACATCGGTAATACTGGCGACACGATTGGTGGCGTAGAAGCTGTCGATTTTTTGTTTAATTTGATCAATACGTGGATCACCCTTGTTCACTTGAGTTTGGAAATGGGTGTTGATCCAATGGGTAATCCCGGCTCGTCCTGATCGATCGGTTATGGCCACATGCGGAGGGCGATTCAATAGTTTGCCTGCATCAAAACCACTATAGACCTCTGTATGCTTGAGCATGCCATCGGCATGGATACCCGCCCGAGTGACATTGGCATTTTGACCCACCAGAGGGAAATTGCTGGGGATCTCAAAATTGAGGTTCTCTTGCATATAATGGGCGAGTTCGGCCAGTGCGGTGTAATTGACCTGGGGATGGGTGCCCTTGAGTTGGGCCTGTTCCACCAGTAAGGCTTCAAGGGGGGGGTTGCCTGTGCGTTCACCTACCCCAAAGGCGGTACAATTGACAGAGCAGCACCCATAGAGCCAGGCGGCTGCCCCGTTGACAGCAGCTTTATGAAAATCATTGTGGCCGTGCCATTCCAGCTGCTCGGACGCGACGCCTAATCTACGTAATGTGGCAATCATCTTGGGGACGCTACGGGGTAAGCTTGCTTCTGGATACGGAACCCCCAATCCCAGGGTGTCGCAGAGTCGTATCTTCAAAGGGATGCCCACCTCTTGTCCAATGCTTAACAGTGCATCGACCAGGGGTAAGACAAAACCTTCAAAATCGGCCCGTGTGATATCCTCCAGGTGACAACGGGGGGTGATGCCCCGCTCCAGGGCTTGACGTACGATGGATAGATAATCCTCCAGGGCCTGGCGTCTAGTGCGACCCAGTTTCAAGAAAATGTGGTAGTCGCTGGCTGACATGAGAATACCGGTTTCCTTCAATCCCATTTGGCTGACATAATCCAGGTCTGAAGACTTGGCGCGAATCCAGCCAATGATTTCAGGAAAACGATAATCTCTTTCGAGGCAGGCGCAGGCAGCATCGCGGTCACGCTCGGTATAAAGGAAGAATTCGGACTGGCGAATGAGGCCACTGCCCCCGTCGATTTGGTGTAAGAGATCGAAAATATGCAAGATTTGTTGGGGGTGATAGGGAGGACGTGCCTGTTGACCATCGCGAAACGTGGTATCTGTGATCCAAATGTTATCAGGTAGGTCGCAAGCTACAGATTGACCATCAAAAGAAAGTCTCGGAAAGTCTGCAAAAGAATAGGTTTCGCGAAAGAGGTTGGGTGCCAGCACATCACACAGGAGGGGCTTGGGTGTTGTAGAATGGTCGCTAAAATGTAACATAATTTTCCCTGGCTACAATATTGTCGCAAAGAGAGCACTTGTTCTCCTGTTATTATCGATTTTGCAATTGTTATGCCAGTTGCTTCTTTTAACCTTGGTAGTTCGCTTTCCTTGGTTGTTTACGCAGGGCTAAATTGGTTGAGAGTTAAGGACTGAAATGATTGCGACGATATATGATGAGCAGGATTTTCTTGGAATCCCTGCCATGGGGGGTATGAGATCGATTGAGACGACACCTTAGGAGCGAATCTTCGAGTACTCATACCAATTCTAAATCTTGAAGATAAGGATTATGTGTCATGAAGAAGATCGCAGAAAATCCCTATTATCGGATATCTATCGATATCAGTATGAATCGACTCTATTTACATCTTTTTGATTTTTGGGATAGTTGTGCATTAGTCCCTTCGTATTTAGTTGACCTGGAGAAAGCCACAGCGAGTCTCACATGCAGATTTACGATTTTAACTGATACTCGAGATTTTAGAACACCACATCATAGTGTTTTTGAAATACATACTCAGGCACAAAAGCTATTGCTTGAGAAAGGGCTCGTTGCCACAGCTGAATTGGTCGGTTCGGATGCGATTACACAGTTGGCATTAAATGATTTTTCCCAAACCTCCGGTATGCCCAAGGCCTACTTCGACAATCAGGAGCAAGCCGAAGTGTGGCTCAATGAACAAGTCAAACAGTCTCTTGTGCTTTGACTTGTTTTAGCGGAGGGTATTCTTAATCCAGTCAAGGATGTCGTGCCGCGTTTGGAGTGAAACCCAATGCTCATTGACTGGAGTGATGAGTGATTGTTTCTCGCTGTTGATGGTATTGTAGACGATGTAGCTAGTGGTGGGAGGACAGATATTGTCGTTGAAGCCCCAGGTCATAAAGACCGGGACCTTGATTAACCTTGCGAAGTTGACCACATCATAGTACTCGAGTGTCTTGAGTTTTTCAGGGGTGTCCATGCCTTCGAATTTGGTGAATAGATGAGGATACCCCCCTGCCCGACCCGCTTGGTGTCCCGCCATGTCACTCAAGGCCGGATGGTTGGCTGCACAAGCCGTGATTCTCGAGTCCAATCCAGTTGTAATCAAGGCTAATGCCCCTCCCTGGCTGCCCCCCTGGGCGATCAGGTTTTTCCCGTCCCATTGAGGTAGTGTCGTTAAATAATCCAAGGCCCGGACACAGGACAGGTACACCTTCTTCATGTAGTACGAGTCCCTGTCTTCCAAGCCGTTAACCAGGTAACTGTTGTTGCCCTGGCCAAAGGCCCGGCTGATATCATTATAGGTGGCAGCATCCAGGTCTGGCCGGATACCATGAATTTCCATGTCGAAGCGGATACAACCACTTTCTGCATAAAAGATATGCTTGAGAGGATTCATGGGTTTGATCCCTGCTCCCGGCGGTGAAAAGACGACAGGATAGCGACCAGGTTCCTTGGGCATGGTGAGATAGCCATAGACATACTGTCCCTTTTGGTAAGCTTGAAGCTTTATCAAATAACAATCGACCCGATCACTTGAGTAGTCCGGAACAAAGGTTTTCTCTATGGTCATGGGACATTGGCTGGCCTCCTGTTTGGCCTGATCCCAAAAACCGACGAAATCATCGGGGAACGTTGTGTATGGAGTTAATTGTTCAGGTTCGTAGCCGACCTTGATATGGTGCTTGTAGGTTTGTCCGTTGAGAACCGCCTTGAGTTGACCGTCGCGAAAACCCGGTTCAGAGAGAGTGCCCAAGGAGATCACTGCTTGCCCGTCTTTGAGTGCAACAGTGCCGACCTTATCGCTAGGCATCAGTTCCGGTCCAACCGTGTAGCTGATCTCGATGGCATCTTGAAGGATGCCATATTCATACAGCGACACCGTGATAAAAGCCTCTTCATTTAATGAATAGAGCCAGTTGGTGTGGTTCGGTGTGGTCACCCATAACACATTGCTACGGTAAGGGTAGTTTTCAGCTTGGGCTACACATAAACACCCGAAGGTCAGGATGATAAGTGATACTCTCTTCATGAATATGACCATTCTTATATTATGTCAACCGTATCTGTTTAATAGGGTAAAAGATCAATCCCGATCATGACGTTCGTGATCGGTTCCCTTAATAAACCAAAATAGCGTGAATGCGTCAAATATTTAGAATTCTGAGTGAGATTTCAGGGGAACCATTAGCATTGATCTATTCCTCTATTGGGTCTATGATGCCTCGTTATGAATAAACCAATGCGTAAAAAAGGATTGATACTGATGTTGGCCCTGTATTGGCCCGCCATCTTTTTCTTGTCACACGTGCCCATTCCCGATGTGGTACGGCAGGCGGATGTGTCGGACAAAACCTTGCACTTTGTGGCCTATTTTGTGCTGGTCTTTCTGCTGTGGGGTGTGGTCAAGCCCTACGACAAGGTCCGTTGGAACAAAGCCGCGGTTTGGTGGATCCTGCTGGTCGTGGTGTGGTATGGGGTGATGGATGAATGGTTACAGGGGTTTGTACAAGGCCGCAGTGTGGATGTTCATGACTTCTATGCGGATTTGTTGGCGGCCCTAAGTTGCCTGGCGTTGTTGACACTGGTTTCTTTTTGGCCGGCCTTTTTAATACTGACAGGCGGGGCCATCTTTTTATTGAGTGCCTGTGCTAAGCGGGATTTAAGCAGCTTGATGCCCATGGCTCAGTTTGTTTTCCAGACTACGGCCTATGGGTTTTTCACAGCCCAGTGGATTGCCTTTCGTGCCCAGCGTAAACGTCCTCGGTCAGATGAAACCGCAAGGTCAACCTTGAGTCTAATGGGGCCTGAGCCGGGAGGTTGGGGCTCCTGGTTGGGGGTGTCTTCGAGTCTGCCCTTGGCCTTGATGGGTGTCACAAAATTGGGGGCCATCATGCTAGGCAAACCGCTGGCCTGGTCGGCCTTGGGGTATGCTTCAGTGGGAACCATCGTTGGGATGGTGGGATGCTATGGCATCAGTCGTTGTTGTCGGAGGCAAAGGGACGATAGAGAGGATCGCCAATCAGCAACAGTTGCCAGGAATTGAAGGGATTGGTCTTGGCATAGCCCTCAACCAGGCAGTCGCCGTCCAACAGGGCCCCAAAGAATTCACTGGGACGGGGAAAGGCGTGTAGGTAAGGTTCCGCCACGGGTCCTAAGGTCGCGGTGATTCCGTCACGCAGCATGGCAGGACACCACTGAGGGCTGTTGGATTGATGGAGATGCTCTGCCTCGAAGCTGGCGATGTGATAGCCGATGGCCCCCGGGACAAAGTCGAAGGCATCGACATAGTGCTTGAGACTATACCAACCACAGTACAGGGCCGTGTCAGGGCAGGTGCCTGGTGCAAAGAGTTCTGAGGATCGATCGAGATGGACGGTGAGCTTGTCGTGTTGTTGGAGGGCCTCGGCCCATTGAACCAGATCACGGTCGTAAACCCCATAGGTGTTTTGCTGTTGATCCATGCCGCGGGCATCAATATAGACGTGACCTTGCAGGCCTTGGCTCTCGGCGTGCAACGCCTTGTCCACCAGCCCAGCGGCAATGTCAGAACTGGGCCCATCTAGACGTGACACCATCAAGGTACGCCAGCCGATTGGCTCCAGGGATTCACGCAGGGCATTGGGTTGCCAACGGTAGAGTTCATAGTTTGGAAACAAGACCATGGCCAGTTCACTATCCACCGAAGCATTCGTTTCCTTCCCTTGTAACCGGGCCAGTGAGGCCTCCAGTTGACGGGACAAAGGGCTGTGTTTTTGCCCGACGGCCTTGTTGGCTTCTTGTTCACGGGCCAGGGCCTCTTTGGCTTTCTCGATCACCCCTGCATCTTGAGGCAAGGCCCCCCTGCCGTTAACACGATAAGGAACACCATAGATCAACAGCAAACAGCGGATATCCCCCGCGCGTTTGCGATAGAGGATATTGTTTCGCAATGGTTCTGCTATCTTACGATCATAGTCACGACGTGAGATTCGATCGGCTAACTTGTTTCCCAAGGACAGAGGGATGAGGTTCTCAATGGGCACCTGGCGTTTACGACAATAGTCCTGCCCGATCTGTGCGGAGTCAGACAAGTCACCATTGACCACTACCAGGATTTCATTGGGTTGTAAGTGGGCCGCTTGACATGTCAAAGTCAACACGAATAGGGCCATCAGGTATCTCATGACTCGCGCGTCTCCTGAGTTTGGGAATATCGCTTTTCATAGATATCCTTTTGTCCCACCACAGCCCCGGCCGTGGCCATTAGGATCCACAGGTCGCGACTGAGGCTGTGGTTTTCGACATATTGAACATCCAGTTCCAGCTTTTCTTCTTGTGTGAGTCCACCACGTCCTGAGATTTGAGCCAGACCTGTTAAACCAGGCTTGACCTCCAAGCGACGTCGTTGCCGATCATTCCATTCAGCAATCTGTTGAACATAGAGGGGACGCGGTCCCACCAGGGTCATGTCACCCTTAAGAATATTGAGTAGTTGTGGCAACTCATCCAGTGAGGTTTCACGCAGAAACTTCCCGATCTTGGTCAGACGTGGATCGTCACCCGCCTTAGGGCTGGGACCATAGGGATCTACGTCTAATCTCATGGTGCGGAACTTGTAAAAGGTAAAGGCCCGACCGCCCTGCCCAGCCCGCTGTTGCGAGAAGATCGCCGGGCCTTGGCTTTCGAGGCGAATCAACAGGCCAATGAGAAACATGCCCGGGGCCGTGAGGATCAAAGCAGGCAAGGTTAATAAAATGTCTAGCAAACGCTTCATCAATTAACTCAGTTCAATGGTGTAGATGTGATTCATAACACCGTGATGTTCTAGTTCTCCGTGGAACTGGAAACCGCATGATTCGTACAGTCGGTTGGCCGGTTCTCGATGGGGGCCCACGCAAACCTTCAGGCCTGTAATGCCTTCCTCCTGACATTGTTGCAGGCCACGTTGTACCAGTTGCCGTCCGACTCCCTGTCTTTGGGCCTGAGAGGAAACGGCCACGGCCAGCAGCTCTGCTTGAGGGAGTGATGTTTGAGGATGACGTTGGGGGTACATCAGGGTCTCGGTGACATGCTTGATTCGTTGCCAGGATAGCAACCGCCCTGCTGCGGCACCCAACAAGCGAGCTCCGCCGGTCAAGAGGACAGAACGATAGAGTCTTCCCAGATGAGAACTAAAGGCTACGAATCCAATAACCTCACCTCCTTGTAAGGCCACCCAGCCCAGGCTATGGGGGCTACGGGCAATGGCTCGATAGAGAGCTGTGACAAAAGACGGCCCCAGGCTGCTGATAAAACCCGTGTCGATGGCCTCGATATGCAAGCGGGCTACTGCCGGAGCATCCGTTTCATCCAACGGCCGTAGGGTGATCGCTTCGTTAGCCACGGGCGGTTTCCTCAATGACGTCCACCCAGCGTGGGGCCCAAAGCTTGACATCAAATTCCTGTGCTTTGAGTCTGGCTTGCTCGACAATGCGTTGCTGTCGTTCAGGTTGCGACAGGATCTCGACTAATTGCTTAACGAAGCCCTGGATGTCACCAGCAGGAGCAATCAGGCCGGTTTCGTCATGATCGATTAAATCAATGGGTCCGGGCACATCCGAGGTGAGCACCAACGCACCAGCAGCCATGGCCTCCTGGACCACAATGGGGGCCCCTTCGTACCGAGTGGGAAAACACATCACATCGCTGGCGGCAAAGAGTTCAATGGTTTCATCGGTCCAGCCCAACAGGTCGATGTGCTCGGCAAGATGATGTTGCTTGATATAGGTTTGTAGGAAACCTTCTAAAGGCCCGGTACCGGCGATGACAAAATGGGCCTTGGCCCCCTGCTGCAAGACCTGATGGGCGATCCGGATAAACTGATCGACGCCTTTGGCCTCAATGAAACGACCAGCATAACAAATCAAGGGATAATCATGGGAAAGGCCCATGATGTCACGGTATGTCGCGACATCGACTTGTTGGGCTCGTTGGGTGATCGAGTCGATGTCAATGCCAATGGTGTTGAGTAAATATGTCTGGTCGTGTTTGAAAGACTGGGCGATCTGGTAATCATTTTGGTTGAGGACGATCATGCCTTGTTGATATCGACTGAACCATTGTTCCAGATGACGGGTAGCCCAACGTTTCCAGGGGGGGCTGTGGGGATAACAGGGCAAGCCGTGCGAGACATAGAGGAGTTTGCCAGGACAGCCGGCCTGGGCATAGGCCCACCGCCCTACCATGCCGGCCAGGACCATGTGGGGGACGACCACGTCGTATTTGCCCTTGACGATGATGTCTTTAAGGTTCCTGATGGCTTGGATCAGCCCCCAAGGCGAGAGGCTACGTTGCAAGGGGTAGGGATGTACGGGCACACCAAAGTCGTCATCCACTTGGGGATCAGGCGCATAGGCGAGCTCGACCTGATGGCCGCGTCTGTGGTGTTCAGTCAACAGGGGCTTCATAAAGGCACGCACGGTCAAGGGGGTGCGTACGATATGGAGGATTTTTAGTGACATGATGCGGTGATATCCCGTAAGGCTCGATAGAAGAGACGGCGGCGTTCTTGTAGGATTGATTTTCGATACGTTTGAGCCACTTCCAAGTTCTGTTGCACAGCCTGTTTCATGACCTGGTGATCCTTTAATACCGATTGAATGCATTGACTCAGGGCCGCAGGATCAAAGGGAGGCACCAGGAAACGCTCATCCAATAGTTCACAGGTTCCCCCTACATCACTTCCAATGCAGGGGCACCCTCGGCTCATGGCCTCGATCACCACACGGGGCAGACCCTCGGCAGCCGTGGCGTTGAGCAACAGGTCAAAGGAATCCATCAGATCTAAGATAGATTGCCCCCCTTGCAGTCGACCATGGAAGCTGACCTGTTCGTCGATGCCTAGGTTGTGAGCCATGTCTTGCAGTGATTGCATACGGTTACCATCTCCGACGATATGGAAGTGGAGCTTAAGCCCTTGCTGCAGGCAATCGGCTATGGCTTGTAGATGAACGTGGGGTAATTTGTGTCCTTGTGATAAAGAACCCACAAAACCTACCTGGATGGTTTCCTGCTCCAGCTGATCGATACGACTCAGGCGTTCGGTTGGATCGGTACAGATCTGATTATCTTCCAATTCGACTGAGGAATAATGTGTTGTGGCTGCATGATCCTGGGCTGGGTAGAACTCTTGCAGGGTCGACTCGGTGACATAGGAGACAGCCGCGGCCTCTAGGCATTGTCGTTGTAAGGCCCGTTGCCATTGCCAACGCACGAGCGGACGCACCGGACTCTTGACACTGCCGGGCCCGAAGACCAACCAGGGATCGGCCACGACCTCGACTCCGAAAGGAGTTTCTGCTGGCAATTGACGCCAAGCCATAATACCGAGTTGTCCGGCCATACGGAAACAATAGGCATCGCATGCTTGTACGGCCTCTTGGACCGCCCGCTTGAGTGCTGAGCGTTTTTGTAGGTATTGCCATGGACCGTGATAATCCGGGATCGGATGAAACCGTGCCCCTGGGCCGGTGGCAGGTTTCATGTCGTCGGGGACCTGATCGACCTGCTGTGTGCGGGCGCAGATCAAGATCTCGTCAAAGACTTCCAAATAGCGTGCTGCAAAGCGATCGTAGGTCAGGTGATGGGAATAGACGTCATTCCCAACCGCCTGAAAATGTCCCTGTAGGGTGATCAAGAGCTTCATGTCAGGGCCTCCTCGATTTGGTGTTGTAAGCTTTCGAGTTTGGCCTGACATATATGCTGATTAACGGCTAGTTGCTCTTGGATGTGGGTGCGTTCTTGTTCCAATTGCTCAAAGGTCTGGATCAAGGATGCAGCCGTGATCTCTTGAATAGACATGACGAAGTCCCCCACTCCCATGTCCTGCACGAGTCCAATGGACTTGTAGCCTTGATAGTTGATGGCGATGCAGGGAATCCCCTGGGCCATGCTGAAAATCGCGGAATGTAAACGGGTACAGACCATGGCATGCATATACCCATAGAGGGCCTTGAGTTGCTGGCAGTTGAAGTTGCCATCGATCATGGGGATGGGTTGTTTGAGTTGGACCTGTAGGTCACAGAGGGCTATGCGGTCGTCTTCATGGGCATGGGGGCCCTGCACATGGACAAAGAGGATGGGATAATAGTCCTGGCGAAGTAGGTGTTCGACAAACTCGGCTATGGCCTGGATATATTGTTGGTATTGAGCCTGTGGATCCGACGAGGCGGGAAAACGCCATGGCCGCAACGTGATACCGACACAATGCTGTTTGTTGTACGGGACCTGATGATCATGCAGGATCTGTTGGGCCCATTGGGAGTCTGCCGAGGTCAAGCCAAAGGCCATGTCCGGAAAGCTCTTCACGGGTTGAGACAATAGCGGAGCCAAGGTTTGGGCGGAATGGGATTCGCGTACGGTTAGCAAGTGACATCGATTCAATACCCACTTAGCCAGAGTTTGAGCCAGTTTGGATTCGAAGGGGCCGATGGAATTGGGCAGCACCAGGGTCTTGATGCCCAGGCGTTGAGCGAAGATTAAGGGTAACAGTCCGAACCACAGGAAGTAGAGCCACTTGGGACCACTGTGGGCATAGAGATATCCCCCACCCTTGATGACCAAGGCCTTACAGGTGCGGAGATAATCGTAGGTTTGCCGCCGTGATCGGCTCAACAAGGGTCGCGTTAGTGCGGGACAGGGATAGACTAGCCAAAGGATGAGGCTGTAGATGAAATCAATTCCAGCCTGGATAGCCATGCGTAGATGGGCTCTACGTGAATCGATAAACGATGGGTTGGTAGACGACAATACCCGGCGAGGATTGTCCATGAAGGGAGCGAGGACTCTGATGCCCAAGGCTCGAGTTTGTCGGCTTTGTGGATCTTCAGGATTGGCGTGCCCTTCACTGAGGATGGCGATCTCTGCCTTGTCATCGAATTGCCGCAAGGCATCGATGGCCTGCCACAACAGGGCTTGGTCTCCGCGATTGCAGTCCAAGGCCCCGGGACCGATGAGAAAGCGTGGGGGTGGCGTGGGTGACACGGTCAATCCAGTCCCTCGTTTAAGGCACGACGGTCGGCCTCGGCCCGGTGTTGTAGGGTGGCGACATAGGTATGCAGATCATGCGCTACGGCTTCAGCTTGCTCCTTGTCGGTGTAGAGTAGGACTCCTTTTCGTGTGGACCAACGTTGTGATTGATCGAACACGTCGGCAACTTGATAGAAGGTTAAATCGGGATGGTCGGGGAGGTGCCGTTCGGTTTTGAGATAGACGCCGAAGATCTCGTAAGGATAGCGAATGGATCGGATCAGTTTGTCGTTGGCATAGTAGGTGTTTTCGCTGATACGATGGGTCCCCATACGGGCCAGGATGTTGTAGGGATGGTCGTCGCGCAGGGAGCCGCCGGGTAGGATGAAGTCGACCTCTCCGGTTTGATCGATGACTTGTTGAATCACATGCGACAAGTGGATTTGCAAAGGGCGATCCCAAGGCTCGTCCGACTTCAAGGGCGCACGCATGATGGATTCCGCATAGGGCTCGGTGTCCAGGGCGACATCGTCAGCCCCCAACTCATCGCCCTCTTGACGCAGGATCTCGATCTCGTTGATGTAGTAATTAGGATCGATGAGACTGGCGGGATTGATGCTGTCTGTAGGTCCGTAGGGCCATAGAGATCGGGTCCAGATGACTTTTTTACCGGCCGCATGAATCCATTCAATGGCGGTGCGCGCATCGTCGGCTTGATCCAGAGGGGCATCCAGGCGATGTTGACCGGCGAGCATGACATGAGACACCAGGCCTGAGGACAGGGCCAGTTGCAGGGATTCCAAGGAATAGCCCGCGGTGCTGTGGTACCAGATGATCATGGGCGGGGTCATGGGTGTTTGGGTGTGGGTCAAGACTGTGTTGGGTTCGGCGCCCATGTCTTCCTGAGCCAGGTTCAAATAGGGTTTGATTGTGATCCAGCTCAACAGGAGCACGATCACTATGATCATCCATTTAAGCGCAGAGGGTTTCAACGACATCTTCAAAGGCTCGCAATTGTGTTTCCGGTGAGAAATTGGTCTCCAGTTTGGCCTTGGCCCGTTGGGTCATGTCATGTGACAGGCTGGGATTTTGGTGCAGGACCTCGATGGCTTGGGCCAGGGCCGTGGCATTTTCGACTGGAATTAACAGTCCGGTTTTTTCGTGTTCAATCAGATCCGTGACACCACCGACCTCCGTGGCAATGACGGGACGTTCCAAGGCTTGCCCCTCCCATACCACTCGGGGCCAGCCTTCGGTGTGGCTGGGCAAGAGTACAATGTCGGCACGTTGTATCAAGGCCGGCACATCGGAGCGTGGCCCCAATAGAAAGACATGGTTCTCCAGCTTTGCCTGTTCAATCATCTGTTTTAGTGCTTCGCGATAACGTTGGTTGCCCCCTTGCTTGATACCCCCACAGAGCCACAGCACAACGTCCAGGCCCTGGGTCACGAGTTGATCAACTGCGGCGATGGCGGTATGCTGACCTTTGCTGTACAAGAGTTGGGCAGGCAAGATCAGTTTGCATGCGGCATCACTGCTGGGGGGGGAGGTGTCCGCACCCTGCTCGATTTGTTGGTGCAGGCCTTCCCAATCAATGATCGAATGGATCACGTGAATCTTGTCTGCTGGAACGCCCCACTGCTGCAAGGCCTGAGAGGTGGCTTGGGAGACGGCTAGAATCGCAGGAAGACATTTGACCAGGTATTTACCCCAAAACGGTACTTGCTGGGAACGACACCAGCCCCGGGCATACCAGGCCACTGGATAGCGAGACATGGCGCCGGCGGAATACAGAACCGCCAGTCCCTTAAGGCTATTGGTCCAGATGAAATCCGGGCTCAGTTGATTGAGTTGGGTTTTGAGCTGTTGTGCCAGTTTGAACAGGTGCCCCCCCTGCCGCAGTAAGCCCCAGGCACGTTTGAAGGGCTGATGCGAATGACCCACATAGACCTCTTGGGCTTGGGGTTGCAGGATCGATGTCGCGACATCGATCTTGTTCCAGGCTGTCAGGTATTCGCCGCAGGCGCCATAGGCATCCAGGACGTTGAGTTGGTGATGTGTTTGGAGACGTTGTCCCAAGGACACGGTACTTTGCTGTGCCCCACCGAAGTGCGTAACAAAATCAAAGAAGACCAACCGTTTCATATTGCTGGAGGTCATGACGATGTTGCCTTCCCCTGAGTCAGGCCACGCTCGCTCTCATCGCTCCACCGTTGTTTGATGACGCGGGCAGGTATGCCTGCGGCGATTGCGTTGGCTGGAATGTCGGAGGTAACGACGGCATTAGCCCCAATGATGCAGTGGTCCCCTACCTGTACCGGCCCCAAGATAACCGCTCCAACCCCGACCGAGACGTGATCGCCTAGGGTGGGTTTGGTGCGACCCTGTTCATCCCGTTTGTTGTAGTTGCCTCCCAGGGTGGTGTTTTGTCGCAGGTCGCAGTCACGACCAATGACACAACCAGCCCCAATGACGAGCCCCACAGTATGGGCAACCTTAAAACCGGGGCCAATGATGGCGGCCGTGCTGATGCAGCAGTGACAGGAGCGCTGGATCCAGCGGTCATGTAGAGCCGCCAGCCAACGCAGTCCATGGGCACGGTACCAATGGCCTATGCGGTAGAGTAATACCGCACGAAAGCCTCGGTTTATCCAGGCCTGGAACAGCCAATGCAATGGTGTTCCAGGTCCATTGTGATCGCGTTGATAATCTTGGCGAATGGCTTCAAACATTAAAAAGGTAGGTTCCAGGTTCAATGTTCACAGTTCACGGTTAGTTGCTAGGTTGTCTCAAGTGGCGCAGGGTGTTGAGCATCTGTTTCCAGGTCAATCCAAAGCAGCGACGGGGTCGAATGCCGCAGTGTTTACGAGTGGCCCCTAATAAGAGGCAAAACATGGTGATGTGCCCCAGAGTCGAGGCCAATGCCGCGCCTTTGATGTCCCAAACTGGAATCAAGGTCACACTGAAAACGGCACAGACGATCACGTTGGCCAATAGCATATAGGTGGACAGATGTGGTAATCCACGGCTACTGAGAGCATGGACCAGAATACGGCCCAGGAGGTAGAATCCCGTTCCAGGCAAGAGAATCATCAGAGGTACTACGGCTGGTATATACTTTTGAGAATAGAAGAATACGACTAGAGGTTTTCCCAGTAATACGAGAAAGCCGATTAAAAATAACGCTCCAGTACTGGCAAAGCGTAGTGTCATTTCGATATGATCCGACAACTTGCGCCCTTCCAGGCCCGACCAGTGGCTAAATAATAGGGGTAAGACCGCTTGGCCAGCGGTGATCAATAACATGCTGATCCGATGCCCTAATCGGTAATACCCCACGCTGGCAAAGCCGTCGAAATAGAACTTGATGATCATCAGGTTCATTTGCCCTAATAGGAGAACCACCAGGTCTGATGCACCTAAACGTAGCCCCATAGAGCCCATGTTACGGATAACCGAAACCTGAGGTTTGATGGAAAAGTCCAGACGTTGGTGCGTCCAAAGCCACCCCAGGATGGCGCGTAATAGCGAACCTATCAATAAAGCGAGTAAGGCAGTGTTTACTGTAAGGAGTTTGAGCTTCCATAGGATCATCAAGGCACCGGTGGTCCCTACAACACTGATAATACGGACAAGCCCCAGGCGTTTGGCCTCGATGTCTACCAACAAGCAGTTGCGTGATAGGACACCGAGCAGTTGGATAACCAAGTGGGCACCGCATATGCCCAAGGCCCAAAGTGAGATCTGGCCGAATTGCCCCTGGAACTTCTGGATGATGGCCATGACCAAGAGTCCACCGACCATACCTGATATAAAGGTGACCCACAGGCTGTTCATTAGGTAGATTTTACTTTGTTGTGGATCGCGTTTACTATGGTAGAGAAAAGCCAGGGGGAAGCCGAGGCCAAACAGTTGTATACCCAGCATTAGACAGGCCGTGATGATACCATACTGCCCTGCTCCATCGGGACCCAGCCCCCGATTTATGGCGATACTCTGTAATAGCCCAAAGATGAGGCAGAACGCCTCTGCGCCATTGACTACAAAGGCCTTACGTAACAGGCTCATACAAGGGCCTCCTCTAGAGCGGGTTCTACGGTGATTGGGCTGTTGTGGTCCTCCAACTCATATTCCGTGATGTTGCCATAGGCCAGGTCCCATTCTTCTTGACGTTGAAGTTGGGCGGCCCGGTCGATGAGGACAACAAAATAGAATAGGAGGAAGCGTGGGTACTGGGAACTCAGGGCATCCGAAGCCCCGGCATAGATGCCCCAGGCCACCAATCCCCACAGGCAACCAGCCCCGACAATACTGAGAATGGGATTGACCGCCCTACGGGTAGCCAGGACACGTTTGATGAATCCCTTGAGAGCTAGGATGGCCCAGAGGATTCCTCCAAAGCCATAGATGGTGACCAATCCCACATAGGCACTGTGGGGTTCAGAGCCATTGACGATGGTACCCTGTCTGGGACCTTGGCCAAAGACATAGGTTTTGGCGGTAGCGGTTTCGAAGTACGCCTTCCAGGTGTCGAACCGCCCTGCAACATTTTTACCCCAGGTTCCCCCAGTTGGATCGTAGACCTGGGCCACACGTTCGGAATACATCTGGCGAACTCCGGTAAAGAGAATGGCAATAACCAGTCCCGACAGAATAATGGAAAAGGCCACTTTCTTGTTTTGTCCGATTATGGCCATAAGGAAAATCAGCCCTACCAGGGCCAGGAGACCACTGCGGCTTTTAGTCACAAGGATGCCCACCAGTAAAATCGCGGCATAACCGAAGATCCAACATTTCGAACGCCAACGCTCTTGTAAACGCAATGCTGTGATGACTAGGGCCAGGCAACAGGTCAGTACGCAGGCCGCCCCGTTGGCGTTGAGAAATGGCCCGGTGGCACGCCCTTCGAAAGAGATGCCCCGTTCCGCGACGATTTGAGGATTCGACCAGGGCATCATGCGAACTGGATAATAATAATGTAGGATGACCAATAGGGCTCCCAAAACTGCGGCGCCGGCGAAAAAGGTAAATTGGCGGCGTAGATCTAGGTCGTCGTCAATGCAGTGGACAATGGAGTAGAAAAGGCACCAGTAGACTCCGAGTTTTAGGGTATCCTTGATATAGATCAACCGGTCCCCTGCCACGCCGTCGGCCATGCCGGAGAGATTGGCAATGGTGGCTATTACGATAAAGCTGGAAATGACTCCGAGGCCATAGCCGAAGCGTAAAGGAACTCCGGCCAGGATATTGCGACGTGCGAGTACCACCAAAAACAACAGGATACAATAGAGGTCGTCGATACCAATATTAAGAGGAAGGAAGCTGTGATGGTACCACCAGCTATGGGGGTAGGTAAATAGAATGAACCAGGCCACAAAGGATCCCCATTTGGGTCTGATGAATAGGATTACGAACCCTATAAATGTGGCCAAGAGTATGCTGATGGAGATCACAGAGGGGCCTTATCAGGTTTGTTAATATCGGTTAATCTGTAAATCAGGAGGAGTCTGGGGCAGAACCCGCCAGAGAACGCCCTGGTTTTCCATGGGGTAAGCCAATAAGGGCTTGGGACAATAACCTGGCTTGCGTGAGACGACATAGAGTGAATGTTCTCTTAGCAAATTATCGACTTGAGCCGAAGATTCCCAATCAATCTTGAGGCCCAAGACTGGATTGACAATCTGAACATCTGGGCGTAGGCCTTGATGTTGTTGCATTAGCAACAAGGGGCTTATGGTGGTCATGTCGGCACAGATCATACTGTTAGGCGGGATGTCAGAAAGGGCTTCGCGGGCAAATCGTTCGGCTCCATGGTAGCCGGTTTTCCAGGGCTGTAGGAAATAGGTATAGTCATCTCGGTAGGGGATATCTCCGCGTGTGTTTAAATTGTATTGGGATTTTTGGGCGGCTGTTGGGACCATTGCGTATCCCGAGATGGGTAGTAGGGTGAACAGTACTAAAAATACACGTAGATAACGAAAACGAATGGTTTGGCTGGCCAGGTGGGCGCCCAGGCCCAGGTATATACTGATCAACAGATAGAAGGGGGTGAAGAAGACATACCGATCAGGTACATCATAGCGTAGAGCAAAGAGGAAAAAGAGACCCATTAAGACCCATAGCATCCGGTCGAAAGAGTTTTTTGGGATTTTGTTGCTGATATAAAAGATAACAGGTAACACGAGTAGGGCAATATTCAAAGTAGGGAAGTTCATTATGAAATAGAGAAGGCTGGTTTTCAGCAGATGGCTCGTGAGTTGATAAGATAGAACTTCATCTTGCCACTGGGTACCGAAGAAAGCGGAAGTCGATGTTTCGAGAAAGTCACCACTGGTAAAAAGCTGAAAGGTAAACAAACCCAAGTAGAGGGAATTAGCAACCAACCAGCATATCAGTATTGAAATTAAGGTTTTATATTTTATCTTCTTGTGTACTACTTGGGTGGCAATTAACCCAAGGTAACAGGTTAATGGGATTATAGAGAGGATGTGAGTGGAAGTTGCAATTCCATTGAAGGCCGCTAAACACAAAAGCCATTTGACATTCTCAAGCCTATGGTAAAGCAAGAGGGAAAGGAGTTCAAAAGTAAATAGGCAAACCCAGAGACTGTAAGTTTCGGCAATACAGGCATTTCTCCAGAAGGTGTGTGAAAAGGCAAGACTAAGGGCGGCGATTAGGCCCGCAAAGACAGAGTTGGTCCAGATACGGACGAGTAGGTACAAGTTCGCAACCGCGATAGCAGCAAAGAGTGCGGATAATAGGTTCACACAGGCAGGAAAGGCCCAGGGGATGCATTTTGCAACAGCGATGGTCAAACTATAATATAGGGGATGGGAAAGAGCCAGCCCAAAAGGACCAATAATATCGCCCGATGCAGTGCGGTACTGGATTAAACCGCTATCTTGCCAAAGGTATCCTGGAGCACAGCTTATCCCATAAACCAGAAGGGCTCCAAGGAAGATCAGGCCGTAGTTGATCAACATGGACTGTTGAGAGTTGGAGTGGTTAGATGAGCTCAATCCAGGCGATGCCTCTGTTTTTCATATGAAATCACGCGGTCGAGGATGGCGTCCAAGGATGTCTTTGGGGACCATTGGATCAATTGGCTAACGCGATCAATGCAGGGAATCCGTCGCATCATGTCCTCGATAGGGCGACCATAGGCCTCATCGTAGGATAGGTATTCGGTTATGCTTTTGGAGTTACAGCGTTCAATGACTTTCTCTGCCAAGCCCTTGATGCTGATTTCTTCTGTAGAGCCTATGTTGAATACCTGTCCAGGTGCTTGAGGGTGAGACATTAATGCGATCAGTGCCCTTACTACATCTTCAACAAAGCAAAAACACCTGCTTTGTTGGCCTGTCCCATAGATTTGTACCGGATCATTGCGTAGTGCCCATTGTACAAAACGCGGAATTACCATGCCATAGCGGCCGGTTTGCCTGGGGCCGACGGTATTGAAAAAACGCCCAATGACGACTGGTAGGCCATATTGGTCATAATAGGCCTTGCCAAGAAACTCGTCAATGGCTTTACTGCAGGCATAAGACCAGCGTGAAAAGCTGGTGCTGCCCAAGATGAAGTTGTCGTCTTCTCGAAAGGGGACGGCTTCGCTCTTACCATATACTTCACTGGTTGAGGCCAAGAAGATACGTTTACCGAATTGGTTGGCCTTTTCCAGGACGACTTCAGTGCCCCCAATATTGGTAGCTATGGTACTGACAGGATCCTCAGCAATGAGCTGAACACCAACGGCAGCGGCCAGATGGTATATGCAGTCACAGTCCTTGACCAATGCCTGAACCAGGCTACCCTCACGGATATCGCCCCTTACAAAGTTGAATCCCTTGTGTTTGCGTAATAGTGAAACATTCTCCAGGGTTCCTGTGCTAAGGTTATCAATAACCGTAACCTGATGATCCTGTTCGAGAAGGGCCTGGGCCAGGTGTGATCCAATAAAGCCGGCTCCGCCGGTCACGAGTACCTTTGTCATCTTACCCCTTGTCTTCTATTTTTAGGAGGTTTTTTTGAAATACCAAGCTTAACGCGCAGACTCCGTCTCCGTCAACTGCGCAGAAAGGGGCTCAGTCTACCGCCGTCGTTTTTTATGAGATTGGTTTTCTTGCCAATCATGTGACTACAATTAACATAAGTATCGGTCTTACAATGAGATGGCTTTAAGAACAGAGATGGGACAACAAGAAGGATCATGAGTAGGGGGAGCAATGTTTTCGGTCCTGGAGATGTCGAGACCGATAACGGTCCTCGTGTCAGTGGCAGGATGGTATAAACGAAAAATTAGGATCTTATCTTGTGATTAAGGGTTTTCCAGTAAACCAGAGAGTTGTTGGTCTGGGCCTGTGACAAAAAGACGTTGTTTGGATTCTGTATTGATGTGAGCAGCGACAATCTTACCTACAAAGATAATGTGGTCACCAGCGGGCATGTAAGACTCTAACTGGCACTCGAAATTGGCAACAGCATCCAATAGCAGCACAGAGTCGATTTGTGTCGCGATCTCAATAGGGCAGACGCATCTACCGATTTTATCCACATCTCGCCCAGATTCCGTACCGAAGAGGAGAACCTGGTCTTTCATTTCGAGAGAGGGGTAGGCAAGGGTAAAACATTCTGAGGTGGGAATGGTCTGGGCAGAGTAACGGGTTTTACCTATGGCTACTGCCATCATAGGGGGCTCGTGAGAAACCATCATGGACCAAGCCACGGTAATCGGGTTGATCTTACCCTCACGGTCTTTGGCTACTGCGACCATAAGAGGTTGTGGGTACTTGAACTGTTGAGCCTCATCAAAGGGGACTTGTTTTTGCATGCGGGCCTTCTTACCTTGAATTAATTTGATATTGCACAAAACCTCTTATTGACACTGTTAATGGCCGTAATAGCTACATTGAGTTCGGTCTGATTCCCACACTGTAATGCAATGCAAACGTTTTGTCCCCAACGAATTACTCAATTGAGCCCAGGCAAACTTTGCGATATTTTCCATGGTTGGATTGTTTTGCTTGAAGTAGGGGACATCTTCATTTAGATTTTTGTGATCCAAATGATCGATCAAATGTGTCTCTACTGCCTGAGCGTAACTGATGGGATTTAAGGCAGTGGCCTCGGCCGCTTTAATAACCACTTCTATAATATAATTATGACCATGGCCATTAGGATTAGCGCATTTACCAAACAGCGTTTCGTTTTTGTCTTTATCGAAAGAGGAATTCCAGAGTTTGTGCATAGCTGCAAATTCAAATTTTTCACTGTAGTACACCATGGCTTCTCCTTCGACTGAAAGTGCCATCTTACGATAGGGATTGAGTTTTAAAGTCAGTGTCCCTAGGTGGTTAGCATTAAAAGCATCCGACAAATGACGGCGGGAAAGTCGTAATAACTCATCTAAGTCGCTCAATGTTAAGTTTCTAGAACGCGAATAACAATTACAGATACGATCGACAAACAGAGGGACGACGTGGTCGCGCACGGATTGATCAATGGCGCAGACGTTTACAACAAAGCCAGTCGCCTCATCAACTGGTCCTGATATCTCAACGCCCAATTCAAAAAAAAGACCGAGGCCCGTTGTGGCAGGTTTACTAGCATAGGGATTGTATCCCTCCAGCTGTTTACTCTGGAAAGGATCAATGGTAAAGCGTACATCACGGGTTAAAATCATCATGTGCTCGTTATTAGCGTCTATCTTGATGCAACAGGCTTATGATCTCATTACGACTGCGAGAGTCCTTGCGGAAGATACCTCTTAATGCTGAGGTAACCATGCTGGAACCTGGTTTTTTTATGCCTCGAATGGTCATGCAACTGTGAGAGGCTTCAATGACCACAGCAACGCCCATAGGTTTCAGTTGGTCCATAAATAAATCGGCAATTTGGCCTGTGAGGCGTTCTTGGCATTGTAAACGCTTAGCAAAGCAGTCTACGATACGTGCCAATTTGCTAACTCCAAGAACCTTGCCGGTTGGAAGATAGGCAACATGTGCTTGTCCGATAAAAGGAAGCATGTGGTGCTCACAAAGACTGGAAAAGGGGATGTCTCGCAGTAAAACGATTTCATCATAGTCTTCAGTAAAGACACTCTTTAGGTGTATCTCAGGATTTTCACGCATGCCAGATAGCAATTCTTCATACATACGCGCCACCCGGGCAGGGGTATCCTTAAGCCCTTCACGATTGACATCTTCGCCAATGGCTGCGAGTATCTCTTTTACCGCATTTTCAATTCTTGGTTGATCGATTGGATTCAGATTGTCCATAAAAAGACCTTGTTTCATTTAGGTTTCTGTTTTGCATCAGACTTGGCACGATGCTTAAGGAAGGCCGCGATAAAAGACTCAATATCACCATCTAAGACGGCCTGTATATTCCCTGTTTGGCAGTCTGTGCGGTGATCTTTAACCATTTGGTAGGGCTGCATAACATAGCTCCGTATTTGATTACCCCAGGCAATTTCACCCTTGTCACCGTAAAGTTTAGACAGTTCAGCATCGCGTTTCTGTTGCTCAAGCATATAAAGCCTTGATTTTAAAACCTTTATGGCTTGAGCACGGTTTTTGTGTTGGCTACGTTGGTTTTGACATTGCACAACAATGCCCGTAGGAATATGAGTCATGCGAACGGCTGAACTGGTTTTGTTTACATGTTGTCCACCTGCGCCACTAGCCCGATAAACATCTACCCTCAGGTCTTCATCACGTATTTCAATGTCAATGTCATCATCAAGGTCAGGTAGGCAATCCACAGCTGAGAAACTGGTGTGACGACGGCTTTGAGAGTCAAACGGGCTGATGCGAACTAATCGATGAACACCAGATTCGCAGGAAAGCTTGCCGAAGGCGAATGACCCAGTAACTCGTAAAGTAATAGATCTGATGCCCGCTTCCTCACCTGGGGTGATGTCTAGTTCTTCAACCTTATACTTATTCTCTTCAAAGTAGCGAGTGTACATTCTCAAGAGCATGCTAGCCCAGTCGCAACTCTCAGTGCCTCCTGCCCCCGCATGGATACTGAAATAGCAGCTTTTCGTATCTTGAGGCCCGGATAAGAGGCCCTGAAGCTCAATTTTCTCTGTTTTCTCCTCAATTATCCTGAGGTCGGCTACGATTTGATCAAGCTCGTCCTGATCGTCCTCCGCAAGTTCTAGTAGTTCAATAAGGTCCTTGACTTCTTCAAAGGTCTTTTCAATGGGATCAATGGTTGATTTGACCGCACTGAGTTTTGAAACTACTTTTTGGGCTGCATCTGGGTTGTCCCAGAATCCTTCTGCAGACATCTTACTCTCAAGTTGTGTAAGCTCTTCTTTCTTTGTTGATAAGTCAAAGCCAGTCCCGGATGCTTTCAAGCCGGGCCTCGAGATGGATTAAGATTGATTTCACTTCATTTGCTTGCATGTGTTGTTCCAAATCATAGTGAAAATATTGGTTTATTTGTAAGCTTATAGCACAGCATAAGCCTATATTCAAGAATAAGTTATGAAAACCCGTGCAATATAATTTAAGTGTTTCACGTGAAACACTCGATTGATTTAAGCAGTGGGTTTTGTCATCAGAGTGTTTCACGTGAAACACTCTGATCTTGTCCATAGACAAGTGGATGAGTCTGGTTTATGATGACACTTAAGGAATAATGTGTTTGTTTTATAAGGAGCTATGCCAATGGTAAATCGTTCAGCTGAAAAGAGTAAGCATTTAGGGCGTGGTTTGGAGTCACTCCTGGGGCCCTTGTCTTCAGAAATTCATTCTTATGATAAAGAAGGTTCTGAAAATAATATTCCAAGTGATTTGGGAGTAAAGAGGGATAAGGCTTTGCAGGAGGCCGTCCGTTTAGTGCCTCTCAATTTAATTAGCCCTAATCCTTATCAGGCAAGAACCTACTGGGATGAGGATAAATTAACTGAGCTGGCCAATTCTATCGCAGCCAATGGTGTAGTGCAACCCATTGTGGTAAGACGGCATGGGGTAGGCTATCAAATTATTGCTGGAGAAAGGCGTTTTAGGGCCTCACAAATGCTGGGTAAAGAGACTGTTCCTGCTTTGGTTAAAGAGGTGACAGACAACCAAATGCACGAATGGTCCTTGGTTGAGAATATCCATAGAGCAAATCTGAATCCAATTGAACGAGCCAAGGCATATGATGCCTATATTCAGGCATTAAGCCTTAATCAGACCGAAGCGGCAAAGCGGCTAGGTGAAGATCGATCAGTTGTTGCTAATCATCTTCGTTTGCTGGAACTACCAACTGATCTGAAGCAGTTACTCATTGATGAAAAGATCACCATGGGCCATGCTCGGGCAATTCTATCATTGCCTTCGGATGAACTAAGACGAAAGCTAGCAAATCGGGCATTAGCAGGGAGACTTAGTGTTAGAGAGGTTGAGCGTCTTGTTAAGGATTATTTGAATAATAAGGAAGAGAACCAACACTCAAAGAAACAGAAGTCGCCCCATATCTTGGAATTAGAGGATTTAATCAAGGTGGAATTAGGGAGTAGGGTTAAAATTGAGACCAATAAAAATGGGAAAAGTGGGAAGCTTGTTATTGAATTCAAGACATTATCAGACTTTGATCGTGTGTTAGAAAAGATTGGAATCCAAACAGAAGGGTTGTTTTAAAGCGATATTAATAGTTGGGCATTGATTAAGGAGCATAGTATGTCCATAAAATCGAACATTTTAGCATTAGTAGTGCTTATAATAACTTCACCGCTCACTTTGTCTGATGATTTACAGGATCAATTGTTTGACGCTGTACAGTCCAATAATGCGGATGAATGCCTTAAGTTAATAAAAGAAGGCGCTAATCTAAATGTGAGAAATCAAGATGGGTTGACTCCCTTGATGGTGGCATCAAACCTTGGCTTTGATGCCATCGCATCATATTTAATAGAAGGCAATGTTGATGGGAATGCGGCTGAAATCAATGCGGTTACAGATGAAACCAAAATGACTGCACTGCACTTTGCCGCTGAAAAGGGACATCTGTATATTACTCAAATACTAGTAGATTTTGGTGCAGATATATCGTTAGAGAATTCCAGAGGGCGTACAGCCTATCAATTGTCTAGAATAAATAGACACTCTGAGGTGGCCGCCTATTTAAGAGAGCATGAAGTTTCACAAAACCCAAACCGAGGAAGAGTCGATTCCCGTAGGGAAGATAATAAAAGGTCTGACTATCGAGTGCTGGTTGATGCTGTGCTTGCAGATGCCAATTCAATAACGCAATCACTCACTCAATATAAAGATGTGGTAGAAGCCATTGAAATCTTAAAGAAGAGTGGATATTCTGAAAGTAGAGCATGGATGTCAAAAAGAGCAACTTCATATAAGTCTGTGATGACATCTCTAGATAGACAGATTAAAGCTGAATGTGCCTTGGTGAAAACGTATGCTACTGAGGAAGATGCGGGAGAGGTCGTATCCTTACTTGATCAAACCACAAAAGCCTGGACCGATAAATTCACCTATATTAATGAAGAAATGAAAAGAGTTAGACGTGAGCAGAGAAGAGAAGCTATGAATCAACAGAGAGAGCAACGCTCACGTCGACCCCGTGATGATGAGGAGAGTAGGGCACAGGATAATGAAAATGAGGAGAGCCAGCCTGAGTATGATATCTCAAAATGGCTCGAGACCGATATGAATGGTAGTGAAGACCTCTGTACTTCAGTTCATGACGAACTCATGGAATCCTATGGACAAATGATGGACTTGGCAGTGAAAGAAAATGCTCAAAAAACACTCGTTGCGACTCAAGCAGTCGTGCTGGATCGATCTCAGAGATTCACTGCCATTATGAATTCATTTGAGATTCAAGAGGAAGGTAACTCTAGATTGGATAGGGGATTACGAAGAGAGCGAGAGGATGCTAGGGATGACAATTCGAGGGGTAGAAGGCAAGAACCCCGTCGTTGAGCATGGCTCGTAAAGTCCAAAGATTGTAAAAGGGCTGTCCTTCGAGTCAGCCCTTTTCTATTTCTGACAATAGTCGATGATTCGTGCAATTTCGCTGCGCATCTCAGAGCGGGGCACTATCATATCCACAAAACCATGATCTACCATGAATTCTGCGGTCTGGAAATCATCGGGCAATTCTACCTTGATCGTTTCTGCGATGGTTCGACGGCCCGCAAAGGCGATCATGGCACCAGGTTCGGCCATGATGATATCCCCAAGCATGGCAAAACTTGCGGTGACCCCACCAGTGGTGGGATCAGTAAGGAGGGAGATAAATAAACCACCCATTTCTGAGTAGTGGGCCAAGGCAGTAGAGGTCTTAGCCATTTGCCCCAAAGAAACCACACCTTCGTGCATTCTGGCTCCACCTGAGGCTGAAATCAGGATCAGGGGGAGTTTTTCATCGATAGCAAGATCAATGGCACCGCAGATCTTTTCACCGACTACAGCTCCCATAGAACCCATCAAAAAAGTCGGCTCCATAACTGCTAAGGCAACGCGGCGTCCCTTGATGAAGGCCTTACCCGTGGTAATGGCCTCTGATTTGCCGGACTTTAACTCGTCCTTTTCAGCGCGTTCTTTATAGGTTGTGCCACGGAACTTGAAATCCAAGGGGTCGCTACTGCGAAGGTCACTTAAGATGGGTTCGAAAGTTCCTTCGTCAACCAGGAACTTGATCCGTTGGAGAGAATCTATGCGGAAGTGGTAACCACATTCGGGACAGACATTTAGGTTTTTCTGTACAGTGCTGCGATACAGCATGTGTTCACATTGGTTGCAACGCATCCAGAGGCCGTCAGGCATTTCGCGCCGGGGTTTTAATGAAAAGCCATTCCACTTGGCAACGGGTTCTGCAGCCATAGGCTGTCTATCTCCAATGCAATTATTCATCATCCAGCAAATCCACTTGGATTGGCTGTGGTCAAAGCGAAATATTCTAACAAAATAGGGGGGGCAATACCATTGAATTTATACTTGTGCGGCTTCTAGGATGGCTTTAATGGCGGCAAAGCGATCCTGCTGGCCAAAGATGGCATTGCCTGCTACAAGTGTGTCCGCTCCGTAATTAACGACGGTTGCCGTTGTGGTTGGGTCAATTCCCCCATCGACTTCGATGCGACAGTCAGGGCCCACCATTTGCCTGACATGCGCAACCTTGGCGGCGGCTTCAGCCATAAAACTCTGCCCCCCAAAACCGGGACGAACGGTCATGACCAACACCATCTCAATGTGACCGACAACAGACTTGATGACCTCAGCAGGGGTTTCTGGGTTGATACACACCCCAGCCGTACAGCCCAAGGAGTGGATCTTATCAAGTAAGGCCAAGGGAGCTTGTGTGGCCTCCATGTGAATGGTAATGTGGTCCGCTCCTGCCTTGGCAAAGGCTTCCACGTATGTCTCAGGATCGCTGATCATCAGATGGGTATCAAAGACCAGATCGCTACAGGCCCGCAGCTTACTGATGACAGGGGGGCCGATGGTGATGTTGGGAACGAAATGCCCATCCATCACATCGAGGTGAACAACGCTCAGACCCGCCGATGCGACAATGGCTATCTCATCGGCGAGCCGAGCGAAATCTGCACTTAGTATTGAGGGAGCAACCTCAATGGTTCCTGGGGCGGGTAACTTCAAGGGGAACTCCTTAGGATTTGTCGTCCAGGATTTCCAAGCAGACAAACTGCTTGCCTTCCAGGAATTCCAGCGAAGCACCACCACCCGTACTGATATGGCTGACCTGATCGGCTAGGCCCATCTTTGTGATGGCACTGGCACTATCGCCGCCGCCGATGACAGTGCGGGCTCCATGACTGGTAGCGTCTGCCACGGCTTGTGCTACGGCCTTGGTGCCTGCATCAAAGGGCTGCATTTCAAACACGCCCATGGGGCCGTTCCAAACCACGGTCTTGGCATCGGCGAGCTTTTCGGCAAAGAGTTTGCAGGTCGCGGGACCGATGTCCAGTCCTTGCCAGCCGGTTTCGATATCCTGGCCAACAACCTTGTTTTCGGCATTGGCCTTAAATTCCTTGGCGATCACATTATCGACCGGCAGGATCATTTCGCAACCCGCACTCTTGGCCTGTTCCAACAGGGAAGCGGCCTTGTCCAGGAAATCGTCTTCGCAAAGGCTTTCGCCTACTGAATGACCTGCGGCTTTGAAAAAGGTGTAGGCCATGGCCCCCCCGATGAGAATGCGGTCGACCTTACCAATGAGGTTTTCGATCACGCCGATCTTGTCTGAGACCTTGGCTCCACCCAGAATCGAAACAAAGGGGCGTTGGGGATCACTCAGGGTCTCGCCTAGGAATTTAAGTTCTTTTTCAATGAGGAAGCCGGCCACACGGGGCTTGCCTTCCATCTGTTGAGGAACCGTATACATAGACGCGTTATCGCGGTGAGCCGTACCAAAGGCGTCATCTACATAGATATCGGCCATGTCCGCGAGTTGCTTGGCGAATCCATCCTTGGCCTCACGCAACTGTGCATCTTCCTTGGCGGCCTTGTCCTTAATGGTTTCCTCTTTGAAGAACCGCAGGTTTTCCAGCAACAGAACCTGTCCTGGTTCTAAGGCTGCGGCCTTTTCCTTGGCCTCAGGGCCTACGCAATCAGAGGCAAACGCTACATCGATCGAAAGTAATTCCGATAAACGTTTGGCTACGGGTGCTAGTGACATCTTAGCCACACGTTGGCCCTTGGGGCGTCCCAAGTGACTCATCAAAATCAGCGAACCCCCGCCATCCAAGATGGCCTTGATCGTGGGCAGGGCCTTGACGATACGGTCATCACTGGTGATATTGCAGTTATCGTCCAGCGGCACATTAAAATCGCACCGCATGATGACGCGTTTGCCTTTAACATCAATGTCAGCTATTGTTTTCTTTGCCATTTTATTTAGTCCTGAGCAATTCGATTAATGAGGTATTTTGCAGCGACTTGGGCCAGCTGACTCTGATCGGCACTGCCGTCCAAGCAACTTTTGATAATCTCCATATCCGATGCCCACACCACATCTCCAGGGGCCAGCAGCGAGATACTATCTGGTTCGTGAGTGGTGAAGAGCTGATTGTCCTTATAGTAGTAGTGTTGTTGGCACACTTCCGTGGCATAACCCCGCATCAACGGAGGAATGTCGTGAGGGACGAACCAGAGTTTAATTTCTCGCTCGGCCTCTTCCGGGTTGGCAGAGGTGTGAATCAGGTTATCCAGGCGGTCGCTGATCATGACTCCCTTGTCGTCGAAGATGGGGACGACGGTGCCCAAAGCACGCAGGCAACCCGGTTTTTCATCCCGGGCATTGTGCGGGTTGGTAGGACCGGCCATGGCGCGTACCGTTTTAAGTACGTCTTCACCTAGATAAATGATGGCAATCACGCGTCGTTTCCAAGCGTCGTCGGGATAGTGGGTTTGACCCGTAATATACTCGACCAGGGCCTCGAAGAAGGGTTTGCCTTGGTGTTCGGCATAGTGTTGCTCGGCTAACATGCGATTGACATTGACGATTTTCGCGGCAGCAAAGCGAGAGCCGGTGTGAAATTCAGAGAGTTGAGAGAGGATAAAACCGGTGACTGAATTTTTCAGGGCATCGGGTTTGATGAGCACCAACGTCTGCTCAAGCTGATCAGGTTTCATATTTCTTATTACCTTAAATTTAAGAAGGCGTCTGAAGTTTAAAAGCCCTGCCACCGTCGGCGTTACCTGAGGTGGCAGGGCTTTGTATTTCAATACATCAATTAAGCCATGTCAATCCAAGGCTTTAAAATCGCATCAGAAATTACATCTTGGCGACTTTTTCCATGATATCGACGGTGCGGTTTGAGTAACCCCACTCGTTATCGTACCAGCTAACGACCTTGACGGTCTTGCCTTGAACCATGGTGCAGAGTGAGTCGAAGATGCTGGAGTTGCAATTACCGACGATGTCGCTGCTGACGATGGGCTCGTCACAATAGGACAGCACACCCTTGAGAGGACCTTCGGCAGCGGCTTTGACGACTGCATTGACTTCTTCGACAGTCACTTCCTTCTTGAGGTCGGCGACCAGGTCGACGCATGAACCGGTGATGACGGGAACACGCAGGGCATAACCGTCGAGCTTACCGTTCAGCTCGGGGATAACCTTACCCACGGCCTTGGCAGCACCGGTGGTGGTGGGAATAATGTTCTGTGCGGCAGCACGGGCACGACGCAGATCGCTGTGGATCTGGTCGCAGACATTTTGGTCATTGGTGTAACCGTGCACGGTGACCATCAGGCCCTTTTCAATACCGAAAGCGTCGTTGAGAGCCTTGCTCAACGGGGCCAGACAGTTGGTGGTACAAGAGGCATTGGAGATACATTGAGTGTCCTTGGTGATGATGTCGTCATTCACGCCCAAAACCACGGTGGCATCGATGTTGTCCTTGGCAGGCACGGTCAGGATGACCTTCTTGGCACCGGCCTTGAGGTGATCGCCATAACCCCCCTTGGGGCTTTCCTTGGCACGGAAGATACCGGTGGACTCCACGGCGATCTCAACACCCAGAGCTGCCCAAGGCAGGTCGGCAGGATTACGTTCGGCAGTGACCTTGACGGTTTTGCCGTTGATGACCAGGCCTTCGTCGCTGACTTCGATGGTGCCATCGAAGGGGCCGAAGACGGTATCATACTTGAACAGGTGGGCCAGGGCCTTAGGATCGGCGAGGTCATTGATCGCGGCCAATTCCAGCTCGCCACCACGAGCAATGATAATGCGTGCCACTGCACGTCCAATGCGGCCAAAGCCATTAATTGCAACTTTTGTCGCCATGAGTAATTCTCCTTGTTTTCATCAAAAAGGGTTTCACTGCTATTTCGCCTGGCCCGCCTTCTATAAGTACGTACTTAGAGCGGGTGCAAATAGGCTTGCAATTTATGCGGTGGTTTAGGGGATGTCAAGCCTTTATTGGACGTGGGTATTGCTGTTAAAGTGGCAAAAGTCGCTTTAAAGGGCCATTTCACGGTAAAATAATACTGTCCGTTGGTATTCTCCTACGCTATAAATGTGGGTTCACAACTCAATCGGAAGAAAACAGGTCGCTCCGATTGTTTTATCATTTGGCTCTATTGAGGAAAAGGTAGGAATATGAGCGGTCAAAAAAAGAAAACACCGGTAGTCCCAGCGAATCTTCTCATGCCCTTTGTGTTGGTCACCATCCTCTTTCCGCTCTGGGGGTTTGCCAACGATATCACCAATCCCATGGTGGCGGCCTTCAAGAACATCCTTTTGATCTCCAATTTCGAGAGTTCACTGGTCCAGGCCGCCTTTTACGGTGGCTATGCCTTGATGGCCATTCCGGCCGCGATCTTCATCAAGAAGTACTCTTACAAAAAAGGGGTGCTGATTGGCCTCTCGCTCTATTCCTTGGCCTGTTTGATGTTCATTCCCAGTGGCATGGCCATGTCTTACCCATTATTCTTGCTGTCCTACCTGATTATGACTAGTGGTCTGTCCTTTCTCGAGACCACGGCCAACCCCTATATCCTGTCCATGGGCGATGAAGCCACGGCAACCCGTCGGTTGAACCTTTCTCAGGCCTTTAATCCCATGGGATCAATCGTGGGTATGTTTGTCGCGAGTATGTTCATCCTGGCCAACCTCAATGGCACCAGCGAAGAAGGGCGGCGTCAGATGAAGGAGTTGGCCGAAAACGCCACCCCCGTTCACCTGCAGGAACTCAATAACCAACTCGCTACCGTTAACACCCTGGCCGAGGTGACCTCCACTGAAAGTTGGGATCAGAGCAAAAAGCTAGTCAAAAAGGCTGGCGAGCTTTCCGCATCACTAAAAAGTGGCACCTTTTTACTGGATAACGCCCATGCTGGTCAGGCCGAAGCCACCCGGCAGGCCTTGGAAGATCAACCCAAGGGCAATAAGTTTAAGGCGGCCTTCTCGGCAGTGGCGGTTGTTCTTCAAGTGAAGGAGCCTCCAGTTCCCACGGAAGCCGAGGCCCAATGCAACGAGTTGTATGTCAATCCACGCGGTTTGGAACTCACACTGGTGTTAAACCGGGAGCAACCCTTGCTCAGTGCTAGTGATCCCGAGCGTTGGACTCAGGTCGATGAATATTTGCATCAAGCGGTTCAACCGGCAGTCGATCTCGATGAGGCTTTAGCCTTGGATCAACTCGACGCACCTCGGATATCAATGCTGGTAACGCAGGTTCAAGAGCAGTTAACTACCGCCCAAACCGTCTTGGGGGCCATTGATACGGAAGGTCTTCTGCATGTATTCAAACAAGCCGCTGGTGACTTATTGGAAATCCAAAAAGCCGATCTCGGCATTGTCTCCCTGCCCTATGCCTTGATGGGTGGTTTCCTGATCCTGGTCTTGATCCTGTTTGCCTTGAAGCTTCCCGCCACCACGGCCGGAGAGCACCAGGACGATTCAGGCAACCTGGACATCGGCGGTACCCTCAAGCGTCTCTTTAAGAACACCGCTTACATTGAGGGCGTGGTCGCTCAAACCTTCTATGTCGGTGCCCAGATCATGTGTTGGACCTTTGTGGTGCAATATGGTGTGCTGGAATTGGGGCTGTCCAAGACCACGGCTCAGAACTGTAACATCCTGGCCATGATCATCTTTGTGTCCAGCCGGTTTGTCTGTACGTTCCTCATGCACTACATCAGCTCCGGGGCATTGTTGACCCTGTTGGCCTCCGGTGCGATTGTCTTGACCGCGGGAACGATCTTTATCGAAGGTTACCTGGGCTTCTATTGCCTGATCGGAGTTTCAGCCTGTATGTCGCTGATGTTCCCCACCATCTACGGCATTGCCCTGGATGGCCTGGGTGACGATGCCAAGCTGGGTTCGGCCGGATTGATCCTGGCCATCGGCGGGGGGTGCATCATGACCCCCCTGCAAGGCCGGATCATCGACCTGCCCGCCTTCGACCTGGGCTTTCGTGAACTATCGAGCGTACGTGCGTCCTTTGCACTGCCCCTGCTTTGCTTTATTATCATCGCCCTCTATGGCTTTAGAACCTTGAAGGCTCACCAACGCGGTTAGGCCGCTGCTTATAGCTGCTTACTACGATAGGACTCGACCTCCCAGTTCTCGATAAAGAGACGAGCACGGTCGGTCATGAACTCGATACCGCCAAAGGCTGCAGCCAACTGCTGCACCAGGGCACCGTCCTGGGCCATTTCCAGGGCCAGGGCGGCACGCTTGTCCGAGGCGGCCGCGCCGTAGACATAGTCGCCCCACACGATGACCTGGGGTAGATACCCGTGTTGGTCTTTGAATTGGGCTACGGATTGTTCAGTCGGTTCGCCGATCAGGCTATAGCTCTTGGCATAGACCAGGTGATCCGGTGAGATCGGTCCGGTGCTGTAGGCAAACATCCCACTGGAACAGACCGCCATGTCACCCCCCAGGGCCTTGACCACCTGTTGGGTTTGCTCGTCACTGGCCTGACCTGAAGCGACATCCAGATCCAAAGAGACATTGGCCTGGGCATAGTGTTGTTTCAAAGTCGTAAACATCGAGGCATAGAGGTCGCGAATGCCATCTTCGGTATCCGCAGCTACAAACACCCCATGGTTCTTCAGGAAGATTTGACTTGGTTCACAGCCCTTGTCGTTCTTATAGCTGAGAATTTCATCACGCACCTGCATGCACAGGGTGTAGCCCGGATCGATATAGTCCAGCCACAGGGCTTCGGGGAACAGCTTCACGCAGAGTGCCTTACCGTCCTTGCCGCAGGTCATGCCATTAACCAGCCCGGGATGGGTGTGCACCACAAAACGTGCACTGAGCGACTCGTGCAGGGGGGCCTCCACGGAGGGACGTCCCTCCATGCCAGCCAACTTGGCTTCGGTCATAATCTCTTTAACCAGGGCCTCACGAGCCGATGCGTCATCCGGAGGCGTGATGCCATACATCTTAGCCAGCTTGGCCCGATCCAGTCCCACAAAGGCCTCAGGAGTCAACCCGCCCAAGGTCGTACCCGACGGCTTGACCCAAACCGTAGATTCGTTTTTGACTGAGGTATTGCCACCGCCACCGCGTACATAGTCGGTGGTGCCAAACTCATGGGAGAGTTCCGTTATTGCCTGCAACAAAGCTTGCACATCACTGTTCATATTACACCTTCGTATATATACCTGATCACCGATAACCGATTACTGATCACCCAACAATGTCTCTTCCGATGCCTTGGTCCACATGCCATTGGCCAGCGTGGCTGTCACGGTCTCGGGCAATTTCTCCAGGGGGGTCAACTCCATCTCCGGTAGGTCGGGATAGACGATGATCTTGCCGCTGAGGGTTCGATTCTCCACGGCTCGGATACCATCGATGGCACCGGCCATGCCGCTGACGGCATCCACGGAACAGTCGGTGTCGAGCTGGCCCTGCACGACCTTCTCCAGCACGATTTTCATGTCGATCAGCCGCGATCCACTGGTGCCAAACATGAAGCAGCGGTTTTGGATGTAGGTGTCGAGGTCCAGGTCGTGCTTGACCGGGGCCGGGATACCGGCAAAGACATTGATCAGGGTCTTGTCCTTGCTCTGGGCAATGGCCTGGCTCACCAGAGGTGCCACGGGCACCATGATGGAGACGTAATCAAACGTGCCGTCGAGTGAAGTTTCCTGGGTGTTGATCAGTTGGAAATCCACACCCAGCTTATCGGCAAAGGGTTGGGCCTTGGCGGCCAGGGAATCCAGTCGCTCCTGATCCAGGTCCGTGCCGATTACGGCAATGTCACTCTTGCCCGAGCAGACCAGGCGGATGGTGTGCATCTGTCCCATGGGACCGGCTGCGCCAATCACGGCCACGCGATCCTTGTCGCGGATCTCACCGGTGGCTGGGATGTTTTGATAACTGACTGAGGCGTCCTTACCGGTCGTTCCAATCCAACGGGTTAGGCCATAATGGACACGACCAACACCGACCGTAACCGGTGAACCAATAGATAGCCCGGCCAATACGATATTGATGATGCCACCCTTGCCCAGATTTTCGTTGAGTTTGTCGAGACTGGCCTTCTGTGAACCAAAATAGACGATATCATCGAACTCTTGCCCGACGATGTCATCCAGTGTCTTGACTTGCTCGATCGTGACACCTAATCCCTTGACGGCTTCGAGCTGATAATCGTCGGCACAGCAGGCTGTGACCGTGGCGGGTTTGCCGGTGGGTGAACAGCTCTCGGCCAGACCAAGGATTTCACGACCGGTCTCAGCCACTACCAGCAACTTGCCACCGGCCAAGATGGTTGGACGTTCTTCCGTGATGTAGGAACTCTCCACACAGGCCCAAGGCTCGACCAAGGCCACGGCCGAGGCACTGAGATGGTCGGGCACGGGAATCAGGAAACTCTCGCCACTGGCCGGATCCACGATCACGCGTTCATCCATCAGTACATACTGTTGCAGAGCGCCCTCGATGTTGTAGCCAAAGGCCGCATTGGAGGCCGCGGTCTTGAGCCAACGATAGTCGGTCTGCACCAATACCCGTTCGCCCACCTTGTGACGGGTTACCTTTTCACCCACGGCCACAATCGTACAAACCGCTTCATGACCGGGTACGGTCGGTTTGTCATTGGGGCAATAGCTGGGCAGTTCATTGAGAATGTCACTGTCTATGCCTTCGAGGATGTCACTCTTGCGAGCGTGCTCAGAAAACTGCTTGAGCAGCTTCAAATCCGAAAAGCAAAGCCCCACAGCATTGACATGTCCCAAGATCTGATAAGGTCCCACCTGATCCACTGCCTTGTTGGGGTTCAAGGTCAGTTCATCGGGGCCCACGAGTTGAATAGCAACTTGATTGGTTGGAATACTCATTCTACTTGTCCTTATAAATTAGATCACAGATCATAGATCGCGGATCACAGTTGAAATGGCCTTGGCCCAACTGTGATCTGACAACTGCGATCTGATATCTTCTCTTAATGCAGCATCACCTGTCCACCGGTCACAGGCACGGCCTGGCCGGTTTCGTATTGCTGCTCCATCAAATAATAAACCGCCTTCATCACATCCGGCGTGGTACAGCCGCGTCCCATGGGGACCTTGGCTTCATAGGCTTTTTTAACGTCTTCGATGGTCTTGGCCCCGGGGATCTTGCCGGTACGCAGGTATTGTACGAATAGACCGTTGTCAGGATTGGACCAGAGGGGGCCGTCAAAGAAGTTGCCGGGACAGATCGAGTTGACCTTGATGCCGTCTTCGATCAGTTCCATGGCAAAGGATTGGGTCAGGCCAATGCCGCCGAACTTACTGCCGGCATAGGCGCCATTGCGGTTGGAGCCTTGCAGCCCACTCTTGGAATTGATCTGAATGATGTCACTGGTATAGTCACTGTGTCCCAGACGTTGCGCTGCCATGATGGGGGCTACCTTTTGCACGCAGAGGAAGTACCCCTTGTAGTTGACGTCTGTGACAAAGTCGAAGTCCTTTTCCGGTTGGGTTTTGACTGATTCGGCTTTGAGAACGCCCGCATTCGAGATGAACGTGTCCAAGCCGCCGTAGGTCTTGACGATTTCATCGAGCGCCGCTTGAATCGATTTCGCATCAGTGACATTGACGGCCAGGCCCAAGGCTCGCTGGCGACCATGCATCTCGCAGAGTTCCTGGGCTGCGCCATGAGCTCCGTCTTCGTTGATATCGAGCAGGATCACGATGGCACCCTGCGAAGCCAAATCATGGACGATCTCCAGGCCAAATCCCTGGGCTGCTCCAGTGACAGCAATGACCTTGCCCGCGGAACGACCCACCAAATCTTCGACCGTGTGACGGATAAAGGTACCGACTCCGTCCACGCAGACCGCGGTGGCGTCTTTGGTCACGGTGGCTTTTAATTGAGCCACGATTTCTTCAGGAGATTGGGTTTCGGGCAAGGTCACCTGGATGGCAGCCTTATCTATTTCTTTGTTGAACTCAACCAACGGGAGAGTGGTGTCACTGGCAAGTATGCCTCGTAAGGTAGGGCCAATGATGCGAATCAATTCTAGCTTTTGTTTTTTCATAGCTTATCCTAAATAATTATTCCTCACGCCCGTTCGCTATCGCTCACTCGAGATCGCGGAGAACACAGAGAAAAAGACTTTATAAAGAAATCTCTGCGTCCTCAGCGATCTCCGCGAGAGGCAATATTTTGAAGTTTCAATTTTTGGAGCTATAGGCTCGGATGACGGCGGCGCCTAGCTTCTTAAAGGCGGCAATGCGTTCCGCGGCCGAGGCATAACTCGGGTTGGGCTGGCCTTCGCTATCGACAAAGCCGCAGCGCCCCTGGCTGGCCAGGTATTGATGGGCTGCGATCACGCAGGTGCCTTCCCAGAAGATGTCTTGCAGGTCCGTTGGGATCGAAACACCACCCACACAAGAAGGTTCGATGGCAATCTTGTCCAGGGTGTTGTGTTCGGTACCGGCAACGACTACGAGCCCGGCCTGACGCAACTTGGGCACCATGTCACTGAGGACCTCTGCCTGATTACGTAGCGGGATGAACTCGACCATGTGGATGTTCTGGGCCTTGAGAGTGGCAATCAATTGGTCGACGTCGGCCTCGAATTCACAGGCTGGGTTGGCCCCGTCCGCCAGGATGGGATAGCACACCATACCGCCCAGGGCGTGGATGAGTTCCGCGGCCTCGGTGAGGCTGATAAAGTCCTCCGGGACGAAACAGGGCTTGCCCGCCTTCATTAGGTGCGTGCGAATTTCGTTTTGTAGACCTACGGCGTGATCGGCTGCCGATTTGGGCGTGACACCCAGGACCGCTGTCAGTTGATCCAGTCGCTCAGGCTCTGGCACCCTCTCGAACAGGACCTCTTGGAAGGCCTGGCACAGATGACGTTCCTGCAGCACGATGGTGTCAGGATCACTTTGGTGACGCTTGGCTACGCGGGCGATGATCTTCCCATCGGTCAGACCGGTGTCAATGCCCTTAGCCGCAAAGGCCGCGGCCATCTTCTCGGTCATGATCTTCATGCGTTGGGTATCGGCCGAACGAATACGCCCCAGTAAAGCCTTGGCCGTATCACTCAGTTCGATGAACTGGGTAATGCCCTTGCCGCAGATGTAGACCTTGCCGGGATTGCCGGGGTCATTGGCACGAATGCCTTGGGCCTGCATGTCACGATCCAGGGTGATGATCTCTGTGCCGAACAGGGGGAAGATCCCGGCGGCCTGGGCTCGGGTGACTAGGTCCAGGTAAACGCTGTAGTCATAGTAGTTGCCACAGCCTACGGCTACTACTTTTTCACTGGCCGCCAGATCCACGGCCTCTTGCACTGAATCGAACGCGGAAAAGTTGGGCGGCAGGTGGATATGGCTGTTGGTGATGCCTTGTCGATCACCGGACTCCTGAGCGGCCAAGGCCGTCAGGTCGCCCACCGAACCCAAGGCGGATAAGAATTCTAATGCACTCATATTTCTCTTCTCTAAAACAATGCCAAAAAAAAGATGGGCCAGAAGCCCATCCTATACTCTATTTTACAGCGGCCATCAAGGTGGCCACTGATTTCGGTGGCGAATGGAGGGCCTGGTCAAAGGCGTCTTCTGCCGCCTCCTTCACAGCTTCGCCAATGGTTGGATGGGCAAAGACCATCTCGGCCAGGTCGCGGGAACTGGCCTTGGTGGTGAGCATGGCCGTGCCAGCTTCAATAATCTCGGTGGCGTTGTGGCCGATCACGTGGATGCCCAACAGGCTCTCGTCCTCGCGATGGCGAATCACTTGAGCGAAGCCAAATTCTTCGCCTACGGCCATGGCCTTGCCCAAGAAGCCGATGGGGAAGTTGCCGATCTTGATGGGGATGCCTTGTTTGGCGGCCTGGACACTGGTCATTCCTACGCTGCCGATTTCCGGGAAGGTGTAAACCGCACCCGGGATGGGCAGGTCGAAGTCCTTGCCATGACCCAGGGCGTCTTCCACGGCCGTAATACCATGGGCACTGGCCGCATGGGCCAGCAGGCATTGGCCGTTGGCGTCGCCGATACAATACACATCATTGACCGTCGACTGCATACGGTTGTTCACGCGGATAAAGCCGCGATCGGTGTCGAGTCCAATGCTGCCCAGGTTCAGGTCGGCGGTATTGGGTCGGCGGCCGGTGGCCACCAAGACCTTGTCGATTTCCAGGACCGTGCCGCCACTGATGGTAGCCTTGACGCCTGCACCGGCGGCAGTCATGTCTTCAACCTTGACATTGGTGAGGATCTGCATACCGCGTTTGATAAAGACCTGACGCAGGGCCTGTCCCAGGGCTGGCTCCATCTCGGGCAGAAGTTCCGGCATCATCTCGACCACGGTAACCTGCACACCATACTCATGCATCATGCAGGCAAACTCGCAACCGATCACGCCGCCGCCCACGATCATCAGTCGCTGCGGCAGAGCGTCCCAGTGCAGGGCCTCGTCCGAGGTGCAAACCAGATTGGGATCCGTGGGCCAGCCGGGAATGCGAGCCGGGACCGAACCGGAGGCGATGATGACCTTCTTGGCGGTAATGGCCTCGGTCTTGCCTTTAGCATCGGTGACGGTAAGCTTGCCCGGGCCATCGAATTGGGCCGAGCCGGTATACAAGGTGACCTTGCGAGCCCCAAAGAGCCCCTTGATCCCGCCACGTAGTTTGGTCAGGACCTTGTCTTTGCGTTTTTGGATGGCCGTCCAGTCGAAGCTGGGAGCACCCACCGTAACGCCATAACTGGAGGCACTGTTGATCTTGTGCATCAACTCAGCCGAAGCCAACAGGGCCTTGGACGGGATACAGCCATAGTTCAAACAAGTGCCGCCCAGGTGATGCTTTTCGATCACGGCAACCTTGGCTCCCATTTGGCCTGCCTTCAACGCCGCCACATACCCACCAGGTCCTGCACCGATCACTGCAATGTCATATTGGTTGTCACTCATGCGTGACTCCTTCTATGTGTTGTTTTCTTTTATTATGAATCGCTTCGCGATGCTACTGCCTAATAGATGTCTCACATTCGTTCGACATGACACTTTCATAGTGACCTTGTCATCCCGAAGTACTGAGGGATCTATTAGAATAAGCCCGCGCAGCGGCTCCTTCTTGTTAAAGCAACGATTCCGGCGTTTCCAACAGCTCTTTCAAGCGATTCAGGAACTGAGCCGCCAATGCACCATCGATCACGCGGTGATCCACACTAATGGTCATGGTCATCAACCGCGTCGGCTTGATGGCACCACCGACCACCTTGATGTCTTCGCGGATGGCGCCCACCGCCAGGATCGCTGACTCGGGAGGATTCACGATGGCACTGAATTCTTCGGTGCCGAACATGCCCATGTTGCTGATGGTGAAGATCCCTTGTCCCATGCCATCCAGTTTGCCGTTGCGGGCGTTGGTGACCACGGTACGGGTCTTCTCGGCTAGGCCTTCGAAGCTGGTCAGGTCGGCGTCGACAACCACGGGGACCAGCAGGCCGTCGTCGGTGCCCACGGCCACGCCAATGTTGACGTTGGGGAATTCGACGATGGCGTCGTTCTGGTATTGACTGCGGAACGGGGCGTACTCGCGAATGGCGATGGCACAGGCCCGCACCACAAAGTCGTTGACCGTGCATTTGAAGCTTTGTTTGGTCTGTTTGTAGGTGGCAAAGAGTTTGTCCGCATCCACCACGCGTTTGGCATAGAAGTGGGGGACATTCTGCTTGGACCACAGCAGGTTCTTGGCAATGGCCTTACGCATCTTGGTCAAGGCGAAGGTTTGAGAACCGGCTGCGATGGCTGCTTGTGCTTCAGCGGCCAAGGCATCGTAGTCCACTAGAGCCGCGGCTTCAGGAGATGCCGCTGGTGCCGTCGCTTGAATACCAGCGAGGTCACTGGACAGGATACGACCGCCAGGGCCCGAGCCTGTTCCAATGGCTGCCAGGTCGATGCCACGTTCGAATGCCAGCTTACGAGCAGCGGGTGACGCCTTGATCCGGCCGGTGGCTGTGGTGACCACCTGACCGATGTCGGTGGAGAGGATGCGACCACCCGGTCCGGAACCGGTGGCGATCTTCTGCAGATCAACCCCGCGTTGGTCCGCCAGCTTACGGGCTGCCGGCGAGGCCTTGGGACGACCGGAGCTGGTTTGGGTGCTGGGAGCTGGTATGGTTTTGGGGGGCTGCGTTGCTGCTGGCGCGGCCGGAGCCTGCGGTGCAGCAGCAACCGCTGCCTGTCCCTGAGCAGCGATGTAGTCCTCGACATCACTGTCATTTTCAGCGAGATAGGCCACTGGGACCTTGATTTCTACGATATCACCCTCGTGAGCCACGATTTTGGCAATCCGACCGGCTTCCACGGCCTCGACTTCCATATTGGCCTTGTCCGTCTCGATCTCGAAGATGGCTTGACCGACCTCGATTCGATCCCCTTCCTTGACCTTCCAACCGAGAATCGTGCCTTCTTCCATACTCTGCCCAGCTTGGGGCATGAGGATGGGGCTGACACCTTCGGGTACTTCACCACTAGGAGCGGCCGGGGCCGGAGTTGCTGGAGTCTCGGTTGATGCTGGAGCTTGATCGCTACTCATAAAGGCAGCCGCATCGGCATCGTTGTCAGCTAGTAGGGCGATGGGCACCTTGATTTCTACGATTTCACCCTCTTGGGCCAGGATTTGAGCGACACGGCCCGCATGGTCGGCTTCCACCTCCATATTGGCCTTGTCCGTCTCGATCTCCACGATGGGCTGACCCACTTCAATAACATCACCAACCTTGATCTTCCATTTCAAAATGGTGCCTTCCTCCATGCTTTGGCCCGCTTGGGGCATAAGTATAGGAGTTACGGCATCGGCGGATCCACCTGTCGCTGCAGGTGCCGGAGGTGCGGCCTTTTCCTCTTTAATAGGTTCAGGCCGCTGGCCGGGCTTCGCAGCGGCCTCAGCGGGTTGGGACTCCGCGGGTTTCGGAGCGGAATCCCCTTTGGGTTCCTGCTGCTGGAGTTGAGACAGCACAGGAGTAATATCTTCATCGGGGGCTCCGATCAGGCATACGGCCTCGCCATCGGCCACGATCTGACCAGCCTGGACCATAATCTTACGTAGGGTACCGGCGGCACCGGCTTGGAGTTCGACCTGAGCACTGGCGGATTCGATCTGGGCAATGACGTCTGACTCGCTGACCGACTCACCGGCTTGTTTAAGCCATTGAGCCACCACCATCGGTGGGGTCAAGGCCTTGTTTTTCGGCAAAACGATAGTGTGCATGGGTTGGTTCCTGAATCACGTGAAAATCAATTTCAATCAAGATTACTTCAAAAACAGTCATAAATCAAGCATCTTTGTGTTGCATTTTATTGCAATTTGTGCTCAATTATGATTCAATAATGAAACGAAGCTGGCTCTGAAGGCTCTATTAAAGTGCAATAAGTGAATCATGGAAAGGGCCTTTATTGCAAGCTGGCCTGTTTTTGCTCAAAGAGTGATAACCGTCTATTTGGTAAGGATTTCCATTGTCTTCATCCCGACAAGAACGACGCGAAAGCATCCTCAATCAGGTGTACCAGAACGGTCACGTGGAGGTGGTGCCCTTAAGCTCGGACTTGAGTGTGTCCGAGGCCACGGTGCGTCGTGATCTTCGGATTTTGGCTGACGAAGGGCTGCTGGAACTCACCCATGGTGGGGCCATGGTGAGTCGTCAATCGGATTATTCGTTCCTGTCCAAGGTCAATCGCAACCAGGACACCAAGCGAATCATCGGTCAGTTGGCTGCGGAGATGGTGGAAGATGGTGAGCAGATCTTTATCGATTCAGGAACGACCTGCTTTCAAATGGCGGGATTCCTGCGGAGCAAAAAGAGCGTCAGTGTCATTGTCAACTCCATCCGCACGGCTCAGGAACTCTTTACCCCGGGCTTGAACGTCGTTCTACTGGGTGGGCAGTATCGACCGGATCGTATGGATGCAGTGGGCCCCATGGCGGCAACCAGCCTGGATCAATTGCGGGGCTACCGCGCCTTTTTCGGAAGTGACGGAGTGGGCATGGACTTCGGTCCGGCTGCCACGGATATCGAGAGCGCCTCGATCTTCGGCCAGGCCGTCAAGAATGCCAAGGAGGCGATTCTTTTAGTAGACCATAGCAAGTTTGGCGATTCAGCTCTGTATCGGATCGTTGAATGGTCTTATGTCACCAAGGTTGTGACGGATCAGTGTCCCGGACCGGAGTGGCGCGAATTCTTTAAACAGGAAAACATTGAGGTGGTGTGTCCTCAAGTCAATAAGCAAGGCAGCCAAGCAAACAAATCGCTGCAAGAAAACGTTAAACCATTGGGAGTCTAAGCATGCCTAAGAGTCAGATGATCTTGCCTCAAGACGTACGTAAGAAGGGCAGCATCGAGTTTAAGCCGATCCCCGTTAACCAATACGACAAGAGCATCAAGGATGAACTGAAGAACTTTTCCAAGGACGACCTGGTCCGTATCCAACGGGACATGGTGATCATTCGTACCTTCGAGAATATGCTCAACGAAATCAAGCTGCGTATGGCCTACGCCGGCATCGAATACAACCACAAGGGCCCGGCCCACCTGTCACTCGGTCAAGAGGCCTCGGCCGTGGGACAAGCCTACCACCTGGGCATCGACGACCATATCTATGGTAGTCACCGCAGCCACGGCGAGATCCTGGCCAAGGGCCTGTCCGCCATCCAAAAGCTCGATGACAAGGCCTTAATGAGCATCATGGAAAACTACTTCGGTGGTGTCGTGCTCAAGACCGTAGAAAAGGATGCCGAAGGCGGTGTCAAGGAACTGGCCATGGACTTTTTGCTCTATGGAACACTGGCCGAGATCTTTGGTCGTGAACCTGGTTTTAACAAGGGTATGGGCGGCTCCATGCATGCCTTCTTCCCGCCCTTTGGTATCATGCCCAACAACGCCATCGTCGGTGGCTCCGGTGACATCTCGGTCGGTGCGGCTCTCTTCAAGCACGTCAATAAGAAGCCTGGTATCGTCATTGGGAATATCGGTGATGCTTCGAGTTCCTGTGGTCCTGTCTGGGAAGGCCTGTGTTTTGCCACCATGGATCAGTTCAAGCAACTCTGGGACGACGCTCACAAGGGTGGCCTGCCTCTTATTATTAATTTTTATAACAACTTCTACGGTATGGGCGGCCAACCCCAGGGCGAGACCATGGGCTTTGGTATGCTGGCCCGTCTCGGTGCCGGACTCAATCCCGAGCAGATGCACGCCGAACGCGTGGACGGCTTCAATCCCCTGGCCGTGGCCGATGCCATCAAACGCAAATACGAAATCATCAAGAACGGTGACGGCCCGGTTCTGCTCGATACCCTGACCTATCGCTTCAGCGGTCACTCGCCTTCGGATCAGAGCAGCTATCGTGAACGTAGCGAGATCGAGGCCTGGCAAGAGGTCGATCCCATCGTCAGTTTTGGTAAGAGTCTGATGGACGCCAAGGTTTGCAAGCAAGACGACCTTGACGGACTCACCGCCCTGGGCGAAAAGCTCGTCGTCAAGGCTCTGGCCAAGGCCGCGGACAAGACCATCAGCCCGCGTCCCGACCTCATGAAACTCAACAACCTGCTGACCCAGACCATGTACTCCAATCAAGTCGTCGAGTCCATGGAGCCCGGTCGCGAGCCAGACATCCTGCTGCCCAAGGAAGAGAACCCCCGCGTTGAATCCCTGAAGTCACGCAGCCGTTCCGCCTGGGATGAAAACGGCGAGCGTCTCAAGGACACCCGCTGCATCGGTTATAAAGATGCCCTGTTTGAGGCCATCTTCGATCAGTTCTACAAAGATCCCACCCTCGTCGCCTATGGCGAAGAGAACCGTGACTGGGGTGGAGCCTTTGCCGTGTACCGTGGCCTCACTGAGTGCCTGCCGTACCACCGCCTGTTCAACAGCCCCATCAGCGAGGCCAGCATTGTCGGTACCGCTGTGGGTTACGCCCTTGAAGGCGGCCGTGCCCTGGTCGAACTGATGTACTGTGACTTCCTCGGCCGTGCCGGTGACGAGGTCTTCAACCAACTCTCCAAGTGGCAGTCCATGAGTGGCGGCCTCTTGAAGATGCCCGTGACCATGCGTGTCTCAGTGGGTAGCAAGTACGGCGCCCAACACAGCCAGGACTGGACCAGTCTCTGTGCCCACATCCCGGGCCTCAAGGTCGTGTTCCCGGCCACACCGTATGACGCCAAGGGCTTGATGTACTCAGCCCTGACCGGCACCGATCCCGTCATCTTCTTCGAAAGCCAACGAACCTACGGCATCGCCGAAGAGTTCGAAGCCGGTGGCGTCCCCGAAGGCAAATACGAAGTCCCCTTCGGCGAACCCGCCATCCGCAAGGAAGGCAAGGATCTAACCATCCTAACCATAGGTGCCACCCTCTACCGCGCCCTAGAAGCCGCCAAGACCCTGGAAGAGCAATATGGCATGAGCTGCGAAGTCATCGACGCCCGCAGCCTGGTCCCCTTCAACTACGAAAAGGTCATCGAAAGTGTCAAAAAGACCCACAAGATCCTCCTGGCCTCCGATGCCTGCGAACGCGGCTCCTTCCTCCACACCATGGCCAACAAGATCAGCCAATTTGCCTTCGACGAACTCGACGCACCCCCAGTAGTCCTGGGAGCCCGTAACTGGATCACCCCGCCCGACGAAATCGAAGACACCTTCTTCCCCTACCCCAATGACTTCATCGATACCGTCCACGAGCACATCATGCCCCTTAAGGGTTATAGCGTGAAGCGTGAATGTTCAAATGGTGATATGCTGAAGCGGAGTGTAGAAGGCATATAAACTTTACAGCTCTTTATCAAGTAAATACACACCCCGAGGCAGCATGCTGTCACGGGGTGTTTTCATGTCAAGAATTTGAACTTACAGTACTTGGGGTTCTTTTGTTTTAAACCTCAAGATAGAGTCTATCTGGACAATAATGTATAGATGTAGTTTTCTGAGAGGATAGAGTAATGGAAACTATTGGGATTATAGGTAAAGGATTTGTTGGCAATGCACTGTTTGAGGGCATGAAGCATGCCTTTAATGTTCTCTCTTATGATAAACAAAATGGTTGGAACGGGCATTGGTTTTCCAATGGAAGGTCGTGTGATATCCATGATTATGACGATTGTGCTCATGTTGGTTTGGCGTGCTCCCCAAAACTTGACCCAACTGTTATGAGAGTCTCTAATATGCCAATTGGCAAGGAGACTCTAGATGAGCAAACGTAAACGACGAAGTCCAGAACAGATTATTGCGGCCCTTCGGGAGGCCGAAGCGTTATTAAACTCAGGTCAGCCCTTGGCGACCGTAATCCAACATCTCGGTGTCAGTGAGGCCACGTATCACCGTTGGCGTAACCAGTACGGTGGCATGAAGGCCGAATCCGCTAAGCGACTCAAAGAGCTGGAGCACGAAAATGCCCGGCTCAAGCGTCTTCTGGCCGACGCCGAGTTGGACAAATCGATTCTCAAGGAGGCCGTAGACTTCCTGGGAAATTCGTAGGCCCGTCACGCAAGCGGCAGGCGGTCAAGGCGGTTCAGTGCAAATTGAACGTCTCACAACGTCGTGCATGTCGGGTCTTGGAACAGCCCCGCAGTACACAGCGGTATCAGTCGCGGGTGCCTGACGATGAGCCGCTTTTACTGGCCGCGATCCATGCCTTGGTTCGCCAGCATCCACGCTATGGATACCGGATGATCTGGGCCAAACTCCGGCTTGAGGGTTGGCGTGTCAACCGCAAGCGAGTCTATCGTCTTTGGAAACGTGAAGGGCTTAAAGTGCCACAGAAACAGAGTAAAAAGCGTCGTTTGGGTCATAGCGACAACAGTTGCATTCGTCGTGCAGCTTCGTGCAAGAATGACGTTTGGGCCTGGGACTTCATTCATGACCGTGACGAACACGGTCGTCCTTTGAAGTGGCTGAGCCTCGTCGATGAGTATACCCGTGAATGCCTGCTGCTTGAGGTTGAGCGTAGCATCAAGGCCGTCGATGTCGTGTCTTTAATCAGTGAGACGATGTTAATTCGTGGCATCCCTGGCCACATACGTAGCGATAACGGGTCGGAATTCATTGCCTCAGCCATTCGTGACTACCTGGGTGTTGCAGGGGTAGATACGCTTTATATCGAGCCAGGATCTCCCTGGCAAAACGGCTACGCTGAAAGCTTTCACAGTCGAGTCCGTGATGAGCTTCTCAATACCGAGTTATTCACTGGCTTACGTGACGCAAAAGTCCTAGCGGCAAGCTGGAAGAACGAGTATAACCACCGTCGACCGCATTCGTCGTTGGGCTACCAGCCTCCGGCATCGTACGCGGCCTCGCTGGCTGATCCTCCGGTCGGCCCTTCGGGCCTCCCTCCGGATCATCCAGCGAGAGAACCATTAACCCCGACTCTCATAACAACTGGTACATAAAACGGGGGCAGGCCAGGTTCTCTGGATCAACTAATGAAGAATGATGAATGGAACGAAATAAATCCAATTCAGTCTCTAGTAAGATTTACTGATGGCCCAATTTTTGTGTGCGTTCCTACCCCTATGGAAGATGATGGGACTTGTCATACTCATATTGTGGAAAAGGTCGTTAGAGAAGTATCTGAGTCTGCAACTTACTGGGCAGAGAGGGGGGCAACATGTGGAAATGGGCGTGTTGTTTGCATCAAGTCTACTGTGATTCCTAAAACAACAGTTCGACTTGATAATCAATATGTAAATATAGATGTGTGCTTCAATCCTGAGTTTTTGACTGAAGTCAATGCTTTAGAAGATTTTAAAAATCAGGACCGAATCGTGCTTGGTGGTTCAAAAGAAGCAGTGGAAACTTTAAAACAGATGTACACGGCCGCTTTCCCCAATGTCCCTATTGTGACGACTGAATCTATAACTGCTGAGATGGTAAAATATGTAACCAACTGTTTTCTTGCAGTTAAAGTCTCATTTGCAAATGAGATCAAGCAGGCATGTGATTATCTAAACATTGATTATGATGAAGTCCTTGAGTATGCCACTATGGATGATCGTCTTGGTAAATCTCATTGGGCTGTCCCGGGGCCAGATAAAAAGTTGGGTTTCGGGAAAGCATGTCTTCCGAAAGACTTAAGTGCGATGATAGCTCTTCTCGAGGGAATAATTGATGCCAAAGTCATGAAAGCTGCTTGGAACAAGAATATTGAAGTAAGACCCGAGATGGATTGGAAGAAACTCATTGGACGGGCAACTATCTCTGATATTGAATGAAAGAAGAAACTCCAGAATATTCAGAATGATGTAGTGTGAAATTCTATTAGTCTCCTCCTCACTCTATATGCAGTGGGGAGGAGGCTATCAAGAGGTTGCCTTGCTTGTTCCAAAATTATCTTCTAAGATGCTTTCAAAACGCTTTGCTCGTAAACTTGATGATATGTCCCACAAACTTTTTATGGTCGCAATTTGCCTTTGCAGCCTACATCTTCTTTCGCTAGGGACAGGGCAAAACATACTGGAAACTCCTCGATCTAATAAAAAAGGAAACCACCCTTCCTCTTTTTGAGAAACTGGGAATTCGACATGTCTATCCTTGTCTCGGTGAATGTGAACTTCCTTTTTCTTCGCTTGTTTGATTTTCCCGATATATGATCTAAAGATTTTACAGATCAGAAAAAGAGAATCTAATTCAGTATTGGTAGAATCCGTTAAATTCCTGCCCGCATTGTTGTACTTGCCTCGAATGAGAGGATAACCATTATAAATGCTGGGTTCTACTATGTCACTCAATTCGTCATCTGTACATTGGTAACCTGTCAGTTCAGACCAACGCCTGTCCTTTACATATTTTTGAAATAATTTTAGGACCTCTGACCAAATAACAGGCATTGCTTTCTGCATTTCAGGATAAATATCACCAAACTGATCTAGACAAAAGGCTTGTCCATCAAGGAACCTATCCTCTTCCTTCCATAAACGGTTATACTCGGAAAAGAATGGTCCTGCTTTTGTGAGAAGATCTTTGAAACGTGTCAGTGCCTCCCTATCTTGACCGTTTGTGTCATGCCATTCTTGTCCGCTCCACTTGATCGGATCTTTTTCAATGTCATCCCTACTCTTAGAAGAATCAATTGCATCCACAACAATAAACAACCGAATCAGAAGTTCAGAGAAACGTACTATGGTTTCCTCATCATTCCATCCGATACTCGTTAGGCTCTTTGAGTAGCTTGCAACTAGATAGTATTTGGAGGCTTCTGTGTCTGAGCCAAAAACCAAAATCTGAGACAGTAGCATTGTAAATATCTCACTCAAACGCCCCCGCATTACTGAGCTAATTTTGCCAAGGCTGTCAAAAGATTTGTTTAAATACAATGCATCGAAGATCAGATGAAACGCTTCGTGAAGATAGTCACAATAACTGGTTACATGTAGAATATGGGGTACGTCAACTTCGTAAAAGGCCAGTTGGGCCTTATCTTCGATTCCCAACCTGAGTGAGCAACATCTAACGTCAGGTTTAAAGCTGACACGTGTTAAGACTCCTACCTTGTCATAATTTCTGTCAGAATTTGGTATAACATATCGACGCATAAGGCCTAGCCCACATTTGACAGGAGCATCAACGGCAAAGAGGATTTGATTAAGTCCTCCACGAAAATCTATCGCCATATCTCGCATCTGGCATTCAGCATAAATATTTTGAAGCTTATGAGAAAGTGAATTGTGTATCGCATCGACTAGCATCGCAATTTGCTCAATGCGGCCTTCCTCTAGTATTAGAATGTCATCACCGCACCTTCTTGGCTCTCCATCGTTCTTAAGCTTATCTGGTAAAAGCTTGGTCAGTACTACGTGTAAGGTTGCAAATGTGTCATAAAGATCAATGACTGCATCAAATGAAGCAGGATCTCCAATGGTGACACTAAAATTTTGATATAGATACTGGATAGTACGGCGTAAAGACATTGAGAGGCCGTAGAGCCTGTGTTTAGTCTTCAGTTCTAATAAATTTAGTTTGCCTCTATTTTTAGATGTTTTTGTTTTATGGCTAAGGTTGAAAAGGCGTTCCTGTACTTCACGAAGAAGAATGAGTAATGGTGAAAAATGATTATCCCCTCGTCTTGTTTGGATAAAATCGGGTTCTGTTTTCCCAGCAGAAATGCTGAGTGGCAAAAGAGGAATCGTAACCGTGGTTGAAATATCAATCGCATCCCTATTGTTTTGTTCTCGTCCGAGTCCAAATCTATTATAGTTTTGCTTGAAAACCTTTATCAGGGCGTAGAGTGGTATCAATGGGTGTTCGAGGGTATTTGGGCTTGTTCCATAGCGAAATACAGCATCATCTTCGCCTGTTACGCAGCCGTATACAGCTTGGTATAATTTATTGTCTGTTGGTGGTTCCTTCTTTTTTGATTTGGAATCCATCACTATGGTTTCACCATAGTTTATCAAATGTCCAGGCGATACCTTCGCTTTTGCATGTCCCTCAACGTAGCCCTTGTAATTTAAGTAATCCTCCTCGATAAAACTAATTGCGGAAAAAGAGAGAGAGCTAACGGACCATCGAAAGGAGTGTTCATCACTGAGTTCTGTGATGTCATCTGATCGTTTTGTCTTTTGAAGCTTAGAGGCATTTTTAATCACAGATTTGTGCATACCACTTCGACCAAGTGCTGCCTTTAAATATCCTTCTTTATCAGTACTAAAGACATCTCCGAAGGTCAAATTTCTCATGGCTACGACAAAAGCCATTGCCACTGAATAGTTTCGACAAAATATCATACTGCCAATTTCTTCAGATCCTTGTAAATCCAGGAAGCTGATTTTTGTCGTATTTACATCTTCCTCGTCAGCCCATTCATGCCATTTGCCATTCTTCTTAACTTCGCCAAGCAAGCGACATTTAATATCTAGACACCGTGAAGCCATCGTTTGGAACAAAGTATGTTGAAACAATAATCCCTCTCCGAGAACGCCCAATCCATGAAGTTTGTACTTTGTGAATATTAGTAACGGTGTGTCTGTCAATAAATCATGAGCTGCAGGAGTATACTTGCCATCGACAAGCGTTGGTTCCTTAATAATCGAGCTTTGCCCAAATAATGAATGGAACTCACTAAATAAACCATTGCCCATATTGGGAATAATGTGTTCCATTTTAGGGCAGAACCCAATGCATGCTTCTTCCATGGTGGTATGAATATTGGTCGTTACATGATGAACGGGATCAAAGTCATCTAATAAAACGATACTTAGTTCGTCAGCGTGACCAAAAGGGACATAGCAGAGAGGGTTATAAAGATAGGAACTAACATCATGATCCATTTCCTTTTGCTCTTCAGGAACTACGTATTTTGCTGTTTTTAGAAAGTCAGTGTGATTTTTATTGATGCCATTGCGAAATTGCATGCATTGATCTGTTATATGGATAAAGTTATTGTAGAATGCTGTCTTTCTCTTGTTTTTTATCCTGTGGGGCTTTCGTCTTGTCCATTCTGCGTCTGTATAACATAACAAAGCAAGATAGTCATGATACCCTATGTCGCTTTTTAGCTCATCATTCTTTCGGGAATGTCTCATTGGTTATGTCTATCTTTCTTGGCTTGTTGCCTGGCCCGGTCATGCATTTTTTTTACATTTCTACGTGTAAAATCTTCTTTGAGTAGTTTTTTCTTTTCTAGATGTCCCCAAATTGCAGCAGTTGCTAATTTGTATTCCTTAAAGTTGTTATTCGGATGCAAAAATACTTGAGGGATTTTTGTGGAAATATTCGATATCTTATTTTTTTTATGTAACGGAACGTAAAATAGCGAAAACTCATCCTCTTCAACAATTCCGGCAATATTCATTATTGTTTCGGAATAAGCTCGATAGTGTTTACAGAATTTGTGGACATCGTCATACTGTCCTTTTGATTGTTTGTCACTAATCATCCCACGACAAAATGAAGTGATATCCTCTGCCGCTCTTTTTGGGGGAGATTTTTTGCTCGACTGGAAAATTAGCCCGAGAAAATAATCAAATACGCTATAAAATATTTGGAGATCAATATTCTCTGCCCAATGAATGCGTTCAGGGTCTTCCAGGATATCCCAAAAATTACTTTTGCTTCCGTTTTTCAAACTTTGCTTTCTGCAATTAACTTTCAGCTCTTTGTAATGGTTTTTTTCACATTTAGTTTCAGAGTAAATTTTGGAGCTATTTTTTTCCTATGGTTTTAATTGCCTTGTTTAATCCGCAATACGATAGGCATAGTTCGTTTTTCATTCTTTTTAACAATTCTACACAAACATGATCAATGGTCTGTTGACATTTCTCAAATTGAGCCCGAAAGGTTCCAGAATCCCAATCTATTAAAAAAGTAGGGCTTTCCCATTTAAATAAATAGTCCACACATATATCAATATCAGAGACATAGGGAGCTCCCTTGGTTGAACTTTTGAGTTTCTTTGCTAGTTCGTCTCTCCATTCATTTTCATTTTTTATGACCTTGTCAGTGGAGAGTTTCTCTATGAAAGTCTTGACAGATGAACTAAATAATGATGAATCAGAAACTTTTCTTTCATGAGCCATTTCTATCTCGTTTGCCAATGCATTTAAAGCTTTTATAAGCAAAAGGGAATTAAGTATTTTTGCGTCAAACTCATAAACATCAACCCCAAAATCAGTAGTTGGAGGTTGCATCTCGCAATTAAATTTTTCGCAAACATTTCCCGCCCTTTGATTTAGCATTTCAACGATACTATTAAAAGTCTGGACTTTTTTTGATTTCTCAGTGGTGGATGTGTCTGTTTCAGGAGGGGTGTATTTTTCTTCTTTGGTTAACCAGAAAGCTAGTGGACTAGGAAGCTTTTCCGCAGGATGAAATACATAATCTTCCTTTGTCGTACTAAAGAACTCTCTGTCAGCGTCAAATTTTTCTTTACCTCTTGACCAAGCACGCGGCCAAAAAGTTAGACCTTTTTTTTCTAGCTTTCCGAGATAATATGTATGACGAATTAATTTGTGACTTTCTCCCTCTTTTTCATAAGCAGAACCAGCATTAAAAGTAATGTACTCTTTCTGCCCTAAGTCTAGATTTATTGTTACCTGCTGAGAATGAGTATGCCCACATAGTATCAAATGGGGTCTATCGCCAATTACATTTAGAAAGGTTTGTTTATCAACCAATAACCAATCAGGAGGGTGATGCTGTAAAACAACAAGCAATTTGTCTTTATTTTCATCACTGAGTGCATTTTTGATTTGCTGCTTACCTAAGGCCAGGTTGGTTGGCGAATCGGTGTCATCATAGCTTAGCAGTGTTGAGTTTAAACCAACGAAACATAAATTATCGGCTTTGTTTTCACTCCAAAATACTTTTTGGTGGGTAATTTCCTGAAAACTCTTTGTTTTGATAAAAGAACAATATTGATTTAACTTAAACCAAATATCATTTTTAAAAGCAGTCTTGGCTTCTACTAAGTGGTTGTCAATTTTTGCTGGTGTTTTACGCAGAGATGAGTAAGTATCATCTATACGACTATTCTTGGTTCGTTTCTTGACAAAAGTTTTCCTATCAACATCATGATTTCCAGGGACAATGTATATTTTATTTTTATCAAGACCGATTTTTTCCAACTGAGATATGAATTTTGTAGCTTTTTTATATTCATGGCTTTGTGCAGAAAATGCAACATCGCCAGTGATGAAAACATAAGGTATTAAATCATTAAAAACCTCACGGCATTCCTTCAAATCTTCAATCAGACGATCAATAACTATTTCCTCTTGTAATTGATCCTTTCCATATTTTGCCTGTCCAAAGTGTAGGTCTGAAATGTGTACCCAAGATAAGTTGAAATCATCATTTACCATAAAACTCTATTTCCTACTCTTTAAATATGATGATCTAGTTAGTGAATGAGCACTTAACTCTTGTTTGTATTGAACTGCTAATCATTTATTTATTATATTGGCATCAATGACATTGAAATACGATTCATAGAAAGAACCTTAAATTGTAGCTATTTTCTAAGTCGTGTTGGCATGGCTTGAAATTTTTAGCTTGTTGATACAACAGACTTGCCGTTTATAAGGTTCGTTTTTATCTAGGGACAAGATGTATTTGCCAAGACGTGTTATCCCGCTAGAAGTCGTTTGGCTGTCTTTTGGATAAAAAGATTGTTGAAATTTACGAAATAACGTTTTATTTAGAAACGATATGTCGTTTCTGGATTCTTTCTTGGTAATCGATGTGAACCAGAAGAGAATATCATCATTTGTGTCAAAGAGGATATAAGAATCCCCTTTAGCTGTTTGATAAAAACTCATCCTCATCTATCATTTTCTCTACTTCAGGCCAACAGATCGCCTCCACTTATCGCTTTAAAACCTTTAATATAAGGTTTTAAGTGGATATTGTCAATATTATCGGCGAAAATCTTCATGGTTATTTAATTGAAATCCCGGTGAATTTTACTAGAAATGCAGGCAGAAAAAACGTAAATGCTATATAAATAAGTGCAGCATTGGGGTCAACCCTGGAAATAGATTCTGCTGAAAAACCTATTGGTATTTACCATTATATCTTGACTATGTAGCATGCTAATGTAGACTGCATTGATAGTCAACATGCTGTTACGGAGAACACCATGAGCATCCCCAAGCAAGATCTTCAATCCACTTTTTACGATGCTTCTTTTCTTGCTCAAGATCTATTCGACAACAACGACCGGTATGACATTTTCCGCAAAGAAGTCCTTCCTGCATTGCAGGCTGTGCGAGGGGATCTCACCCAGTTGTATTGTTTTGATAATGGACGCCCCGGAATAGAACCCGTAGTTATGGCCGGTGCAACTCTTCTGCAATTTATGGAGTCTGTTCCAGATCGCAAGGCGATTGAAAACATTCGCTTGCATCTGGGATGGAAGCATGCTTTGAATCTCAAGATTAACGACAAAGGATTTCATTCGACAACACTGGTGACCTTTCGTAGTCGCTTAACAAGCCATAAAGACGGCCGACTTATCTTTGACAGTATATTGCAGGCCTTACATAGGCACGGACTCGTCAGACGACGGGGAAAGCAACGTTTGGATTCAACCCATGTATTGGGAGCCGTGGCTCGTATGAGCCGATTAGAAGTTGTACGCGAAACCATTCGTCTCTTCTTGGAAATTGTAGTGAAGATGGACTACCAGGCTTCGTTACAGGATTGGCCGGTGTTCTATGAGCGTTATATCGACAGTGATATTGCATGGCATAAAATCAAACAGGATGCAGTCAATACTAAGTTTCAACAAGCGGGTCTTGATATTGTTGCTCTCCTTGAATGGGCCAAAGATCACCCCTCACTCCTGGAACACCCTCAGGGACAGCTACTCCAACGGGTATTCAACGAACAATACGAAATAACGGACCAAGGCCCAAAGCGACGTAGAACGGAGAATAGCGGTGTAGTCAAAAACCCTCATGATCCTGACGCCCAGTGGTCTTCGAAACGAAGTAAAAACTGGGTAGGCTATAAGGTCCAAATCTCCGAGACAGTTCCCAAAGGGGATGCGAGTGATCGTTCAAAAGGTCAGCCAACCACGGGTTTTGTGACGGAAGTAACTACCACGCAAGCAATCGTTAGTGACTTTGTTGGCCGTGAAGCTGTTGAACAACAACAAGAAACACATGGTTTGGGTGTGGCTGACGAACAATATGTAGATGCAGGCTATATCAATGATGACACATTAGGCAAGGCTTACCTGGATAAACGGATATTAATGGGCCCGGCCCGCCCATCCAACAATCCGTCAGGTTCCCTCTTCACAGCAGAAGACTTTGATGTCTCCATTAAGCACCGCCATGCGACTTGCCCTGCGGGTTTTACGAGTACCCAATGCAGTCGTCTAGAGAACCCCAAAACTGGCCAAGTTGATTATCGGTTTGAATGGAGTTATCTTTGTGATGAATGTCATTTGAAATCCAACTGCACGAAGGCTCGTAGCGGACGATGTATGTTGGTTGTTGGAGAGCATCACGACCACCTGCAGCAGCGTCGCCGCGACATGAAAACAGAGGGTTTCCAGAAAGCGATGTATCAACGAAATGGTATTGAAGGAACGATCAGTGAATATGTCCGAAGCGGAGGTCGCCGAACTCGATATCGTGGTCTTAGCAAGACAAGGCTATGCAATTATCTTTATGGCGCAGCAATTAATACGAAGCGTTGGATCCGTTTGATGCAGTATCAATGGTCGCAAGCCACTGCAACCGCATAGCCTGACCAATAGGAGTGATACAACCAGTCCACAGAGCTAAATATAAGCTCAGGTGGCAATATTGTGCCACACGTGTGGCGTTGGGCATCAATGTTAAATATCTAGAACAGTTTCGATAAGTTTTAGCGGCGATGATTAACAGCCAGACTTCTCGACAAGAAGTGGGCTTAAAACAAGGGTTTTTCAGCGGAATCGAAATAGTAGTTAAGACTTGACAAGCGGAGTGTACTACTCTTGTTTTCATGTCATGGGAGTAATGGGGTCAACCCTTAAAAACATAAGTTCAAGCTTGTGTTTTAGTGAATACACCTATACATTGTCCACATGGCAAGGCCATTGAGGATAACGTATCAAGGTGCAGTGCATCATGTGACTATACGAGGGAACAATCGGTCTAGGATCTTCAAGAACGATGGTGACAGAGACCGATTTATCAATAAGCTGGCCGAGAGCTGTCGCTTGTATGAAGTACAACTCTACCTGTTCTGCATGATGACTAACCATGTCCATTTGGTCCTATCCACGCCAAAGGGGAACTTGAGCCAGTTCATGCATCGGTTACAGACGGCTTATACGGCCTACTTCAATCGTAGGCACAATCAAAGTGGACATCTGTTTCAGGGGCGATTTGGTTCTACTTTGGTCGAGGAAGACGAGTACATTCTCAAGCTGAGCCGGTATGTGCATTTAAATCCTGTCTATACCAAGGCTCATCGTGACAAATCTGTTCGTGAGCGTGTTGAGATTTTGAGGAATTATACCTGGAGTAGTTATCGCAGCTATATTGGCCTGGATGAGCGATTGGACTATATCGACTATAATCCGGTTTTGACAATGATGGGATCGTCTAGCAAGAAGCATAATAGTCAATACCGCCGCTTCGTTGAGGGAGGAATCAAAGATATTGATGCTGCCTTCATAGAAGCCAAGCAGAACGCTCGATTCGGTATTGGTACGAGTGACTTTCAGGAGCGTATACAGGCCCGGTATGAGTCATTGGTTCAGGACTATGACAAGAAGGAGGATGTATCGTTTCGACAGACCAATGACAATGTGTCCACAAACGAGGTGTTGGAGGTCGTTCTGAAAGCCTTACAGGTTGAGCCTAATGCGATTCAGAGGCGGGGCTTGAATTCCATGGTTCGGCCGGTCGTTGCTTATTCGTTGTGTCAATATGCAGGCCTAACACAACGACAAGTTGCAGAGGTGATGGGACTTCGTAGCGGAGCCGCGGTTTCCATACAGATAAAAAAGATACATAAGCAACAGGATTCTGACCAAGATTTGAAAGCCACACTAGAAAAAATCAAATCGCAACTGGGTGATCGCTGATAAATTGAATTGAAGTTTTTAAGGCCTGGCCCCAATATTGTCCTAAGACACGTCCATCACGCATTGAATATAAGATGACAGTTTACCATGTGACTCTGCGTGGTAATCAGTAATGAGCGATTTGATTTTCTATTACACAGAAGCTTGTGGTACGAAAAGTTCTTGAAAGGATCGGATCGCGAAGCTGTCCGTCATGCCCGCAATGAAGTCAAAAACAATGAGTTCTGGTGGGGTGGTCTCGCTATATGTATTTGTTTCCTTCATGTCTTCCAAAAACTCATAGAGGGTTTGGTAAACAAATGGAGTGCGTCTATCTTCAGCATCTTTGAGTTGAGGAAACGTCTTTAATTGAAGCAGGAGATCTTCAAAGAGAAGTTTTAGGCTTAATCCTGCCTGTTTCTTGTATCCTTCTGACTTTTCACAGTGATAGATGTGTTTTCCATTGAATTGAATGAGTTCGTGCATAAGATTTCCACATTTCTGGGAGATTGCGATGTGGTTTTTGCCTTTACTTTCCTTGACAATGCTTTCAATGCAGGTCCCAATGATTTTGCCATTTGTTTGCCCCAGCTCATCTGAGATAGTTGATGGGACATCCTTTTCTAGAATAATACCAGCGGCAATGGCGTCCTCAATGTCCTTGCCGAAATAGGCTACTTTGTCCACGAGGCGGACAATACAGCCCTCCAGTGTGGCTGGATAGCTGGCCTGCTCCCGTGTTTGGATCGTTTCCAAAGATTTATCCTTCGAACCGGGAGACAAAATACATGTTTGAAAGTCTTCGCCGCAGTGAGAGATGATACCGTCTCTTACTTCCCAAGTGAGATCTAGTCCAGCTTTCTCACGGTCTCGTTTGGCCAAATAGTCTACCACACGAAGTCCATAAACTTCATGTGAGAATGGTGGTAGCGTTTCCTTTAAAGCGTAATGAGTTTCGATAATCTCTCTTAGAAATTCCTCCCCTTGATGTCCGAAGGGGGCGTGACCTAGGTCATGAGCTAAACCGATGGCCTCGGCTAGATCCTCATTTAAGCCAAGACATCGTGCTATAGTGCGGGCGGCAGAGGCGACAAAAAGCACATGGTCTAAACGTGTGGAAACATGATCGTTTTGTGGGAAATAGAAGACTTGGGTTTTATGACGTAAGCGGCGGAAGGCCTGCGAATAAATGATGCGGTGAATGTCTCTCTGAAAATCCGTCCGAAAGTCGTCTGGGCCTTTTCTGTTTTGAAATCTGCCTTTGGTTCCTATGGTTGCATGCGGATTGGGGAAGAGTTCTCTTTCCTCTCGTTTGTATGGTGACATGCTTTCCCTCCGAATAAGTTTAGCAGTAAATCTGCGATTCGGCCTTCGTCCCGATCTGTGTCTAGGCATTCACTGATCGCCCGTCCCTTACTTACAGACACATCCGGGTATAGAGGCTTATTCTGAATAACATTATTACCGACTTCAGCAAGTTTACGATCTAAGGCCGGTGGAATGTCTTCACATCGTTGCACCGTATCAAAATCTGCAAGTCCTAGGATGAGTGGATTGTGATTGCCTTGAAGTAGTGATCTATCATCACTATTCAGTATGACAATCGGACGTCCAAGGGACCAAGCAATCCCCGCTTCGACCATGGCCCCCTCATCTGGTACTCTCCCATTCATATTAAGGACTAAGCCATCAGAATCTTTGACTTGGAAGACATCGAGAGCAAAAATAGCCTGGTTGAGCAGTTGTTGAGCTTCCGAGGATTGGACACCCTTTTTCAAAAAGGCGGGGAACAATTTGGCAAATTCAAGACCGTCTTCCTGGGGTAGAAATGTATTGTATCCAGCGTTCTTGAGAGTGTTCGCAATTAATGCCATCTCTTGACGTTCACTAGGATTAAAAAGAGGACCAGCGCAATAGATTTTTGCCGAACTCCGTTTCATGTGCACCCCTTGAACCAGTAATAAACTATGAGGAAAGAATTGTTGGCTATGTTAAACAAGGGGGCTAATTTGTCAAAGAAATTCTGGGGTAATATTGAGAAGGGTATTGAACTAGTGTGAGGTTGCCCCAAAATCCAGTTCTAGCCAGCATAAATCGCTAGCACGGTTGATAGAGAGAGCAGTGACAATAGGGTGCTGATGACGATGATGGCGGTGGTGAGTTCGGGTTTTCCTCCGAGTCGACTGGATACGACGAAGGCGGCTACTGCGGTGGGGCATGCCAGTAGGACCATGGCGATCATGGCGTGATCCTTTTGCAGGCCGAATATGGGGATGACCATGGCTCCGCATAGGGGGGCTATGGCGACTTTTATGACAGAGGCGGTGATGGCACGGGTTAGGTTGGCGGTGATTTTGCTTTGAATGAGCGTGGCGCCAATGCCCAGTAAGGCGGCTGGCAGGGCGAGTTGGCCTATGGCTTTTAGGGAGACTGTTAGTATCGGTGGGATGGAAGAGAAGATTGCGGAATAGAGTAGCCCCAGCAGGGATGCGACGATGAGGGGATTAGTGATCAGGCCTTTGCCAATCGGTTGTAGCGATCTGAATCCAAAATGATGCTGGCTGATTAACAGGACGGTCACGGCTATGGCATTATGGGTGATGATACCCAGGACCATGGTGATGGCGGCCAGGCCTTCGAGGGGGGCGATTCTCTCCTGGCTCAATCCTGAATGAGCCAGGTGAAAAAGGATCACTGCGAAACCGATGAAACTCAGGTTGCCGTGGAAGGAGCCGTGGATGAAGGTGCCTGCAATTTGGGAGGGCATGTGCCAACCCCTCGTCACGAGATACGCGATGAACATGGAGGCGACAAAGCCGATGAAAAAGACTCCATATACCTTGGCCGCGGTCGAGCAATCGTAGTGGGCGGAAGCCACTTTGTAAAAAAGGACACAGGGCAAACCCACCCAGTAGGCCAAGCGGGTCAGTCCGTCTACCACCTCCGTAGACAAAAACCGTGTTTTGCTCAGGGTGGCCCCTAAGGCGATGAGAATGAAGATCGGTGCTAATGTTGTGACTATATGGTCCATATTCGAAATCTATAGCAGGGTAGATTGAAGGTCATTTAACTTAGGGCTGATTTTATCACTGGCTCGATAAGACATACAAGGTAAAAACCGATGGCATCATTGGTCATGAGCGGTTAGTCTGGGAATATGAATTTACGAACGATAACGACAACGCTGGTACGTGATTTAAAGCCACTTAAGTTTGATATGCCTGTGGCTTATTCTTACAATCCCTTGGAATACGCGCGGGCACCCTTTAATGACTACATCGATCGTTACGGCCAAGGAACCAAGGAAGTGATTTTGGTGGGGATGAATCCCGGGCCTTGGGGGATGGCACAAACTGGGATTCCCTTTGGAGAGATCGCCCATGTGCGCGATTGGATGGGGATTAAGGGACGCGTCGAGACGCCGGAGAATATGCACCCCAAGCGACCGGTGCAGGGATTTGATTGTACACGCAGCGAGGTGAGTGGTCGACGGCTATGGGGGTGGGCTGAGGAACGCTTCAAGACACCTGAGGCTTTCTTCGAACGGTTTTTCGTGTTGAACTATTGCCCGTTGGCCTTTTTCGATCAGGACAGTAAGAATGTCACCCCGGACAAGCTCAAGGTTACGGATCGAGCCCAACTGTTTGCACCCTGCAATAAGGCCTTGGCCAATGCGGTCAAGGTGTTGCAGCCAAAGCTGGTCGTGGGAGTCGGGAACTTTGCCTTGGCTCGGGTGGAGGAGTCCTGCCAGGGATTGTCCGTGGCCACGGGACGCATTACTCACCCCAGTCCTGCCAATCCCAAGGCCAACCGAGGGTGGGCTCCGTTGATCGAAAGTGAACTGCGGGAACTTGGAATCAGTTTGCCTCAATAGAGGGGGGGCATCATTGCCCCCAGAATTGTGTCACGTCCTCGGTCTCACTGGCTTCAACAGAGAGGATCTCAGCAGGTCCGCGCGTTTTGATTACGACATTGGTGCTGTAGTAGTGACTTTCAGAGTCCGAGTGAGGGGGTGGAGGAACGGGACGATGGCGAGTCCGCTGACTGTGTCTGGGGTGGTCGTCCCAACGCGGATTGGCGGCCTGTACGTCCTTGGTGGTTTCGAAGGTTTCCTCGACTGCGACGGTGGCTGTTCCGAATACTGTTCCGATGCGATGTCCGATCATGGCCCCCACGGTGGCCGCTTCACGATGGCTACAGCCCGTTACGGCAATAATGAGGCTGACGATAAGGACGGTAATGATCAATTTCACTTTATTGTTCATGATAGCTCCTTTTTAAGCTGCTGACGGTTTCTGTGGAGGTAATAAGCATTTACTGTGCCAACACGTCCAAGGGTAATTAACAAAGGAAAGGGCTCTTTTAGGCTATTTAGTAGGGATTTGATCTTTAGGCTTGGCGTGATGTGTACGTTGAATGTGCATTATCTGTATTGCCTCTGAAGGTGAAGGTTTTGATTGATGCAGGGGGGGATTGTTCTTACACTGTGTCGCTATGTCAGAACCAGCATACAGTTTATATCTCACAATACGTCACGCGGATAAAACCATTCCCTACCCTGCAGCCCAACGGGAGGATTCTCAAAATCATGGGTTTGTACCACTTAAGGGGCACCCTGAACGCGCGGTTCAAATTCCCGAGGTCCAGTCCTGTCCCGCATTGGTCCAGTCCCTGGAACGCCTCAATGCTTCGGACACGGCTTTTTATACGGCAGGGTGTGATTGGTCACTCAATAGTGAGGATGACGAAAGATATTGGGCCAAGGGGTATATCGATCTTGTTTTTGTTGATCCTATGCGGGCTGGAAGCTGTCATGCTTACTTCGATCTCTTCTGTGAGTTCGATACGTATTTACATGAGCGGGATTATGATGATCCCGTGGATTTTCACTGGGAACTAGAGCAGGTCGATTTTATCGAAGAGGGGTATTTAGGTTGGACGGTCTGCCTTTGGGTAACGACCGATTTTGTTAGAGAGGCCGAAAACTGCCAAGCCAGTTGGAAGGCCGCGGTTGATTTGTTTTGTTCTTTTATCGAGCAGGTCGACCTTTGAGGGCGACGGTTTGCTCTACTGAACCTTCATGAAGTATTGACAGGGGCCGAATCGGATAAAGGCTCCGGCGCTTAGGTCGCCGTCGTCAACCAACGCATCGATCCCCTGCATGAATGATGTTTCCGGATAGGTTGAGGCACCGTCAATGAAGTGAACACCAACCCAGCAAACAGTCTCGCCATCAACGGTGGTCCATGTGACATCCCAGGCCCCTCCAATGGGGGTTCGTTTGGTCCAGAGGGCCTCATTCACATAGTCTTCCATACCGGACGGAACCTGTCCTGATGACGCATTGGGCGGAAATTCACCTGTTTTCTTGTAATAGTAAGTGGCGGCTTGGTGGAAGGATTTTAAATTGGTGGCAAACACATTTTGAGTCGCCTCGGTAGATGCCGCTTTGACACTGGGGATGACGATACCCGCAATAATGCCAAGGATGACAATGACCACCAGAATTTCCACGAGGGTGAATCCTCGCTTGGTCGAGTCCGGTAACATTGCGATTGGCTCCTGATTCAATAAAGGTCGCTTTCATTGCCTCTACCATCTGCAGCAGAGCATTATCGAGGATCTTGGGGTGCTATTAAAAGCATACAAACTATTTGGCATGATAGAAGGAGGTCCACTACAACAGGTATGAAAAGACCGAGGAACTGTTTGATGTCCCTCGGTCTTGGTCTTGCTGTGAGATGATGATTTCAATTATGGGGCGATTCTTGTTTCCTTGATTGCGCTATAGGCCTCCTGCAGTCCACCCAGATCGATGGTGATGCGGTCGATGATGACACCGGGGTCAATTGCATAGAGTTTCAAGTGGTGTATCCCCGGTCTGAGACGGTCGGTCTGGAGGGTGGCCACGGCCGTATTGCTCAGGACATTGAGTTTCCAGATCTCGCTGCGTCCTATGGTCTTGAAGTCCAGCACCTGCGGGGCCTGGTCATCGATACTCACGGCAAAACGCTGGCTCACCTGTTGGTTGAGCGGATGTATGGGCAATCCATAGATCGTGACTTCTGCGGAGCGACGTGAGAAGCAGTAGAAATCGTAACAGACAGAGGCCGTTTGGTCAGCAAGCTGTTCGGGATCGATGGTGGGGAAGTCAACGAGTGGTCCGGCCATGATAACCGAGCCGGTATAGCCTAGGCCCTTGACCGCTGTCCAGGTGACCTGGTCGGTGTTTTGTACCTCGCTATAGTGCTCCGCGAAGATGGAGATATAGCGGTTGTCTTCTACGGCTCCAGTGAAATCCTGCAGGTCCGGTACGTCTGCGTTGTCGGCCTGTACGCCTATCTGGTGACGTTGGCCCGATCCTTCGATGGTGACACTTCCCCTAGCTCGGGCCGGTGCCTTGTCCCAATCGATGGAGACCCATAGTCGCTGCTCCTTTTGACCGGTAGCTGCCGTGAGGGTACCCGAAGCGGGTGATACCTCGATCCAGTCCGCCGAGGGTTGGGCCTGCCAGGTGACGGATTGTTGGCCCTTCATAAAGATATCAATGAAATAACGCGGTTGTGTCCAGCGGTTGAAGCTCGGGAGGCCGCTTTCGGTCATAAAGAGGTCGGGCGTCTGTTGCTGGTCACCAAATCCTTCCACGGCCAGTCCCCATGAGGCATCGTTAGGGGCATTCCATGTAGCCGCCATGGGACGTTGGAACACGACAAGGTCACGGGGGGCCATGCACATCATGTCACGCCATTTGCCTTGGACCCGTTGTTGGTTGTAACATTCAGTTTCCTGAACTATGCGATCATAGGCCTCTTGGGCCCAGGTTGCGTAGTCCGTAGCTGAGGCACGCGACTGACGGGCATAGAGCAAGGCCTTTTCCTGGTACAGAACTTTGTCGTTCATGGCGGCGGCACAGACGATCGGGTAATAGACCAGTTGGAAATAGGCGTCAGCAAGGCGACTCTGGATATGAGGCTTGAGTGCTTCGACCTGGCGTACAAGGGCATGATAGCGATCCAGTCGTTGCTGGGCCTCGTCGTTGTTGAAGAAGTGATTGAATTGAGTGGGTTGGACCTGCCGACGCGGTTCGACCTGGCTCCAGCCCATGAATTCCGGGCGGCGTTCGAAAGCTAGGTCGTAGTACTCCCACAGGATTTCGGCAATGGCCGTTCCCACGCTCGGACCGAAGATGTCACGATGCCATTGGGTCATATGCTCACGTTCGCTGCCGCATTGAGAAAAGCGGTCCGCGGCCCAGGCCATGTCGAGACAGAGGGACAGATTGTATTCGGCAGGTTTGATGTCACCCACATTGAAAACCCAAAGACGATCCGACTTGAGCTGGCGGGCCTTGTTCATTTCCTCTCGGATTAAAGCCGGATGGGTGGTGCTGAGCCAGAGGTAGTCGTGCGGGCGTCCCCAGTAGGACAGGTGGTAGTAGACCCCACCACCGCCGGATCGTGACATCTCCTCGGGATTGTTGAGGCGGCGGATGTAGCCATAGTTATCGTCCGGCCAGACTATTGTTACGTCCTCGGGCAGCTTGAGTCCGGCATCGTAGATCTCCAGTACTTCTTTGTAAGGGGTGAAGACCTGTGCGACCTTGGTGACATCTGCATTAATGGTGGAGTGAACGATTTCACGCTGGTCAGCGATGATGCGGTCCAGAATGGCGACCTTTTCGCTCATGGAACTTACGCCCACCATGCCGGAGTCGTGGATGCCGCGCATACCCAGGGTGTAGATATTTTCGAAGTCGCGGCTCTCCTGGGCTCGGCGTTGCCAGTAATCGACTATGGATTGGCGATTGGTACCGTAGTTGTACGGGCCATAGCGACGTCCGTCCCATTCATCCACATTGTTACAAAGCATCTGCTCGCAGTGGGAACTGCCCACCACAATGGCGTAGTCGTCCGCGACCTGCCGGTTTTGAGGGTAATGATAAAAGGCCTTGGTGCAATGGTGCATGGCGGGCCAGATCAGGTTGGCCTTGAGACGTAGCAGCAGTTCGAAGATGCGGGCATAGGTCTTGGGGCCGATGTCATCGGTCTCGGGTTCGTAGGTTTTGGCCGCCCAGGGTTGCAGTCCCCAGTCTTCGTCGTTGAGGAAGATGCCGCGATACTTCACCGCGGGTGGGGCCGACACAACGTCCATGTCTTTGAGGATCACGGTCTCCTGTCGGGCCGGGGTTACATCCGCCCACCACACCCAGGGGGACACCCCGATCTTTTGCGACAAATCGAACACGCCATAGGCCGTACCACGTCGGTCACTGCCCGCAATCACCAGGGCCTGATCGACTGTGGGGGTAGGGTGCTCCACCACTCGCCAGAGATAGCGTTCCCATTGTCCGGCAATGTCACTTGCATCGACCTGGAGTGACTGAACCATCTTGCTCTTTTCAAGACTGCCGATGATAATGACATTGCCGCGGGCCTGGTCGAGTTCATGCAGGATGGCAGGGCGTTGGCCCGTGACCCTCTCGATGTCTCCGGCCAGCAGATCCGCCGCCTTTTGCACGACGGTGGCATCGTCGGTATCACACAGGATGCTAACCGTGGAGTCTTTGTCTGCCAGGACAAAACTTGCGTCTCCGGCGCTTACCCATGACGAACACATCACGGCTAGACCCAGCCATACGATTGCATGTCTCATAGTTCACCCTTTTCATTGTATCACTCGTTTTAGTAGGGGCCACGAATGTGGTCATGGACTTCCTGGGCATAGAACTCAGCCAGTTTCTGGTGGAGTTCTGGTGACAGAGGTGGCAGGTCCGAGGCTTGGGCATTGTCGCGGGCCTGTTGCGGTGAGCTGGCTCCTGGGATGACCACCGAGACCGCTTCGAAATCCAGGATCCAACGCATGGCCATCTGGGCCATGGTCATGCCCTCGGGCACCCAGGCCTTGATTTGATCGGCCAGCTCCACGCCCTTGACAAAGGGCAGACCGGCAAAGGTCTCGCCCACGTTGAAGCATTGGCCGTCGCGATTGTAGGTGCGGTGGTCTTGTTCTGCGAAGGTGGAATCCTGGGTGAACTTCCCAGCCAGCAGGCCACTGGCAATGGGCAGTCGCACGATGATGCCCACGCCCTTTTCCTGGGCCTGGGGCAGCACCTGCTGGATGGGCTTCTGGCGGAAGATATTGAAGATGATCTGCAGGGAGGCCAGGCCATCCTGCTGCATGCAGAGCAGGGCCTCATCCGCGGTTTCAACACTGGCACCGAAGTTTTTGATTAGGCCGTCTTTCTGTGCGGAACGCAGCCAGTCAAAGATGGTGCCATCTTGCATTACGGCCGTGGGGATGCAGTGCAACTGTACCAGGTCCAGGGCCTCCACGCCCAGTCGCTGGCAGGAACGCTGAATCCCGGCCCGCAGGGCGGCCTCGGTGTATTGATCGGGGTAGACCTCGGCTTCACGCCCGAACTTGGTGACCACGCGGATGTCGGCAGGGTTTTTTTTGAGGAACTCGCCAATAAAGGATTCGCTGCGCCCCGCACCGTACACGTCGGCGGTATCGAAAAAGTTGGTGCCCTGGTCCACGGCCGTTTGCATGATTTCGAGGGCCTTGTCTTCACTCATGGGGCCCCAGTCGCCGCCGAACTGCCAGCAGCCCAGGCCCACTTCGCCAATGGTTATGTCTGTTTTTCCTAATGTTCTTTTTCTCATGGAATCTCCTGAAAATCCTTAAAAAAGGCAGCTTAATTCATACCTTAGTCCTTCGCAATGCAGAAAACAGTTGAATGGAATTCGTAGAGTGTTAAAATGTGATCTATACCTGAAACCGCCCATCATTCTGATTGAGGTGATGTCATGAAACGAAAACCAGCCTTTACCCTCATCGAATTGCTCGTTGTCATTGCTGTTATCGCCGTTCTCATGGGAATCTTAATGCCTGCCTTGACCGCAGCCCGTGAGCAGGGCAAGCGCGCGGTCTGTCTGAGTAATCTCAAGCAGTTGACCATGGCCTGGGTTATGTATGCCAATGAAAACAATGGCGACATTGCTGACGGTGATGTGGGATACAGCGCAGATGTCGAGGCAAACTGGTGGATCAAGTGGCCGGTATCGAAGGCCTGGACTCCCTTGTCCGCCGAGGACATCACCGAAGAACAATGGCTGATAGCGATCACTAAAGGACAAATATACCCCTATTGTTCCAATCCCCAGGTCTATCGCTGCAAAAATGCCCCGGCTCAATATAAGGTTACCTATGCCGTGGTTGATTCGATGAAGGGAACCGCCGATTGGGGCGACTATGGCAACTATGACCGCTTGCGTGTGACCAATATCAATAAGATTAAACGTCCCAGTGAGCGTCTGGTTTTTTTGGATGAGAGCCCGCCCACGCCTGGTACCTGGGGCGTAAAATATGCCACGCCATCCTGGTGGGATCCCCCGCCCAAGCTGCACAATGGAGGAACGACCTTCTCCTTTGCCGATGGCCATAGTGAGTTTTGGAAGTGGAGCGATCCGCGCACTGCCAAAGTTGTCTTTGACAGGAGTGAACCGGAACAACGCGATAATATAGACTTACAGCGTGTGCAAAAAGGTGTCTGGGGAAAATTGGGTTATACTCCTGGCGAAGAAGCCCCCTAAGCTTCTTGTTATGACGGGCCTGTTCTTAATCTAGACATCTCAAATAATCCTCCTCATCGTAGGGCAAACCTATTACAATCACCCCACGTATGTTCTGTTGTAAAGAACAATTAGAACGATGGGAATAATAGGGCTGTTTGCCATGACATTTCGCTATGAGGAGTATTCTATGCTACGCACCCTTTGCCTGTTAAGCTGTTGCCTGCTGCTGTGTTCCTGCCAATCCCCAATCGACTCATCCACCTCGGAGACTGTTTCAGTGAATCTAGACGACAATCCCTTGCTCCAGACCTGGGACACGCCCTTTGGCGTGCCACCCTTTGAACAAATCCAGACCGCCCACTACCTGCCTGCCTTCAAAGAGGCCATGGCCCGCCATCAGGCCGAGATCGAGGCCATTGCCAACGCTACCGAGCCGGCCACCTTTGCCAATACCCTGGAGGCCCTCGACGCCAGTGGGGCTTGGCTGACCCAGGTGGGGAGCGTGTTCTACAACCTCAACAGTTCGCTGACCAACGATGCCATGCAGGCCATTGCCAAGGAGCTTTCGCCCTTGACGTCCAAGCATCGCGATGACATTAGCCTCAACGAGAACCTCTTTGCTCGGATCAAGGCCGTCTACGATCAACGCGGTCGTTTGCATCTCACTGAAGAGCAGGACATGCTGTTGGAGAAGACCTACCAGGACTTCGTGCGGGGCGGGGCTCTGCTCGACGATGAGGCCAAGATCCGTTTTCGTGCCATCAACGAACGCTTGAGCCTGCTATCCGTGCAGTTCGGTGAGAACGTGCTCAAAGACACCAACCGTTTCGAGTTGGTTATCGACGACGAGGCCCAGTTGGCCAGCCTGCCCGACCGTGTAGTTAGTGCCGCAGCAGAAGCGGCCCAGGAAAAGGACTATGAAGGTAAATGGCTCTTTACCCTGCACAAGCCCAGTCTGATTCCCTTCCTGCAATACAGCGACTGTCGTGACCTGCGTAAGGTGATGTACCAGGGCTACACCCAGATCGGTGACCACAACGACGAACTGGACAACAAGGCCATCCTGGCCGAGATGGCGTCGTTGCGCGTGGAGCGTGCCAATCTATTAGGCTTCCCCACCCATGCCCATTATGTGCTCGACATCAACATGGCCAAGACCCCGGACAAGGTCTATGCCCTGCTCGATCAACTATGGAAACCCGCGCTCAAGACCGCCAAACAGGAAGTCGCCGATATGCAGGCCCTGGCCGACGAGATGGGTGACGACATTAAGATCGAGCCCTGGGACTGGTGGTACTACACCGAGAAGCTGCGTCAACAACGCTTCGATCTGGATGAAAACGAACTACGTCCCTACTTCAAACTGGAAAACGTTATTGCCGGGGTGGAGAGGGTGGCCAACAAGCTCTACGGCATCAGCCTGGAAGAACGCTTCGACATCCCCAAGTACCATGAGGATGTCAAGACCTTCGAAGTCAAGCGGGCCGACGGCTCGCACGTGGGCATCCTCTATACGGACTACTTCCCCCGGGCCAGCAAACGGGGCGGGGCCTGGATGAACTCCTTCCGCAAGCAACGTCGCCTCGACGACAACATGGTGACACCGGTCATTGCCAACACCGGCAACTTCAGCAAACCCACACCGGACACGCCTTCCTTGATCAGCCTGGAAGAGACCCTGACCCTGTTCCACGAATTCGGTCACGGCCTGCATGGCTTGTTATCTAACTGTACCTACGACCGACTGTCCGGTACAGCCGTGCCGCGTGACTTTGTGGAGCTGCCCTCGCAGGTCATGGAGAACTGGGCCACCGAACCCGAGGTCCTCAAGCTCTATGCCCGTCACTATCAAACCAATGAGCCCATCCCGGACGAGTTGGTCGCCAAGATCGAAAAGTCCAGCAAGTTCAACCAGGGCTTCGAAACCGTCGAATACCTGGCCGCCTCCTATCTCGACATGGACTGGCACACACTTGCAGATACGGACACGCGTGATCCTATCGCCTTTGAAGACGCCAGTATGGATCGCATTGGCCTGATCGGCGAGATCCTGCCGCGTTACCGCAGCACCTATTTCCGCCATATCTTCAGTGGCGGCTATTCATCCGGTTACTACAGCTACGTCTGGGCCCAGGTCCTGGACGCCGACGCCTTTGCCGCATTTGCAGACAGTGGTGACCTCTTCAATCCAAAGATCGCCCAGGCCTTCCTGGACAACATCCTCTCGCGTGGCGGCACAGCCGATCCCATGAAGATGTACATCCGCTTCCGCGGAGCCGAACCCAAGGTCGATGCCCTCCTCGAACGCAAGGGCTTTGAATAAGAACTGATGATATTGAAACTGGATATCTCAGAGTTTTTAGTGGGCTCGCGTCCCCAGGTGAAGTTGCCAGGACCGCTTCTGTTACAGCATCTTGAAGAAGAGGGCATTCGACGTATGGTGAGCGATCACTATGATGCCTTGGTTCACAGTGAGATTCGAGACCTCTTTCCCTCGGATGAAGCAGGCCTGATCCAGGCCAAGAAGAATTCCGCGGATTTCTTTATCCAGCTTTGTAGCGGGCCGGATTACTTCAATCAGAATCGAGGGGAACCGAAAATGGTGATCCGTCACGCCCCCTTTAAAATCACGCCCAAGGCCCGTATCGTTTGGCTGGAATGCTACCGGCCTGTGTTGGCCAAGTTGGATGCCCCTGTAGAGGTGGTGCAATCTTTTTGGGATTATCTGGATGGCTTTTCCTTCTGGATGATCAACACTCCAGATGACTTGGCCGAACCTCTTTAAAAGTCATTGCATTGGATCTTATAACGGTGCAATCACCGCAGTGTTTGATTTATAACTGTTTTCTAATGGCACTTGCCAGTGATAGGCTGGTAGGTGCCATTTTTGTTTAACTTTTCCTGGGGAAACAATATTCTGCGAGGGATCGGAGGTCTATATAACGTTTTTCAGGTTGAATCGTCCTATTTAGAAACGAAGAAACATTATTCAAAGGAGTATGGTCAGATGTTGAAGCGAATCCTGATTGTTGGTTTAGTTTGTCTCGTCCGGTGGGTGCCCATGGTCTCTGCCCAAGAGTCCTTTAATATCGATTTTCCCGGTGGGCCGTTGATCGAGTTGGTAGATGAGATTACCAATCAAAACGACGGTTATGTCCCCAATATCATGATTAGTGCTGAAGCCAGAAATGCGGAGATCCCCCCGATTCAGTTAGTTGGTATCACCTTAGGCGATTTAATGAGGGCATTGGAATATATGTATCTTCCTTTAGGGATCAACGATATTTCGGATGACGTTTGGGCCATTAATGGTGATTTCGTTACGGGTGAGGTTCGTATCCATAGCGTCCGAAATCTCTTAGATCCCAATAATGCCATCCACTTTAAAGTGGACGATATTGCCACTGCCATTCGTACGGCCTGGGATATGACTCCGTGTTTGGTAGAACCTACCATGAAGGTTCATGTGGAAACGGGTCTTCTGATCATTCAAGGAGATGAAGATCGACAAGTAACTGCAAGGCAGGTCCTTGAGCAGCTTTCCGATCAGCAGAGGTGGATTAATTATCGTAAAGAGAATGAATCACTGAAGCGTGAATTGTCGAGCTTGAAGGATCAATGTCAGAATCATGACGAATCCTTCCGCCGTCTGATTAGTGAAAAGGAATATTTAGATCAAACTATGCAGGAACAAAATAGTAGATTGAACGCTAGGATAACCCGCCTAGAAGACGAGAATGCTGTACTCAGACAGCAATTACGAGAATCGCAAAAGGCCCAGTAACGAATAGTCATCGTATAAGATATGGCTCAGCCTTTGCCCAAGGATTCTTTTGGTAATCAACCTTCACCACGCCCTGATGACGCCTGTTCATCACGGCGTGGTGAATCCATTTTACAGGTCCACCCCTTTGGCGACCTGGATGTCACGGTATTGACGCGGTCAATCAAACGCAGTGACCACGCGGCCTTTACTCAGCTCTATCGAGCCCTGTTTACTCCACTCTATCGCTATCTGTTGGTTTGTTGCCGGGGGCAGGAACACCTGGCCCAGGAGGTTTTGCAGGAGACCATGATCCGTCTAACGCAGCGTATGCAGGCCTTTGATTGTCCGGTGGAGCTGTGGCGATGGATTCGTTGTATGGCCCGACATCTTCTGATCGATCATTTGCGTAAGATTCAGCGTCGGCCTGTGCACCAATCGCTGTCCGAGGATTTAGATTGGGTTCAAGAGCAATCCGAAGCCGATGGGCTGGCCGAATGGATCGAGCATCTACATCACTGTCTGGATCAACTCGATCCCGAAGAGCGGTCCCTGATCCAGGGCAAGTATCGCCAGGACAAGGCACATGCCATTCTGGCTAAGGAACATGGAGTGACGGCCAAAGCCGTTGAATCGCGTCTGGCCCGTATCCGCAAGAAACTCAAAACCCTCATGCTCAAGAGGTTGGCTTGATGAAAACAGAATTCCACTATGAGCGATTGATCGATGATGTCCTGCTGGGCGAGGATCTGCTTGTCTGGCGCGACGAAGTTCTGGAGAGGTGTTGCGTGCGTCTGCAATGGCAACGGCTACGATACTATGGCATGGTGGGGCTGGTTGGGATCGCTGCACTACTCTTATTGATCTTTATGATGAATCATCGCACCGAGCCATCTCAAATTCGGGTCAACGACGCACCCTACCTGGTTCGCTCCATGCCTCTTGCCGAGCAACAAATTGTTCGTACAGGGGAGATCCAGGACATCGTGAAGACTCAAGCCATGGCCCGATCGTTAGTCGCCACGGTCTATTGCCCTGACCTGATGGTCACCAAACAGATTCGTATCGCCCGACTCTCGAATACCGATATGCTGAGTGAATTCAAAGGCACCCCTTGCGGCATCATCCACTCCCCGGATGGATCGGTTCGGTTCGTATTCTTTCAACTTAAAGACCGGCAACGTTTCTTCTATGGGCATTAGGGGAGGCAGGTGGAGGTCTTAGTGAGCCCCTTTTTTGTGCTCGCGGATGCCTTCCAGTTGTCGCAGGGTTTGACGGTCTCTCTCTCGGTTCAAGGCCTTTTTGGATTCAATCAGGGCATCCAAGTCCAAGATTCGACAGGGGCCATTGGGCAGTTCAACCTGGCAACTGTTTTGTTTGACCTGGTCGAAATCGCCCACTCCGAGGATCGTGCTTTGGCAATCCAAGGGACCCAGGTCGGTGTTGAGGTAGAGATTTTGCAGGGATCTGCAGGTTTCCGGTGTTAGCACCAAAGGGAGTTTTCGCGGCGTCATACGGTGAACGGGGTGAAGATCTTGGATGGCCGCATACAAACGCATGAGGTTCTCTGGATCGAAGCGACAACAGATATCCACATCTTGCGTGATGGTGGAGGTGCCATGGGCAATAGCGGCAAAGCCGCCTACGATCACAAAATCGACCTTATGGGTTAAAAGCTTTCCGATCAGGCCTGCCAGATCAGCCATGCTGACGCTCCATGGCCTGCCTGAGTTGGAGGGCGAGATTTAGGGAACGATCGTGCTGGAGCATGCGTTCGTAGGGGGTGAGTTTGAGATTGGCCTCAATCAAGGACATATCGATCCCGTATTGCTCGGCCAGTTGCCAAGCAGAGCCGGTGGGCTGGGATCGAGATGTTTCGTTGTTATCCATAGGGGGCAGTGTATCTGGCTTGGTCCCTTGATTCAAGAGGGTAATTGGGACTAAAACACCAGGGTTGTGATCGAACGTGCCGGGCAGGTCAGGGGGGAGGCCAGGGAGGCTACGGACTCGGCGCTCATGTTCTGTTGGGCATCGGAGGTGGTGACATAGCGGGTTACGGAGCCTGTGATATTGGGGATGTTAAGCTTCACCGGGGACGCTTCTGCACGGTAGTTGATGATCACCACGGCCCCTTGTCCGGTTTGCGGATGGCGATAGGCCGAGACCATCACACCTCGGGCGGCCTCTTGAACCGTGGCATTGTCACTGCGTTGAATCACAAGACGCTGCATGCCCGGCCGGATAAAGCGGCTGTAGTGCCCCAGGGCCCAGAGGTTTTTGGTGGGGGTGAAGCTACCGTCCTTGCCGTCGCGGTTGGGTTGAAGAGCAATCAAATAATAGCGGGGCTGGCGGGCCCGGCCCGGCTCATAGGCGTTCCAGAAGTGCCAGGCTGTGGCCTGTCCCACGGTCAGGTCGTGGTGGATGACCTTGGCCAGAAACAGGGCGCAGTCCATCTCTTGCACCCACCGACGCTTGCCATCACGAAAGCCGTCACCCAGCAGGCAGTATTCGGATTGCCAGAACTCCAGAGGTTGTCCTCTCTGGGCAATGGCCTCGGCCACCTGTTGACGCACCGCGATGAGTTGCTCGTCACCATTGTCCGTGAAATAGCTGTGTCCCGCTACGTAGGGTGCCACGGCTTGAAAGTTGCCGAGATACAGGTCGCTTTGTGGATTCCAAAAGGTCTCGATCAGCTTAGAGCGATTGGCCAGCTTGTCTTGGACTAGAAACTCGAGCGATGCGGCCTCGGGCAGGAGTAGGCGAGTGGTGAGATTGTGTTTGGCAAAGGTTGTATTCAGGGCCTGGACGAGTTGATAGATCTCACCATTGGTCCAGGGACACCCCTCTTGCTTGGCTGGGGCGTTGGGATCATGGTACCAGTCCCACTGCGGTTCGTTCACCGGGCTTAGCAGATCGAAATGCAGGCCTTGCTCATCAAAGTGCTGCATGACGCGGACCAGGAATTCCGCAAAGGCCTGGTATTGATCGGGATGCAGGTTGCTGACACCGTTCTCGGTGGTTTTATAACCCCGGCCATTTTGGGTCCAGAAGATCGGTGGGGTATTACTAAAGGCAATCAGGGTTTCAACCCCGTAGTCTTTAGCCTGCTGGACAAACCAGCGATAGCCCGCCTGCTTGTCCCAATCGTAATGTCCTCCCGCGTTGAGAAAGCACTCCACCCGCCGACTTGGATCACCGATGCCGCTTTGTTCCCCTTGTTCGGCCGTACCACCTCCAATATTGAAACGCCAGGCGGATATACCGATGCCCTTGGGCGAGCCGCTCTCGTCCAGTTCACGACTGAACAGCAGTTCCGCGATGCGTTGCCGTTTCTCCTGGGGCCAGTAACGACCAATGGCCTCAGAATACCAACAGCCTGAGGCCCCGATGTTTCTGATAGTCTGGGCTGAATCATTGGGATTCAAGGTAATAGATAATATCTCAGGTGTATCCAGACCCAAGCAGGGCAGGGTGAATGTGAGAAGTGCAAGGAACAGAGATACGTATTTCATAAATAGCCTCGTGTCTGAGATAATTGGATCCATGTATGGCCTTATCATTTCAACGGATTAAGGCGGGCGTTCTTGTAGTAAAATGAAAGAATAATTTGACAGAAATGGACCATTTTGCCGTCATTTTATGAAAGACCTGAATTAGGAGCCGATTTGCAACAGTGGGATGAAGTAAAATTAGTGCGTCAGAGTTGCCGCGGCAACCGACAGGCCTATGGGGTGCTGGTGGACCGTTATGCCCGCTATATCTTTGGGGTATGTTTGAGTGCCACCGGCCATCCCGCTGATGCCGAGGACCTGGCCCAGGAGATCTTTATGAAGGGTTTTCAAAAGATCCGTGAACTGCATGATGCCACGCGTTTTGGAGCCTGGCTTTTGCAGATTTGTCGCCGTCGTTGTGCGGATTATCTGCGGGATCAACAGCGGCAACGGGCCCGGCAATCCCTGGCCGGTGAGGTTAAGCCGCCCGAGGATCGATCCGCTCAATGGCAACGATTGGACCGGTCCATCGGGCAGTTGTCTGAGAAGCTGCGTGAACCCCTTATCCTTTATTATTTGGACGGGAAAGACACACAATCCGTGGCTCGTATCCTCGGCATCACCCCGGCCGGGGTGCTGACGCGACTCAGTCGGGCCCGCCAACGTCTAAGGGAGCTACTCAATCAGGAGCAGAACCATGAGTGATCATTGTGACAAGATTCAGAATAGACTCACCAAACTCCACTTGATCCAGTCTCCCATCACGGACGATCCGGAGATTCAAGCCCACCTGGCCAACTGCCCGGCCTGTCGCCGTTATCATCAGAGCCTCAATCAAGACCATAAGGTACTGGAGGACTATGCCGAGTCCCTGGAGGTCTATGTGGAGCAGGTCAAGGCCAAGCTGCATCAGGAGATCACGCACCCGACGTCTCCGTCAAGCAAGTCGGTTCTCTATCCCTGGTTGGCCGTGGCAGCCGTGATCGGCCTGGTGCTGACCTTGACGCTGGTCTTGCAACGAGGGCACTTGCCGGAGGCCCCATCCCCTCAGTCAGTGGTTAAGTCACCCACACCCGCAACGTCCGACCCGGCCCCCTCAGTTGTGGAGACGGAATTGGTAAGGGCCCGTCAGTCCTTTGAACAAAAGGATGTGGTGACATTGGCCCAACTGTTGGATTCGGATCATGCGACCACACGCGTGCAAGCGGCCCGTTACCTGGGGCAAATTGGCGATCAGACGGTCGTCACCCGCTTGCAACGCCTGACTCAAGTGTGGGACTCTGCCGAGGTTGAGAATCCCTACGCCCAGGCCATCACCCAGATCGAACAGCGTCTAGCCCAATCTGTGGCTCCGGAAACGCAACCGGTTGCAACAGCCGAATCCCAGGGACAGCATATCAATCCCAACGCGACCGGTGTTCGCTTGGAGGTCCTGGTGACAGACCAGCAAACCGGGCAGCCCTTGCCAGGGGTTCTGATCAAGAGCTGGACCTGGACCTTGGATTCGGGGAGGGCTTCTGGACGGACCGATGCACACGGGCTATGCAAGATCGGTTTTGATGAAGGCACCGTGCCCGAAATCGAGTTGAAGGTGATCCAATCCGGGTATGCCATCAGGAAGACAGATTTAAAAAATCTTCTAGAACAGGACTCCCCCTATCACATTGATATAGAGCTGGAGCCGGGGACTGTAATAGGGGGGCGTGTCTATGATTCCAATGGACTTCCTTTGCAAGACGTGACTATCCATGCCAGTTCCGATCCGGATACTTTTGCCGACCAGGAGATCTATTCACCCATTGACTTTGAAGTGAAAACCGATGAACGGGGATGGTGGTCTTATGAGCAAATGCCGTCCGAGATTCGAGAGCTTTACCTTGGATTCTCACATCCCAACTATGCCAGAGCCGTACGCTATGCCGTGAACCCCAGGGCTGTCTCTCCAGATCTCTCTGTGCTGGTTGCGTTGCGTGACCAAAGCTATGAGGTGACCCTGGATACAGGGATTTTTATTACCGGTCGGGTTGTAGATGCCAATGGGGCTCCTGTGTCTGGCGCTGAAGTACAATGTTATTATGATTCTGCGGTATTGACGGATTCTGAGGGGCGGTATCGTATTGATCACCTTGAGCCTGACATTTCCAGTGTTCAAATTACCGTTAAGGCAGAGGATTATCCTCCGGTAAGTAAGTATAAAGCATTCATGAATAGCAACCGTAGAGAACCTATCGATATTGTTTTGCAGAAAGGGCGGTCTATTGCTGGCTGGATCGTAGACTCTAATGATGCTCCCATTGAAGGAGCACGTGTAGCTGCCATGTTTGAGGTCGATCTTGGCTTGCCTGGCTGGAGTGTCGTGACCGATGTCAATGGATTTTATGCCTTGGACTCCATTCCGTCTGGCCAGGTAGAGGTACTGATCACGCATCCTGACTATATGTTATGCTCGTGTTATTTCACGGACAATGAAACATCGGTGCGAACTGTGCTGTATTCGCCCGTGCGAGTGACGGTGACCGTTCGAGATGCCCAGTCTCAGGTCGCTATGTCTTCATACAAAATGATTACGGGAGATTACTATTCATCAGCAGATTTCATTCGGTGGAACCATGAGACGCTGTCCGTGCCGATTGTTGAGGGGCAGGCAGAGTGCACCTTTACAGAGTTAGAAGAGGGGTATGCTTTGATGGTTGAGGCGGATGGATACCAGCCGGCCACCTCTCGTGTCATTGAACCGGGAGAGGCTCATGTCCAACTGGATTTCGAACTTCAAAAGAGTGAACCGTTGACAGGAACCGTGCTAAGCCCGGAGGGCGATTCGAGACCCGATGTTCAGGTCTATCTTTGTCCGAGTATCATGGTGCTGGGCGTCAGGGATGGGGTGCCTACGCAAGACTCTAAAGTTCCCTGGGTGAGAACGGATATACAGGGCCAATTCACCGTAGATTCTTCTAAATGGATAGAATATTTGGTTGCCATTGGCGAGGAAGGGATTGGGCAGATCTCGTATCAGGAGTTTCGTGAACAGGGTGTCCTGATCCTCGAACCTTGGGTGACTGTTGCAGGCACGCTTTACGTGGATGGGGAACCCGCGGTCGAGCATATGCTGGAAATCCGCACGCGGGATGAACTGGAGGATCGAGGTGCCTATTTCAGCTATAGCGAGGCCAATACGGATATCCATGGTCGTTTCGAATTTGACCATATCCCCCCCGGGCACATGATTCTCTACCATCGCGAATATGAAGTGCAGGCGGGGCAAACCTATGAAATGCAATTGGGACTACCGGGCCAGACCGTTACCGGCCACTTTCCGCTTGCGGATTATCACCAGCAAGGCCCTCTAACGGTTCCGGGAAAACTGATCTCCTTGGATGATCAATCGGATCGAATCGGTTTGAAGTATACGACCTATCAGCAAATCGACTGTGATTCCACCGGGCGATTTTTAGCCAGTCACCTGTGGCCGGGGCGTTACGCCCTGGCGGGAGCATGGATCGAGGCTGGCAGTAAGCACCTGTTTCGATTTTGGCGGGAGTTTGAGCTGCCGGAGGCTTCCAGTGACGTGCCTTTGGACCTGGGCGTGATCGAATTGTTGCCGGGTGATTTGGAGGTTGGGGATGCCGCTCCCGACTTCAACCTGCTGGATGTGGACATGAATGCCCAGCGGCTCACCGGTCTGTCAGGCAAGCTGGTCTTGTTGAGTTTCTATCGCGACGATGACGTGCAGCGACCCAACCCCAAGCTGTTGGAATTGGAAGAGTTATACGAGCAATACGGCCAGGTCGATGCCTTTACCATGATCGGAATGTTCTCCAGTGCTCAATCTTCAGAGCAGGTGCAGGCCCTGGTTGAGGCGACGGGATTCACCTGGCCCTATGTTCACGTGGGGCGTACAGAACTCAATCGCATGCACATCGAATACGACATACTCCGCCAGCCCTGGCCCTGGAATATCCTCATCGGCCCGGATGGAACCATTTTAGCCATGGGTTTGCACGGGCAAGAGCTGAAAGAGGAGATTGAAGGGAATATGCCTTACTGATCTCTGAGGTTTACAAATTGACTTTTGTTTTCTTTGCGGTCTTGCGTCTTTGCGAGAGACCAAGGCTAAAAGTTACACCAAAGCGATTCGGTCATTGTGCGTTTGGAGGCTGCTCCGCTGACCTTGTTGTCGATTTGGCGATCGTGGCGGTTCCAATCCTTGAGGGTGTTGTTGTAGAGGTCGTTGGGATAGCCCGAAAGCATGACGCGGCCTTGGCATTGACACAAGGTTTCCAGTAAATCTCGGTGATGGTCTTGTTTCATTTCGTGTTGATAGGCATCGGTAGCTGCGCGGGTTTCGTGGACATAGGGTGGGTCCAGGTAGAAGAGGGTACATTTGCCGTCTTGTTGCTTAATGACCTTGAGCGCGTCGTCACAGAGCACGACTACCCGTTGGAGTCGGACGTGGACGTCAGTTAGACCGTCGATGCAGTTAAGCCAGGCTGAGGCCTGCTCGTTCATCTGGCGACGGGTGCGGTTGCGTGACAGAGTGGCAAAGGATTTGAAATTTCCGGCGCGGGATTGACGGCAGCGTACGAAAAAGGCCACGGCCGCCTCCACGTCCAGATCGTGCTGCGGGATCATGCGTTGGCCGGATTCCTCCCATTGGGTCTGGGAGAAGGGCACGGCCTGGACCCTGCGTTGAAACTGGGCAAAGGACTCCTCGCCCTGCAGGACCTTCCAGAAGTTCATCAGTTCCTGGTTGAGGTCATTGACCACTTCGCTGATACCCCGTTCGTGGGCCTTGTCACCCCATTGGTGACGTTCGTCAAAGGGATTCTTGGCCAGCAGCACGGCCAGTCCGCCGCCAAAGGGCTCGACATAATGCAGGTGGGGCGGCATGAGGTCGATGATCCAGTCCGCCAGGTAGGATTTGCCCCCGTGCCACTTGAGGGGGGGCGTCAATGATGTCTTCGATTTTTGTGTCATGGGCGGTATTATGGCGGTTTTGGGGAGCATCGTCAAAGGGGCATCGGGTTGACTGAGGGTAAAGATTGATATTTATTCCATCATCGGTCATGATCTATCCGATGATGAGATTGTGATCATTAATTAAGAAAGGCAGTGTTCATGCATCCAAAGTTGGTTGAAATCCCGTTTGTGCACCTGACCATTTGGAGTTTTGGGGCCATGATGGCCCTGGGATTCTTATTGGGCGTGTTTGTGGTGCGTCGGTTGAGTCGTAAAGCGGGACTGGATCCAGAATTGATGTTGAATGCCACCTTTTACGCCCTGATCGTGGGGATTTTGGGGGCACGGCTCTTTTTTGTGGTTCATCATCATGACGAGGTCTCAGGGGGACTGTTGGGTTGGTTTGCCATCTGGCAGGGCGGGCTGGAATTCCTGGGGGGCGTGGTACCGGCCCTGTTATTTGTGCTTTGGTATTGGCAACGCCATAAGATTCCCCTGCTCAAGGCCCTGGATATCATCGCCATTGCCTTGATGGTGGGGTTGAGCATGGGACGGATCGGTTGCTTTCTCAATGGTTGCTGTTTTGGCAAGCCTACGGAGTCCTGTTGTGCGGTGCAGTTCCCCTATGAATCCTATGCCTATCAAAGTCAAATCCGGCCCAATGTCGAACGCGGACGCAATGAACCTCATCTCGAATTGCCCATGGAGTATTATGTTTATGATATGATCGAGGGACGCTCGATTTATCAGCTCAAGCCCTTTGACTCCCTTACACCGGAACAGCAAGAGGCGGTGACGCATGGGGAGTATCGGTGTCTGCCTGTGTACCCCACGCAGCTCTTTGCCTCGGCCGGGGCCATGCTGATCGCCGGACTTCTTTATGGCGTGTGGTTGATCAGCCAACGGCGCCAATGGACCGGACAGGTCTTTTGCCTGGCGACGGTCTTGTATGGGGTGATGCGGTTCATCCTGGAGTCCCTGCGCGACGACAACCCCTATGAGATCTTGAACTTTACCATCTCGCAATTGTTGAGTATGGTCTTGGTGGCGATCGGATTGACTGTATGGATTGCCTGCCAGGTCATCTTAAAGAAAAGGAACTCTCCCGTCACGAACAGCAGCGGTGACGGCAAGGACGCACATTGAGGAGTAGATTCATGAAAGCTAGAGCGTTGTGTTTATGTTGGGTCCTGTTGCATGGGACCCTGGCCTGGGCCAAGGATATTGTCATCGATCCCATTAATTATGGTTCGATTACGCAAAGTGATTTCGAGAACTTCATTCTTGAGCTGGGTTCGGTCGCGAGCTTTACCCCCATGACTCCGGCCAAGACCCTGGGCCTGGTGGGGTTCGATGTCTCGGGTGAATTGGCGGTCAGCGATCTCAAGCATCGTGATTCCTGGAAATACTTCATGGAGGATAACGACACCTCGGATGTGCAAGTCGCCACGCGCCTGCACGCACAAAAGGGTCTGCCCTTTTCCATTGATATCGGTGGGATGCTGGGGATGCTGCCGGACAGCAATGCCAAGATCTGGGGCCTCGAGGTCAAGAAGGGCTTGATCGATGAAGGGATCTTGCCCATCCCGGCAGTCAGTGTACGGGCCAGCTACAGTGCTCTGGAAGGCGTGGACGATATCGATTTGCAAACCTACTCGTTCGACCTGCTGCTGAGCAAGGACCTCTTGATCTTCACTCCGTACCTGGGCCTCTCATACCTCCATATCGATGGCCAGGAGACCAGCCCCTATGCCACCGGCCTGAGCGATGTCGATACCAGTGACACCCGTTGGCTGGGCGGCCTGCAGGTCACGCCCCTGCCCCTCTGTGTGGTGGACTTCGATGTCGTCTACGGAGAGGTGGTTCAATACGGTCTGCGTGCGGGATTGCGATTTTAGAACACTATCGCCCCTGCTGTTGTTCCCAACTGGCCATCCAGATCATGACATCCAGCAGATCGACCGTGCCGTCTCCATCGAGATCGGCCAGACAGCCGGGTAGGTCTTGGGCCTGCCAGTAGGCGGCCATCACGGCGAAGTCGTCTTCGTCGATGTCACCATCCGGTTCGAAGTCACCCAGCAATGGATCGATGGCGATTGATTGGATGAGTTCTATCCCTTGGTCCAGGCCCAGGTTGCGGCTGTATTGTTTGTCCGTGGCATTGTTCCAGTGTTCGTGGGTGCCCAGGCTGGCCAGGGAGGTGCCGTCGTTTTCCGGATCGTAGACCGTGCCCGAGGCAGGGACATTGGCCTCGGCTGCTTCATGCAGGTAGTTGTCGGCGGTGCCTGATTTGACATCTCCCTCTGAGCGGAGGAAATCCAACAAAACCGAGTCCATGGCTACACCGTCTTGACTCATAAAGAGGCTGGAACAATGGTCCCCATTAAAGGGCCAGGCCGACCAATAGCGATAGCGAAGGCACTCAGCCATGAATAGCAGGGTCTTGCCACCGAGGTCACGATGCCCCATGAGATCGACCAGGGCATTGTAGGATCCCATGGGACGCATGGGGATGCTGGCCGAGAAGTTACGTGCCGCCACGGCTTTGTGCATAAACTCTGGATGCCAGCCGTGGTAGTACTGGTAAACTGTAGGGTGCCATACAGAACCGAAGTGATTTTTGGCACAGAGCGTGACACCAGCCAAGTCGTGGGGGCGAGGCAAGGCGATGTTGATAAGGTATTTTGCTTCGGAGACAACTGTGGGCAAACAGACCGTGCCGCTGCCTGGCACCAGGTTGGGATCACCATAGTGGACCACGCAGTTGGGATCGGGCTGGACTTGTTCCCGTGTGCCGGGATTGTCACCCGGGCCTGATTCATAACCGCTGCGATCGGAGGCGTCCCCTTCGGCCCAGCGCACGCCGGGGAAGTCCTGGTGGCAGTAGTCGTAGACCGGTTCGCCGTGATAGAAGATGCAGTCGTAGAGGGTGATGTCTACTTCGGGGACACCAGCCATGTGTACCAGTTGCCAGAGCAGGGCGTAGACGGTTTGCGGGCAGGGCCGGTTGTCCTGACTGTGTGTCCATTCATAGGAGCGGGAGTAGATGTTGTTGACCTTGATGGCGATCTTGTCACCGGGCTGATAGCCCACATCGTTGGGTTCGCCATGAGTCCGATTGAAGTGGCGAAACAGGGTGTCCCAGGATTCAACGGGGTCTGCAATGCCCGTGAGGTTGAGCAGGGCTCGAGTCATCATGCGGTGGGCCACGTTGGGATCGGTACGCTCATCGGTCCACCACCAGTCGTCCGTATTACCCTGGTCGCAAAGTTGGCGGTCATAGACCCAGACCACACGCCCGGGATGAAGGCCTTGGCCTATGCCCATGGGGGTGTTGGGCAGATCGGGGGGAACGAAGTCAGCGGCAGAGGCCGGGCTGTTATGAGTGATACTGAAGGTGATAAAGCAGATCAGGACTGCGAGGGCAAAGCAACAGGCCCCCACCGCATATCGATGGGATTGAAACAAGCGATGGGCCCGACGTAACACCAGTGACGATCCGCCCAGCCCCAAGATCCAGGCGATGAAACCTGCGGCCAGGGGTTGGGCCACCTGTTGGCAGGGGTAGGTGGCGCGACTGGGCTTGGGAATCACGCGGATCATGAACCAGATCAGGGCAAGAAAACCGGTGATGGGCAAGAACCACCAAAGCCAGGGTTTGATCGGTCGATGACCTATGGGTTTACCGGTTTTGGGGCAGAATCGAGAATATTTGCAGGTGGATCGCATGATTATGTCCTCAACAGGATAATATCTCTCTAAGTATAGAACAATGTAGTTCTAAAAGGTATGAAAAACTGTTGCGGTTGTCTACTTGACTCCATCTGATGTCTTAGTCATAATAGGGCTATTGCCTAGCGGGAATAAGAAGATAATAGCAAGGTTGCGATTTTCAATTTATATGCTGAAATCCTGTAACGAAACAGGTGGGTCGTCATCTTAATGGTATCTTAGTCATTCAGTTTTGCGTCAATATTTCAATAACCCTTGTTTTGCGGAGAAGGTTCTATGAAGCTGACACATCTTTTTATCTTCGTATTTGGGATGATCTCTTTGATTTCGATGTCTATGGTTAGGGCTGAGGTGCTGAGGGTGGATCCCAACGACCCGAACGACCCCAATGCCTACTTAACGATCGAAGCTGCAGTTGAGGCGGCGGCTTCCGGTGATACGGTCATGGTGGCGGATGGTCTTTATGAAATGCCCACGAATTTGATCGGGACGATGATTCATATTCAGAAATCCCTCATCATTTGTAGCGAGGGAGGTGCCGGGCAATGTATTATTCAAGGCAGGGATTACAGTCAGATCTTTCGTGTTGATGAAGCCGTACTGAACGTGACCATCCAAGGATTTACCATCCGACAATCACGATATAGCCAGGGGGCTGCCATTTATGGTGAGACTGCCGGCCAAATAAATGTCGTTGACTGCAACTTTGAAGACAACACGGCATTCGACCGTGATGGAGGAGCCATTTACATGGAACGAGGCCAGATCCATGTGTCCAACTGTCACTTTGTCAATAATACGGCCAACGATGACGGCGGGGCGGTGGCTTGTAATGAAAATGCCACCTTGTTGATGGAAGATTGTGTATTGATCTCGAATCACAGTGAAGACAATGGTGGGGCCCTGTTTTGTCGGGATACCCAGGTCACGCTGCGACGTTGTCGCCTTTATGGCAATCAGTGCGACTCCAATGGCGGGGCGGGATATATCCGAGACGGTCGTAGCCACTTTCAGAATTGTATTTTTAGTGGCAACCAGGGTAACGATGATGGTGGGGCTGTGTATGTGCGTGACGCGTGGGCGATGGTGGTCCATTGTAGCATTTATGGCAATCAGGCCAACGGTCAGGGAGGTGGCCTGGCTTCCAATGACCGCAGTTCAATCATTGTCTATGGTTCTGTTTTATGGGATAACCAAGATCGTGATGGTCACAATGCCTCTGCCCAAGTGACAGAAACCACTGCGACGGTAGCCTACGACTGTATTCAAAATTGGCCTCCACAGGATACGATCTTGACGCTCGATCCCTTGTTTGTGGATGCCGACGGTTTGGACAATGTGGTGGGGACAATCGATGATGACCTGCATTTGCAAGCAAGCTCCAGCTGTATTGATGCGGGATTGTATACCACCGTGTCCTGGCCCTTTGAATTGGATTTGGAGCGGCAGGGACGTCTGAAGGCAACGGCCGTGGATCTGGGGGCCTTGGAGTATGGATCGAGTCCGGCCGATGCAAATCTCTATACCCCAGAGATCGTTGCTCCTGTGGTGGTCAGTGAGGTCTATACCCATTCGCCCAATAGTAGCGATTGGATAGAGATTCACAATACCACCGATCAGCCGGTCAATGTTGGCGGGTGGGTTCTCGAAGATGGTTATTATTATGCCTATGGTCTGGATGGGGGGCAGTCAAGGGGTGCCTATGTTTTTGAGCCCAACACTATTTTATGGCCAGGGGAATACCGAGTCTTGACTGAAGGACAGGAACTGCCTTTTGCCTTTTCTTACTATGGAGAGCGCCTTTCATTTGTCTCTGGGGTTGCAGGGATCTCGACGGGCTATCAAGAGATGTATGCTTTCAATTATGCCCTCATACGAGAATCCCTCATCCGTCACGTCAATAGTATGGGCCTATTGGAGTTTGTCCCCAGTGTCAATCCAACACCGGCAGATGAAAATGTCGCTCCCAAAGTGGGGCCCATTGTCATCAGTGAAATCAAACACGATCGATATGACGATCCCTACCAATATATTGAATTGTTGAACATCGGCTCCGATCCCGTGACCGTGTTTCATAGTGACGGTCAGGATTATTCCATTGAGGGATCGGTCAGTTATGATCATCAAGAGACCAACGACGTGGTCTTGGATCCCAATCAAAGGGTTGTGATTACTAATTATCCCGAACTTTTACGCAGCAGCACCAGTTTGCCTGAGGGGGTGCAGGTCGTGGGACCCTTTGATGGCGAATTGCCTCGGGTTGGTGGGGTGATTACGTTGATTGATCCACACGCCCCGGCCGTGGCTGAGGAAGTGCTCTACAATGTTGGTATTGGGCTTTATGAAGACGATTGGGAGGCGTTTTGGTTGAAAGGAGTCTTGGATAGTCGTGGTCAATCCTTAGAACGCATTAACCCCAATGCCTATGGAAATGATGCCGCCAATTGGCAATTGGCTTTGCCCACGATGGGGTACTGAGATCTTGACTTTTTTCGATAAATATTGCATGATTCTGTTCCAAGTGCCATGGAGCGTGCCTATAGGAATTGATAGATGGATTGTTGGAAAGAAAACCTCAATGCCCGTGGTCAAGAAAGGAAGAGACATGAAATCGAAATGGGTCTGTGCGTTGGTCGTGTTGAGTTTTGTGCCGGGTTGGCTTTGGGCCTGTGATGGTCTGGATGTCTACGCCAGTATACACAAATGGAGCACGATTCATAGTGAAGGTAACGGCAAGACACTCGAGCTCAGGGGCGATGTGATGCGCGGCTTGGGTATCGGCCTTCCCATGAATGATCAGCTGACCCTCAATGGGGAGTTCCTGTTCGGTGACCCCCAGACCTCCCTTTCGCCGGGCAGCAATGCCACCGCGGACATGATGATGTTCGGCTTGAATGTGGATTACAAAATCCGCGAGGCTGGGGCCTGCTCCGGTTCCCTAAGCCCCTATATCACGGCCGGGCTGGGGACCATGAATTTCAACCAGGATGTCACCGGAGGGATGGACGAATGGGATATGAGTTACAGCTTGGGGGGCGGACTCCGTTGGGACATGGGAGGCTCGGTTTTTCTCAAGGTCGCCTACCGCTGGGTCTGGGTGGATATGGATGTCACCAGTAAGATGGAACTCTTTGATGGAGTGAGCTTGGGGGTTGGTATGTCCTTTTAGGATCATCCAATTGTGAGTTGTTCAAGCCCCACACCAGTCGGGGCTTTTTTTATGCCTGTACCACCGATGAGGGAGGAGATACATTTTTGCTTCTTTTTTGAAATCCATTGAAGGTTTGCGCCTATGGTGCGTCTTAGAGAGTGACCATCAATGCGATGGATGAGAAAGGAGCAGAGCAATGTTTATTTTGTTTCGTTTGGTCATGTTAATCATGCTGGTACAGGTGTTGATTCATACCAGTAAACCCCTGTTTTGTGCGGGCCTGTATACCTTGATTTCGTTTTTGATCGCCTGGATTTCTACCCAGGTGTTTTGGGTGGCAGCGTTGATTGCTTTGGGGACCTTTATGTTGTCCTGGGTGTACTTCTGGCTGCTGGAACGTTTTGATGAGTCGCTGTTCTTTTGGCCCATCATGTTGGCAGGCATGGGGCTGATGATAATTTCACCCCTTTAAAGAGAAACAATTCACAACCCTGACGTTGTGCGAGGGAGGCAACTGGGCCCAGGATCGGGAGAATCCCACCTGGGCCAAATTTTTGGATAATTGGGCAAATGGATAGAGGTTGGGGGTGTTAGGAACTTGTTTTAAGTTGTTCTATAGATTAAAATTTTCGCTGCATTGGTGTAGTTAGAGTCTTACCCTTGATTCACGGAGACCTGTATGAGAGGTTCTTTCACGCGAGTGATGTTTATGCTTTTTTGCTTTTGGTTGTTGGGCTTCCAAAACGCCAACGGCAATGACCGGCAAGATATTCAAGCAGTTCTTGAGGGATTCGCCCAAGCCTATTCCAATCTCGATGAAACCAAGGCGTTGTCTTATGTGGCCAAGTCTACGCCTGAGATGGACAAGCGGTATGAGATGGATGGAAGTTTTTACCAAAGCGTACAACAGCAGATCAGGGATTTTGTGGAAGAATATGATATCAAAAATGATGGTGCCAGAGGTCGGACAAGATGGCGATGGGAGAATCAATTTAGTATTGAGATTGATCGGATTGAAGTAACAGGTGATGAAGCCCAAGTGTTAACTCATACCCAAGTCACTCAGAATGGGCGTAATCAGTTCGAAGATCCCAAGCTTATCTGGGAATTGAAAAAGACTGAAAGTCGTTGTTGGTTGATAACAGGGTTTGTCTCACCTCGCAGCGATAAAGATTATGATCGAACTCGAAAACTTGAAAAGCTAATGTTTGAAACCAGTGATATTCTTAAGACTAGGGATGTAGACCGTTTTTCGGATTGGCTCTATTTCGTCATTCAGGGAGAAGATAGGGACCCCCTTAAAGTAAGAGCTTGGGATTATTTAAATAGTCAAGGATTGACTCCTTTGAAAGACTATTTCAATGGTTCAAGTGAGGATGATTCAGTGAGTCTGGGAATGACATTTGGTAGCCCTCCTAGTATGTCAATTCATATGAAGGAGAACAAGCAAGGTTTTCCTGCGATCCCTATATCGCGTGAAGTCTTGTCAAGGTATGTAGATATTGATGAGGAAACCATTAAAAACAAGGGAGTGTTTGATCTTGAGGTGATTGTTGGCAAATGTCCCTCCTCTTTATGGGGCACCGATGGAAAGTATGTCGTGGATTATCGTGTTGGAGTTCAGGAGTATTCAAAAACAATTCCAACCGTTTATGGTGCCAAGCATGTTTTTCAGGATGTTCCTGCGGGAGGGGAATTACTTTTGTCAATAAAAAGACCAGATACGCTTGTTCCTTGGCTCTATTTGAAGTCCGTGAATCATCAGCGGGTTAGCTTGCCGAATTGGGATTGCGTAGAACTCAAAGAGGATGAGTTATTACCTGTTAGGTTTCTTGAATCGCATCATGAAGGTCTTAAGCCGTTTAAAACTCTTGAGATTCGATACCGCCCTGAATGTAAGTTGCCTTTGTATCGTATAGATTTAGTGAAGGATTTTCTAAACAGCAATCCAAGGAAGTATGAAATTCAAATGGCACCTGGTTATTATTATGTCTATGGGATTGAAAGAGCAACGAATCAGGATGTGCTTATTGGGCTATATCATATCAGAAAAGGATCTGGTCAAATTCACGATTTAACAGCACCGCCCCGGGAGCAGAAGTCTCCATCTCGTGGATTGAGGGGGCGAAGATAATCTAATGAATCAGGCACAACTCAACACTGATAAACCCATCCCTATCGAGGTGTCCGCTCATCATCTTCACCTGACTCTGGAGCATGTCGAAGCCCTCTTTGGTCAGGATTATGAACTCACCCCGGTGATTGAACTGTCACAACCTGGCCAATACGCAGCCGAGGAAACGGTCACACTCATTGGCCCCAAGGGGCGTGTCGAACGCGTGCGTGTTCTGGGGCCAGCTCGCAAACAAACTCAGGTCGAGATTGCCATGACCGAGCAGTACGAACTCGGCATCAGGGCTCCCCTGCGTGCCAGTGGCGAATTGACCGGCACCCCAGGTGTCACGCTTGAAGGTCCGGCCGGAACAGTGACGTTGGAACAAGGCGTCATTTGTGCCTTACGCCATATCCACATGACCCCGGATGATGCTCGGGAGTTTGGTCTGCAAAATCGCGATGTCGTCCGCATTCGCATTGATGGCGACCGCGAACTCATCTACGGCGATGTCCTGGTGCGTGTCAGTCCCAGGTATAAACTCGCCATGCACCTCGATACCGACGAGGCCAACGCCGCCAACATCCAACCCGGCGTGGAGGGACGAATCGAGGCCTTGCAAGAACGCGGTGTTGCTTCTAGCTGACATTATGGATGAGTTTAGGTTGATATATTTTAAACATTTAGTGGGCATTATTTGTTTGCTGGTTTCTGTCGGCTTTCTTCAAATCCCATTATATTGGCTTAGGGCTCATTCTCTAGTTTTGGCATCATGCTTGCTCATTAATCCTCCATCGCAGTGCTTGAAAATATGGAAATTATCACTCTTGTCCAAGATAACTCTTTGAAAAGGTCATAAAAAAGTATCTCCGGGATTGGTATACTTGTTTTGCCCAAACAATGAACCAATACAAACCGGAGATGCAACTATGGTAAAGGTTGGCAGTTTATTCTCGCAAGTGCTTTCTTTGATAAATCGTAATGACTTTGCCCGGGCCGTTCGCCACTGGGACGCAGAACGAGGAGCGAAAGGCTTTCGATGTTGGGATCAATTTGTAGCCATGATATTCTGTCAGCTAGCTGGGGCCGACTCATTACGTGAGATCTGTGGTGGACTGTCCACTGCGATGGGCAAGTTGACGCATTTAGGCCTCAAAGAGGCCCCGGCACGCTCAACTCTGAGCTATGCCAATAGCCACCGACCGTGGCAGCTCTTTGAAACGATGTTTTATCACGTGTACAAGCAGGCCGATTCGCTTGCTCTCAGACAGAAGCGGCGTTTCCGCTTTAAGAATCCCTTGGTCAGCATTGATGCCTCAACGATCGATTTGTGCCTCAGCCTGTTTGACTGGGCCAAGTTCCGTCGAAAAAAGGGAGCCGTCAAGCTACACTTGATGCTTAATCACCAAGGATGTCTACCTCAATGGGCCTATCTCAGTACGGGCAAGGTTCACGAGGTCAAAATTGCTCAAACGCTTGAATTTGAGCCTGGGACAATCGTTGCCATGGATCGCGGCTATGTTGATTACGAACTGTTTGACCGCTTGACTCGTCAAGGCGTCTGGTTTGTCACGCGATCCAAAACCAATATGGCCTACCGTGCCGTCAAAAATCGCCCTATACCGCAGCGTGGTTCCGTCTTAAAGGATCAAGAGATTGTTTTAACGGGCCGTTACGCCAAGCAGAAATGCCCGAGACGGTTACGTCGCGTTGTCGTCTGGGACGCAGAGAACCAGAAGGAACTGGTGCTTTTAACGAATCACATGGACTTTGCGGCCAGTACCATTGGTCGGATTTATAAAGATCGCTGGCAGATTGAGCTGTTTTTCAAGGCGATCAAACAGAACCTCAAGATCAAGACGTTTGTTGGGACCAGTGAGAATGCGGTCAAGATTCAGATTTGGACAGCATTGCTGTGTATGCTGGTCTTTAAGATCTTACAGATGCGTTCTACGTTTGCATGGAGTCTGTCGAATCTATCGGCCATGCTAAGGTTTAATCTCTTAACGTATCGAGAGTTATGGACCTGGTTAGATAAGCCGTTTGAAACACCCGCCTTGGGTCCTCCTGAGGCTCAGTTGCTGTTATTTGAACCGTAGTTGGACAGCATAATGACAATGAGGTTAAAACCAGAGCCGCAACCTAAACTCAGAATGCAGGAACGCCTTGTCCGAAACATGTGTTTCGGCAAAGGATTTTAAAGCGTAATCAGCAGAGGCTAATTATCTTGGACAGCAGTGGGAAATTATACATGGAGCAATGATGCAACCTTATAGCGGTTACAGTTTGGGATGGAATTTGTTTTGTCAATTTGTGATACTGATAATCACTTCCCTCCTTGGAATGCTTCTTGGAAGCCTGATGGCTGGTGGTGTTGTTCTGGAGATGTTGAGGGCGGGATTCGGATTAATCATCCCTATCATTTATCTTGTATCCCTTGGGTGTTTTACAGGCCAACTGGCCATTGGATGCGGGGTCGTTACGACTGTTCTTTTGGTGAGTCCAGTTCATAAGCTCATCAAGTGGTTGTTTCTGTTGCTGACTCTAATTTTATGGACACTGGTTGTTTATTTTTTGGATTCACAGTTTGCAAAGTAAGGGGGCGTATGTGACAGCTTCTGATGCTGGAGAGGGATCACCTCACGGCCTTGCAGGAATGGGGTTAATCGCGGGTTTACCGTCCTGCAATGAACAGGGCCTGTACAGGAATTGTGTTGCGGGGGAGGGGGGAGGCTGCTAGGGGGGGGAGATAGTGGCTGTAAGTGCTTGCAAATATTCAGACTAGCGTTTATACAATGTTTCTCGTTCACGGCATCCTTCTTGCATTTCTTAGAAGTATTGATCGTAATCTGACCCTGATCAAATGATCGGACTCGTTATTGAGCATCAATGATGATTAACGTTTCTGGATTTATGGGGAAGCAGTGTTATGGAAATGCTTTTAGCTCTACTTGCTTTGGTTTGTGGTATTGTGGCCCTTTGTCGGATCAATGCAACTCAGCGTCAAATGGGCCAGCAACGAGATGATCTTGATCTCCTGCAAGAGCGATTGAGTCGGCTGGAACAGGGGACATCCAAGGGGGGCTTGTGTGTGCAAGCGGTTGCTCGTGATACTCCGTTGCCTGTGACATTGCCGGAGTTGCAGGCCGAACCCGAGCCCGTGACTCCCTTGCCGGATGTGCCTGCCTTGGTGTTGCCACCTAAGCCTCCGGCTCCGCCAAAACCGGTTCCCGAGCCTATTGAGGGGGTTTCAGTTTCGACCCAATCCATCCAGATCAATAAGGATCGTCTGGGGCAGTTGGAAAAGATTTTGGGCCTGCGTTGGACTACCTGGGTGGGCGGGTTGGTGCTCTTTTTGGGTGCGGCCTTATTTGTCAAGTACGCTTTTGATCAGCGTTGGCTGGGGGAGGGGGCCCGGGTTGGGCTGGGGATCTTCTCGGGGATCATTGTGGCTATCCTGGGAGAATGCTCCCTGAGGCGTCAGATGACTGCATTGGGACAAGGCTTGCTGGGCGTGGGGCTGGCCATTGTCTATGTCTCTCTGTTTGGAGCTTATGCCCGTTACGATTTGATGCCCCAACCCTTGGCCTTTGTCTGCTTAACCCTGGTTACGGTCGTGGGCATGGGCCTCGCGGTCTGGCATAATGCCATTGCCATCAGTTTTTTGGCCTTGTTGGGCGGTTTTCTGACCCCGATCCTGTTGCCTAAGGAAAAGGATAGTCGCGACCTGTTGTTCTCCTATCTCTTGCTGTTGGATCTAGGTGTGTTGGTGGTGGCCTGGTTCAAGAAATGGCGTGCCCTGGACATCCTCGCCTTTGTGGGGACGTCCCTGGTCTTCACCATCTGGTACCTCAATGTCTACGATAGTACGGAATTCAATACCGCCGCGACCGTGGTCTGGCTGGTGTCGTTTTATCTGGTTTTTTTGCTGAACCCGTTCCTCTATCACCTGCGTCAGGGTACATGTGTCACCGGTGAGCGATTCTTCTTGGCCGTGGCCAATGCCGTCAGCATGTTCGGCTGGAGCTACCGCTTGCTCTGTCCTGAGCACAGAACCCTCATGGGCCTCATGACTCTGGCCATGAGTCTGGCTTATCTGTCCTTGGCTGTGCTGACGCGCTGTCGTGTTCCCAAGGATCAACGGGCCGTGTTGGGATTCTCCGGCCTATTTATGGCCCTGTTGTTTTTGGTGGCTCCGGTGTGTTTGAGTCTGCATGCGGTGACATTGGTCTGGGCCATTCAAGCCCCGCTGTTGTTGTACCTGGCCTACAAGTATGACTACCTGCCGGTACGCCTGGGTAGTCTGGTGCCCTTCTTGCTGGCCGTGGGGCGGCTGTTTATCTGGTGCCGTCCCTGGCATGAGGCGGAGTTCACCCCGGTGTTCAATGCTACCTTTATGACCGCGGCGTTGGTGGTGCTGGCCGGTTTTGCCTATACCTGGCTCCATCATCGACATCGAATGCGAGCCACGCTATGGGATCGACAACTGCAAACGATCATTGGTATTGGATCGGGATTTTTATTCTTGGTCTGTCTCCATGTCGAGATCAATGCCTGGCTGATCTCCATCTCGATGGCGGATCACCGCTTCTGGATCTGTGCACTGATCTGGTCGGCCGGTTGTGTGGGATTTGCAGGTGCTGGTATCAAACTACACCAATTGGCCGTGTTTGCCAGCTCCGCTGTGAGTTTGGCCCTGGCTCTGATGCTTTGCATTCTGGCCTATGACCCGCAAAAGGATGTGGCCTGGGTTTTTCTCAATGGTCGATTTTTGGTCTCTGGCCTGATCGTGGCTCAGTTGATGGTCTTGGGAACGGTCTGTTATAGACTCCAACGGTTGACCTGGCCCCAGCAGCTGCATGCTGTGCAGTGGTGTTGGGGGCTCGCTTCGTTTGCAATCAGCGGATTGCTGACGATCGAGTGTCACTTATGGTTGCCCGGCCATGGCTATGGGGCTCTGGCATGGTGTTTGTATCCGGTGTGGTGGTTGATTGGTGCGGTGGTCACGGCCGCCGTGGGAGGCAAGGGCGGTTTTGATCGCCTGCGTCTGTTGCCCCTGGTCTTTTTGGGTTTGGCTGAGAGTTGCTGTCTTTACAGCTATTTTGGGCTTGAGCTTCCCGTGTCCATGGTTTTTCTCAATCTACATTTTGTGACTGCTTTGCTGGTGTCCTTAGCCTTGTTGGCTTATTCGTTGTGGATCTGGCGTTGCCCCGTGCCCTTGATTTCATCGCAGACGTCGTTTTTGCAGGCCCTGTTTGCCAACAGTATCGTGGCGCTCTTCCTGCTGCTCAACATGGAGATCCATACGGTTCTGTCACAACTGATCGAAAATCCGGAGACTGCCCGCTGGGTGATACAGATGGCCCTGTCCATCACCTGGGGGCTCTTTGCCACTAGTCTGCTGGTTATCGGCTTTTGGCGACGTCTGCGTGTGCTACGTCTGGCCGCCCTGGGACTCTTCGGCGTTACGGCCTTCAAGCTTGTGCTGGTGGATCTGGCCCGTGCCGAGGAAATTTATCGTATTGTCTCCTTTATTGGTCTGGGATTGTTGATGATCGCCGCGTCCTATCTCTATCATCGCGTGGAGAAACGGTTGAGTAATTGTGAAGGAGCCGACCGATCTCAAGACAAAGAAGAAGCTGCCAGTGATTAGACCTTTACGGGGCCAGCGTCACGGTGTCGGTTCCTACTAGATTGTTCTGTGAGTCGTAGGCGTCCAGAGTGTAAATGCCAGGACCCTGAGTTGCTGTGAAGGGGGCTCGCCAATCGATGAGGTCATCCCAGATGGGGTTTAGTTGAGCATTCGTTTCTCGACACTCCATGTGATGAACATTGAACCAGCCTTGGCCTTCCAGAAGGACTGATGATGAGGAGTCAAGAGAAAGATTCGGCGATTGGATCTTAAAGACGATTCTATCGGGTCCACCATTACGTATGAGTTCGGTGAGGTATTCGTTCAGGTAATTGTATCGTCGCTCCACATAGACCAGCCAGGTCGACCAATCCTGTTCGGGGAGGAGATCGCTATAGTGATCGACCCAATAATCGAGATAGTCTGGATTGAGACTGGTCTGGATGAAATCATACACATAGCCATAGAACAGGTGATCCCAGTGGGGGTTCTCGGTGATCATCTGGAGGGTCTCGTTACGTTTTAGGTCTGCTCGGTATTGATAGATATAGTCCAAGTCGTGGGGGAAGAACAGGATTTTATTGTCTGTGGGCCGGTGATAGAACATGGCGTTATGGTTGGAGTTGTAGAGCCAGTTGTCACCAATGCCCCAGCTGGCCCCCACGCCAAAGGCCCACATCCATTGATCGAGGTCAATGACGTCAGTCAAGGCGGTGTCATCGCCCGAGCTGGCCGTACTTAAAACATCGACCAGGTCAATCATGCGGACATAATGATCCTGAACGCGGTTATTCTTGATGAGGAAGTGCCAGCGGTAGTCTTCCTTGTTTTCGCCGACATAGGTGTCAATCGGGATGCCGACGACGTCACTGGCCTCTTGGGGATACTTCAATCCTTCTGGATCATTGCCCACGGTTTGGCTCAGCGGGTAGATCAGTTCGTATTCAAACAGGGTGCCGTCACCTCCGACTGAACCGAAGCACTCTTGGGTATAAAGACTATCGTAGCGGGCTAGCTGGACCTCGACGCCGCTGCGATGATCCGGGTTGGGAGGCAACAGGTAACCGAGGTCGTGGTATTTGGTGATTCTGCCCACACGGTTCATGGCCGTATTGAAGAGCATCTCACGCTGGCCCACGTCTTGGCCGTTCGAGCGGTCGAAGGCGATCTTGTCGTGCACACCACGGAAGAGGTGGTCTGCGGGAAAACTCACACTGTAGCCCACCCGGTTGGTCTTGGGACGGCCATGCTCACTGGCCTTGAGTCGGACGTCGACATTGTAGTAGATGTCCTCTTCGTTGACGATCAAGGTCGCTCCCAGGCGTTCGTTGCTCATCAGGTTGGTGAGGGCATAGAGCTTGCTTTGCTGTTCGTTACGCATGATCAGACGATAGTTATGAACGCCGGTGTGCCTGGGGGACAGGCCAGGGACTTGGTATTGGGCATAGCTGTCCGGACCGGTGGGAGGGGACATGGATGTGATTCCGAGCTCATCCTGTCCCTGGACGTAAAACTGGACAAGGGTGTTGGTCGGGTATCCAGGGATCTGGCCCTGATAGCGTCCCTCTCCATCCAGTGACATGGAAGAAGATTGCCAAGCTGTTTCGTCTTTACGATACCATAAAGTTAAGGCGTCCAATCCATCCGGGTCATCAGCTTGCACGGATACCGTAACCGACTCGCCCGAGGAAGGTACGGCCGGAGAGTGGGTTAAATCGCAAAAGGTCGGCCCCATATTGCCTTGATAACAGGAATTGATGCGGCCGGGTGTTCCTACCAGAGCGGGAACTTCGATTTGGGTGACATGGGGGCATCGGTTGAAATAGAAACGGGTATGGAGTTGGGGACAACCGGCGATCCAGCGGGCGCGAAAACTGATTTCATAGGTGTTTCCATTGGCGATGCGTTCGTTGTTGGCCAGAGTGGTTTCGGCATGGTTGGACATGTGTTCCGTGGGACCCGTGGCAATCAGGTGCAGCACTTGATTGTTCGGATTTTCGGGATCATTGACGATCTCTGAGGTGCTATGATTGCCAATGAGTCGCCAGTGATCCGCTCCTGTTTCGAAATCACCGTTTTGGAGTAAAGACAGGGCCCTGCCATTGGGATCTTCAATCACCTCCAGGTCATCGATCAGGATTTCACCGGCATAGAGTAATCCCATAATTAATTCCCGATAGAGCGAGTCTGTCCCTACGGAGCTGGTCGCAGCCACGGCACGGTATTGGTAACTGTGCCATTGGGTTTGGTTCAACTCATCACTGGCCGCCCAGGCCTGTCCCTGTTCATTGTTGGCGTGGGGATCGATGAGTTCCATGCTGGCTCCGCTACCGTCGGCAACCTCTGGCCATGAACCTCCCTCGCAGTAATGAACGATATCTACAGGATTGTTGTTGGCATCCATGAGTCGCAACATTTCACCGCTATGAGAGAGTCGGCCACCGAAGTCACCCAGGATGTGTAGGTCAGGGTATTGTTGACTCAAATAGGCTGCGTCCTTGGCGATTATCAGATAGTCGCCGGGCTCCATTGTCGTTCCTGCAGGGAAATCGAAATCGATGCCCCGGTCAAAGGACCAGCCCGTCAGGTCTACGGTTGCAGTGCCACGGTGGTAGAGTTCCACCCAGGTCAGGGAATCTTCATCCGCGCCCAAGCTGTCTACAGACTGCTGCAGGGGATGGTACATGATCTCATTGATCACAATGTCCTCGTTAAGGTCGAAGGCATTGGCTTGTCCCGGGGTGGGTGTGGCAGGATACCTCCAATCAGCTAAGTCTTTGCGTCCGCGACCGCGGTCTTCGACCGTAATGACATCGAGCAACTCCGATTCAGGTGACCATAAGAGTAGAACATCATCCTGTATGGGGAGGACGGCCCAATCGTCTACGGGGACCAGGGTCAAGGCATGGCTGTCCAGGTTGCCCGCAGTGATCACATAGGAAGCGGAGGTGGCTCCCTGGATCTCTAGGGTCAGGTTCTCAAGGGATTGAGTTTCAGAGCCGCAGTTGGCCAGCTCAATGAAAAAGGGATCTGAATCTGCTGCAGCGATTTCGTTAAAACGAACCGGTCGATCCGGCAGGCGATTGTCACTGAAGTTCTGCGTGCCCGGTGTGCCGCCAAGTTGTTGGCTCCAGGTCCAGTTCGAGGGTTCATCGGTGGCCGTGTTCTCATCGATCTTAGCCATGCTCACTCCCGTTCCATCCGGAGCGATGGGCCATGGTCCTTCGTCGTCATAGTCCAATTCGTTGAGTAGGCGTCCGCCATTATTGACCAGTAAAATGCTCTCGCCTCCATTGGAGAGCTTGCCGCTAAAGGGCCCCAACAAGGCAACGCCCCGGGGGACTTGATTGGCCAAGGCCGAGATATCCGATGCGATCACTACATAGCCACCTGCAGGGATGATCGTTTCATTGGGGAACACGAATTCCACCCCGTCCTGAAGAGACCATCCGGACAGATCGATATCCACTCCCATCTGGTTGTGCAATTCGATCCATTCCGTCTCGTCATCAGAATGGGGATGGTACATGATTTCATTAAATACCACCACTGAGTCGGCCCAGACCTGAGACGCCAGCAGTATAATCCACAGGGGAATCCATCGATTGGACATGTCTATACTCCTCACATTTTGGGCCATTATAGCAGAAATGAGGCGGGATAGCTATGGTGATTGGTGATCGTGAGAACGGAAAACAGCAGTGAGGAGTCGGTTGTCACAGGGACAGCAACATCATTATAGTGCTCGATAAAACACTCTATCCGATTGTCGGTAGTCTTTATGTATCTGGTGTTCCTTGAACATCGTTCTCTGTTGCCAGATCCTCAATGATATCGTCTAAGGGAGGCATAAAACCATCGAACATGGCGGCAGACATAGATTGATTGACGATCATTCGTTGAGCTGTGATGATCGTTTTTTTATGGAGTGTCATCTGCGTGAGCCCGCCTTGGCCATCTGGATCAAGCCCTTCCCAGTTCCATTTAGTGACCTGCTGGGGTACCCATACCCCCTTTGCATAAAGGTGATCCTCCAATTTTTCTGATAATTGGTTGATGCCGAATTCCGGGATTCCTCCCCTGACTTCCAAGAGTTTAAAAGCTTCTTTCTCCCATGTCCCAACCAAAATACATTCGGCATGGATCGTTCTGTTTTCAAAGCGACGAAGCATTGGAATCGTATAGGTTAAAACATGATATCCCTGTTTCTCCTCACGATGACTAAATTGGGTGGCTTCCCAATCGAGTGAGCCTTCCTTTTCTTGTAGGTCTTTGATAATGTCACTATAGATGATTCCCTGGGCGATACTAAAGGCATGTTCGTAAGGATGATCCCGCCTCTGCTCTAATTCAGTGAATCTCTGCATAATGACGACGTTATTTTTATCAGCATTGACTTTGGTCCAGTTATTTATGCCATGGTTGATCCACCCGATTTTGCTACCACAGACAATGCGTTCGGTAATTCCGTTTCTGTCAATAGGTTCGGCTGCGCAATCAATCCACTGATGGTCGCGATCCCACTTCAATTTAAAACGAGTGCGATAAGCCTCTTTGGGTTCGTTCTGATCTTCTCCAAAATTCTGTTGCTCCGTAATTAATTCACAGTCCAGCGTACGTACACCTTCCAAATGCTTGATGATCTGGGCCTGCCAGAAATTGGGATCGTTGAAATCAACAGGGGTGGAAGGGTTGGTGTTCGTCGATGTACCCATCGCTACGGATTGCTGGTTTTGTCTGAACTGAATGATTATGTCACCCATTCGAATGGGTGTTAATAGACTGAAATATCCGGTGCCACCCTGACCCAGTTGAGTTGTGTACAGTTTGGATTCTTCGAGAGAGGTGATCGATATCACGTCACTGCCCTGGTTGATCACCTCCATTCGCTTGCCAACACGGATCAAGGCGTCGCCGATCAGGACCTGTGCTTTGCGGCTGAATTGCGAGACTCCATTTTGACCGAGGATGACTTTTCGTTTTGTATTTGTAGTCCTCACCTCAACCATGTCGGTCCCCGTGTTGGTGACGGTGATTTTGCTTGCCCAAAGCCGACGTGCAATGGCTTCTTGCTGTTTTTGCTGGAAGGCGGGATGTTGAGCCACCCAATCCGGTTCATGATACAAGCCTAGGTTGGGACGTAAGTGCCAGGAATAGAAATTGGCAAGTCCCAACACTATCAAGGCGGATAAACCTGTAGAGAAGATCCAATACAACCGGGATCGCTTCAAGCGGTAACCGGGCCAGCAGGCCCAGATCAAGGCCCCTAGTGTGGCCACGGCTAGAGCGATGTCCCACTGTTCCGATGTCGATTCCTTCCAGTGTAGTGAGACCTGGAACAGGGTTTCGGTCAGGGCCAGGTTGACGACGATCACCGCCAGTAGACGCAGGGCCGTTTTTTTGAATACCTGTGGCCAGCTTCCAATGGGTTGGGATGGTGAAGGGGGGGCGGGCCTCTGTACAAACCGTGTGGCGACCCTCTTACAGAACAGGATCAACCAGACATTGAGTCCTACGCCACCTAGAATACTAATGACGATCACCGCCTTATGGGTCATGTCGGTTTGTTCCAGGACACGATGTACGAGCCAAATCATCCAGTGATTGAGCAGGGCCAAGGGGAAAAATAGCAGATCAAACAACGCCAGTCCGAATCCTCGCACCATGCCCCGGCTTTTTCGAATCTGTTGTAAAGCCAGTCCACCCATGATGGATCCCCCGACCACCGCACCAAATCCCAACAAGGCTAGGGGGAGGAATAAAAAGAGTTCAGTGACAAGATTCAGTGGACCTCTCCGGCATGCGCTCGTCAACGCCCAGCCGGGTGGGGTGTAGCTTACGATCCAGTTTAGGAAAAACAAACCAATCCAAGCGAACCCTAATGTCGCTGCGAGTGAAAGGCGTGGAACTACATTCTGCTTGGGAGATCCAGATCCTTTGTTTCGTCGGAGATTTCTCGAACTGAAGTTGGGTTCCGGAAACAAAGGCGAAGGAAAGGGCCAACGTCCAATCCAAGAGAGAATACAGATGCTCATCCCAATGATACTTAGCAAAATCAATGGCAACACGAAGGGACGCGACGCATCGGCTCCAAGCACGAATAACACGACAAAGAATACCGTGCCCGCATAGACAATGATGGGTTCCCATGGATTGTACGATCTTGCGTTGGTCGTGTGCTGACTTGAGTCCCCTTGGGCCACAATCGTTTGAACTTCGGTTTGCACCTGACTGACCTGCTGATATCGCAATTCCGGTTCCTTGGCCAAGGTTCGCAGTACGACTTCGTCGAGTCGCACGTCGATCTGAACCTTGCGGGAAGGGGGTTGGAATTTGCCCATGGGTAATTCGCCGGTAAGCATTTCATAGAAAACCACGCCCAGGGAATAGATGTCCGCCCGGTGGTCCACGTCCTGAGGATGCTCGACCTGTTCAGGGGCCATGTAGTGGGGGGTGCCCATTACGAGACCGGCTTGGGTCAGGGTGAAATTGGAGCATCCCTGGCCCAGTAGCTTGGCTAGGCCGAAGTCGGCGATCTTGACACGGCCCTTGCGGTCCAAGAGGATGTTCTCCGGTTTGATGTCACGGTGGACGATGCCCTCGTCGTGGGCGTATTGGAGGGCGGTGCAGATCTGAGGAACAATCTCCAGGGCCTCTTTGGGAGTCAGATCGCCGGACTTTTGGATTTCACGCAGGTTGGGGCCGTCCACATATTCCATAATAAAATAAGACAGATCCCCGGCCTGTCCATAGTCATGCACGGCCACGATGTTGGGATGGCTCAGGCGGGCCAGGGCACGGGCCTCACGTGTGAAACGTTCGTCAAAACCGGGGTCGAGGTCCGACTTCTTGCCCAGGATCTTCAGGGCAACGGTGCGGTCCAGGTCCCGCTGGCGGGCCTTGTACACCGCACCCATACCGCCGCGACCGATCAACTTGCCGATTTCAAGTTGAGGAAACAGTGCTTGCAGGGCCTCCCTCGATGGTGGGACAAAGGGAGGGTGTTGGTCATCAGAACCTGTCTGCTCAGACGTCGGCCATCCCGCCTGCAAGAGGCAAGCCGGGCAGAGCCCCTGGATCGACTTGGCATCCAGAGCCCGGCCACAATGTTGGCAATGATTTGAATCTTTATGAGTATCCATGATTTCACCTCTTGCCTCTGTTCACGTGTATTGAGGCGAAAGGTTACAGAAAATTTATCATTTACCCAAGTATGCTGAATTTGCTGGAAGATTGGAATAGCCGAGTGCTGGAATGATAGGATTTTATTGGGCCAAAACCTGAAATAACCTTTGTAGTTCTTCTTCCACATCATCCGTGGTTGACATGGTGTGGGCAATTTGCTGACGCAACAGTTCTCGATAACGCTTGCGTAGTCGATGGATCGTTACCTTGACGTTTGACTCGGAGAGATCCAGTTGTTGAGCCAGTTGGGTATAGGGGAGCTTGCTACGCTGGCCCGTGATACAGAACTTGAGGGTTTCAAACAGGGGGCCTTGTCCCTTGGCTTGGTATTCCTGTTGCAATTCATCGAATACGGTATTAAGCAAAGCCACGGCCCAATTGATATCGAAAAGTTTCTCGGGAGTGAGGGTCTCCACGGGCTCAAGAGTGAAACGGGACTCGGCATCGCTCATGTCCAGGCTCAGGTGTGCACGTCCTCCTCTTCGCTTGATGGCATGGCCCTTTCGCCATTGATCGATCCGAAAGTTATTCAGGGCGGTCAGTAGAAACGAACGAAACTTGCATTGATTTTCAACCAGAGAACCTAGCCGCTCTTTCTCCAGTAGATAGATAAAAAAGGATTGGATCAGGTCCTCGGCGTCCTGTGGGCGATCACCCTGGTGGCGGACATAGGCATAGAGGGGATACCAGTAGGTTTGGTATAGGGTCTGTAAGGCGATCGTACACTGACTATCTGCCTTGTCGCCCGCAGCCAACACCACCGACCAATGAGTCGTGGCAAAGCGGGCATGGGTGGAATGATTTTGTATGTGTTTGCTGGGTGTCATCGTAAGGGTATAAAGCAAATCAAGAGACTGTTAATCCTCGCTCATTGTCTCCTCTACTGTAGAGAAGAGCCTGTATCTAATGTGAATGCTTTGTGCGGCGTCGTTGGTATCCATGATTTCCAGGATTCCCTGGTCTTGATTGCGACTCTTGAAAAAGAAACGCTGGGGTAAATAATCCCAACCTTGATAATCCGTGATGTCCTGCGATTCAATTTGAGACCATTGTTCAAGGAGGTCCTCCCTGGAACAGTTCATCTGTGAATTCGTTGGGATAAATTTGCAGATATTACCGCCAAAGCCCATGATTTTACCATTGCCGGTGAGTACAAGTCCGTTGTCGAAATTGACACATACAACATCGATCCCGCGTTCGGCCATCCATTGGGGGACATCCCAAAATTTGACCTTGTCCGGGAAGGCAAAAACAGTGTTGGATCTGAAGTCAAAGAGGTCGTTATCAAACAAACCTGATGCATGAAGTTCACGTTCAATGATAACATCTTTGTCTTTTTCCTCATGCTGCTGTGGGACGCTTTCGATTGATTGAGGAATGAACACCGTACAATTGGGGTCATCCGATTCCAAGAGTTTAAAACGAAGCTTTCGTTCTCTTCGCTCTTTGTTATATTCTTGGATTTCCAAAAGACCCAGCCGTTCTTGCCGGGTGATGATCATCAAGCACATGGGCTCACTACTTAACGGCAGTTCATTTTCTTCTCGCTCTTGATTGGGATTCAATGTTTTCTCTTGGACTAACTTAAAGTAGGGGGCGGAGCAATCGTCGAAGGACAATTCAAAGGCCATACGTTGCATGCAGGGATTGAGAATGTAAAACTCGTCATCCCAAATGAGTAAGTCAACACTGTCACTGGGACAGGCATCGACCACTGTGCTCAGAGAGACTCTGTTGGGCTGTCTGCCACTTTCAAGGAGCCTCTGAAGTGCTTCTGGCGAGGCACTAAGTACTTCACCAGCGGTTAAATCTGCATAGCTGTGACTTAGATTTGGATTGCATTTGAGGGTCAGTTCATTCGTCGGACCCCAATAGGGTTGTCCGTTGATAACGCGCTGGTTTGTTACGGATTCAGTATAAAGAGTGTCTTTAAGCTGGGGTAACAGATGTATCTTCTCTTCATGGCGTTCGTCCGTTCTAAAGGCCTCTTGGTAAGCGACTCCGTAGTCATTGACGAGCCAGTATCGACCATTGCGGTCCCATTGCCATGTTTTGCTGATGTGGGTAGTACCCGCCTTTTCATTGACAGTGGTTTTTTCAATCACTCCCCCTCGTGCGCCCCATTGGACCTCGGAGATGTGCTTGACCAGTTCGTCTGATGTGTGTACTTGGGCGACCTTTATTCTGGCAATGGCCTGATCGCCGGTTTCATTGTAGACCAGGATTTCATAATCACTTTCGGCATCCATAAAGGTGACGGCTTTGGCCAACAAGGTTCCATCCGGACGGTTTAGCTCAATGCCCCCCAATAGCTCTGGCCCTCCGGCCTGCCAGGCCTGGACAAATAAGGTGAACTGATAACCCATGCCATTTTGATAGGTAAAGTTGGTTACATTCTTAACCTTACGCCAGGCTTGATACTCTTTGGTTTGTCGCCAAGCCTGTAGCGCAGCCAAAGGATCGGGGAAGAGGCATTCAACCCCATCCCAGGCACGAACTACCTTGAGTTGAGGGTAGGGAAGTCCCACGGTATCAAAGGGCGAGGGTAGTGGAGCGGGAGGAATACCTACGGGGCCTTGCTTCATTTCTTTCGAGGTATCGACAATCAGATCAGGGACTATAATTTCATCGTAAAAATGGATGCGCCATTTTCCGTCCCCGAAATAACGTGAGATTGGGGTCTGGTCGCGAAAAGACGCATCATTCCTAGGGAAGAACAGATTAATGTCGCTTAATTTCATCTCGACATGCTGCAGATCAGGGGACAAGCTGATTTCGTTGATCGCTGCATAGTAGTGATAGGGATTGAGGTGTTCGTAAACGGCCTCGGCGAATACTCGTTTAATGGTTTTTTGTTGCTCCTTTTGATGCTGCTCATGCTTGAGGCCGGATTGGATCATCAAGATAACGACACCTATGAAGCAAAGGATGCCTAGTGACAAAGCTAGTAGAATGGAATGGTTACGGGCCCAACACAGCATTCGACCAATGCCATTTCCAATAGATCGTGAAATAGTATGGATGCTTAGTCGAGGAATGATCTTTTGCGTTTTGTTTTGTTGAAAGGCTTTACGGGTTTCTTTATGACATAAAATCACTAAGGCCCAGAGACCAAATAGGTTACCGGAGAAGATTGCGATTAAAAGAGTGGATACGTAGTGACAAAGTTGATGCATGTATATTGCACCAATTGCGACGCCTATCGCGTAGGCAGACATGATTAGATTGCTATAGAAGGCCCATTGTTCATAAGGTAGAGTGGCAGGGCCTTGTGATATCACATCGATTAGTTTTAAAAGTGAATAGATGAAGTAAATTAATCCACTCAAGAAGAGTCCTATACTTGGCCAACGTAATCTTTTTTGAATTCTATGAAAATCATCAAGAGACAACAATGGATCTTCGTTGGCCTCAGAGTTATCTTTTGAAACTTGAGATGTGGATACAATTGTCCGGACTTCTGTCTGTACCTGGCTGACCTGTTGATATCGCAATTCCGGTTCTTTGGCTAAAGTGCGTAGCACGACTTCGTCGAGTCGCACATCGATCTGGACCTTACGTGACGGAGGAGCAAATTTACCCAAAGGCAATTCGCCGGTAAGCATCTCGTAGAAGACCACGCCCAGTGAATAGATATCAGCCCGGTGGTCCACATCTTGGGGGTGCTCGACCTGCTCGGGGGCCATGTAGTGGGGGGTGCCCATGACGTGGCCGGGGAGGGTCAGGTGGAGGTCATGGGCTTCGTGGCCCAGGATCTTGGCCAGGCCGAAGTCGGCGATCTTAACTCGACCTTTGCGATTGAGCAGGATGTTTTCGGGTTTGATGTCACGGTGGACGATGCCTTCGTCGTGGGCGAATTGCAGGGCCACGCAGATCTGTGGGATGATTTGCAGGGCCTCGCGGGGTGACATCTCACCGGCTTTTTCGATGTCCCGCAGGTTGGGGCCATCGACGAACTCCATGATGAAGTAGTGCAGCTCCTCAATATGCCCGAAGTCATAGACCGCCACGATGTTAGGGTGGCTCAGGCGAGCCAGGGCACGGGCTTCGCGTGTGAAGCGTTCGGCAAAGCCGGGGTCGTTGGGATCCTTGGGGATCAGGATCTTCAGGGCCACCAAGCGGTCCAATTCTGGTTGTCGAGCTTTATAAACGGCCCCCATGCCGCCTTTGCCGATTTTTTCCAGGATCTCCAGTTGCGGGAACAGGGCGGCTAATTCGTTCAGTTCAGGTGGGGTGAAGTCGTGGCCCTGGCCGTCGGCCGAGGGGGCCGTGGGCCAGCCCGCCTTCATTAGACATTCCGGGCAAAGGCCCTGTAAGGCCTCGTCTGTCAAGGCTTTACCACAGTTGGGACAGTGTTTGTTATCCATGAGTTTGATCTCCTACCTCCAATGACAGATGCAGGAGCGATTGTTACATCTTTCTCGCAGAAGGTGTTCTTTTGTTTTTCTCTGTGTCCTCTGCGATCTCTGCGTGAGGCTTCTTTAGCTTTCAGTCAGGGCCTGGAATAGGTGCTGCATTTCCTGCTCCACCTCATCGGCCGAGGCCACGGTTTGGGCGATGTGGTGGCGTAGCTGGTGGCGGTATTGCTGTTTGAGACGGTGGACCATGACTCGCACGGCTCCCTCGGTGGTCTCCAGTTTTTGGGCTAGCTCTGCATAGGGCTGCTGCTGCGACCCTAACACCAGGCAGGGCTTAAGGATCTCGAATTGGGCCGCCTTGTCTCTCTCTTGATAATCTTGATGCAGGCTGTCCATGACTTGTTCGAGGACGGTCAGGGCCCATTGGCGTTCGTAGGTTCGTTCCGGACTGCGCGTATCGACTGGATCGAGGCGGTATTGGGTTTCGGCGGTCTCGGCATCGATGGGAATGAAACGGCAGCCACCCCCGCGTTTCTTGGCCCGTTGTTTGGCCCATTCATTACTCATGAAGTGTTTGATGGAGGTCATGAGGTAATTGCGGAAACGGCCGCGTTCTTGATCGGCGGCGGCCATCCAATCCTTTTCCAGCAGGCGGGTGAAGAAGCCTTGGGTCATGTCCATGGCCTCGTCGGGGTTGACGCCCTGGCGGCGGACAAAGGCATAGAGCGGTTTCCAATAGGCCCGGCACAGGGTCTCCAAGGCGGCGCTCGATTGGGTGTCACCGGCCTGGGCCGTGACCACCAGGGACCACTGCGTACTGGCAAAGACCGCCTGTGTGGGCGGGATGGAATGGTTGGATGGTCTCGTCATGGTGATATATCATGTGAGGATGAGAATCGTTCGTCAAGGGACTATCTGGTTGGAGGTAATCGGTAATCGGGTGATCAGGTCAAAATACCGATCACCGATCACCCGTGTATTTAGAGCGTGGATCGCGTCCGGCCCAGCGGCAACGCCATTGGTTGTAGACCACGGTTTGTCCCTTGAGGGACTGTTGGGGCTTGAGCAGGGATTGTTTTTTCCAGTCGATGGTGGCTTTGGCAATTTGACTGGCCTGGATCTCGCTGATGTCCAAAGGGGTTTGTTCCCAGGGATCCTGCGATAGGTCGAAGACCGAGGCCAAGGCCGTGCTGGGGGTATAGACGTATTTTGTGTGACCTTCGATGTAGCCTGCGGGTCCGCCGGGATTCCAACAGGAGAAATACACCCGTCGGTCTGCGGGAACTCCTTTGAGGGTGTCGATACCGTCAAAGCTCGCCGGGGTGGTGTTGTAGCCCATCAAGGCCAAGAGAGTTGGGGTGACATCGACGCTGCTGACCGGTTCGGTAATCCGTTGGGGCTGTTGCAGGTGGGGTGCACTGATGACCCAGGGGATACGCAGGACCTCTTCGAAGCCGATCTGATCATGTCCCATCTTGCCGTGTTCACCAAAGGCCTCGCCGTGATCACCGACAATGCAGAGGATGGTGTTTTCTCGCAGACCCTGGTCTTTGAGGGTTTGATCGATGGCCTTGAAATAGCCGTCGGTGTATTCGATGACCTGTTGGTAGCGTTCGGTGGTTTCGTCGGGCAGCTCTCCATACCATTCGGGCACCTGATAGGGGTCATGTGTCACCGAGCAGAGCAGAGTGGCAAAGAAGGGCTGGTCGCTTTGGGTCAACCATTGGTTGATATGTGGGAGCATGGCAAACTCGTCGGCGGCCAGGTAGGACACGTGTGAATTGGGATCGTTCAAGTCGTCACGTGAGAAGTATTTTTGGAATCCAAGGTTGTCCACCAGGGTGGGGCGGGATTCAAAGTCCCCTTTGGCGGATTGGAAGAAGGCGGTACGGTAACCCTGTTGCTCCAGGACCGTGGGTAGACTCATAAAGGGGCGGGGTGCGGGCACGGCCTCGACCACATCCTGGCTGCCAGAGGGATAGCGACCTGTATGCAGGGAAAACAGGGCCTTGCTGGTATGGGTCAGCACGGTTCGCATTTGGCTGTAGGTGATCCCCTCTTGGGCCAATTGCTTTAAATAGGGGGTGTGAGCCTGGCCATCGGGTTCCAGCGAGGTGTAGCGGTACTGCACGCCTTCCAGCACGACCAACACCAAATTCATGGGGGCCTGTTCTGGATTCATGGGCAAGGTAATGTCACCGGCATAGGGTAACTGGCGCTGGGCGTTTTCAAAGTCGGCTCGGGTTAGGGGCGAGTCATCCGGAAAGACCATGGTGGCCAGGGCCTTGAGTTGACTGTTGTAACGCAGGCCGGAGGTGACCCCTTGCGAACTGGAACGGTTGCGACTACGGGCCGAGGCCCCACCTGCCGGAATGGCCACCAAGACCAAAGCCAATGAGATGAGGAGACGGCGGGTAAAAATTTTATCGGTATTTCTGGGCTTCTGTGGTCGGACCAGGACAAAGAAGAAAAAGGTCAAGGCGATAGCACTAGGGCCCAATAATGCGATGGCGGCCAAGGGATGTTTGAGTAGGTTGTCACCCACAATACCCAGGGCGTTGAGGGGATCGCGAAATAGGGGTAATAGGGTGCCGGGTAGGACCTGGGTGCCGGTGCGTACCACCCAGCCGCCATTGAGCACGGACCAGGTACAGATGACGGCGGCAATGATGGTGACCGTGCGGATCATCCAACGTTTGGGCCAGCGGGCACAGCATAGGGTCAACACGACTTCCAGGCCCAGAATCACGGCTATATCGGCCCAGATCCAGCTGAGATACTCACCAGTCATGCCATAACGGACGCTGTGGTAGAGCTTTACGCATAAGGTGCAAAATAGGGCTCCCATCATGATGGCGCTGTGCGCACGGGGGGCCAGAAGGTGGTATAGTCGTCGAATACCCCTCATCGCTGATGTTAATAGTCGATGTAAAGCCAAACCCATTTTCATTGTCGTCAGAGACTAACATAACCCTAATAAAAAGCAACCTTTAACCCGGTTTGGGAGCCTGTCGGCAGGGCTAAGGGCTTGCATTCTATGAATATCGACGTTACATTGGTGCGTCTGTTACAGGGATTAGACAATTTTGTCGCGTATTAGTTCCGGAGAGGTGACAGAGTGGCCGATTGTGCCGGTTTCGAAAACCGGTGAACCTTAGGGTTCCGCGGGTTCGAATCCCGCCCTCTCCGTTTAAAACCCGTAGGGCTTGAGCCCTGCGGGTTTTAAATTTTGATGCGGATGAGAACCCGATTGAAGCAAAGATTCAAACGGGTTTGACAACTACAAACAACACCCCATCAAGGCTCTTGGCTTACACAGATCAGTTCTATGCCGTTAGGTTCGTTGGGATCCAGATTGCGGGAGTACTGCTTATCGAGGGCGTTGTTCCAGTGTTCATGTACGCCCAGGCTGGACAAGCCGATGCCGTCGGCTTCGGGATCGTAGAAGGTGCCAGAGGGAGGATCGTAGGCCAAGGCTGCTTCGTGCAGGTAGTCGTCAATGCCTCCGGATATCCCACTGGTTCCCATGTTATCGCCGAACTCGGTTCTGAGGAAATCGAGTCCGACTGAGTCAATGGCCACCATGTCTTGAGACATCAATAGACAGGAGGGGTAGTCGTCGTTAAAGGGGGCACTTTGCCAGCGGGTGGGGCGAGAATTCTTACCGTGCTTGGGGAAACCCCATAGACCGTCAAGGATGAAGAGAAGGGTTTTACCGCCCAGGTGTTGGTGTCCCATGAGGTCTACCATGGGGCGGTAATGCCCCATCGTCGGAGTGGTACCCGGTAGCATCTGGTGATGGGCATCATTGGAACGACTATTGCCGGGAGGGCAACAGAAACTACCGTACCAGTTTTTGCCACACAGGGTAACCCCGGCACTGTTGTGTCCCTTCATCACGGCCAGATTGATGACGTATTTCGCATCGACAAAGGGCTGCGGAAGATAATCCGAGGGGATGGCCCGCGTGGGGTAGGCCTTGTCATTGAGTCCACTGTAATGGATCAGCGGTTCTTTCGAGGGCGTCACGGGAGGACGACATGGATCGGTATCGCGATCGTCCCCATAGTCCTTATAGAAGTTGGTTACTCGGTAATGGACGCGAGGAAACAAGGCGGTACAACGATCATAGGTCTTATTGGAAATATAGCGGGAGGAATCGCAAATGGTGATATCCTCTTGCGGGACATTGGCTTCGACCACCAGTTGCTTAAGCAAGGCCACCACCATCTGAGGGGCCAGGTCGGCATAGTTGACCTGGTAGTCCAGTTTGCGATGTTCGACGTGGTTGGGTTTGATGGCAATCTTCTCGCCGGGGGTGTAACCGATTTCGTTTTGGTCGTGGATCCAATTGAAATAGCGGAACAAACTATCCCAGGCATTAGGGTCGGACTCTTCTCCGGTCAAGGCTCGCACGCAGTCGGACATCATGCCATCCACCTGATTTTGATCGGTGTGCTCATCATCCCAATAGAAGATGTCTTCCCGATCGTTCCAGGTGGGATCCCAGGTCGTGGCATTGGGGTCGTGGGACCAAACCACTCGTCCTGGGTATAGCCCTTGAGCCGTACCGATGGGGCTATTGGCGGGATCGGGTGGTGTATAGGATTTGGCTTGCGTTTGTCGAGCATGAACGCCCATCATCAATCCTGCCGTGGTAATGCCTACGGCTACACAGCACGCCGCCAACAGATAGCGGGATTGAAGGGTATGCCGTTGGGCCTTTTTAAAGGCGGCGGCAATCACTCCACCTCCCAATAGATAGGCCACAAAACTCGACGCAATGGGAAAGGCGGCACGTTGGCAGGGGTAGGTGGCGCGTGTCGGTTTGGGGATGACTCGAATGAGAAACCAGAGCAAGGCGAAGCAGCCCGATGCCCACCAAAGAGCTCGAGTCCAAATGGATTTTCGCTGAGCTGATCGTTTGGCTTGGCAGGGACAAGAACTTGGATGCATATGGTTCATGAGATCTTCCTGATGTGTGGTTATTGCTGGGCCGAGCTCAACACCATTTTACGGATTTCTTCGGCATCGGCAGGTTGGGCTGAGGGGCCGGAACGGATGTAGGCACGGTGATGAACCAGGCAGGGTTTGCGTTTGAGTTCATCGATTTGACAGACCAGGATGACTAACTCGGGTTCGTCCGGGATGGCCACTGAAGTGAAGGCAAAATACGGGATGGGATCGCATAGGTTGCGTGTAGAGTTGGTAATCCTGAGCTTGATCTTGTCCATATCGTCCGCAGGGATGCCTACGATCTCACCATCGTCGCTGATACCAAAAAGTAGGACTCCCCCTCCTGGCAGGTTGGCCATGGCACAGATTTCTTTGGTGATGTTTTCGGTGCGATCGGTCATGCGTTCCTTGAAGTCATAGCCGGGCTTTTCACCCAGAATGAGCATTTCGCTGAGGGTGTGGCCAACCCGTTCGAGTAGCAGGCGATCGAGGTCTGTGGTCAGTTCAGTCACTTCGATTTCGGATTCCTGTTGGGAGAAACCAACGATCAGGAAGGGATACTTGATCAGGGCCGAGGGCATTTCGGTGATGATCCGGGCGATGGCTTCAAAATCCGACACTCCCCGCGGAAGTTGCATCTTGAGATCACGCATGGGCACCAACACCAGCCCCATCTCGATGTGGTGAACCTCCAGGGCCAGCGGAAAACTGGCTAGCAAGCTACTGAGGATAAAGGCCTGTTTGCCCAAGACCATTTTGCCGGCAATCTGGTCCTTAAGAAAATCGATGGTATAGAAGGTTCTGCGGCCTGCGACCAGTTGTGTGCTGATCTGCCAATCCATTTGCTCCAACTGGTGGTTGAGGTTTTGGTGCAACTGTCCTATGACATGTTCATCGTCCGGGCTTTGGTAGCGGCATTCGAGGTGGGAGAGGGCAAGTTCTAATTCACGCCATATCTGGCCGTGTTCCTGGTTTAGGAGCTGCCAGGCCCCCATTGAACTGAGCACTGCATTGATATACACCGTTTATCTCCTGTTTGATAACAATGCCAGCATAGCATACCGATGTATAGGGTACAATCTGTAAGCCGCCTTGTGAAAGCGCAAAAAAACCCCCTGGCGTGCGGAGGGAGAGGGAGAGGAAAGCGAGATAGCGCCAGAGGGTGTATTGTATATTGAACGTATTATATTGTTTAATCATACGCTAAATTCATGAAAAGTGTGCGGTTTTCCCTGAATAAATTCAAAATCATATCTCTAGATGATGTTTCATCACTACCAAGGGTGTTGTAAAGATAATGCTGTGCGAGGATTACAATCTTAGGGGGAGGGGGGAGTTGCTCTGTTTTTTTATTTCCAAACACCTCAAGGGCTCTCTCGTCCTCATGTAGGACTTGCTGGATTACCCTACCTTTGGGGATTACGCTTCCTGGGATTCTCCTCTTTGGGCACACTCTGAGCACAGCCCAAAAAACTCGATGCGATGGGTTTGAATGGTGAAATCGGTCAGCTTGTTTGCCTTGCCGTTGAGTTCGTTGTAGCCCGGCATTTCGAAGTCCTCCAGTCGGCCACAATCTTGGCAGATCAAATGGTAGTGGGGATCGATGTGTGCTTCGAATCGGTCGTGGGCGCTGCCGCAGTGCAATTTATGGATCAGTCCTTGATCCTGGAGGATGGCCAGGTTGCGGTAAACGGTTCCCAAGCTGAGTTTGGGGAACTCGGGTTTGAGTTGTTCATAGATCCAGTCGGCCGTGGGGTGTTGATCGGTGGCACGCAGTACCTCCAAGATACGCTGGCGTTGCCGTGTATTCCGAAAGGCTCCTTTTTTCGTGGTTGTTTTCATGGCTTAAATGATCCACTCATAGGTTTGTTTTTCATCTAAACCAACTATACAGAATTCGCTCGTCTAACGCAATTGCCTAAGTGGCTCAAGAAAATGGGGATCGTTACAGACACATAAAAGATGCGTTTACAGTGCTAATGAGTGTACTGTGAGCGGATTGTTCAAGAAAAACCATGTTTTCCCTCAAAAAAAAGTACGGTGCTTTGAGCCCGGTGGATCTATAGGGTATGAGGTCAACGAATGCTTGTTGTGATTTTATTGGACGACAAGGGATTCGCCCATGGAACGGGGTGAAATGCCTCATTGACGTGACATAAAACTCATTGAAATACGAACACATAGAGGTATCATGAATAAAGGTTTTCCAGGACGGAAGACAGCTTTGAAAACTTGCTTTTCCAAGGACGGTGAGCGGGCGATTATGGGGCTTGGGTTGTTTGTGATCGCCTTGATTGTTCGTGATGTATGGAGTTGACTGAAATGAACAACAAACGTCCAACATGGATCAATGAAAACGTCCCCTCACTGAGTGACAAGCTCTTTGTCACCGTCTCGATGGAAGGCTACATTCCGGAGTTGACGGGGGATGCACGCGAAGCCAACACCAAAGGCGGATTGGGTGTCTATTTCGGTGACAAACTGGAAGGATTGCATGCCATTGGCTTGAACAACGCCTTTGGATGTATGCCCATGTATCATCAGCGACTGAAACAGGATGTCTGTGATGGTCGACAAGTAGTTTTTTATCACGAGGTCTCTTACGAGAATCAACCGGTGTCACCGCTTATGGGTCGAGATGGCCAGCCGGTGTCTCTGGAAGTCTGGGGATTCGACACCAATAATCCCAATCAAGAGGTTCGTTATCTAGCGACAGTACATCAGATCAATCGAGGCGGCACGACCCTGTACATGTTCAACTGCCCCGAGGTCTTTGATGTACTCTATCCGGACAACGCTACGCATCACAATCGTGGACGACGTCACCGCTTTTTACAGGAGACGGTGTTCGCACAATGTGTCACCAAGTTGTTCCGATACCTGGATGTGATTCCGGATGCGATGTTGATTAATGAAGGCCACGTGGCCATTGCCGCCGCCATGACCTATGGCGATCCCATGTATGCCAAGACCGCGATTATCTATACCAACCATACCGTGGTTCCTGCCGGTTTGGAGGTTTTCGATGTGGGTGAATTGGCCGACAACGATATCGCCCGTGCCCGTTACATTATGCGGTTTCCGCCCAATAGCTGGCAATCGCTATGGAAGAAGTTCATTGTCGAGACCGACGGCAAGGTCATGATCGATTTCTCCAAGGGCGCTTTGGAGATTTGCAGTGCGGCCAATGCCGTCAGTGCCGAACATGCCCGTGTCACGCGTGCCCTGTTTCCGCACCAGAAGAAGCACATCACCCCTATCCTCAATGGATCGGGTGACAGTTGGGTGCAAAAGGATCTATTGGACATGGAACGTCATGGCATCACCCCGGCGCCGTCTCATCTCTTGGAATTCTCTCGCCGAGGCAAGGCCGAGGCCATTGATGCCATTCAACAAAGAACGGCCGGCATGACCAATCAACAGGGTGACGTTATTTGCGCAGATGGCATTAAGCTCGATATCAATAAGCCCACCATGTGGTTGGTACGTCGCATGGTTCAATACAAAAGTCAGTTACCCATTCTCCAGGATATCGTAAGGGCCGTTTGTGCGGACCGGGACGATTGGGTAGAAACACGCTTTGGTTGGACTCGTGGTTTGGGCATGCAAGTGGTTGTGGGCGGGATCGCTCCGCAACATTCACATGAAGAGCAGTGGATCGAGGAATTCGTACGTTGGATGGAGATCCCGGAATTACGCGGTCGCTTTGTCTTCGTACCCGGCTGTGACAGTGAACTGCTGCGCCTGCAGGCCGTGGGTGCGGACATCTGTTTGAATTGTCCCCAACCCAATAAAGAAGCGTGCGGTACCAGTGATCAACGCAGTGCCCGCAATGGAAATCTCAACATTGCTGTGTACAGTGGCGGTCCTCCGGAATACCTGGAAGACAACAAGAGCGGTATGTTGATTGGGCCTTATATTCACAATCAGGAATTTTACGAGATGGCACCCAAGGATATCTTGGATAAGTTGACCATCCTCTCTGAACTCTATTATGGTCAGGGTCAAGGCGATACCCGTTGGCAGGCCATGAAGCTGCAGGCCTACACCGCCAGCCGAAAAGTTACGGCCAAGGCCATGGAGGCACGCTACGCCTATGTCTATCGTCAAGCCATCAAGACCAAACTGGAAGAACAGGCCGCTGAAGTGGTGAGTCTGTCACCTGAAGAAGATGGCGAAAATCAAACGCAGGTCAAGATCGCTTAGAACATGTAATCATTAAACAGAACTCACGAAGTGAGACTCAACCTCTTCTGAGTCCTGTATTCTATTGAACGTCGTAGACGTTCAAAAAAGGAGTCCGGTGAAAGGCTCCTTCTAAAAACTCAACAGATGGCGCGAGCGAGGGTTTGTCGGTCTGAAATGGGATGGCAGACGGGTAATAAGTCGTCCGAAGGCCATGAGAGTTTTTAGAAGGCTCTTGAATGCTTCTTGGGGAAACATTCACCGGGCTCTTTTTTTTATCCTTTGCGTGGCATGTATTCGCCGGCCTGTTTATCCAGTCGATCATTCACTTGCAGGTCGGGGTACTGCTGGTTGAATTGACGTTTATCTAACTGAAGTTTCCCTTTTTTTCCCTCGTCGGTACGGTAGTGGATATAGACCACATCTTCCAATCGAGCCGGTTCATCGGTACCGCTACGGTCAATGGTCTTGTGTTTTATTTTGGTCACTGTGCCTTGCCAGACTTCGGCCTTCTTTTTGGCCTGGAACCAGGTCAACAGGGCGGTGAAGGCCACGACAACAACGACGACTAGAATAATCAATCCAATATTTCCCATGTGTACTTCTCCTGTTAGAGTTGACCTGCCATTTCGGTGATTTTAGCCAGGCGTTTGGTGACCGCCACTGCATCCTGCCCGCCGGTGACCGTACGGAAGCGTTGACGCCATTCATAGGGCGGGATTTCACCTTTGCCGATTTCATTGAAGCATTGTTTGCACTCGGTGAGCTGCTGATGCGTGTTACGGAGTTCCTTAAGGTTCTCGATATCCGTGGGTGTGCGTTTGCCCGGTTCGATGGACTCGATCTTGCGGATTTTACTCTCGACCAGGGGGATGAACTTGGTGTCCAGGTCCTTGGCCGTGCCGCGGCAGGTCTCCATCATGCTGCCGAGTTTACGCAGTTCAGGATGTTCCTTGAACATGATCTCGGCCTTGGTGGTGGTGACCCCCAGGTTTTCGGGGAGTTTGCCTGGATCGACTTGGCCAAAGAAGCTGTCGAGTTTCTGTGTCGTGATTTCGATGTCGGCATGGGCACCGGGCTTGGGCACGCTGAGCCACATCAAATCCGGGTAGCTTTCCGGGTGTATGCTGGTGGTCATGTCGATAAAAGATTGTTTGGCACTGTAACCTCCGGAAACCTTTTTGTAGGCCTGGGCCAGGACCTCGGAACCATCCTTTTGGTACTTGATCAGGCTGACCGGTTCGCCGTTTTGGGTCAGCCAGTTATTTTTTTGGTAGGTCACGCTACCATCGTCACCCCGGATCGGGAGGGTGTCGGGTTGCTGTTTGAGGGCCAGGTCCGCATCCATACCCGCGCCCGTGCTGGAGGCATTGCGGCAGTGAAAGAGAGTTTGTTCGTTATAACCGCGGCTGCGCATTTCCCAGTTGTAGGCCGCCACCGCGTCACCCAGGATATCGTCCATGGTCTCGCTGTAGGCCTTGCCCTTGGCCGGTGGTGCGCCGTACTTGAGATAGCTCTTGGCCGGCATGCTGTGGGCCACAGCCGCTGCCTTTTGACGAACCTCCATGCGCATGGCGTCCAGTTCGGCCTTGGTCGCAGTGCCTTTGATTTCGGCAGTACGTAGACGGGCGTGGGCACTGAAAAAGTCGTCACCCAAAGCCTTGCCGTATTCCATTTCCTGCTGGAACTTGGCCGCCTCAATGGCCTCGGCCCCACGTGAGGAGACGGTGGTGCGGGTGGGGACATCTGCATCGATTTTCCCGGAACCGGAATGGGCCTTGCCGATGTTGATCTCGCCATAGCCGCCGTCAAAGCCGCCCGAGGTCCGCATCTTCAAGCGGCCCAGGGCCACCTCGGGCCCCTTGTTCATGAGCAGTGACACCGAGGCGCTCTCCACCATGCCCCACCAACCACCGGCCTGCCAACCGTCGTAGGCGCTGACTGCAACATCGGCTGCATCGGAATAGGTGGTGACCCCGCGTTTGACACCTTCCCAGATGCCTCCCTCCACGTAACCGCAACCGGTCTGGTAGGCAATGGCCACGGCCATGGGCCCACCCGCCATGGGTAACAGGGTCATGCCCACGTCCGCACCGGTCTTGATGTTCTGGACCGCGTCGAGTTGGGCCTGCTTCCAGGCGATGTCCTCTTCGATCTTGGCCATCTCCAGGGCCTGTTCGCCCTGGTAGATGTTCTGCATGGCGTGGTTGAGTTGGCCCCAAGCGGCCGGCTCGGTGGCCCCTCCATTTTGAATGCATTTGTCGATCAGTTCGTAGGCCTTGCGGCGCTGCACCACGTCGAGTTTGCGTGTGAGCCAGTGGGCCTTTTTCAGGGCACGGGCTGCGGCGTCGGCCTTGCGCGCCTCGATTTCGGCTTTATGCACGACCTGGGCCCGGCACATCTCGTCAAAGGGGGTGCGACGGAAGGTGGGCTGACCGGTCTGCAATTCGGTAATGCGATCTTGCTCGGCCATGAGGTTGCTTTGCTGGCAGGTGATCATGAAACGCAGTTGGTTCAGTCGTTCAATGTCACTGGCTTGCACCTGACCGGATTTGAGTTGTTCCTGTAGGGCCGTAGCATCGGCTTGCAGACGATCGATGGTCTGGCGACAATAGGCAATGTTGGCCTGGTGCAGGGCAACGCGTTCCTGCTGGGCCTCTTGCTCGGCAGCCTGTTGGGCCACGGCCTCCTGATCGATCTTACGTGACAGGTCCAGGGTTTCCACTGGGATGTCGTGTGACCGGGCCATGGCGTTGGCCGTATCCTCGTCCAGGGCCTGTAGGCTGTAGATGAAGTCCACCTTGATGGCCCCACCCTCACAGGCCGCCACGATCGGGATCACGAAACGACTTTGATCGCCGTGAATCTCGCTGCAGCGCAATTGCAGGTAGCACTCGCGCTGGATACTGCTGTTGTCACAGGTAAAGCTTTTGAGGTGATCGGCATTGTCTCCCCCGAAGATGTCAATGTCACGCTCCGGATCGGGCTCGGTCTCACTGAGCAGATAGCTGCTGCCCAGTCCGCCCAGGCTTAGGGATCGTCCCATTAATTCGAAGTGCTCCAGATCGAACAGCCCGTCGATGGCCCAGGTTCCGGTTCCCTGACCGGTGGGGTGCATGGCCCAGTAACCTCCGTCGCGTACAACGGCGGGGGCGGTTTCCCAGTGCATGTCCACGGCAAAGGACTCGGTTTTAACATCCGAGACCACCCGCTGCATGGGTGGGGCACCAACGTCCTCGTCATCCGGTGAGACGATAAAGGCCTGGTTATCCTGTACCTTGTCCAGGGATGAGGACCCGGCCCGCATTTCGTACTGGGTGGTCTTTTTCTCCCAGGAGATTTTCAAGGAGGTTTCATCGGCCTTGACCTCGGTAGGTGTCACCACAACCTCTTCCCAGTCGGTTTGAGTGATCCATCGCTGGTCGTCAATGGCTTGGGTCAGACGCACGTCTTTCAATACCCAGTAAAGCTGATCGGCGTCGGGCATGTCCGGCATGAAACCGTTGTTTTGCAGGTATTGCCCGAAGGCGGCCCGGCCCTTGAGAAAGGTGCCCCTCGCTTCCTGGAGATCCTCGCCGGCCTCATCGATCATCTTACCGATAGACTGTTCACTTTCACCGGTGGGGTAGGCCTTACCGATCTGTTCGACGGGTTTGCGATCGTAGGTAGTATGGGTTGCGTCGTCGAAGCGTCCGTTGACGAGGGTGACACTATCGACGATCAGCCTTTCTCCATCGGGACGGTAGAAGGTGGCTGTGACCATCACCTCTTCTTCATCTTCGTCATAGCTATAGGTGGCCCAACCGGTATCCGAGGGTTCGGCATAGAAGCACCACCATTCTTCCGGTTCATTATCCAAAAAGGAAAATAGGCCTTCTTCCTGGGGACCGTCACTGGTGGTCTCGGTATAGTTGTACACCAGAACCAATCCATCCGACTCGACCCGCCAGGCCTTATAAACCTCTTCCACCAGGGTATCGGAGACCGGGATGCGACTGAGGCAGGGCTGGTTGATGTCGTCGCCGTAATAACTGAAACTTACCAGGCCGGTCCGTTCGTAACCACCCTCCAAGGGGGGCATGATCCCCAGTAAGCGTTCCAGGTTGGCCATGGCTCGGTGGTAACGTCGGCTGGCTTCATTTTTCAGTGCACCCGGTTGAGGGGGATCGCCCAAGGCCTCGAGCTGAGTGGTGGCTTGTTCCAACGCGGCTTGAATGGAGCGAATGCTGGCGGCTTCCCGGGCGACCTCCTGCATCAACATCTCACCTGCCTCTTCGCTATAGGCAACAGCGTAACCCGCCTGATCCCAGACGGATTGGTATTCCTGGAGGTGTTGGATCAGGGCCGCACGCAGACGGACAGTCTGTTCCACTAGAGGGATGACCTGTTGTAGGTAATCCAGGCACTCCTGGGCCGGATAATCGAACATCGGGGTCCAGGTCGCGTCGAACTTTTTTTCCTGGGCTGAATCCATAGGGCCCAGTAGTTCGCGTACACCGGCCTTGGCCTGATGAACCAGGCTGGCATACTGAACTTCGTTAATAGCACTGAAATCGAGATCCGTCAGGGTTGATACCGGAGTGACCTGGCTAACAGTGGGGAGCTGTTGAATCCAATCCGGTGGATTCTGGGCCTGGAGCTTCGGGAAGAACATGAGCGATGTGAGGCAGACGACGATACACAATCGATTCATAGGGTACACTCCTTAACATAAGCGTTAAGATCTATTTTCGGATACTCTTTGCAGTAACTTGATAAAGTCCTATGGGGCAGGCCTTTAGATCTGCTTGAGTTGCTAAGCCTCGACCACGAGGGCTTTTACGGTTGACCCTGGTAGGCGGCATTTGTAACATGGACCGGTTTGCCGTGCAAAGATGATGTGCGGTACCGTGATTTAAACTACTGAGAATTGGCACAAAGGACAACGACGATTATGAATTCTTGTATTATTGGGCTGCAATGGGGCGATGAAGGCAAAGGCAAAGTCGTGGATATCCTGGCGGAAAAGTCCGACCTGGTGGTTCGCTACGCAGGTGGAGCCAATGCCGGCCATACCGTGGTCGTCGGCGACTCCAAGTTTGCCCTGCACCTTTTGCCCAGTGGGGCCGTGCGGGAAGACGTGATTTGCGTGATTGCCAATGCCGTGGTCCTGGATCCCGAGGTCGTGATTCAGGAGGTCGAGGGCCTGGCGGCCCGTGGTATTGACCTGAGCAAGCGTTTGGTCATCAGTGAAAACGCCCACGTGGTCCTCGATTACCACAAGCAGGAAGACCAGCTCCGTGAAGACGCCCTGGGCAAGAACAAGATCGGGACTACCATTCGTGGGATCGGCCCCTGTTATGCCGACAAGGTGGGGCGCAGCTATGCCGTGCGTATGGGGGACTTCTTTGACCTGCCCCAACTCGAGGCCAAACTCGAACGCATCGTGGCCTACAAGAACAAACTCTTTGCTGGACTCTATGGCGCCGAGCCCATTAAGGTCGCGACCATCTTTGAAAAATGCAAGGTCTACGCCCAGAAGCTCACACCCTTTGTCGTTGATACTACCGAATACCTGCACCGGGCCATGGACCAGGGCAAGTCGATTCTGTTTGAAGGAGCCCAGGGCTCGCTGTTGGACCTGGATCACGGGACCTTCCCCTTTGTGACCAGCTCCAACTCCAGCCTGTTGGGCATGCCGGCCGGTTGTGGGGTTTCCTCCAAGTTGATCGATAAGAGTTACGGCATTGCCAAGGCCTATACCACCCGCGTGGGCGAAGGGCCCTTCCCTACCGAGCAAGACAACGAAACCGGTGATTATATTCGCGTCAAGGGTCACGAATTCGGCACCACCACCGGTCGTCCGCGACGTTGCGGTTGGCTGGATGTGGTGGCGGTCAAGTACTCCATGACCATCGGTGCCATCGATGCCATTGCCCTGATGCACCTCGATACCCTGGCCGGAATCGATGAACTCAAGGTTTGCCGGGCCTATACCATCGATGGCAAAGAGACCGACTTCTTCCCGGCCAATATCGATCGCCTGGCGCGAGCCGTGCCGGTTTACGATACTCTGCCGGGGTGGAACGAAGATCTCTCCGAGGTGACGCGTTACGAAGATCTGCCTGCCAATGCCAAGGCCTATGTCCAACGCATCGAAGAGATCGTGGGCAAGCCTGTCGAAATCATCGGTGTAGGGCCCAAGCGTTCGCAAACGCTTTTTAGAGCTTCGATATAAATTGTTCTCTCGCAGAGAACGCTGAGGACGCTAAGATTTTATTTCTCTGTGTTCTCTGCGCTCTTGAGTGAGCGACAGCGAACGGGCGAGAGGCAATCTGTTAAAGATAAAATCATGGCACAGGAATTTTCCGACAAGCAAAAAGCCGCAGCCCAACGCCTGGGCATCGAACCCGAGCAGATTCCCCGTAGCATTGCCATCATCATGGACGGCAACGGCCGTTGGGCCCAACAGCGGGGCTTGCCACGGGTCGAAGGTCACGTGCGCGGGGCACAGGTCGTCGAGACGATCGTGCGGCATTGCGTTGAATTAGGGGTTAAAGCCCTGACCCTCTATTCCTTTAGCATCGAGAACTGGAAGCGTCCAGCCGAAGAGATCGACGCACTCATGCATCTGTACCAGGAATACCTGGTCAACATGCGTCCCTTGCTCAAAGAGAATGACATTCAACTGGTTCATGTGGGCCGACGTAACAACTTGCCCGAGGTCGTGCAAGAAGAATTGCAACGGACCCTGGATGTAACCGCGAACAACAAGACCTTACAGCTGGGATTGGCCTTGAATTACGGGGCACGTACCGAGATTGTCGATGCCGTGCGAGAGATGGCTCGCCAGTGTGTCGAGGGAACTCTCAAGCCGGGCCAGATCGATGAAGCCTGTATCAGTCGTCACCTCTACACCCGTGACATGCCGGACCCGGACCTCTTGATTCGCACCTCGGATGAATGGCGGGTCAGTAACTTTCTGCTATGGCAGATCTCGTACAGCGAGTTCTACATCACCCGTCAATATTGGCCTGACTTCGACGAACAGGCCCTGGATGAGGCCGTTTTGTCCTATGCACGACGCGATCGTCGTTTCGGGGCACTATCGAAGACAGGTGATCAGTGATCGGTAATCAGTAATCAGGTAAGGTGGGGCCATGCCCCTCCTTGTTTATGTTTGGGAGTAAAATCGATGTCAGCGAAATTAGTCATTGTGGGAGCCGCCGGTCGAATGGGACAGCGTTTGGTGACCTTGGCGTCCGAGATCGATGGACTGCAACTGGTCGGGGCCGTGGATCGGGCCGATCATCCGCAGATGGGCCAGGATGCCGGTACGGTTGCCCGGATCGATGCACAGGGCGTGGCATTGACCCCCGATTTCCCCCAAGAGGCGGATGTCCTGATTGATTTTTCCCTACCCGAAGGCGCCACACGCACCATTGACTATTGTAAATCGAACAAGGTTGCCTTGGTCATGGGCACCACCGGCCTCAATGACGCCCAAAAGGCCGAGGTGACGGCCGCCGCTGATGTGGTCCCGGTCATCTATGGCACCAACATGGGTGTGGGCATGAACGTACTCTTTGCCATTGTCGGTAAGGTCGCGGCCATGCTGGGTCAGGACTATGACATCGAGATCATCGAACAACACCATCGTTTCAAGAAAGACGCCCCCAGCGGCAGTGCCCTGAGTCTGGCCGAGAGTATCTGTGAGGAAATCGGCAAGGATCTCAACGACTCCCTGGTTCATGGACGCGAAGGCAAAGACGCCCTGCGTCAACCCGGCGAGATCGGAATGCATGCCGTGCGAGCCGGTGACATCGTGGGTAAGCATCAAGTCATTTATAGCACCCTGGGCGAAACCGTCACCGTCAGCCACACCGCTCACAGCCGTGATGTCTTCGTCCGTGGAGCCCTGCTCGGAGCACAATGGCTAGCCGGTAAAGAGCCCGGGATGTATACCATGCGGGAGGTCCTGGGGATATAGTCCATGGCAGCATGGTTCAACATGCCTAAGCCGATTCGCATGGCATTAGGGCTCGTCCTGATTGTGCTGGGACTCCTGGCCTTGTTGACGCCCTTTACCCCGGGGTCCTGGTTGGCCTTGATCGGGTTGGAACTGCTGGGCCTGCGTCTACTCTTCGAAAAGAAACTCTTTTCCTGGCTCAAGGAGCCCTATCGATCCAGGTTGCGAAAGATCTGGCCCAAACGTCGGGAACCTTGATCGATCCCTTATCGTACCCATTCATATAAACGGCTATGGTTTGAAGTTTTCAATGATGGGGGTTCACATGGCCTTCAAACGTTTACGGGGTATTCCTGGTAAAATTTACGTTCCTGAGTCCAAGGATCAGCCCAAAAAACATCCCTGTCCCGATTGTTTCAGTTGTCAATGGTGCGGCGATAACCGCTGCCAGTGCTGTAGAAAGCAGAAACAGAAGGGTAAATCCCAGTGATGTACTAAATCTTTCGTAATAGATTTGCAAATCAACTCGATTTCCGGTACAAAGGATGTTGCTGTTTTGTAGCCCATCTTTTGTAACAGCCTAGGAGTAGAGTACGGTGAAGATACGACGCGGATTTACCTTGATCGAATTGCTGGTCGTTATTTCGATTATTGCGGTCTTGATGGCGATATTGATGCCGGCCCTCAAGCGGGCCAAGGAACAGGCCCAGGCCACGGTCTGTCAGGCCAACCTCAAGGGCTATGGCCTGGCCCTGACCATGTATGCCCAGGATAATGAAGACCGTTTTCCCAATCCCCGGGAGACCTATTTCACCACCGATGAGCGGCTGCGTACAGAAGCGGTTTCCGGATCGTGGATCCATAAACGCTGGTGCAATGGAGAAGTCAATCTCAATGATCATCCGGAGTATGCCAGTGCCTTTGCCAAATATCTCAGCAATGCCAAGGCCTTCATCTGTCCTACTTTCAAGACCCTGGCCAAGAGCCAAGGGGCCGATCTAACCAAAGAGATCCATTGGGAAACGGGGGACGGGGATGTCGAAGACTACGATCCCTGGATGAACTATACCCAGAATGCCTACCTGGGACCCAAGTATTACATTGAAAAAGAATCCGGGGAGTTGGCCAAGACCATGCAGGTCAAGGATCCGGCTAATGTCTTTGTGTTTGCCGATGAAGGCCCCTATCAGATTGATGGGTACTGCGAGACAGGTCTCAATGACACGAGCCTTTGGGCGCTCTATCCACAGCGTGACAATAAAGCCGATATCAAAGCCTTGATCAAGGAATATGGGAGTAAATGGAATATCAAACCTCCCGAAGAACAGCTAACGGATGTGGTGGCGGGATTTCATGGTTCCTCTTCAGGAAATCTTATTGTGGGTAAGGGCAATGTCGTTTTTGTGGACGGTCATACCGGACCGGTTGCCCTGGTAGACACTTTCGGGTATGCTTGGCCCAAATAGGTCGAGTGTATTTGTAAAGGAGTCACCCATGCTCATTGGTATTTCCCCGGTCATCAGCCCGGAATTGTTGGCGGTCCTGGCTCGTATGGGCCATGGCGATGAAATTGTCCTGGCGGACGCCCATTTTCCTGGCGAGTCCTTTAATGACCATGTCTTGCGTGCCGATGGCTTACGCATTCCCGCTCTGCTGGATGGTATCCTGCCCCTGTTTGCCCTGGATGAATATGTGGACAGCCCCCTGATCATGATGGCGGCAGTCAAGGGCGACAAACTGGATCCCGCCGTAGAAAGTTCCTATCGCGCTAGGGTGGACAAGCACTGGCCTCAGACCCCGGCCATCGCCCGTATCGACCGTTTCGAATTCTACGATCGTACGCGCAGCGCCTTTGCCGTGGTCATGACCGGCGAAACCGCCAAGTACGGCAACATCATCCTCAAGAAGGGCGTGACACCCCTGGATATCAAGCTGGGCGAGAAACGCTAAACACTTGTCTCACTTGTCTCTCGCTCGTTCGCTTTGCTCACTTGAGATCGCAGAGCGCGCTGAGAGAAAGAGTTTTAAAAGATATATATAAATCTCTGCGAGAGGCAGTCTTTTATGAAAGCAGCGGTTCTAACCCAATACCGTCATATCGAATGGCAGGATGTCCCCGATCCGTCGATTCAGCCGGACGAAGTGCTGCTGCAAATCGGGCATGTCGGTATCTGCGGCAGTGACATGCACATCTTCAACGGTGAGTTTCATCCCCGTACCACCCTGCCTTTGATCATGGGGCATGAGTTTGCCGGGACCATTGTCGAGGTGGGCAAAGCAGTGCAGGGCTATGCCGTAGGCGAACGCGTGGCCGTGGATCCCATTGCTTGGTGCGGTCACTGCCCGGCCTGTGAACGCGGACATTTTCCCGCCTGCACCTCCTTGAAACTGTTGGGGATCGATTCGAACGGGGCTTTTGCTCAACGAGTCGCGGCCAAGGACTTCATGCTCTACAAGATCGACGAGCGTATCAGCGACGTTCATGCCGCCATGATCGAGGTCCTCTCGATCGGTTTTCATGCGTGTCAACGTGCTCAGGTCAAGGCCGGTGATTCGCTGGCCATCTTTGGGGCCGGTCGTATTGGTCAGTGCATCTTGCAGGCCGCCCGTACCCTCACGGATCAGCCCATCTATCTCGTTGACATCCTGGACGAACGTCTCAAGATCGCCACGGATAGTGTTGCGGACGTGATTGCCATCAATGCCTCCCATCAGGACCCAGTCGCAGTAATTCAGAATGCCTCACAGGGCCGAGGCGTGGATATCGCCCTGGAGGCCGTGGGCCATGCCCATCCTTTAGACAACCAACCCCATCCCGTAGCCCAAGCCGTCGAGGTCATACGCGGGGCCGGGACGGTCTGTGTGCTGGGCCTGGGCGATGATCCCATTCCATTGCTCATGAAGAAAATGATCTGGAAGGAGGCCCGCTTGGTGACCAGTCGTGTGACCCATGGCGAGTTCCAGCAAACCATCGAACACCTGGCTGCCGGTCACCTCCATCCCGATGCCCTGATCTCCGCCATCCTACCCGCCACTGGGGCCCAAGAGGCCTTTGGACGTCTGGAAGACGATCCGCAACATCACCTCAAGATTCTACTCGCCCTTTAAATTCTGTCGGTTTATTGTGCTTTTCAGGGAACTCATGATCGACTCATGCGTTCTACCTGGCAGACGATTAAGTTCAGTATCGAGCAGACATGACAGAACTTTCAACCGCTATCCTTGAAAAATGTCGGCAAGGCAGTGCAACGGCCTTTGCCCAGGTGGTGGACCGCTTCGAGCGGCCGCTGTTGGGCTATGTCTATCGCATGGGCTGCACGCCCCCAAGCCGGGATGTCGAGGATGTGGTGCAGGAGATCTTGGTGAAGGCGTATCAGAACATGCAATCCTATCAAGGCCGGCCGGGGACGGCGTTTTCCACCTGGCTGTTTGCCATTGCCCGCAACCATTGCGTGAGCCTGATGCGCCGTAAACGTGTGGAGGACCAGTGGACTCAGACCCGGTCCTCGCCCGGTCTGTGCCACTCCGACCCTGCCGATCATGTGGCTCAAGCTGAAACCGTGGAACAGATCCGTCAAGCCGTAGTCGAATTACCCGAGACTATGCGGTCCACCTTTATCCTGCGTTATTACCAGGACATGGCCTATAGCCAGATCGCTCAGATCCTCGAATGCAACGAGGGGACCGTGCGGTCGCGTCTGGCCCGAGCCAAGAAGGCGATTCAGGAACATCTGCGTCAATTGAACGAGCAACCCAGGGAGACTTCATGAATCCATTACCCCAGGCATGTGAAATCTTACAGGATCAAATCGACGAAATGTCGCAGGTCGAGTTACAGGAGGCCAGGGAGTTTGGCTTGGCCTCCCAACATTTGAAACAATGTCCGCATTGCCAGGCCTATTGGCAGCAGGCCTTAGCCTTGGCCGAGAAGTTGGATCAATGGCAGGTGCCTGAGCCGCAGAAGAATATCGCCGCGGGCGTAATGACCGCCATTGCCCAACTGGAACATGATCAGCGCTTGACACCCGGGCTCTGGCAGCGATGGATGCAGCAGCGACTGCAAGTGCCCGTACCAATCGCCGCAACGATCTTGTTGGCCTTGATTCTTTCGGTGGCATTTCATTTTAAATCTTCTTTAACGATGTCATCTCAGATCGTACCGGTTGCAGTCAATTCTTCCATGACGAGTCAACCCCAGATCCAAACCGTTCATACGACGACCCCTGTTGTCCCTAATATGCCGGGTACCTGGACGCTCCCGGCCATGGCCCCGGGGACCTATATGATTATCCTGGGGGCACCGCCGGTGGTACCCAATGAAACCTTACTTGTTCCTCAAACACCCAAACTCACTCATCCCATATAGGAGAATCTTATGCGACCTTTCAAATCTGTTTCGTTGATGACAATTCTATTGCTTTGGGGTAGCCTCCCGGTCTTGGCTCAGGATATGCAGGAGCAGGTGACTGAGTTTCTCAGGACCTACGAAAAGGCCATCAATCAAAAATCTGTTGAGCAGGTGTTGGATCTTATGCATCCAGACCACGAGGATCTACCACGCGAGATGCTCGCAGATATGTTACAACAACAATTTGACGCGGATCCGGATAAGACCCTCAAGATGCAAGTGCATGAGATTGCCTCTCACGCAGAAATCTGCAAGGCCTGGGTCACCACCAAGGTTCATCGCAACGATGCGGCTTACGATGTCAATGAGTTGTATCTTTTGCAGGAGCATGAGGGGCAACTCAAACTCGCCGGGACTTTCCAAGAACAGGATGCCAATGCCTATGATCCTGATACGCATCAGTTCACCAGTACCAAGGGGCAATACAGCTTGACGGTACCCGAGGGGTGGTTGCCGCTTAAGGGGGCCGGTTTGCTTGCGGGCATTGCCCCCGATTCATTGATTCTATTGGCTCCGGATTTGAAATCTACCGTGGTATTTGGCTTGGTGCAAATACCGATGAAGCTGGCCGATACCGATGCTGAAACGGCTCGTTTGGCCCTGTTGGCGGATGTAAAAATGACAAAGCGTTTGACCCAGCAGCATCAGATTCGCGAGGAGGAGTCTCTTAAGCTTGCGGGTTTGGACGCCTATCAAGCTATCACGAGCTTTAGTCTCCATGGTGAGGATACCCTGACTCGCATGCGTGTTTATCTCTCCGAAAATCCCATGCTTTATTTCTTTGTTTGTGATGCACCAGGAGATGATTCATTTAATTCCTATCAGCCGACCTTTGCTGCGGTATTAAATAGTTTCTGCCTGAAAGCACCTGCCGAGGGGATGACACGACAGGAGGCCTTGGCTGCGGAGCATGCCAGTGGAGCGGTGGCGGGTCGGGTCTATACCTCAGATGAATACAACTGTTTCATTGCTGCACCTGAGGGGTGGGAACTCCGTACCAGTCCTAATCCCGCACATCTGGTGGAGATGCAATACGCCCAGGGCAGATCAATCTGTCGACTCATCGCCAGCAAGGGAATTCCTGATACCATGACCGCTAAAACCATCTGTGACAGTCGGATCGATGGACTCAAGGTGATGGTCAAGGATTTCGAGGAAATCAAACAGACGCAAGTAACGATCCAGGGGATTACCGGTGTCCAATCCATACAAACCTTCGTGCTCGATGAAATGGGGCATTTCCACGTTAAAGAGGTTACGCTGATCAAGGATGGCGTCTATTATTTGATTCTCTGTCAATGCATCGATCCGGATGATTATAAGGTCTTGGAAAAGGATTTCGACCAAGTCATTAACAGCTTTGGGTTTATTCAGTAAATGAGGCCTGTTATGAAGGCAATCGGTTTGGCATTATGGGTAGGAATGACGTTAGGTGTGGCATGGGTTCAGGCCGAAACGATCTATCTCAAGGATGGCTCTGTTCTCAATGGAACGGTGTTGGATGAGACTGCCGAAGATTTGGTCATTGCTAATGAGTCCTATGGGGAACTGGTCATTCTTAGGGACAATGTGATCTATCGTGATGCCTACCAGGAATCCCTGCAAACGGAATCCTTTGCCGTAACCGCTGATGGCACCGCGGTTATCGCACGACTGCAACGTCGTGTTCCCCGTCCCTTACCTGAAGGGGGTTCTGTCAATCAATTGGTTCCCGGGGATGTACAATCGGTTGAAACCCTAAAGGGACAGCAGATTCCTTTTGACAAACATCTCATCGCAGATAATAGCCTGATCTCTATCGAGTCCGGCTCGATCCCAGATGAAACCGAGTGGGTGATTCTTACCAGTTTGCAAACCACCACACTTAAGGAGATGGGCTCGGGACAAAAGCAATTCCGCCTGAAGTATCAACTTAACGATAGGTCCCACCTCAAGGTGGTGGTTCGATTGCCGGCTTCGGCTTCGATCCAGAATGTCACGCCCAAACCCCAACTCCAGTCAGGGGGCTTGGTGGTCTGGGACCGCACCTTGGAACGACAACAAATCTTTCAACCCGAAATCCGGTTCAGCTGCGTGAACTAGAGTGCCTCACCGACATAATGCACACTGACCTGATTGGCCAGGCCGACCTGGGTGATGGGCAGGCCTGAAACCACGATAATACCATCACCTTCCTGGGTCCATTTTTGATCGAGGAGCAGGTTGTCAAGTCGTTGTAGGAATTCGTGGCTACTTTGGGGTTGTTCCATGGCTACGGGCGTGACTCCGTAGAGCAGGCTGGCTCGTTGCCGAATGGCTGGGCTGGGGCTACAGACCAGGATGGGGCGGGGGAGTCGTTGTTGTGACAAATAGACCGCACCCCCGCTGAGTTGGGCCCACACCACGATTAGTTTCACATCCAAGTCACAGGCCATGGTACGTACGCCATGGGCCAGGGCGGCGGCTCGGCGTTTTTGTTCAATGGGCAGGGACGGGCCAGTAGGGGATAGGGGGGCGGTTTGATAGATGTGTTTGTTGACCTTCTCGGCGATGCGCCGCATCATGCGTACGGCTGCGATGGGATGCTTACCCACGGCCGTTTCGCCACTGAGCATCACGGCATCGGCCCCGTCGAAGATGGCGTTGGCCACGTCCGAGACCTCGGCTCGGGTGGGGGTGGACGATTCGATCATGCTTTGTAGCATTTGTGTAGCCACGATCACGGGCAGTCCTACATGCTGGCATTTTTGGATGATGTGTTTTTGCAGGACCGCGACCTCGGCCAGGTCCATTTCCACGCCCAGGTCACCGCGGGCCACCATCACGGCATCGGTTTCACGCAAGATGTCGTCCAGGTTTTCGATGGCCTGAGGCTTTTCGATTTTGGTAATGATGGGGATGATGTCGTCGGCCTCGATCTCGATGGCGCTGTTGAGTAGAGGAGAATCCGGGATCAACAGGTCGCTGGAAGGGCGGGCACCCAGATCGACCAATTGTTGTTTGAGTTGACGGATGTCCTCGCCCGTGCGTACGAAGCTAAGGGCCAGGTAGTCGAAGCGATGTTGGACCGCGAACTCGACACAGGCCCTGTCCTTTTCTGTGAGTGCGGGGACCGATAGGGGGGTGTCCGGCAGGTTGATGCCTTTGCCTGTGGAGATTCGCTCGCCTTCCAAGACGCGGCATACCAGACAGTCCTCTTTACGCTCAATACAGGTCAGTTTGACAAAGCCGTCGTCGAGCAGCACCCGTTGCCCGGGTTCGACCTCGTCGATCATGGCCGGGAAGGTGGACGAAAGGATCACCGGTTCATCTGGAGAATCGGGGGGCTGAGCCTCTATGGGTTCGCGTTGGAAGAGGACCTGTTGATCATGGCTCAGGGCAATGCCGCCCTCGACAACGGTACCCACCCGGATTTTGGGACCGCATAGATCCCCAACGACCGCGACCGGGATGCCCAAGTTGTCACTGCATTGACGAACTCGGGTTACCAGGCTCTGGTGCTGGTCAAAGGTGCCGTGTGAGAAGTTGACGCGGAAGATACGCACACCTTCCGTGATCAACCGTTCGATGGTTTCGGGTTCAGAAGTGGCCGGTCCCAATGTGGCCATGATCTTGGTCAACAGAAAACTCTGGTCGGTATTCATTGATGTCACTCTCCCATCTTTTAGGTTCCAGGTTCAACGTTCTCGGTTCAAGGTTATTGGAGTACTTATCTTATAAAAAAAGCCGGGTGATTGGATAAACCACCCGGCTGTGTTCTTCTGTATTCTACATTCTGTCTTCTGTATTCTTCCTGACTAATATCGATAATGCTCGGGCTTGTACGGCCCTTCGACGGGGACGCCAATGTAGTCGGCTTGCTCCTGACTGAGGGTGGTCAGCTTGACACCCAGGCGTTCCAGGTGCAGGCGAGCGACCTCTTCGTCCAGTTTCTTGGGCAGGGTGTAGACGCCCGGTTTGAGGTCTTCTTCGGCGATCATCAGTTGGGCCAGGGTCTGGTTGGTGAAGCTGTTGCTCATCACGAAGCTGGGGTGCCCCGTGGCACAACCGAGGTTCACCAGGCGTCCCTCGGCCAGCAGGATAATGGAGCGGCCGCTCTTGAGGGTCCATTTGTCCACCTGCGGCTTGATCTCGTCCCGGAGGCACTCGGGGGTGTTGTTGAGATAGAGGGTATCGATCTCGTTATCGAAGTGGCCGATGTTGCAAACGATGGCCTCGTTCTTCATCTGTTCCATGTGGTCGCCGGTGATCACATGGTAGTTGCCGGTGGTGGTCACGAAGATGTCACCCTGTGCGGCGGCGTCTTCCATAGTGGTGACTTGGTAGCCTTCCATGGTCGCTTGCAGGGCACAGATCGGATCGATCTCGGTGACCAGCACGCGGGCCCCCAGACCCTTCATGGAATGGGCACAGCCCTTACCCACGTCGCCGTAACCGCAGACCACCACGACCTTACCGGCCACCATCACGTCCGTGGCCCGCTTGATGCCGTCGGCCAGGGATTCGCGACAGCCGTAGAGGTTGTCGAACTTGCTCTTGGTGACCGAGTCATTGACATTGATGGCGGCAAAGGGCAGTTCGCCGTTCTTCTGCATCTGGTAGAGACGGTGGACACCGGTAGTGGTCTCCTCGGAGACGCCACGGATATTGGCACTGATGCGGGTCCATTTCTTGGGATCGGCTTGGACGCTGGCCTTGAGGCGGTTCATCACCAGTTGGAACTCGTGGTTATCGTATTTTTTGTCGGCCAGGCTGGGATCGTTCTCGACCTTCATGCCTTGAATGACGAACATGGTGGCATCGCCGCCGTCGTCCACGATCATGTCCGGGCCCGAGCCGTCCGGCCAGGTCAGGGCCTGTTCCGTGCACCACCAGTATTCCTCCAGGGTCTCGGCCTTCCAGGCGAAAACCGCCGCAGATCCGGCCTCGGCAATGGCGGCCGCGGCGTGATCCTGGGTGGAGAAGATATTGCAGGAGGCCCAGCGGATATCGGCGCCCAGGGCCTTGAGGGTCTCGATCAGCATGGCCGTCTGAATGGTCATGTGCAGTGAGCCCATGATCTTGAGGCCCTTGAGGGGTTGCTGGGGGCCGTATTTTTCACGTACGGCCATCAAACCGGGCATTTCATTCTCGGCCAGATCCATCTCCTTGCGCCCCCAGGCCGCCAGGGAGAGATCCTTGACCTTGTACGGTAACGATAGATCTAATTGCATAACACTGTCCTGTTCTTGAACACTTTCCATAATAGGAATCCTTTCACATTACGATTGTTAAGGGCCTACTATAGTCTGCGGCCCCCCATTTGGCAACAAGTGCTTTATCAATGCTAAATGTTGGTATTATTGCGCCGCACCCAATGGGTAGATGCCAGGAAGAAAACGAAGCCCTACTTGGTGGTAGGGTGAGGCTTGCTGACATAGCAGATGCCTGTTGGCTGCAAGCAAGAATCCAAATTTTTAGGGTTGATACAGCACTAAATCAATAGATGACGATGGCGACCGTGATGGCATAGAGGATGAGATTGATGATGGTGGCGCCATCGGTCAAGAGAATCATCTCGGGCGAACCGCCCTTTTGTTTGCGATAGACCAGGTAGAGGTAGCGGTAGATGCCGTAGAGCACGAAGGGGATGGTGTATTTCAGGTTATCCGAGCCGAATCGCTGCACGGTTTCGTCGGATAGGGTGTAGACCGCGTAGAGGATCACCGTGCCAGCGGTCACCACCGAGATCATCTGATCCAGCAGCAGCACGTCGTACCTCCTGAGGACCTTGCGATGTTCCTTGGCCTCGTCGTCGAGTAAGATCAGCTCGTGGCGTCGTTTGGACAGGGCCATGAACAGCGAAATAAAGAAGGTGCAGACCAGCAGCCAGGAGGAGACTTCCACATCGATGACATAGGCCCCGCCGATTACCCGTAAAAAGAAACTGGCCGCAATGGAAAAGGTATCGATGATGACCTCATTTTTGAGCACGTAGCTATAGGCGACCTGCAACAGGAAGTAGCTCACTACCACCCAGCCAAAGGCCGGTGCCAGGGCAAAGCCTCCGCCCAGGGCCAGCAGCAGGAGCAGGCCCGCGGTAAACCAGGATTGGGATACCGTGATCTCGCCTGCAGCCAAGGGACGTTTACACTTGAGGGGATGCTTACGGTCTTTGTCCAGGTCCACGATGTCATTGAGTAGATAGATACTGCTGCAGAGCAGGCAAAAGACCACGAACCCACCGATGCTGAGTCCCACATAACGGGGATCCAACAGATGTTGAGAAAACATCAGAGCCACGAACAACGCCCCGTTCTTGGTCCACTGCTTGGGACGTGTGGCCTTAATCATACTGGAAACAAGGTTTTGGCTCATGACTTAGGACTCTCACAGTTAATTTGTCTCAAAGAAAGCAGATGCAACCCCTGCGGTCAAGGGTAAACTGTCACCAGGGGAGCTCAGGCGACAGGGACTTTTCGTATTTTATCCTTTTTTCCTGTAAGAAATAGTTGGCCTCGGTTACTTGTTACGATAGACGCCAAAACGGTCTTTGACTTGGATTGTTCTTGAGTTCATAGTATGATTGTTCAATCAGGCGGCAGTTAATGGGGAATTGGAGCTCCGCCAGCGGGAATTGTATGACTTGCAGGAAAGGTTATCCGCAACACCAAACAAGAAGGGAATATAATATGAAGCTTGTCTTTCAATTTGGGTTAGTTGCTTGTTTTGTTTTCGTCTTTACCTGCTATGGCCAGCAGTATTACTATTCAGGAAAAGTAACTGTACAGGTAATGGACGAGGATGGAAATGCTATAAACAATGCAGATGTTCTTATTGCCTTTCAAAGAGCAAGGGATATTGATAATCCTTGGGCTGGTACAAAATCTGTTAGTTGCAAGGGGAAAAGCGATGTCAATGGATTGTTTATAGGTTCCAATAAAGAGTGCTTAGGCTGGGTTAGTCTACATGCATCTAAAATGAGTTACTATGATAATAGCTACAAAAGATATAGCTTTGAGAAATTTGATCAAGGGCAATGGCAACCCTGGAATCCGACGGTTTCCATAACTCTGAAGAAAAAGATCAATCCCATTCCGATGTATGCGAGAAGAGTTGATACAGAAATCCCTATTCTTGATAAACCGGTTGGTTACGACTTGAAAAAGGGTGATTGGGTCATGCCTTATGGTCAAGGAGATAGCAATGATATCTTTTTCACGGTAGAACGTGAATATCAGGATAATCATAATTTTAAGTCCAAAATGACAATGGAGATCCCTGAGGAGGGAAATGGGTTTCGTCCAGTCATGACGGAACTCGAAACGCCTTGGAGTGAATATCGCTTCCCCCTTATCGCTCCAGTTGAAGGGTATGGAAACACTATTTATCAAATATTTAATGCTGGTTCAGATATTGAAGGTGGCCACCAAAGATTATTCTATCCTAAAGATTGCCAGAATTATTTTATAAGAACACGGACAAAAGCAGATGGAGATGGCAACTTAGTCCGTGCTGACTATGGCTTGCTTGTTGGACCTATAAATTATTTTCTTCAGCCGTATTCTGAGACAGCTACAATTCGGTTTAAATACTATCTTAATACGGACGGCACACCGAATATTGAATTTGATCCAGAGAGGAATTTGCTTAAACTTGAACGTCGTGAAATTAAGCCAAATCTACCTTAGAATAGAACTCTCACACCCATCCCAGGGCATTTGTTAGTTCCTTCTGTATTCTACATTCTGCTTTCTATATTCTTCTAAATCAAAAACTTCCCCTCTTCCATGATGATCTGGCCGTCTACCTTGATGGTGGGATTCTTGAGGATACCGTCGTTGTGGGCCTGGCTGGCCCAGTCGGCACCGGTCTTGGTGGGGTAGGGGTTGCCCAGGGCCAGGTGAATACCGGGGTACTTCTCGTCTTGCAACAGGTTGCCGATGAGTTTCTTGAGGCCGATGTTGGTCCCAATGGCGAACTCGCCCAGGCGGTGGGAGTTCTCATCCGTACCGAAAGTATAGACGAGGAAGTCCTTCTTGAGTGACTCGTTACTGCATTCCACACTGTCCTTGAGGGCCCGGCCACCTTCCAGGGTGTAAGATAAAGGCGTCTCTTCGATCAGGCCGTATTTCTCGGTAAAGAAGTCCCCGAAGTCGCCGTCGACCACCACGCGGCCATTGGCCGTGGCCGGGGCTGTGAAGACCTCGCCGTCCGGCAGGTTGGTCCAGTGACTGGGTGTGATGCGACCGTCACTGATGATCCATTTGAGATTGGGATCGAACTGGGCCAGCAAATCGGTCCCGGCCGCCGTGGTGACGTGGATTTGCCTGGCCTGGTTGACAATGGCGTGGACCCGGTAGCTGAGGTCCTGGATCTGGGCATAGTCCGCGGCCATACCCTCGCCCATCATCTGGGCCGTGAAGCCGGGCATGTGGGCGTGACGCAGTTGATAACGTTCGATCACCTCGATCATGGGCATGCGGAAGCTGGATAACTCGCCCGGACAACTCTGGGCAATATAGAAACTCACCTGGGCATCGGCCAGGGCCTCGACCAGCATCTCGGGGAAGTCCAAGGGATCCTTGCCCTCGGGTGAGCGCGTACCGAAATCCTCCATCACATACAGGTTTACCCGGGCCCCAACCGTCTCGATCTCCTGGGCCAGGGCCTGGGCCAGGCCTTGTGTCTGACGGTCGGTGATAATCACCGCGGTTTCATCGGCTTGTACACGCACACAATTGACAACGGCCTGATGGGCACCGGCCTGGATGATCGGATCACTCATGTGAACCTCCTTGCGTCAGCTTTTCATTAACAAGACGCCGCACAGTATACGTCCATCGAGCGGTCATGCAAACCCTCTTGGACAATAAATCCCCGCATGGTACAATGAGAAGCGATGAGAGCCTTGAAATACGCCATCATGCTTGGGATTGTGGCCTTGCTGGTCGGATGTGAATACCTCCTGCCGCCCAGTGACCAGCCCCTGGCCCATCACCCCTCCATGCGCCCGGTCCAAGGCTTAAGATCCGTGACACCTCACCCTGCAGAATCCCATCACATCATGGCCGCCCAACGCCAGATGTCTCAGATCCTCAAAAAGGTCACCGCCGTCCGTTCCGTCTGGGATAATGGTACCCTAAAACTCAAAGATCTATCCACCGGCCCAATGACTCAAACCGACCCCTGGGGACATGAGTATCGTTTGAAATCCATCCAACACCAACCCAACCAATCAGCCCCCCCCATGGCCGGCTTCATCCTGGTCAGTGCCGGCCCAGATGGATGGTACAACAACGCCGACGACATCCGCTGGCAGGGGGATCTGCTGCCCCTTGAAGAGTCCAACTAGGATTCATTGATATGCATCTCTACCGAAATTTATTCAAACTACCAAGGCTTGTGGGATTGTTAGCTTTTTTCTTGTCTTTATTGGGAGGTTTATATTGGGAACAATTTCTGTTTGATCATACTGTGGACGCATTCGATTCCGTAGGGATTGTTACTTTGGTCCTCGTTATTATACTCCTGCTTTTTTCAACTCTCTTGTTGTGTGGAGTTCGTTGGATTCGACTGGCTTTGTCGTTTTATCTTCATGGATTAATCATTCTCTCTCTAGGCGTCCTGATCTTTGGCTTACTGATGGAGGCACCTGAAATGATTGATCTGATTCGTGGTGTGGTGGGATGCTTCTTGGTGATTGGACTTTCCTTGTGGATGATCTTAATGCTACATAATCAATCCTTTCAACAGCATTTAACCGAAATCGACAGTGTTACGAAGACTAGACGACGTCTTAGGCAAGGCATTTGTTTTATGGGGTCAATCCTTTTCAGCTTGGTTGTTTTCATGCTGCCGTTTGTTTCTGCTCTTCCAGTCTTATGGGGGCAGCCGAATCCAAGTATAGATTATCTAACCTTGGCGAATACAGCACTAGAACCTAACAATACGGATCCCAACCTCAATGCAGCCTCTAACTATATCGAGCTTTTTCAGGCGTTTCATCCTTTACCGGAGAGTCTATCCTCACAATGGGACACCTGGCCTGATGCTTTCGATCCCAACGAATTAATGATCTTGGAGGAATGGGTCAAGATTAACGAATCTGTTTTGACGCATCTTAAAGAAGCGACAGATAAACCTTATTTTTGGATACCTTACCAATCCTCATCTGGGGCATTATGTGAAATCGAGGTGGATCATCTTACACAACTGAGGCAATGTACACATGGCATTTTCTTGATAGTGTTATGGAAAGCAAGACATGGACAGGTAGAGGAAGCCTTCGAACTTCTAAAATGTCTCCTACGGATGGGTATTCATCAAAATCAGCGTGGCACTCTTTTAGAGCAACTCGTAGGTTTAGCTGTATGCAAAGTTTCGGGAAAAGGAGTTTTAGTTGTCCTTGACCACATTGAGGTTGATCTACATGAAATGGTTAAGATGCAACAATTAATCCAGACTCAAGTCCCGTTGTTAACTGCGCCGCAATTTCTACAAATTGAAAAATTATATGGCCATGATAATATCCAACGAGTTTTCACCGATGATGGCTACGGCAATGGTCGCCTCATTCCAAGTAAGTTCTATGATATGACCAAGGATGGTAGTCTTTATCATTCGCCTTTGTCGTTTATGGAAGCTTTCTGTATTAGCCTATCTCATCCTGATCGAGTGGAAACGACCGAGTTATTTGACTTATACTATGATATAGCGCAGGATTTAGCCACAAAATCGCCTTGGCAACTCTATTCTGAAAACAGCAGTTATGACGATGAGCTAGAGTGGATTTTGATGGATAATGCCTATCTTGAGCGAAGTTTTCGTAGTATTAGTCGGGTTATTGAGTTGGGATGGCGTTCGCGTATGTACCTGACTGCTGTAGAAACCAGTCTGGCACTACATCGTTACCGTGCCCAGCATGACTCCTTCCCACCATCATTACAGGAACTGGTAGCCCAAGACTTTTTGGAATGCTTACCCCAAGATATTTATAGTAACAAGCCTTTGGTATACCGTATGAATGAGGATCACTTTGTGCTTTATAGCATAGGATCAGATTTTGCGGACAACGGTGGAGCAGAGAGTAACTGGGGTGATAATGATTTTGGAGGAGACAAGGTCTTCTGGCCCATTGATGCACCTGTTCTCGACAAGGCGGTTGTTGCCGATACCCCTCTATCCTCTATTTAATATGAATATGCATTTCACGCCTGCGTTTACTGTGGAATATTTTAAAGGTTCGAGAATGGAACTTCTCTTTTGTTGCCGTGTCCAATCTTAATATGCCGTTCAAATCAACCGGTGGTTATAGAGGAGAATATCTTGAAAACTAAAATGGTGCCTCTACTGTGTTTGTTTGCTGTGTTTTTGTTAGTGGCCATCAAGGTCCTTCGCGACTCCTATGTTTGTCACTCCTCACCTGTCTTTGCCACGAGGATTAACCTAAAGACGGTTCATCAGGCTCTCTTCGATTTTCTTCGCGATAACGGTCGGTACCCAAACCAGGAGGAAGGATTGTACGCCTTGTTGGAAAGGCCTGACAGTGTTAATAACTGGCAAGAAGGTGGGTATCTAGAAAATCCTCGTATGGTTACCGATGGCTGGGGAAATGGTTTGGTCTATATTTTGATGACTGGGTGTGATCCTGGCTTTGTTTTACTGTCTCTAGGAGCTGATGGGACATCAGGAGGGAGTATGTACGATAAGGATCTCTTTTCCACGGATACCTATTAACGCTATTTTATTGCGGAAGTGTCTTAACCTCGGTTCTTCAGCCCCTCTGGTCTTCTCTACTTACGTTTAGGTCGATACGCATGAATGGCCTGTCCATCCGCGGCCTCGGCGGCTTCCATGAGGGTTTCCGATAGGGTCGGGTGTGGGTGGATGGTCAAGGCGAGATCTTCGGCGACTGCGGCCATTTCCACGGCCAGGGTGCCTTCGGCGATGAGTTCACCGGCGCCGGGTCCGGCGATGCCTACGCCTAGGATGCGGTGGGTGTTGGGTTCCAGGATGAGCTTGGTGACACCGTCACTGCGGCCCAGGCTGGTGGCGCGGCCGCTGGCGGCCCAGGGGAAGGAACTCACTTCGATGTCACGACCTTGGGCCTTGGCCTCGGCTTCGGTCAGGCCGCACCAGGCGATTTCGGGATCCGTGAACATGACGGCCGGTATGGCTTTCGGTGCGAAGGCGACCTTGTGACCGGCGATGACCTCGGTGGCCACCTTGGCTTCGGCCGTGGCCTTGTGGGCCAGCATGGGTTGGCCGGCTACGTCACCGATGGCGAAGATGTTGGCTTCGGCCGTGCGGCATTGGCTGTCGATGTCGATGAAGCCTTGCTCATTGACCTTGACCTGGGTGTTTTCCAGGCCTAGACCAGCGGTGGTGGGGCGACGTCCGATCGCGACCAACACCTTGCTGTAGGTTTGTTCGGTGACTTGGCCGTCCTTGGCCTCCAGGGACACCTTAACGCCATCCCCAGTGTCTTCCATGCCTGCCACCTTGGTTTCCAGCATGACTTGCTTGAATTGTTTCTTGACGCGCTGGGCCAGCACCTTGACCAGGTCCTTGTCTGCACCGGGCACCAGTTGCGGCATCATCTCGACCACCGATACCTCGGTGCCCAGGGCGGCATAGACCTGTCCCAGTTCGAGACCGATGTAACCGCCGCCGATGACCAGCATGGACGCGGGGATATCCTCCAGGCCCAGGGCTCCGGTGGAATCCAGGATCCTGGGTGACTCGGGCCAGGCCCCGATCTTGGTGGGGACCGACCCTGCGGCGATCACGGCATAGTCGAAGGCGACCTCCTGGGTGTCACCGTCAGGGCTGGTGACAACGACCTTGTGGGCGTTACTGAATTGGGCCGTACCCTGGACGAGGTTGATTTTGCGTTGTTTGGTCAGTTGGCCCAGACCACCGGTAAGCTTGCTGATGACCGAGTCTTTAAATGCGCGGAGCTTGTCCAGGTCGATATGGATGTTTTCAACGGTGATCCCATGGTCTGCCAGGGCCTTGGCTTCGTTGAGGAAGGCCGCAATATGGAGCAGGGCCTTGGATGGGATGCAGCCGCGGTAGAGACAGACGCCACCGGGTGCGGCTTCCGGATCGATGAGCGTGACATTTAACCCTAAGTCGGCGGCGTGAAAGGCGGCCGGGTATCCGGCCGGGCCGGCACCGATGATCACGACATGGGGGGATTGCTCTGCACTTGACATGGCTTATCCTTCTAGTGATAGAATCAGAGGTTGCTCGATGGCGTCGACGATCCACTTGAGAAAACTGGCGCCCTCGGCCCCGTCGATGAGACGATGGTCATAGGAGAGACTCAGGGGCAGGACCGTGCGGGGCACACAGTGACCTTGGTTGTCAAAGCCGGCCTCGGTATAGGCGCGGCCCATACCCAGGATGGCGACCTCCGGGAAGTTGACAATGGGGGTGAAGTGGGTCCCGCCAATGGGGCCCAGATTGGTGACAGTGAAGGTGCCGCCGGTCAGGTCGTCCATGGAGACCTTGCCCGTGCGGGCCTTACCTGCGATATCGATGACCTCCTTGGAGATCTCGACCATGTTCTTTTTATCCACGTCACGCATGACCGGGACCAACAGGCCACGTTCGGTCTTGACGGCGATGCCCACGTTGACGTAGTCCTTCATGATGATGGTCTTGTTCTCCATATCGATGGAGGCATTGAACTTCGGGAATTTGCGCAGGGCCTGGGCCACCACCTTGACCACCATCACGGCCATGGTCAGTTTGCCACCAATGGCCTCGGCTCGCTTGGCGTATTTCTTGCGAAGGGATTCGAGTTCGGTGATGTCGGCCTTGTCGAACTGCGTGACATGCGGGATCTGCGACCAGCATAGCTGCATCTGGCGTGCGGTCTTGAGCCGAACCGGGCTCATAGATTCTTGTTGCACCGAGCCCCATTTGCTGAAATCGGGTAAAGGTGGTAAGCCGGGAACGCTGGCTCCTGATGTGGCTGGGGCCGAACGACCGCTGTTGAGTTGCTTGGCGAAGGCCTTGACATCATCGACCGAGATGCGGCCGTGCGGGCCGGTGCCCCTGACGGCGTTGATGTCGATGCCGATTTCTCGCGCGAAACGTCGCACCGAAGGAGCGGCTGGAGCGAGTTTTTCATGGTCACTAGCGGCGGCTGCCGGTTGGGTGGGGGCTGGAGCGGTAGGAGCTGGGGTTGGTTCAGGTTGACTCGGCTCGGGCTTGGGTTGCGGCTCAGGCTCTGGCTTTTCTTCCTTTGCCGGTTCTTCGGCTTTCGGTTCGGCAGTGGGCTTCTCTGCAGGGGCTCCACCGGCCTCACTGAGGGTGAGGATCAGTTGATCCACGGTGACATCCTGTCCCTCCTGGACGTGCACCTCCTGCACCACGCCGCCGGTGGTCACGGGCAGTTCCATCATGGCCTTGTCCGTTTCGAGTTCGAGCACGTTTTGCTCGGGTTCGACCGTGTCCCCAGCAGAGACGAGGACCGCGACGACTCGTACGGATTCAATGTTTTCTCCCAGGTTCGGCAGTCTGAATTCTGTGGCCATCCGATTCGTTCCTTTCACACATCAAGGGGATTGGGTTTGTCTGCGTCAATGCCCAGTTCCAAGCGGGCTGTGACCACGGTGTCGGTATCGATGGTGCCTTCCCGCGCCAAGGCGGCCAGGGCCGTGTAGGCGATGTGGTTGGCATCGACCTCGAAGAAGTCACGCAGGGCCTCGCGCCCGTCACTACGCCCAAAGCCGTCGGTGCCCAGGCTGTAGAGGGGTTGTTCGATCCAGGGGCTGAGCATATCCGACAGGGTCTTGACATAGTCCGAGGCGGCGATGACCGGGCCGGGGGCGCCGGACAGGCATTGCGTGACATGGGCCTGCTTGGGTTCTTGATCCGGGTGACGTAGGTTCCAGCGTTCGGTCTCTTGGGCGTCACGGTGTAGGCACTTGTGGCTGGTGATGGCCCAGAGGTCGGCCTGCACCTGGTATTTTTCGGCCAGGATGTCGGCGGCCTTGATGGCCTCATTGAGGATCATGCCGCTGCCCAGCAGTTGCACGCGTAGCTTGGCCTTGGGCTTGGCTGCGGCCTTGAACTTATACAGTCCTTTAAGGATGTCGTCGGTCACGCCTTCCGGCATGGGGCCGTGGGCGTAGTTTTCATTGGCGATGGTGATGTAATAGAAGAGGTCCTCGCCATCGACATACATGCGTTTGATACCGTCCTTGATGATCACGGCCAGTTCATAGGCATAGGTAACGTCATAGCACATCAGGTTGGGCACGGGCAGGGCCAGCAGGTGACTGTGACCGTCCTGGTGCTGCAGGCCTTCACCGGCCAGGGTGGTACGGCCCGAGGTGGCTCCCATGAGGAAGCCCTTGCAGCGGCTGTCGGCTGCGGCCCAGACCAGGTCACCAACGCGCTGTAGGCCGAACATACTATAGAAGGTAAAAAACGGGATGGTGTTGATGCCGTGGTTGGAGTAGGCCGTGCCCGCGGCGATGAAGCTGGATAGCGATCCGGCCTCGGTGATGCCTTCTTCCAGGATCTGGCCGTCCTGGGCCTCCTTGTAATAGAGGAAGTTGTCCTTGTCCACGGGCTCGTAGAGCTGGCCGCAGTGGGAGTAGATACCGCACTGACGAAACAGCGACTCCATACCGAAGGTGCGGGCCTCGTCCGGCACGATGGGCACAATCAGTTGGCCGACCTCCTTGTCCTTGAGCAGCTTGCTCAGGATACGGACAAAGGCCATGGTGGTCGAGATCTCACGTTCGCCGGTGCCTTCGTAGAATTCCTGAAACAGGCTGTCGTCCGGCAGTTTGACCGGACCGAGCATGCCCTGACGCTCGGGTTGATAACCGCCCACTTCGTTGCGACGGGCGTGGAGGTATTTGATCTCCGGGCTGTCGTCTTCGGGTTTGTAGAAGGGCAGCTTGGCCACGTCATCGTCGGACAGCGGAATGTTGAAGCGGGTACGGAAGGCACGCAAGGCCTCTTCATTGAGCTTCTTTTGCGAGTGAGTGATGTTCTGGCCCTCACCGCTCTCGCCCATGCCAAAGCCCTTGATGGTCTTGGCCAGGATGACGGTGGGTGACCCCGAGTGGTTCACTGCCGCCTTGTACGCGGCATAGACCTTGAAGGCGTCGTGACCGCCGCGACCGAGCTTTTCGATCTGCTCGTCCGAGAGGTGCTTAACCATCTCCAACAGCTTGGGATCGGTGCCAAAGAAGTCCTGGCGGATGTAGGCTCCGCTTTCCACGCTGTATTTCTGGTACTGGCCGTCCACGATTTCGTTCATACGCTTGACCAGCAGGCCTTCGTGATCCTTTTCCAACAGGGCGTCCCAGTCACTGCCCCAGACCACCTTGATCACGTTCCACCCGGCGCCGCGGAAGGCGGCTTCGAGTTCCTGGATGATCTTGCTGTTGCCCCGCACCGGTCCGTCGAGCCGTTGCAGGTTGCAGTTGATCACGAAGATGAGGTTGTCGAGGTTTTCGCGTGAGGCCAGGGTCAAGGCGCCCAGGGTCTCGGGTTCGTCGGTTTCGCCATCGCCCAGGAAGGCCCAGATCTTTTGATCGGAGCGTTGCTTGAGTCCGCGGTCTTCCAGATACTTGATGAAGCGGGCGTGGTAGATGGCCGTGATGGGGGCCAGACCCATGGAGACCGTGGGGAACTTCCAGAAGTCGGGCATAAGCCAGGGGTGTGGATAAGAGGATAGGCCCGGCTTGTCGTGCAGTTCGTGACGGAAGTTATCGATATGGTCGATCGAGAGTCGCCCCTCTAAATAGGCGCGGGCATAGATGCCGGGTGAGGTGTGGCCCTGCATGTACACGAAGTCACCCGGATGCTCTTCGGTACGTCCACGGAAGAAGTGGTTGAAGCCCACTTCATAGAGTGTGGCCGACGAGGCATAAGAGGCGATGTGACCCCCGATGCCCTTTTCGTCGCGGTTGGCCCGCACCACCATGGCCATGGCGTTCCAGCGAATGATGCTCTCAATGCGTTCTTCCAGTTCGCGGTTACCGGGGTAGGCGGGTTGGTCTTGGGGCACAATGGTGTTGACGTAGGGGGTGTGGGCGGTGAAGGGTAGACGCAGGCCCTTTTGATGGGCATGTAGTGAAAGTTCTCCCAATAACTCCTGGACGCGTTGCGGTCCGGCACGTTTGAGGACCTCATCCATGGAGTCCAACCACTCCATTGTTTCTATCGTATGCTCATTCACGTCTTCAGCATTCCGCTCGTTTACCATACGCGAACTCCCCAAAGCACCGAAGTTGGGCGGCCTGTCGGTGTGCCAACCGGCAGGTCCCGATTGTCTGGTGCATTCTAATGGACCGTTTTCAATTTAACAACATTATCCCACACTACGCGAGGAAGATAATTATGGTTCGGTCTATAGGGGTATAAGTCCATAATTGTCCGGAATGAGAGAAAGCGAGGATTAGGTTGTGTTTCGCAGGGGATTGATGGTAAGGTGCGTTTCATAAGTATTCTGGATGCTTTATTAGGAGACCTGTTATGCGATTGGTGTTGGCCCTGGTGTGTATGCTAAATCTTGGTTTTATCGTTCATGCCGATGAGATGGGCTTTGACCGAGATTGGCGTTTTTGCCTGGAAAATCTCTCCACGGCCATGATGCCGGACTATGATGATAGCGTTTGGCGCAAGGTCGACCTGCCTCATGATTGGAGTGTAGAGGGGCCCTTTGATCCCAAGTATGGCAGTGGTAACGGCTTTGCTCCGGGAGGAATCGCCTGGTATCGCAAGGCCTTTCAGTTGAATGAGGATCTGCAAGACAAACGTGTGATTGTCCTCTTTGACGGGGTGTATAATAACGCCGAGGTCTGGATCAACGGCCATTTTGTAGGGGGACGGCCCTCGGGCTATCACAGCTTTTATTTTGACCTCACGCCTCACATGCAGTTCGGCGAGTCGGACAATGTCCTGGCCGTGCGCGTGGACCACAGTCGCTTCAGTGACTCCCGTTGGTACACGGGCTCGGGGATCTATCGCCACGTACACCTGCTGGTCACGGACAAGCTGCATATCCCGGTCTGGGGTATCTATGTCACCACCCCCGATGTGAGTCCCGAGCAGGCCACGGTGCAGGTCCAAACACAAGTCAAGAACGATCGTGATGGTGAGCAGGCCTTGGAGTTAAACAGTACGATTCTCTCACCTGAAGGTCAGGAGGTAGAAACGCACAACGAGGTGTTGACCTTGCCATCTGGGCGGGAGGCAATTTTGAAGGTGTCCATGCCCGTACTCAATCCTCAAGTTTGGGATCTGGACACTCCCCGTTTGTATTCTCTTAAGAGCCAGGTTTGGGTGGATGGTCAGGTGGTCGATGAGCAGGTGACACCCTTTGGCATTCGCACCATTCGTTTTGATGCTGATCAGGGTTTCTTCTTGAACGGTCGTTCGGTCAAACTCAAGGGGGTATGCCTGCACCACGACGCCGGCAGTCTCGGTGCGGCCGTGCCGGATCAGGTATTGCAGCGGCGCCTGCGTCTGATGAAGGACCTGGGGGCCAACGCCATTCGCACCAGTCACAACCCACCGGCCCCGGAGCTGCTGGAGATGTGCGATCGACTCGGTTTACTGGTCAAGGACGAGTCCTTTGACGAGTTTGCCCCGCCCAAGAACAAGTGGGTTATGGGCTGGAACGACGGCCAACCCAGTCGCTTCGGTTATGGCGAGGTCTTTACGGAGTGGGGCGTGCGGGATATGCAGGACCTGATACAACGCGATCGCAACCACCCTTGTGTCATCATGTGGAGTATTGGCAATGAAATTGATTATGCCAATGATCCCTTTTCTCATCCTGTGCTGGGTGACGAGTACAAACCCACCCAGCCGCGGGCCGAATTGATGAAGGTCTATGCCGAGCCCTTGGTGTCTGCCGTCAAGGAGCTGGACGTCACACGCCCGGTGACCGCAGCCCTGGCCAATGTCCCCATGTCCAATGCCGTGGGGCTGCCCGAGTGTCTGGACATCGTGGGTTATAATTACCAGGAGCGGTATTACGAGGCCGACCATGCCGCCTATCCCCAACGGGTGATCTTTGGCAGCGAAAACGGCGATAGCTACGAGGCCTGGCAGGCCGTGGTCGAGAACGACTATATTGCAGGTCAATTTCTCTGGACTGGGATCGATTACCTGGGCGAGGCTTACCGCTGGCCCAACCGCGCCAATGGGGCAGGCCTGTTGGACCTGTGTGGATTCAAGAAACCGATCGGTTGGTTTCGTCAGAGTCTGTGGAGTGATACGCCCATGGTCTATGCCTGTGTGACAGGCCCGTCTCAGGGACGTCGTCGCAGGAGTATGGGGCAGGAACACTGGAATTGGACGGTGGGCCAGGAGGTCACGGTGCGGGTGATGACCAATTGTGAGTCTGCGGTTTTGCATCTCAATGGACAGCGTTTGCCAGCCAAGGAGCGGGATCAAGCCGAGGGCGGGATCTTAACCTGGCAGGTGCCCTACCAAGCAGGAACCTTAAAGGCGATCGGGATGGACCAGGGTCAAGAAGTCACCTCCTGGACCCTGACCACGGCAGGGCCGGCTCATCACCTGGAATTGTTTACCGATGTCACTGAGCTGCGATCCGGGAGTCAGGACATCGCTCATGTCACCATCCGAGTGGTCGATGAGGTGGGCGTACGCGTGGCCACGAACGAATCCGAGGTGTGCCTGGAGATGGCAGGTCCGGTGCGACTGTTGGGATTGGGCAGTGGCAATATCAATGACGTGGACAACAGCCTGGATACCGTTCACCGTCTTTATCAAGGCCGCGGCTTGGCCGTGATCCAGGCGGGACCGGAGATAGGGGACGTCACCCTGCGTGTCCGAGCTGAGGGATTGGAGCCCGCAGAGGCAACGGTTGTTTGTCATTAGAAGCGATAGTAAAGACTCAGCGCGATGACCGGATAGATTTTCCAGTCGTCCAGATCGCTATTGATGTCCGCTTCCTCCTTGGAAAGGTCGGCTGCTGATACGATGCCGGTCGAACTCAACGTGACATGGGAGGCATCGGTAAAGGCCACGCCCAGATCCATGAGGAGTCCCAGCCGTTTATCTTCGCTGAGGGCGTTACCCCAACCCAGGCCCAAATAGGGGGCGATATCGGTGTCATTGGTCAACTTGCCGCTAAGGGTGCCCACCTGAGCGGGGGTGTAGGTGGTGTCTCCGATTGTGACATTTTCTGAGGGAGTGGCGTCCAGTTGGGCGTCGATGTCGGGAAAGACGACTCCACCACTAATGAAGAAGGAGTTGTCAAAGGGATACCAGTCGAGTAAGGCTGAATAGGAAAAGAGGTCGAAGCTCGCATCATATTCTACATCGCTAGCTGTGTAGTCGTCGATACTGAAGTCCAGGCCACTGATTCCGATACGGGCATTGAGATTGGAGGTAAGCCCTAAGGTGAGGTCTCCTCCCAATCCCTGGGTGCCGACTTTACCTGCGATGGCCATGGGCGGAAAGTCGGCCAACGCCGGAACCGTTGATAGGGCTAATAACAAGACGATCATCCTCATTCCGTTGATCCTTCTCATGGGTCTTCCTTTTAATCCAAGAGTGGTAGTGTTGTGTTTCAAAGATCGGAGCTCTGGTCAGGGCGGGTCTCGATCAGAAGTTTGGAAATCTCTTCCTCGGTCTCCAGTGACATGGCCTTGTGTGCCAGTTCTTCGCATTCACGCAGGGTGACGGCGCGGATGATTCGCTTGATTTCACCCAGCATGGTCGGTGGCATGGACAGGGTGCGAACACCGAGACCAAGGAGCAGCATGGTGTACTTGGGATCACCGGCCATCTTGCCGCAGATGCTGACGCTGATACCGGTATGGGCGGCCCCGGCCAGGGTGGATTTAATCAGTTGCAGCACGGCGGGTTCGGCCGAACTGAAGATATGAGCCACGTCGGCGTTGCCGCGGTCCACGGCCAGGGTGTATTGGGTCAGGTCGTTGGTGCCGATACTGAAGAAGTCGGCGTATTTGGCCAGGCTGGCTGCGGTCAGGGCGGCCGAGGGGACCTCGATCATCAGACCCACCGGGATATTGCGGTCGTAGACCAGGCCTTTGGCGTCCAATTCCGCCTTGACCTCTTGCAGGATCTCCTGAGCGGTCCGGAATTCCTTGAGGTGCGTAATCAGTGGGAACATGATTTTGATGGGGCCCTGGGCCGAGGCCCGCAGGATGGCCCGCAGTTGAGCGGTGAACATGTCCCGGTGTTTGAGGCTGAAGCGGATGGATCGCAGTCCCAAAAACGGATTGGTCTCCGGGCGGAAGCGGTGGCTCTGGGTGAATTTGTCGGCACCGAGGTCCATGGTGCGGATGATCACGGGACGTCCCTCCATGGCTTGAACCACTTGAGAGTAGGCCTCGAAGTGATGCTCTTCGGAGGGCTCGGTGTGACTTTGCAGGTAGAGAAATTCGGTGCGAAACAATCCGATACCTTCGGCCCCGGTGCTCAGGGCCTTTTGCGCCTCGCGGGGAAATTCAATGTTGGCCATGACCTGGATCCGTGTACCGTCTTCGGTGATGGCCGGTTCGCGACAGACCTTGGCCAGCTTGATCTGGTAGCTCTGGATGATTTCTGCGGCTTCACGGTAGTCGGTGATCGTGTCTGGAGTTGGCTCAACCACCACTGTGCCGCTATTTCCATCGATGATGATCAGGCCGTCGTCTTGAACCTGCTGGCTGATATTCTCCAGCCCCACCACGGCCGGGATACCCAGAGACCGAGCCACGATCGAGGCGTGACTGGTCTCTCCACCCGTGTCGCAGACAATGCCCTTGACGTATTGCGGGTCGAATCCCGCGGTTTGGCTGGGGCTGAGATCCGGGGCTACGACGATGACTTCGTGTTGGACGTCACTGAGGTTGCTGATACGGTCGTGGGTGAGAAAGCGGATGAGACGTCGCTGGATATCCAGGATATCGGCGGCGCGTTGACTGATGTATTTGTCCTGGATTTGGGCAAAATGGCGACGAAATTGTCCCAGGATCGTACCTACCGCGGATTCGGAGCTGAGCAGTTGGGAGTCGATCAGCTCGGTGACGCTCTTTCTGAGGCTGGCGTCCTGGAGCAGGTGACGATGGACGGCAAAGAGGTCGCTGATTTCCAGTTGCCCCAGTTCGTAGTGCTGGGCCTCCAACTCGGCCAGTTCGAGGATGGCCTCGTCGAAGGCCTGATTGGTTCGTTGTATTTCCGCGTCTTTTTGGGCGGAGATGATATGGCGGTGGGGAATGAAGTCGTCCTGGGCCGACAGCACCATGGCGGGGGCAATCGCGATGCCGGGTGAGACGGGCACTCCTGTACGCATATTCATTAATGAGTCTCCTTGAGACAAACCATATTAAAACGTAGTTTTAACGTCGTCGATATGGTTCTGCCAGTATTTTTCGGGAAAGCCTGGAGAAGAGAGTGTCAGAAATCAATCTTGCATGTTGGGGACAGGCCTGGGTGTCTGAAACTCTCCATCATTAGCATTTTCATGAGATCTCTTTGCCCCTTTGGACTTGAGGCTGGACAATGTCGGGGTGAACGGATATTCTGGTTTGACATGGCAGGTCTAACGCGGTAACCGTTGCTTACCCCTGTGATTAGGAGCGTTTTCATGGCCAAAGACGAAGAACTTTTTCAAGCGATTATTCAGGGCAACCAAGGTTTGGTCTCCCAGTTGGTGCAATCCAAGTTGGATGAACAGGCCGATGTAAAGGCCGTGTTGATGGATTCCATGGTCCCGGCCATGCGAGAGATCGGGGATCGCTTCAGTCGCAACGAAGTCTATGTCCCTGAGATGCTGATCGCAGCGCGGGCCATGCAGGCGGGATTGAACCTGATCGAGCCGGTCTTGGCCGCTGCGGGCCATACCTCACCGGCCAAGGTCTGTATTGGTACGGTCAAGGGCGACCTGCACGATATCGGCAAGAACCTGGTGGCCATGATGGTCAAGGGGGCCGGTTTCGAAGTCGTGGACTTGGGTGTGGACTGCGGGGCCGACAAGGTCAAGGCCGCCGTGGCCGACGGTGCCCAGGTCGTGATGCTCAGTGCCCTGTTGACCACCACCATGGCGGCCATGAAGTCCCTGGTCGAGGAACTCAAGCCCATGGGCGTGCGTGTGATCGTGGGCGGGGCTCCGGTGACCCAGGCCTATGCCGATCAGATCGGGGCTGACGGCTATGCCGCAGACGCCAACATGGCGGTCAAGGCCCTGGAGCAGGTACTCGCGGCTTAAGTGCTATCAAGCGAATGAACTCGCCAATCGAGCAATACCAACCCTCATTGGATGTGATCCCTTTTCGCATGGCCGAGGTGGTGCGTTGTCTGGGCTACGATATTGAGGTCCCGGACTATGTACAGCAGGCCCTCGCCGACCTCTGGCAGCAGACGCAGGAACGGGTGTCCATTCAATGCGGGTATACTCGCTTGCAGGTGACGGTGGATCGACAGAGTTTTACCTGTATGGATCAGACCTTTGCCTGCGGTGGCTTGATTGGCAGACATCTACAGGAAGCCCGTGAAGTGGCTGTGTTCGCGGCTACCTTGGGCCCGGAGTTCGACCGTTGGTCCGACGCCTTTTTTCAGCAGAGCGATCCCTTTCAAGGTTACCTGAGTAATATGATCGGGTCGATCCTGGCCGAGGCCGTGGTGGACTGGTTGGAATCCTGTCTGCAGGTGGACCTGGACTTCGACGAGCTGCGACGCTCGAACCGCTTGAGTCCGGGCTATTGCCAATGGGATGTGGCCGAGCAGCACAAACTCTTTGCCCTGTTACCCCCGCAGTTTTGCGGCATCACATTGAATGACTCCAGTCTGATGACTCCCATCAAGAGTGTCAGCGGGATCATTGGTGTCGGGCCCAACCTGAAACGACAGGAGTATGGTTGCGGTCTGTGTGATCGGCAGGACTGTATCATGCGTAAGGTTCGTTAGTGGTCTGTACACTCAAACTGGCGGCGAATCTCTAATGGCTATAGGCCATCTGCTACCTCAGAAATCCACGTCCTACTTAAAGTAGTCTTCCAGTTTCCTCCTTGCTCTAGATTACTCATCATTTCTCCTGTTATAAGCCACTTGTCTGGAAGTGAGCGGGTCACCTGTTCCAGTTGCAGGTTTTGATAACACAAATTCAACATAGATCTAATGTAAGAATAGCGCATCGGTAATGATCCCTTAATGAGTTTCGGTACATTGAATTACATGATCGAATCGCTTTAAAACAGATCAAGTAAAGGGATTAAAACCATAGAGTCGCCATTGTTTGTCATCAGTGACCTGCATATGGGTGATGGCTCTGCCAAAGATGTGTTGAGTCGGCAGGCCAAGGAATCCCAGTTGCATCGCTTCCTGGACGAGATCGAACGCCAGGGTGGTCAGCTATTGATTCTCGGGGACTTATTGGAGTTATGGCGGTTTGATGTGCAGGCCGTGGTTACACGTTGGGCCGAGGTCCTGGATCGTTTTGAAGATTTGGGGGCTCGTTTTGTACCGGGCAATCACGATGCCGCCCTGAGTGATGTGGTTGACCGGGGCCAGCTGCATCCTTTTTTGCAGCGATTGTCTCGGCCCTACACCCAATGGATCGGGGATAAACGCTTTCGCTTTATGCACGGCCATGAGGTCGATCCCTTTATTCCCCAACATTTGGAGAAGTGGGGCCAGCGTTTGGGGCTTTGGGCCGGATGGTTGGAATTCAATAACGATCAGTGCCTCACGGCCTGTGATCCGGTGGTGGATATTTTGCTTGAAATGGGCGAGCAGGCCATGCATCTGTGGCATTGGATCACCCGTAATGTAGACTATGCCTTGCATGAGGAGTTGGCAGTGATCTATCAAGAAGGGCTCACGCGTTTCAAACGGGGCTTGCGTACCCGTAAGATGTTGTCGCGTTTTTGCCATCAGCGGGACAATGACGATTACGACGTCGCGGTGGTGGCCCATACCCACAGGGCCGGCATCTTTAATCAATGGTATTTCAACAGCGGTTGTTGGACCAAGCCGGTGAATAATTTTTTGAAGATTTGGCCCGACGGTCACGTGCAGGTCTTTGACTGGGACGGGCGACATGCACATGCCAACGACACGCAGGTTGGCACGTAAAACGAGGACACGAGTATGGCACGAATTATCTATGGGGTAGCTGGAGAAGGTTTTGGGCACAGCAGTCGTTCCGAGCTGATCGGACAGCGTCTGATTGATGCCGGGCACGAGGTCAAGTTCATGGCCTCGCGCAAGAGTTTGATGTATCTGCGTCAACGCTTTGGTGTGCAGGTCAAGCCCATCTTCGGTCTGTGCCTGGTCTATGAAAACGGGGTTTTGAATCCCACCCGTACCTTTGCCCGTAATCTCAAGAATTATTCCAAAGGGGTATTCGAGAACCTGCACCTGTTTCGTGAGGAGTTCGAGCCCTTTGCCCCGGATCTGGTGATTTCGGACTACGAGCCCTTCAGTTCCTGGTGGGCCTGGCGTAATGGGGTGCCCTGCGTGAGTGTGGATCATCAACACATCCTCAGTCACTGTGACCTCGATTATGAATTGCCCGAGTGGAGCAGTCGCTTGATGGCCGATGTCGTGACACGTTGTTATCACCCTCAGCCCGACGCCTTTCTCATGCTCAACTTTTTCAAGGCCCCCGTGCGTCATCCCGATGCGGTCTTGGCCCCCCCGGTGGTGCGATCGGCCTGTGAACAGTTTATGCCCACCCAAGAGGATCATGTCCTGGTTTATTTCACGGATACGGGCCATGGCACGCAGCAACGTCTCACCGAGACCCTGCGGGGTTTCAAACAGCGTTTCGTAATCTACGGTTTCAATCGCGATCTTCAAGAGGGCAACTGCACCTTCAAGAGTCACTCACGCGAAGGATTCTTGCGTGATCTGTCGGCCTGTCGCGGGGCCATCGCCACGGCTGGTTTCTCCATGATCAGCGAATGTCTCTATTACAATAAACCCATGTTGGTCTTACCCGTGCACAAGCAGTACGAGCAGATGACCAACGCCCGCTATGTCGAGAGCCTGGGTATCGGCCGTCGCGCCCGCCAATTGGACGCTGACGCTGTCGCCGACTTCCTGGTCACTCTGGAACGACCGCGAAATCTGTCCGAGAACATCCTCTATCCGGACAACGATTTGTTCTTTTCCCAGTTGCAGCGGGTTTTGAATCGTGTTCGTCCCGAGATTCGTTTAGAGGCCGCAACACCTTCGTCGTCGGCCTGTTCTGGATGAAGTCGACCCTCTTGTCACTGTCACGCGTCGTTTTGCTGTGGTTGGTGATCGTCGCCGCGGTCTATCCCTTTGGTCGCTATCACAGCAACGAGTACGATCGCCTGCCCCATGCCCGGCAGTCCTGGGATCCCGACTGGTTGGACCAGGACTGGTACCTCAATCGTCCGGGCAATCCCTACCAGATCTTTGAGGCCTTCCTCGGTCCCCTGGTGGGTGTGTTGGGTTTTAATAAGGGGGCCTTGGTGGGGCGGTTGGTGGTCTATGCCACAGTGGCGCTGGCCTTGAATGTCTTTTTCGGCACCCTGCGTCTGGCCTATGCCTGGGGACTGCTGGTGGCCTTTGTCTTTTTCCGACATCAGTCCCTGGTCGCAGGGGAATGGATTGCCGGTGCGGTCGAGGCCAAGACCGTGGCCTATGCCCTGGCCTTGCTGGGGGCGGCCTATCTGATTCAACGACGTCACGCCCGTGGGTGGCTTTGTACGGGCGCGGCCATGTCCCTGCATATGCTGGTGGGCGGTTATGCTGGGTTTTGTGCCCTGGGCACCCAAGTGCTGATGAATCGACGCGAGCAACGTCCCTGGTGGTCCGATCTTCAATACAGTGCTTGGTTACTGCTCAGCGGTGGATTTGGTCTCTTGCATATCGTTCAACGTCTTGCTGTAGGGCCCTCGGCCAATAGCCAGCGGGCCGGTCTGATCTATGTGATCTGTCGCAATCCCCATCATCTCTTGCCGTTGGCTTGGCAGAAGTGGCTCTGGATTTTGGTGCTGATTTTGGCGACAGTGCTCTTTGTTCGAACCCTCCGTCACTCCAAGGTAAGGGCCCAGGGGTGGATGGCGGCCTATGCCCTGGCCAGTGTGCTGCTGTTTGTCTTTGGCCTGCTGTTGTTTGCCCTGCGTCTGATTCCCTTGCTCAAGTATTACTGGTTCCGCTTCGGTGACGTCATGGTCCCCTTAATCGGCTTGTGTTTGGTGGCTCTGTGGATGCAAAGAGGCCTGCATCGATGGCTCTATCGTAGTGATACCGGCAAGGATGCCCGCCACCTGCGCATCCGTGCGTCCTTGGCCTTTGGCGCCGTGGCGATCATCACCGTGTCACTCTATCAGATTCAGGTCCCTCGTCCCAATAACCCCGTGCCCCTGTCCGATCTCAATGCCGGCATCGATCCCATGCTGACCTGGATTTGTAACCACACCGAGCCCGACGCGGTGGTATTAGCCGATCCTCTGCTCTGGGATTTCTACCTCAAGGCCCAACGGGCCATGTTCGTCTCGCTCAAGCACGTGCCCAATCTCGATGAGGATATTCTGGCCTGGTTTGAGCGACTCAAGCTCTGCAATAGCGGTCGGGTGCCGGACAAGCCCAGCCAGCAGGCCCTCGTGGATCTACATCACAACTTCTACCGGCTCACGGATGAGGAGATTCGGTCCTTGGCCCGTGAATTCGGATTGGACTACTATCTGGGAGCTATCCGCAACGACAGTGACCTGCAGATCATCCATTGCGAGGGGGACTATGTCCTCTATAGGTTAGCTCGCTAGCGTTCCACGATAAAGGTGATGTCATAGGGTTCATAGAACAGGTAGATGATTTTGAATGACTTTTGGGGGCCGTGTTCGTTGTGTTGCATGAACGAATTCCTTAGAGCTGGTTTCAGATCACATTACATGACGTTCTCACGTCGTTGTTGTTATCTGAATTTAGGAATAAGGCTTGAATTTCCTTTATTCCGCAATGTTTATTATGGTTTATGCAGAGTCGTGTGTGGGGCTATGGTGTTGTCAGTTCTTGGTGTTCTATGAGGAGGCTGCCATGATCGGTCCAAATAGGCAGAAGGGGGCCGTAATCGTCCTGACCATGATTTTTCTGGTGATCATTTCTGTTGTGGCCGTATCCCTGGCTGCCATGTCCACCGCGAATCTACAGTGCTCAGACAATCAACGACAGGCCGGCAAGGCCTATTGTGCGGCCATGAGTGGCAGCGAGGTGATGCGTTCGGTTTTATCCGGACTCACAGAGGTCAATGACGTGGCCACGGACTCCTCGAGTTTCATGTCTTCCCTGACGACCTATTGTGGCACAGTCCTGCCTGCGACGGTGACTCTCAGTGATCCCAATACCATTGAATTCAGTGAGATCCCCCTGTCCGAGCGAGCCTCTTTCAGTGCCTCGATCACCAAGATCGCCATTGATGCCAATGTGGGCGATTGGGCCCTGCAGGTCGATGTCACCGGGCAATATCGCTTGTCTACACAGTCGGCCGAGTTTGCCAAGACCCTCCGGACCGCTTATGCCGTCACGGCGTCGTCTTCGAATGTTCCCGTGACTTTTTTTGATGGGGCGATTGCTTCCAAGGGGGCGGTCAATGTCACCGGCAATGCCAAAGTGCTGGGGTACAATGACCATAGTGAGGCGAATGTGTTTATTGACGCCAATGACTGTGCCAGTTCGTTTTACATTGACGGGAGTTCGACCATTGGGGGGACCGTGAGTATTGTCAATGCAGACTCGACCCTGGCCACCCTGACCGGGGCGATCTCCATTAACGACGATTCGATTCCCACTTGGTGGAGTACGCGTTGGGGCGGTCCTTTCGATGATGACGACATCGATATTTTGACCGACTGCCACGTCTCGATCGGGGTTGACCCCATTGAATTTCCCGTGCCCAATGCCACGGTCTTCAAGACCTATGCCCCCACCAGCGGCACCGAGATTTCAGGAGACCAATCCAATACCACCAAAAGTAATGTGCAAATCGTCGATAGCATCAGCGGTGGTCCCTATGTCATCAACAATGCCTATATCCCGGCCAATACCAATCCCTCCATCGGTGGGCTCTATACCATCAACGGGATCATCTACATTGAGCAACCCAATGTGGTGACCTTTGGCGGGAGCATCGAACTCAATGGGGTTATCATTGCAGCTGGGGATTACGAAAATCCCGATTCGGTTAATAACCAGATCGTCATTAGTGGTGACGCCAGCAATAGCGGGGTCGAGGCCCTGGATACGAGCAGTGCCCTGTTTTCCGGGCTATCCACGGCCGAGGGTATTGCGATTCTGGCCCCTGGCTTTGCCGTGGACATCGGAGCCTCCTACGATGCCGTCAATGGGGGTATCGCTTGTAACGGGATTTCCTTTACGGGTGATCCTCAGGTCCTGCTCGGCGGTCCCTTGATCAACTACAGTACGGACACCACGGTCATTGCCAACAGCACCTGCCTGACCTTCGATTTATCCGGGTATGGTGGCGAGCTCAATTCAACGGCCTTCTCCTCCAATAGCAGTGCTAGCGACGGGCTTGTGGTGGACTATTTAGCCTCGGCTTATCGAGAGTTTTAGTCTGGGATCCCTCCCGTTCGCTCAGGGTGTTCTAACAAATCCGAGGTTGACGCGACTTCAAGTCTCTGGTCTACTGGTAGATGGTTAATTTGACTATTTTATCATAGATAAGACCCAGAGAGCTATGCCATTACCAGACATTGATTTTCATAAGATTCGCTGGCTGGTCTCGGATGTAGACGGCGTGCTGACCAATGGCACGGTGGTGTTGCATCCGGACGGTTCCGAGAGCAAGCAATTCAACCTGCAAGATGGTCACGGTATCAAGCTGTTCAAGCGGGCCGGCCTGGGCGTGGCCCTGTTGAGCGGTCGGGAATCGGCGGCCACCCAACGACGGGCCGATCAATTGCAGATCGAACACGTCTTCGAAGGTTGTACGGCCAAGTTGCCCGTGCTGGAAGAATTCATGCACAGCCAGGGCCTCACCTTCGATGAGATTGCCTACATCGGCGACGACCTGCTCGATTTGCCCCTGGTCAAACGCGTGGGATTCGGGGTGGCTGTGGCCAATGCCGTCAACGAACTCAAGCACCACGCCGACTATGTCACTGAGAAAGCGGGCGGTGAGGGGGCCGTGCGTGAGGTGATCGAGATCATCCTCAAACGCAGTGATCGCTGGAAGGCCCTGATGGAACGTTATTTAGCTTAGGATCTCCTATGGATTGGCGCAGACTCCTTATTCTCGTGGTTACAGTCGGCTTGCTGGTTGGGGCCTTTACCCTGTATCGCTACTTCTTGGTGGATGAAATCGCCCTGGTGGAAAACCCCGATCTGAACATAGAAGAGACCGGCCCTCGTTCCAAAGGGGGTAAGCTCGGGGGTATCGATATCACCGTAATGTATAACCCTACCTTTCAAAATCGCAAGGATGGCAAGATTACGCAGGAATTTGGCTGGTTAGGCAAGCTGAACTACAGTCGAGCCAATTATTGGGAGATGGAAGAGCCGTTCATTCGCATCTTTCAATCCAATATGACCATTGAGGTGACGGCTCGTTACGGCAAAATGCAGACCGACACCGTAGCCGGCGAAATGCAACTCGAGGATGCCTCCTTTTCCGGTGAGGTCTGTATTCATGTGTCTCCCACCGAAGAAAGCAAGGTCGAGGAGTGCTGGATTCACATGGAGGAGATGGTCTTTATCAGTGATCGCTCCGAGTTTTCCAGTGAGGGTGAGATTTCCTTCCGCTCCTTGAGCTTGGATATGGAAGGCCACGATCTTCACTTCGTGTACAACAACTTCGAACGCAAGGTGCAGTTCTTCCGCCTGGACGATCTGGATCATATGGTGGTACGCGTACCGGATTCCGGTCTGTTCTTTCGCGACCAGGTCCCGGTGCCCACGCCTGGTTCTTCGGCCGTGGTCATTCGCGATCCCAATGAAAAAGAGGATCTGCCCCAGGCCTTGGCTGCGGCCCTGGCCGGTCAACTCTATCACTGTCGCCTGCATCGCAATGTGATGCTGCAAACTCCCAAGCAGGCCATCTATTCCGGTGAGGGCGTGGTCCTGACCCATATCCTCTGGCCCAAGGGGGCCCTGGAGAAATGGCAGGGGGGTGGTTCTGAGGAGATTGAAGATCCCAACGGTGCAGAGGCGGTCGCTACTGAGACGCAAGAGGATTCAACGCAGGGATGCCAATGCCTCCTCCACGATCACGGAACTGACCATGACCTGTGATGGTGGTGTGACGATCATCCCCGAGGGTATGGACTGGCCTGACGAAGAGGTTTTGACCGAGGTGTTTGACGAGCAAGAGGCCCGAGCCCGTGCCCTGGCTCAGTTGTCCGAAGATCAATCCTGGTTCGCTGCCCGTAAGATCACGCATCATGTCTTGCAGCAGCATGCCGTGGCCGAGGGGCCCGGTGGAACTGACCTTTTACAGTCCCGATCTGATGGATCCCAACAACGATACCGTGCTTGTCCCGGTCAAGGTCACGGCTAAGGACCGAGCCGAATACGATCCCAACAGCAACGATATTGTCTTTACCGGGGATTGTCAGTGTACCTTGATTCGCCGGGATCCCAACCAGGTCGAGCAGTATTCCCTCACGGCTCAGCGACTGACCGCCTGTCTGGCCGATGACAAGGACGAGGAAGTCATTGCGGCCTCACGCAATGTCGAGAGTCTCTTGGCCGATGGCAATGATGTGGTGTTACGCATCATCACTGCCGATCCCAATCAACTCGCATGCGATCAAGGCGTAACTCCCGAGGCGATTCGGGTGGGGGCCCAGATGGAGTGCCAGCGCTGTAGCTACCATCCCAAGTTGGGGTATGAGATCTTTACGGCCATGGGACCGGGCAACATTCAACTCAACAATGCCCGGGGCCAAGGGGAACCCGATCCCAACGAAGACCAAGAGTCTTTTTACGCCTTTGTGCGTAACTACGAGGTCCTGCAATTCTTCTTCCTCCAGGACGATCCCAATCTGACGGACGAACCCTTTCAGGCCCTTAACCGCGACTTGACCGAGGTCCTGCAATCCAGTCAGGCCGAACACATCATCGTGGCCGATGCCCAGGAACGGACCATGGAAATGATCTACATCCCCACGGTCGAAGGCGAACTGTTGCCCGAGATCACGGCCCAGGCCGACCATGTCGGCATGATCCTCACGCGCATCGCCCAGGGGGCATTGGAACTCAAGTATCTTACGGCCACGGGCGATGTCTTCTATCGTGATGCCAAAAACGAGCTGACCGCCTATGGCCTTTCCTATGACTACGAAACCGGTAAGGTCCTGATGTGGAGCGACCTCAAGCAGGTCTGCTATGCCAATGGCGTCCCCGTTCCCGGTATTGAGATGAACATCAAGACCGGAGAACTCAAGCTCGACATCGTCGGTCCGAGTGCTTTGCCTATAGGGCAGCAAAGTAGTGATCAGTGATCGGTTATTGGCAAGGTGTGATAATATTTCCTTGACCTTTCTCTGAGTTTTTAGGTCTAGACCTTAATGCTAGTATAGCCTTCCTCTTTAGCCTTGTTTTAGTTTCTCTTTGTCTGCGAGTCCTAGATTCCCCAAATCATTGCTTTTCTGGCACATCGGTTGCAAAAAGATGATCAATGCTGTTAAAAAGCAGAAAATGCGAACAAAATTGTGACTCATTTGGCAAGGTTGGACAATAGTGTTGAATTCGGAAATGCGCTCGATTGACATAAATGATCACAAATCCCAACTTGATGTTCTCTATTCCATCGCGGTGATCATTGGGACGCGGGCAGGCCAACGGCAGATGTTGCAGGATGTTTTGGATGTGCTGGAAACAAAGCTGTCTATGCATCGCGGTACTGTGATGTTGTTGTCTGCCGATGGGGAGGAACTGGTGGTTGAGGCCACCAAGAAATTGGACTGTATTGATCCCGATACTGGACGTTATCAACGGGGTGAGGGGGTGACTGGACGGGTCTTACAGACAGGTCAGGCCGCGGTCGTTCCCTGTATCTCCAAGGAGCCCCAATTCCAGGATCGCATTCATCAACGTGGCAATCAGATGGAGGGTGAGGTCAGCTTTGTCTGTGTGCCCATTGCCGTGGATAATGAGGTGGTGGGGACCATAGCCGTGGACTTGGCCAGTGATAATCTGGACCAACTCGATGAAGCCCAACGCTATCTCAGTATTGTGGCCACCATGATTGCCAATAACGTCAAGAGTCGCCGGGCCGTGCAGGCCCGCAATCGCGTATTGGTCGATGAGAATCTGCGTTTGCGTACGGCGTTAGGTGAACAGTTCCGGCCCGAAAACATTATTGGTAACTCCCACTCCATGCGGGAGGTCTACGAGAATATCCATCGCGTGGCTCAGGCCGATACCACGGTGTTGATTCGTGGTGAGTCTGGCACGGGCAAGGAATTGGTGGCCTCGGCCATTCACTACAGCAGCCCGCGTGATAAGAAGCCCTTTGTCAAGGTCAACTGTGCGGCCCTGACCGAGACGCTACTGGAAAGTGAATTGTTCGGCCATGAAAAGGGATCCTTTACCGGTGCCGTACGTACCCGTATTGGTCGTATCGAGCAGGCCGAGGGCGGCACTCTGTTTCTCGATGAGATCGGGGAGTTCTCGCCCACCATTCAAGTCAAGCTGTTGCGAGTGATTCAAGAACGGGAGTATGAACGTGTGGGCAGCAGTGAGACGCGTCCGGCCAATATTCGTATTGTGGCGGCCACCAATCGCAACCTGGAAAAGGCGGTCGAGGCGGGCACCTTCCGTCAGGATCTGTACTACCGTATCCACGTCTTTCCCCTGTATCTACCGCCCATGCGTGAACGCAAGGACGATATCCTGCTGTTAGCCGATCACTTCGTGGAGAAATACGCCCACAAGATGGGCAAGAAAACCCATCGTATCAGCACCTCGGCCATCAACATGATGCTGGCCTACCACTGGCCCGGCAATGTGCGTGAGCTGGAGAACTGCATCGAGCATGCGGTCCTGTTGAGTAACGACGGCGTGATCCACGGCTATCACCTGCCGCCCACCCTGCAGACTCCCGATACCACCGGATTGAAAGACGACTGTACGCTCAAGACCTGCGTCAACATCCTGGAGCGTGACATGATCATCGACGCCCTCAAACGCTGTAACGGCAATATCAGTGCGGCTTCGCGTCAGCTGGGGATCACCAGTCGCATGACCCGCTACAAGATCGATAAGCTCAAGATCGATTTCCGCGGGCTGTTCAAGCCTCGCGGGCGGATTTAGGTTAGCAGTTCTCCACCAGTCGCAGGCAATAGCGATCGGTCATCCCTGCGATGTAATCGACCACGGCCCGCTGGCGACCATACTGCGAGATGAATTTCTGGAAGTAACCCGGCATGCGCGTGGGTTCGTCACAGAGGGCCGTAAAGAGTCGACTCAGGTGGTCTTCGGCTTGATGAGCGGCCTCCACCAGGCGAGGATGGAGATAAAATCGTTGCATGAGGAATCGTTCGAGTTCCTGTAGCTCCTGATCCAAGGCCGTGGATAGGCCAATCAAAGGACGTTCGTACTGGCAAACTTCAGTGAGGGTTTTGATCCCTGTCTCAGCTAGAGCTTTGCTACTGGTTTCGATACAGTCACTGACCAAACGGTTCATGAGGGCCTTGGATGTGCGTGTGCGACGGATGGTCCAGTCCTGGATGTGATCGGCATCCACTTGATCCCAGGCCCAACGCACCAGGGGGATTTTTAGAATGTCATCGTTTTCCAACAGGCGGGCGCGACGCCCGTCTTCGAGATCGTGACAGTTGTAGGCAATGCGGTCGGCGATGTCGGCGATCTGCCCTTCAAGGGTGCACTGAGGCTCGCTAAAGGATTGTTCGGCCGGATCGTCATAGGGACTGCGATGTTTGGCCAGTCCCAGGCGGGTCTCGTACATCAGGTTGAGCCCCATGAACTCGGGATAGGGGTGTTCTAATAGCGTGACGATACGCAGGGACTGGGCATTGTGCTCGAAACCTCCGTGGGATTCCATCAGCTGGGCCAGGACATGTTCACCCGAGTGACCAAAGGGAGCATGCCCCAGATCATGGGCCAGGCAGATGGCCTCGGTCAGTGGTTGATTGAGTGACAGGGCCTGGGCCATGGTGCGTCCGATCTGAGCCACTTCGATGGTATGGGTCAGCCGGGTACGGTAATAGTCATCGAGTCCGGGGGTGAAGACCTGGGTCTTGCCTTCCAAACGACGAAAGGCCGAACTATGGATCACCCGGTCCCGATCCCGTTCAAAATCCGAGCGATAGGCATGGGGAGGCTGGGTGACCTGGCGTCCTTTGCTGTTTTGTTCTGTTACGGCGTAGGGGGCTAGCATTTTATGTCACGTCCAACAGCGAAAAACATTCCGTAGAGACAGCCCCTCATGTCAGTCCATTTTCTGAGCAAGAGCATAGGCTCCCTTAGGGTGCGAACCATGCCAAGAACTATAGCTAAAGGGATTTGAGATGTCAATAAAACGTGATCCCCTTGCCCACTTCACCACTACACGGTTATTTTGCGGCGTCTCACCGCTGCTGCGAGGAATCCACATCCGCTGAGCAGCAAAGGTAGTGCGCCTGGTGCGGGTATACTGGGTGTTCCCAGGCCCGAGTCGAAATCACCCGGAAGTGAGCCGAACGAGAACCCATTCGAGTTTTCAACGGTTGCGCCTTGGATCAGTTGTTTGTTGCTGTCATAGACGGCTGCATACAGTTCGACGGTGCTCATGAAATCATTGGTCAGGCCGACTTCGAATCCGGGTGCATCGATCCCGCTGATGGCGAAACGTGAGGTGTCTTCGTAGGTAAAGCCGAATTCCAACGGCACGCCGGTATAGGGCAACAAGGCGAAGACGTCGTATTGGGCTTGCCTCGTGTGGTTGATCGGGGTTGGGTTAAAGGCATCTTCCCGGCTGTTGGTGGACCAATCGTCGCCATTGGCATGTACGGGGTTGCCTGGCCCTGAATAGTCGGTCAGAATTCGGTTGTCACTGTCGAGGACCATCTCCCAGACGTAATTATTGGCGCTGGGTTTAAGCTGGGCTTGATGATCAAATCCGCCCGTGGTTCTGATGCCAAAGCCGATGTACTTGCCGTCATCGCTGGTGGTGCTGAAGGTTTCGGTAAACTTGATGAGGTTGAACGTACTGACCTCAACCTCGTAAAGGTCTTCATAATCGGCATCGAACAACACATCGAGATCGAGTTCGGTTCGGGAGCGAATTTGATCCGGTGCGGTTGCGGTGGCCTCTTGACGCACGTTCCCAGTGAGAGTGTCGGGAATTTCGCTGGCCAGGTCGACATCGTGTACCGTCTGGTCGAATTGAATCCAGGAGGTAGAAGGAGTATAAAAATTGTAAGTATCGTCGTTCACCTTGTAGCCATACATCCAGTTGGCATCCACTCGCTGTTCGGTGGTGACGGCCCCCATAGCGTTGACGGAAAATGCCAAAATGATTAAACCAAGTACAGCTTTCATCTTTTTATATACCTCCAAATATCTATTCGCTGTTGGCAAAGCCGATCTCGAGTCATTAGGCCGCTGGCCACTCAAGCGACCTACAGTGTATTTCGCTCGGCCCGATCGTCACGGACGATGTCGAATTCGGCCTTTTAAAAGTGCCAATGGATACTGATAGGAAATTTAATTTCCACCGGCAGGGGAGATTATAGCAAAGGGTGGAAACCTTATTCAAGGGAAAACATATGGAATAGATAGGAATAGTATGAATAAGAGATTCTTATGCGAATTCATGGTCAATTCGGCTGGTGATAGCCGAATTGGATAATGACAATGGTAGAGTTGTTGATTTTCCGCGTGTCCTTGGGGTTTCGATCCCTGTCAGGCTCTGCGTTCATAGGCCCGGTACAGTAATTCCAACTCGGCTGTGCCCTCATCGAATTGCTGTTGGAGCTGACCGAGTTGGCCAGGGTCCTTGTAGACCGCCTCATCACCAAAGCGTTCCTTCATGCTGGCCAGGTCGTCTTCCAGGGTCATGATCTGTTCTTCCAGCTGTTCCACCGAGAACTTATTGAAGCGTTTCAACTCTTCCGGTGTGGTCTTGCGTTCCTTGACCGGTTTACCGGCTTTTTTACCACCGCCTCGGCTGGATTTACTCACCTGTTGTTGAGCCAGTTCGCGCCGCTGTTGCAGCAATTCGGCATAAAGAGAATACGCCGGTTCGCCATCGATTTGTTCGTGACGCCCCAGGCAGCGGGAGCCCACCTCATCGGCTCCGATGACCAGCAGTCGGTCCACGGTACGGTCCAGGAAGTAGCGGTCGTGACTGACCACCAGCAGGGTACCGGTATAATCATCCAGGGCCTGCTCCAGCATCTCGCGGCTGGCGATGTCCAGATGGTTGGTCGGTTCGTCCATGATCAACACATCGGGCGCCGCCAGCACCAGGCGACAGAGCATCAGGCGGTTGCGTTGACCGCCACTGAGATCTCCGCATTTCTTGAAGACATCGTCTTCGGTAAATAAAAAGGCCCCCAAGCGACTACGTACCTGTTGCGGTGACAGGGCACGGTTGGCGGCCATGGCCTCGTCCAAAACCGTCTCATCTGCATCGAGGACGTCACCATGTTGATCGAGGTAGCCAATCTTGAGGTTGGCTCCGGGGCGGATAGTTCCGGATGTGGGTTCAAAGTCCCCCATGGCCAGTTTGATAAAGGTGCTCTTGCCCGTGCCGTTGGGCCCGGTGATGCCCAGTCGATCACCGTTGAGGATGTCCATGGTTAAGTTTTCGAAGAGTGTCAGGTCATCAAAGGCCTTGCTCAGTCCTTCACAGCGTAGGACCAGATCGCCTTTGCGTTGGGACTCGCCAAAGGAAAAGCGAATGGTGCGTTGCTCGAAGCCCTTGTCCAGGAAGTCGGGGTTTTCTTTGAGTAGGCGATTGAGACGGGTCTTGCGTCCACGGGCCGTCTTACGCATGCCTTCCTGGTCTTTGTTGCGGGCGATGAAGTCCAGGGTGCGTTCCACCATCTCCTGGCGGCGGGTCAACTCACGTTGCTGTTGCAGCTTGAGGGTTTCCTTGGCCTCTACGAAATTGCTATAGTTACCGGGCCAGACCTTAACCTTGCGGTTTTCCACGTCGATCATCTTGCCGGCGACCTTGTCCAGCAGGTAACGGTCGTGACTGATGATCACGGCCGCGCCGGGATAGTTCAGGATGAAACGCTCAAGCCATTCCGTGGCCTGGAGGTCCAGGTGGTTGGTGGGTTCATCCAGTAATAGTAAGTCCGTTTCCAGCATCAACACCTGGGCCAGTCCCAGACGAGACAGTTGACCGCCGCTCAAGGCCGAGGTCTTGACGTGGTGCAGTTCCGGTTCGAAGCCCAAGCCCTTCAAGGTGATCTGGATGCGTTTCTCGTAGTCATAGCCACCGGCGACTTCAAACTCGTGGGTAAGCTGGTCATAATATTGCATGCGTGTGCTTAGGGCTCCGCCGGTAAGGTTCTCCATCTCATGGGAGACCTCTTCGATCTTGCGTTGCAAACGCAGGATATGCCCAACACCTGCGTGCATTTCTTCCAGTACGGTCTTTTTCCCGTCAAAGCTGGATTCCTGCGGCAGGTAGGCGATACGCAATCCCTTCTGGATGATGACCTGGCCGATCTCGGGTTTATGTTCACCCAGGATGAGCTTAAAGAGCGTACTTTTGCCCGCACCGTTAGCGCCCACCATGCCCACCTTTTCACCGGCGTGCAGTTGCAGGGCCATGCGGTCAAAGACAACCTCGGAACCAAAGCCCATATGGATATCTGTCAGGGTTACGATTGCCATAAGCGGCGTATTGTACGTGGATTGGGGTTCTCTGGCAAGACTGGGTTAAATTCCCGTGACGATTCGGATCTGAGTGGCCTTATAAGAGTAGCCCGCCAACAAAGGGCGTCAAAGACACGCAACTAGAAGATGAAGCACACCGGGCTTTCCAGCACAACAGCCCAGGAAGGAGTTCCAAAATGGCACGCTTACGCACTCTCTCTATGCACACACTGCTCATGATGGTGGCGTTAACAAGCAATGCTGCCTGGGCCGTGGTCAATATGGACCTCAAGGTGGGAACTCAGACATTGGACAATCCCTGGACTTACGAGCAGACCACCCGTGCTCGTTATGAATTCAGTGTGGGCGGAACCCCCTACGACAATGACCATCTGGAGATGGCCTTTGCCTTTGGCGGTTGTTCCGTGGCCACGATCGAGGATGTGGTGACGACCTATGACTCGATTGGCATGTTGCAAGACACCTACGAGGATCGTTATCGCATGTATGATATACGTCTGAGTCTGCGGGCCTATCTGTTGCCTTTGGAGGAGCGTGATTGTATCCATCCCTATGTGGGGGCTGGCATTGGCTATTACTGGTTGGTTAATGACTGGACCTTTACCCATTACCAGACCGATGATAGAGATTACTCCGAATATTGGGAAGAGACCAATGGGCATACCAACATCTCGCGAGGGTTGTTCCCCTTTGTCATGGCAGGTATCGATGTCCCTCTCTCGGACCAGGCCGCCTTGCTCTTTGAATATCAGCACGACTTCCAGAAAACCGACGAAGGTCTCGATTATGGGGGTGGGATCTTTACCGTGGGATTTCGCATGACCTGGTAAACGAGACCGTATACAAAAACAGCCACCTGTTCTTAGAGAGCAGGTGGCTGTTTTATTTTATATGACATCATGGGCATCAGTCGTCATCCAGGTCCATGGCCATGTATTGACGCTCGCCCTTGGCACTGGAGGATTGAGGTAGTTCACTGAGATCGATATCACCTTCGGTCGTGACAGGTGCTTCTTCCATCTCTTCCTCATCTTCATCGACGTATTCGTATTCCTCGTCGTCTTCGGCTTCGTCCTCATCCTCGTCTACATATTCATACTCATACTCTTGGTCATCCTCTTCGTCGTCGTCGCCCTCTTCGGCATCTTCCTCATCTTCATCGACGTATTCGTATTCCTCGTCGTCTTCGGCTTCGTCCTCAGTCTCTTCCTCGTCGTCTTCGACCTCGTCCTCTTGGTCTTCCACTGGCAACGGAGGTGTTTCTTCTGTTGTGACAGGAGTGGCTACTGCTTCAGTCGCGGCTTCAGGTTCTGGATCTTCAGCCAGATCGGCATAGCCTTCGGCGGCGTCGCGCTCCATCTGGCGACACACGGCTTCATATTCGTCCAGGGTCATGAGGACCTCACGGGCCTGACTGCCCTTGTAGTCGCCCAGGATACCGGCGGCCGCCATCATCTCAATGATGCGGGACGAACGGGCGTAACCGATGCTCAAGCGGCGTTGTAGTAGGGACACGCTACCCCGTTTGGATTCCAGGACGATGCGCACGGCCTCGTCGAAGAGGTCGTCCTTTTGCATGGCCGATGGATCGATGGTCTTGAGTTGAGTGAGTTCCGGATGGAACTGGGGCTCGGCGATGTCCTTGAGGTGTTTGACCACACCAAAGATTTCGTCGTTGTCCAGGAAGGTACCCTGGGCCCGGACCAGATCACTGGTGCCGGGCTTGAGGAAGAGCATATCACCTTCGCCCAGCAGGGCTTCGGCTCCGTTTTGGTCCAGGATGATACGGCTGTCCATACGGGCGGCTACGCGGAAGCCCACGCGGCAGGGCATGTTGGACTTGATCAAGCCGGTGACAACCGTGGCCTGGGGACGCTGGGTGGCCAGCACCAAGTGGATGCCCACGGCACGGCTTTTCTGAGCCAGACGCACGATGAAGGCCTCGATTTCCTTGGAGGGCCGTCATCATCAGGTCGGCCAGCTCGTCGATGATGATCACGAGGTAGGGCAGCTTCTTGGGGATCTTGGCCTCTTCATCCGGGGTGGTGGGGTTGAAGCGGCGGATGACCTCTTCGGCCCCGAGCTTGTTGAACTCGGCAATGTTCTTGCAGTGGGCCTCGGCCAGCACGCTGTAACGTTCGTCCATCTTGACCGTGGCCCATTCCAGGATCTGCATGGCCATCTGGGTCTCGGTGATGATGGGGCACAGCAGGTGGGGCACGGCATTAAAGGCGGTCATTTCCACCATCTTGGGGTCGACCATCACCATCTTGACTTCGTCCGGACGTTTGGTCATGAGGATGCTGACGATGATGCTGTTAATGCACACACTCTTACCCGAACCTGTGGTACCGGCAATGAGCATGTGGGGCATCTTGGCCAGGTCCGAGACGAGGGATTCGCCCGAGGAGTCCTTGCCCAAAAACAGCGGGATGGCCATCTTGGAGAAACGCGTACCCGCGATCTCCATCATGCTCTTCATGCGCACCTTTTCCTTTTCGCTGTTGGGCACCTCGATACCGATGGTGTGCTTGCCGGGCAGGGGGGCGACCACACGCACGCAACTGGCCCCCAGGGCACGGGCCATGTCATTGGACAGGGCCGTGATGCGGCTGACCTTGATGCCGGCGGCCAAGTCCAGTTCGTACATGGTGACCGTGGGGCCGGTCTCGGCGGCCACCACCTTGGCGGTGATATTGAATTCGCCCAGCGATTTCTCCAGCAGGGCGGCCTTGGCCTTGACCTGTTGGGCCTGACCTTCGGCGTAGCCTTCTTCGGCCTCGGCCAGCAGGTCTAGTGGAGGCAAGGTATAGTCATCGTAAGAGGGCTGCACATAGGGCTTTTGCTGGGCGCGGGCACCGGCGCTATTGGCGGTTAGGGCACGCAGACGTTGCAGACGCTCGGCCTCGGTTTCAGGCTTGGGCGGTGCGACCTCTTGTGGCTCCTCATCGACGTCGATATCTTCTTCGGCCTCCTCAGTGTCTTCAGCGTCAAGATCTTCGATCTCTTGATCGACCTCTTCATCGAGTACCTCAGGTTCTTCCCAAACCTCTTCTTCCATCTCTTCGGGAGGAGCGAGAACCAAGCGGTTCGGTTTCTTTTTAGGCTTTTGACGCGCGGCCGCTTTTTCGAATTGGGATTTCTGTCGTTCGTTGAGACGTTTCCAGATACCGGAGAGGCCTTCTGAGCGTTCCTTGGCTGCGGCGACCGCGGGACTGAGGAATCCAAACAATTTCAGTAAAAATCCACCACAGAAGTGGGGCACGGCCATGACGATACTGTCGGCCAGTAGAATCAGACCCACGATCCAGGTGGCAGTCACCAGGATGAAGGTGCCCAGTCCGGCGAAGTTGCGTCCCAGGAAATCGGCGGTCATCACGCCTAGCAGTCCTCCCGATCCGATGGGGAAGGTATAGAGGCTGTGGGGCCAGAGGCGGTAAAAGGTGACCGAACCGGCGATCACCAGTAGAGCCAGGCCAATGCCGCGAAAGACCGGTTGTTCGATTTCGCGATGGGCCAGTAACAATCCAAAGACGGAGACGGCCGCTAGCAACAGGAAGTGGACGCCCGGACCAAAGTAATACAGCAGGTGGTAGGCGAAAAAGGCCCCTACGGATCCACAGAGGTTTTGGGCCGGATGATTGGTGGGGTAGACGTCCGGGCTGGGAGGGTCCGCGATGTTGAAACTCAGGCAACTAAATAACAATAGCAGGCTGAACACCAGGCCAAATGACAACAGGGCCACCCGAATACCGGGCCCGGAAAACGTGTTTTTCTTCTTACCACGGCTGGTTTTACGTTTGCGCTTTGCCACAACACTCCTCGTATGTCTGATAAAAAACATGTTATTTGTTTAGTGTTCGTGTTTGTCTCAATTAAGAGACATAAGTTTATATCGGCACCTTGTCTTGGATTTCTGTAAAATTGGGTAAGGAAAAAGAGAGGTCAGATCACGGATCGCAGTTGTCAGATCACAGAATGGAGGCCTAAAAAACTGTGATCTGCGATCTATCATCTGTGATCTAAAAAAGTACCCCGCTGCGAATCCTTTCGCGACGGGGCAACGAAAAAGCACCAACAGGTACCTGATGTTTGTTATGGAATGATGTCGTGATCAAGGCAAAGTAGTGCATCCTCGGCGAAGTGTTGATCAGACGTTGCCGGCCAGGGCCGGTTTCTCCATAAAGATTCTCCTGCTTCTGGAACTCCGTTTATTTTAGATACCTGTCAATAGCCTATTGAGGTGGGGTACCGGTGCCGTAATCGACGGGAACCTCGACGGTTATGCCCAACTCACCCAGGTAGCGTGCGACCTCGGGTTGGTTAGAATCAATCTCAAAGCTGCGAATCAAGTATTCCTTAGCTCTTTCAAGGTCATTGTTTCTGAAGTAATACAGGCCCATGTGTTTATTGGTGGGAGCCAGATTGGGGGCCAGTTCCAAGGCCTGCTGGAAGCAAGACAGGGCATAGCTATCTAAATTTTCGGCATCCAGGGCCAAACCCAGTTCCACCATTTGTTGGGGTGAATGGATGATCTGACGCTGGTAGCGTTGCATCAGTTCCTGGGCCAGGTTGGCTTGCCCTTGATCCAAACGCATCTTGATCATGGCCGCTTGCGAGGCGTGATGAACCGGATCGAATCCCAGGGCCGTTTCAAAGTGGTGCAGGGCCTTGGCGTCCTGGCCCTGGCGATGGTAATAGCGTCCCAGCTCGCAGTGGATATCGGGGCTGACATAGCGTTGGTCCAGCAGGCTCAAGAGATAGGCTTCGGGATCGGCCATCTTCTGGATCTCTTCCCGATCCACCTGGGGATTGGGTTGATAGCATCCTGCCAAGGTTAGCAATGCGATTGCGATGATGAAGCGAATGGAATTGGTACAGACACTGCCGGCCCCAACACTCCTTTGCTTGCCAGTCATCATGGTACCTCCATTGATTAAGGGTCTGTCCAATGACTGCGGCCATGTCGATGACACCTGCCGAACTGTGCAATATTGTCATGGGCGCGGGCTGTGTTTTCAAGCAAAAAACGCCAACAATCGATGAATTCGCAGGTTTTTTCAGGGCGTTGGAGTGACATTCTAAAATTAGTGATAATAAAGTTGGGTCTGTTTCGACCTATGGGTATTGTGATCGAATGAACATTAACCCGTAACCGAGGCAACGTTGAATCATCTGAATTGGGAAGAATTGGTCCAGGAGTTTCAGGGTTTGGTCTGGAGCACGGTCCGGCGACTGGTGGATAACGACGCCGATGCAGCTGACTGCTTTCAGGAGACGTTTGTCACGGCCGTGGAAACCGCACGCCGTCAGCCGGTGCGACATATGCAGGGTCTGTTGACCCGTATTGCTACGGCTCGCGCCATCGACCACGTGCGTTTTCGTATCCGTCAGCGGCAATTCAAGCAGACCTTGAGCCAGCAAACCGCTACTGAAGCACCCCCTCCAGGTGGAAACCTGGAGCAAGGGGAGCTGGCCCAGGCCCTACGTGAGGCCCTGGGCACACTATCCAGTCAGCAGGCCCAGGCCTTTTGCCTCAAGCATCTCAGTGGCTGGACCCAGCGACAGATTGCTGTGGAACTCCAGAGTAGTCCCTCGGCTGTGGCCGTGATGATTCACCGGGCCAAGAAACAGTTACAAATCGTGATGCATGCCCATGGGCATCAATCAGTTGGAGAGTAAGCCATGACTGAACCAAACGATAACCTGGATCGAGCGTTGGAAGCCTTGCAAGCCCAGACGCCCCCACAAGGCCCTCCGACAGAAGTCATACAACAAACCCTGGCTGCCTTGACGGATCAATATGGTCCCACGGGTGTGGAGGTCGGGGGTGAACAGTCACGTCCCGTCTCGCACCAGAGTCACTGGCGCTGGGCCGCAGCGGCTATCGTCTTGCTCATGGTTGGTTTTACCGTGGGACAGGTTTGTGCCCAGTTTCGTTTGGAACGGAACCTGACTCAATGGCAACAACAGGTCAAGACGGATCTACAGCAGGACCTCCTGCAAATCCAGCAGGCCCAGCTGGTCCAAGTGGCTCAACAGGTCGATCAGGGATTGATTCAGCGTTTTAATGAATTTGCCAATGGTGCCCTGGCCATGAACCAGTCTTCGCAACGTCAGTTCTTAATGACCTTTGATCGACTGCAAGAGCAACAACGTCAACAGTTGATCCAACTGCTAGGCCAGTGGCAAGAACAACAACTCATGCATAATGCCGTATTGGCGGACGGTCTGGTCACAGTCGCGGATGTGACCGAGTCGCTGTTGGTTCCGGAACAACGCGAGCCGAGTCGCCAGCTAATCTTAGATCCCAATAGCCTTCAGCAATAGGAGAGTCCTATGAAAACTCTAGTTCGTTTTATGATTATTGTGTTGGGTTGCAGTGTGGTACTGGCTGCCGATCCCAATGAACAAGACCGCCAAGCCGAAATCGCGGCATTAGAAGCCCGCTTGAATGCCCTGCACGAACAGGCCCAGGGCGATCGCCAAGCCGATCTTGAAGTCGCCAAAGAAGCCCATAAGGAACTCGAAAAGCTCCACAAAGTGATGAAAGACCAACGGTTGGCCGAAACGGAACTCGTCCTGCGCGATACCCGTGAGAAACTGGACAAAATAAAGTCGAGTGGATTCTCTGTGGCTACATCTCAGCCTCATCCTATGCCTTTTCATTTCGGCCAGAGTACACAAAAGATCGTGGTGGTTCCGGGGGCAGATACGGATCTGCAACAGGTGCAGGAGGACCTTACGGTCATGTCAAAGATCTTGGCCAAACGGCTGCAGGAAGAGGGGTTGGCTGCCTGGGACCTGGCCGGATGCCCACTCCATCGAGGCCCTGTCCATCGATGGGTATGGAGCCATGTTTATCGTACCGGTTGACTTTCCCCTGTTGGATCAGGGCTCTGAAAAGATCGTGGTCGAGGATGAAGACATCGACACCCTGTGGCTGGAGACTCGTGAGGAGTTGAACGCATCTGCCCGGGATATCGTGATTGTCAAATACCCATCAAAGTAAGCCCGCTTATGATGCGGATAAGGTGGAACGCCTCAAACGAACCCTGTGCAGCAGCCTCAAGCATGCCAGTAATATTCGCTCGATCAAGGGACAGCAATGGGTGGTGTTGGTGGTCAATGCCCAAGCGAGTGGTAATGCAAACTTTTTTGGTAGAGGTCTAGTGATCAACGGGCAAGGACAATCTTCTGGAGCTGGCAGTCTCGTCATTAAGGCCAACAAGGGCGATATCGATCGCTTTGCAGGTCAGCAGATGGATCTTGGAGGATTTTCAGGGGCAGGTAGAGATGAAGATTTTTGCTCGGCCGTAGTTTTGTTTAAATTCGGATTTAAGCCCGCTTCGGCGGGCTTTTTTGTTGCGCCCTGCAGATTTTATCCGTCAAAGTCTATGATCCCGACAGATTTATGGGAACCGATCGAGAGGGTGGTTGTCTGATAAAATGTCAAGTCGATGACAAAAAGCGAAACCACCGCCCGTGAGTTGGCCTTATAGCAGTAGAGTGCGTCGTTTCAGGGCCAATCACAGGCCCATTGAAGACATAGACGAAGATGAGATGGGAGAGTTGTATGGGAGCCGATCATGAGTATCTCGAACAGATCCGACAAGGTGACACCCAGGGCCTTACAGCATATCTATATGAAGTATCGGTCGCGTCTGATTTCGCTGGCACTACGCATGCGGGTCAGTGGGGATGTGGCTGAAGATCTTCTGCATGACGTCATGTTGTCACTCAACCCAACGGGCTCAATGATCTGCATCTACGTCACAGCCTCTACAGTTATCTGGCCACCGGTATGATTAACCGTATCCGAGATCTTTTTCGGCGCGAGGCCCGCTCCCGTCGATGTAGTGAGTGTGTTGTCACGGCCTGGCCTCCGCCCCAGCCTGAGGGCCATGCCATGGTCAACGAGCAATATCGGCAACTGGATCGTTGCATTGACCAGCTTCCCATGGAGCAACGTGAGGTGGTGATGATGCGTATGCACCAGGACCTCAAGTTCGAGGAGATCGCTCGCATCCAAGGAACCTGCTCCAGTACGGCACGGGGACGCTATCGCTACGGTTTGGGCAAGCTAACCGAACTCATGCACGCCGGTTGAATCAACACCCTGGCCCTTGGTCGCTTAATCCAGCCCTTCTCTATTCACGATGTCCTGCCTACTGCCCAACCTTTAGACCTCCTACGATTTAGCCGATATCACTAACGGTTTAAGTCTACAGTAAGTAATGCCTACAATGCGTTATCAGGGTCATGAATCAAGCCTCTATCGGACACGATGTGATTGTGTCGCCTGACAACCCGTGCGTAGGAAATCTTAACTGATGCCTTACAGGGTTATTTTTGGACGGAAGGTCTTGTGGATATGTTTAGAAAATTAAATCTACGTTGGCGCTTATGCGGTGCCTTTGGTTGGGCCACGATGTTCATCTTGATGGGGGGAGCGGCTGGCATATGGGCCCTCTATCGTATTGATCGTGGTGTCTCGACTTCGTCATCAACGTTATGTGATACAGCTGGCCAACAGGTTCGTCAGGGAGACTCTTTGATGCGAGTCTATGGCCTGTTGACGGAGATTCAACAGATAACCGATCTAGACCAGCTAGCCGATTATCGTCGACGTCTAGAGGAGCTCCAGGCCGATGATGGCATCAAAGTGGCCTTGTCCGATGTTCTACAGGGACATGTTGAGGTGTTGAATGCCAGTCATCAGCGTCAAGCGTTAACCCATCAGATCGATCAACTCCTGGAACAGGTCAGCACCCAGGTGGCCCAAGCCGTCGATGATATCAGTGACAACGCCTTGGTGGCTCTAGAGCGTATCCTCGATCAAGCCCAAGCCGGAACCGAAGCCCAAGGGATTGTCCATCAGGCCCAACTCGACCATATCAGCCACCTGGCCAATGCAGCCATTGCTCAGATCAAAACCGCTTTAGAGGTACGTGACTTAGCCGAGAAACTCAAAAGTGAATTCCAGCAATCTCTATTGGCGCAGGAAGACTCTACCCTTGAACGTGATCCGCAACCGATCGATCTTCTTATGAAAGACTGTCGCCTGGCGAGTGCCACCCTGTCCGGTTCCCCTGCTGTGGAGGATCTCAATGCAGTATTGACGCAATTGGAAACGGTTTTGCCGGCGCTTATGTCGGGCCGACAAGAACTGGCCAAGCAGCAACATCAGCAGAGACAGCTTGCCGAGCGGAATCATCAACAGATCGCCACCCTGACACAACAGGTCACCCGGTTGATGGAGCCCTTGAGTGAGAAACTGGCCGCACCACTCCAAGGGGTAGAGGGGGAAGAACCCAATGCTCAAGGTCGAGAGACTCAAGGTCGGGAGGCGTGGAGTCTGGCCTATGGGGCCTTGAGCCAATTGGGCGAAGCCTTGCAACAGGTTGAGGGCTGTCAGGATGCCAATAACTTGGCCGTGATCCAGCAGCAGCTTGACGAGGCTCTTGCGAACTATCACCAAGGAGCGATGGCCTGGGCACTAACCGAGGGAAGCGATGCCAACTCGCTTTCCTCTCTAACTCAAACGCTGATGGAGGAGCGGCAACGCTGCCTTGCTCTACAACTACAATATCAAGAGGAGCACGACCAATGGCAGAATCGACTCAACGGATTGGATCAGCAATGGACCCTCATGCAAACCTCTATCGCCACAGCGGTTGATGATATCAGTGTTGCCACCCTGGTGGCCTTGGAAGATGCACTTCAGCAGGCCAAGGCCACCTGGCAAGCCGGCATGGGATATACGGATGAAGCGTCCGTTCAATTGACGAGTAGTTTTGAACGGGTGCTGGGGCAGATGCAGGCGGCGCTAGCGGTTCGCTCTCTGGGGCATGAATTAAATGCGACCCTCAAGGATACGTTTTTAGTGCAAGACCTCGCTCTCGTGACCCCGATGCAAGAACAGGCGGATGTCTTGTATCAACGCATCGAGTCGCAATTGGAAAAACTACCGGAATCGGAGATCCGCCCAGGAATCCATGAGACATTGTTGCAATGCCGAAGCCTGGTTATGGATGGGGTTGGGGTTCAAACCCAATGGCTGGCCTCCTCGGATCGCCTGCGTATTCATCAAGCCCGGATGATGGAACAGGTGCAGGCCCTGAATCAAACGATCCTTACCCAGGCCCAGGACCTGGAAACGCAAATGCAGCGGGATAGGGCCGCGACTGTGACTCTGATCCAACAAAACCGAAATGTACTTCTGGTTCTGGCGTTGAGCAGTGGTGCGTTGGTGTTCTTCGTGGGCATGGTTGTCGCCATTCGACGGTCAAAACAAATACGTGATATGGTCAGCTATACGCAAACGCTGATCCACCCACAGAACGGACCTTGCATTTTTGAGGTCAAGTCAGGCGGTGAGTTGGGAACGTTGAGCCAACGTCTCCTTGAGGTCGGGTCCTGCATACAAGCCCTGCAAACCCAAGTCACTCAGTGGGCGGCCACCTGTTCGCAGTCCTCCGGACAGCTGTTGGAGATCTCGCGAAACATTGCACAAGGAGCCCGTGACACCCAGGGATCGAGTCAGCAAGCCGCCGGTCAGGCTCAAGAGATGACCACCTCCATTCAGACCACCACCGACACCTTGCAAGCCAATGTTACGACCCTGCAAAGCGTTGCCCTGGCGGCTGAGCAGATGACATCCAGCCTCTTAGAGGTGGCCCGGCAAAGTGAACAGGCCCAGCAAATCACCCACGAGGCGGTGGAACAGGCTCAGGGAGCCACTGAAGAAATCAATACCCTGGGGGCTGCCGCTCAAGAGATTAGCAAGGTCACCGAGACCATTACGGAAATTTCCGAACAGACCAACCTGTTGGCCTTGAATGCCACCATTGAAGCGGCGCGGGCCGGGGATGCAGGCAAGGGGTTTGCCGTGGTGGCCCATGAGATCAAGGCCCTGGCTCAGCAGACGGCCCAGGCCACGGAAGATATTCAGCAGAAAATCAATGGGATTCTCGGTGCCACGGATAAGTCGGTGCAACGGATCAATGGCATCTCTGACGTGATCCATCGTATCAACGAGGTGGTCGGGTTGGTGACTGGGGCCGTGGAGGAGCAAAAGGGTATGACCCGGGAGATTAACGCCAGTGTACAGCAGGCTTCCGAGGGTATGAATCAGGTCAGTGACTGTGTCAGTGACAGTACGCGTTTGGCCCAGCAGATCGCCAGGGAGATGAAAAAGGTGTTAGAGCAATCCCATCGTTTGACCGATCAGAGCGATCAGGTTATGGGGGGAGCCCAACAGCTCTCCGAACGCGCCCAGGAGTTCCATCAACAGCAGACCTAGTTATCGTCGGGTGCCCGTAGCCCGTCGTGTGACAGGGCGTTTCTTGGCCGACTTTTTCTCATGGCCTTGCAAGACCCGCATGGCCTTCTTGACATCCGCCAATTTAAACACCGCCCGTGGTCTTTCCACCCCGTGCCCCCGTTGTGACATAGGCATAGGAGATGTTGATGTGGTTGACGGATAGCTTTTCGGCGGTATCGGCCAGGGCCCCACTCTTATTGGCCAGGGTCACACTGAGCACATCGGTTTCACTGAAGGGAAGGTTGAGTTGCTGGAGGATCTTACGAGCAGGATCCGGCTTGGTAAACACCACGCGCATCACCCCGTGCTCGGCGGAATCCATCATGGTCATGGCCACAATATTGATTTTGGCCTTGGCGAATTCTCCCAAGACCTTGGCCAGGATCCCGGGTTTGTTAACCATGAAAATCGAAAACTGGGTGGCAATGTGCATGACGGCCTTTCATTTAAGAGGGAATCGATTCCAACGCGGATTGGCGGTTGGGATAGAAGGTAAAGATGCGGTCCAGGTTGGTGATCTTGAAGACGCGTTGCAGCTGGGGATTCACTGCACTGACCATCACCTGGCCCTGGGTTTCTTGCAGTTGGGCTCGGGCCTTGAGAAGGATGCCTAGCACCTGTGATGAAAAGAATTTTACCCGGCTGAAATCAAAGAGCATCTGCTGGGGGTGTTGCTGGCTGATGAAGTCTGCGATTTGGTCGGAGGCTGCATCGATCGAGTCCACGTCGCTGATACTGGCCTGAGTGAATTCCACGACCCCGGTTTGTCCTTCGTCCGTAATGGCTATATTCGATGCATGCATGCGGTTGTCTCCATAACCTTGATGGAGCCCATTATGACACATCACAGGGCTTGTGTCGACCCCAGATCCTTCAATCGCCCGATCCAGTCATCCCAATCCGTAGATGGCCCTTGGAATTCCTGGTTATCGCCTCGTACGGCCTTAAAATCCTGTTCCTGGACGACATGGTCTCCATTTAAACCATAGCCAATTTGGGCCTCATTGCCAATATCCCGTTGGGCATCCATCTTTTGCAGGCGTGCCAACAGAGCCTCTGCCTTTTGGCCTTTTTGTAGGAGATCGATAACGTCCTGCAGGGCCAGGTCTTCCCAGGGTTTTTCCAAGCGTTCCTGCAAAATGGCCGCGGCCCAGGCCCAGCGCCATAGCGGATATTGACTATGGAGGGTGGCCCAGTTTTCGTCCAGCTGAGTGAGACTGTTGAGGTGGCCGTCTTCGAGATCCTGAACCAGGTCGGCCAGCAATTCTTGAGGGGCATAGAGTCCGGCCAGGTCCGCCCACTTTTCACAGGCCGTCGGTACTGCCGGGTGCATGGCCTGCCTGAGGTCGGCCAGGGTTTGACAGGGACGTTCTGTCAGTCGTGCTTTGACTGAGCGGGCCAGGATCAGATCCAGGGCGGTTTGATAGAGTTCGATCCCGCGTTGTCGGGCACTGGTTGAGATCTTCAAGGTCGCGTAGTGGTTTGCGTCTATTTTCAAGATTTCCAGGGCAACGACGATCTGTTGACCCACATAGGGCCCCAGACCATCGAAGTGAATCCAATCGAGTCGCCCGTCTTCATTCCGTCGGTCACGTTGTGGCCACTTATTGAGATCGCGTTGCAGTCCCACCGTGCCCAGGGCCGCGCCCGGATGCAGGCGGGTGTGGCTGTCGTCTTCAACGAGATAGGAGAAGGGAAACATCTGGCTGTCTGGATGGCGATAGTGCTGGCCCTTGATAAAGCTAAAGGCCCCGATATGGGCTGGGAAACAGACATAGGCCCCGCTACCGGTTTTGCACCCACGTTCCAGTATGCCCTGATGCACCGGACCCAAGCGATACATGTGGTTGCTTTGATTGGTTGCGCTACCAGCGTTCATGAAGGAGGTATAGGCCGCGATCAACAGGCTGGACTTGTGGTGGGTCACGGTATAGGGTCCGGCAAACACCGCACAGGCCTCGCCCAGATAGGCCTCGCAATTGGCAAAGAACAGGCAGTGTTCGGCATTGAATTGTTTCAGACGAACTTCCTGTCCCACAAAACAGTGATCCAGGACAGTGCCGTCCGTGACCAGGGCACCATCGGTCATGATAAAGTCTCGCGCGATCACGCCCGGCCCGACAGTGGTGGGGGCATCGGATCGGCTGTTAACCGTGCCGTTTTCCAGTCGCGTAACCTGTTCCAGATTGGCGTCAGGTCCAATGCGACAATTGATCAGGGTATCACAGTTGACCAGGCGGGCACCTCGGCCGATGGTCCCGCGTTCGCTTTGGACTTGAGCGGCATAGGAGGCTATCATGGCCTTGAGGTTCGCGATCAGCTGGGGGCGATGGCGGTAGAAGGCTATTAGGTAGGCGGTCTGGGCCGAGAGTCGATCGTAGATCGGCACCTCGCGTCCCCCGGCTTCGTTAACGGCCGCCACCTCCACGCCATTACCAAAGCTCGTTTCCTCGGTGGTGGCGATCAGGTTGACCTGGTCGATAATCACCTCATCGGCAATGTCCAGGTTGGACAGGCAGGATCCCACGTTGCGAATCAAGGTGTGGTTGCCTACGCGGCAGTTGTGCAGAGTGGCATTAAAGATTCCGGCCGCATGCACCACACCCGGCCAGATGCGTACCACCTTGTCGAAATGTCCCAGTTCGATCTTGCCGCTGAGAGCCGTCTGTGACACCGTGGCCGCGTCGAACTGAGGCGACACGGTGACATTGGACCAATCCGTGCAGGTGCAGCCTTGATCCATGAGTTGGCCGATTTCTTGATCCGTCAATGTGCGTGGGTCGATCATGAGCCTGTCCTATTGAATGGGATAGCGGTTGGGGCCTCGGCTAAAGGCCTGAATCATGGGCAGGTGCTCATGAATACGAATGCCGAAATGCTGGCCGATCTGTTGGGTGGTCTGTTGAATCTCGTCGGAGCGGCGGGCCTGCAGGGTGACATAGAGGTTGTAACGCCAATCCGCAAAGGCCTGGCGATGGTGCACGCTGCGCACACAACCGAATCCGGCCGTGTACAGACCGACCTCTTCAATGGCATGGTCGGGGATACGGCAGGCCCATAGGGCCTGGGCCTGATAGCCCAAGGGGCGTGGGTTGAGCTGGGCTCCACAACGTCGAATGACACCCCGATCCAGCAGGCCTTGTGTTAATGACAACACCTTGCCGACAGGACGCTGGGGTGTGGCCCAGGCGTCGAAGAGGCGTCCTCGTAGCGGCCAATCGCCTTGCATGTCACGCAGCAGTTGTTTTTCTTCTTCGCTGAGGTCCACCTTGCTTTGCGGTCCGGGGCGGGTATTGAGCGACGCCCGCGCCTGGCCGGTGATGGCGAGATAGTCCTGGTCCTTGAAGGTCCACAGGGCCGGCAGGCTGTGGAATCCCAGACTGCATTGGGCCCCGAGTTCCGCCAGGGTACGTTCCACCTCTTTCATGTCAGGGCCCTCCAGTTGAAACCAGAGGTTGTAGTGGTGGTCCCGCAGGGTCAGGTCGCTGCTCCATTCCTGGCTGTTCAAGATCTCCGTGGCCCAGTGGATCTGCTCCTCCGGCACGGAGCTGGCCACCAGGGTCACGGCCCGGCCCAAGGCCAATGGGTTCAGTTGCAGCCCCAGTCGGGTGATCACACCTTCCTTGAGCAGGGTTTGCATGCGAAACAGCACCTTGTCCTCGTCGGCCTCCAACGACGCACCCAAGGTGGCAAAAGGCCGTTCGGCCAGGGGCAGGGCCAGTTGCACCTGTTCACAGAGCTGCTTGTCAAAGGGACTCAGGATCATGAAGGCTCTCGATTTTTGTCACACAGCGGATCGGCAGCCAGGTAGTCCCCGTCGGCTGCAAAGGCGCGGGCCCGACAGCCGCCGCAGATGTTGACGTCACTGCAACTGGCACAACGCCCGGTGTAGTGGTGGCGGTCGCGGATTTGTTGCAACAGACGGGATTCTTCCCAGATCCCGGCAAAGTCATAGCCGTTTTCAAGGAGATTGCCGGCCTTGAGTTCCAGAAAGCCACAGGTCTGGATGTCACCGCGACGGCTGATATAGCCGAACTCGTGCCCGCCCAGACAGCCGTTGTTCACGCCCACCCGTTTTTCCGCACTGGTTTGGCCCTGCACCAAACGGCTGAATTGCGGTCCGCAGGTCACCCGCATCTCGATGCCCAGGCTCATCTTGATCTGCAAGAGTTCGTTGAGCAGCATCTCGTATTCCACCGGGTCGAGCAGCTGGTCGTTGACGCCCTGGTCATCGCGGCTGGGCACCAGGATCAAGGGATTGAAGCAGGTCGAGCCGAGTTGCTGGGCCAGGTTGGCAATGGCAATGACCTCGGCGGCATTGATACGGCTCAAGGTGGTGTTGATCTGGAAGGGAATGCCGTGGCTCTTGGCCAGTTCGGCCGCCTGCATGACTGCGTCAAAACCGCCCTTGGCCTGACGCAGGACATCGTGTGTCTCGCGCGAGGCCCCGTCCAGCGACAGCGACAAGGCCGCAATGCCGGCCTCCTTGAGCTGGCCCATCATGGCCTCGTCGATCCTGTAACCACAGGTCGCCAGCACCGGTTGCAGCCCCACACTGGCACTATAGGCAATCAGTTCCAGCATATCCTTGCGTTCCAGGGGTTCGCCCCCGGTAAAGATCAGCGTGCATGGGCTATAATCCGCCACAGCCAGCAGGATCTTCTTGCACTGCTGCGTAGTCAATTCTTCCGCTTGGCCCGGGCCGGCATGCGAACGGCAATGCCGACACTCGAACCGGCACTGCCCAGTCACCTCAAAGGCCATGGTTTTCGGTTTGATATCAATGGTTTCCATAGCCCGCTACTGTAGCGGATTCAGGCAGTTGCGTCAATTTTCGGATAGGCCTGAATTGTTCGGGGGATTCGGAATTTTAGATAGGTTAATTTAGGCGTAAATAGTAAATGATGGACAGTATTTGTATTTGCATGATGCAGATAATGGGGGAGGAGGTGGGGCACCTTGCGGTTTCAGTCCTTCGTTGGATTGAGGTGTCAATCGAATGAAACTTGTTTTTTGAGGTTAAAAGCTCGATCTCCTCTGGTTAAAGGTTAAACTTGGGGCTGAGTTTTTTTCAGGAAGAGTGATATTGTCTTATTTTGGCATGGTATTTGAATATGTCTACGCCAAAAACACCATTGATAAGGTTGGTGGATGACTGAGAATAGAGACAATGGATATGCTCCCATGAATTTGTGTGAGGCGATTTATGCCCTGGGAAGGAGAAAGGCAGGGAGTGACGAATCGAATCGTGCCAGAGAAATCATTCTTAAGAATCTACAGCATTTCAATCGAGGGCGGGTGACACAAGAGGAGTTTCCCTTGGACGTGGTGAGGCATAGTCGTGCCTCAGTATCCTCTGCTGGGAAGCGTTATCCCGCGTATTTATTTGATTACACCGGGATTTTAGGGGAATTGGTACAGGGGGCATGGATCTATGCAGGGAAAGGACGTCGTTTAGATATCAAACGATTAAAGATTGAGGGGAAGGTGGTTGTGATGGAATCGGATCTGTGTAACCATCGTTATTTACAGATTCAACGGGCCAGTGAAGCGGGGGCTCTAGCTGTGGTGATTATTTCGAAGTCGCCTTCTGGGTGTGAATATGGTATTGGCACAGGGGCAATGGATAAACACCTGGCTATTCCGGCGGTAAGTTTGGCGGGAACGGACGCCCAACAATTGATGCAGGGGGGCACGGAGATTCGTATTGATTTTAGTTCACGTATTGAACGGGCTATGGGATGTAATCTTATCTTTGATCTACCGGGCACGTGTTCAGGCCAATATATCGTCGTGGGTGCCCATTACGACAGTTGGACTCATGGGGCGCAGGATAATGTGGCTGCTTTGTGGTTGATGATGATGTTGATACAACGATCTTGCCAACATTCAGGGCGTTATGGGTATCGGTTTGTCTTTTTTGATGGGGAAGAATTGGGGCTGTGCGGATCTCGTTATCATGTTCAACATCATGCTTTGGAGACATACAAGGCCTATCTCAATTTAGATGCGGTGGTTCCCTCCACCAATGGAAGACGCAAATTCCTGTTCTACTCCCCTTCGATGAGTCGATATCTTTCCCGACGCAGGGCAGTGAGTAAGGGATTTATTCCTCTCTCCATGAATTGGCTTTAGGGTTTCTCTAAAAATTAACACATAACTGTGCATTACGATTCACATTGGTTATACTTAGCTCATTGACAATAGAATCACTGTTAAACCCAACCCCATGGAGTTTTCTACGATGTACCAGGCTGGACTTTTCGATTGGCATGAGCGATTTGATCAACTCAATGATGGCGGCGATCCTTTGGTTAAGTTGAATGAACTGATGGATTGGTCGTTGTTTGCCAAAAGCCTCAAGACACTGCGATCCGAAGAACGCAAAAGTAACGCCGGACGTAAACCGTATGATTCCACCTTGATGTTCAAGATCCTGGTTCTTCAGTCGTTGTACAATCTCTCTGACGATCAAACGGAGTTTCAGATTCGTGACCGCTTGTCCTTTATGCGTTTCCTGGGCCTTTCGCTCAATGACAGAGTCCCTGACGCCAAGACCATTTGGTTGTTCCGTGAGCAGTTGACCGAGGTTGGACTGGCCGAAAAGCTGTTTGATCAATTCGATCGATTTCTTCGAAACAACGGTTTTTCTGCTAAGAAAGGTCAAATTGTTGACGCCAGTATTATCAAAGCCCCCAAGCAACGTAACAGCCGAAGCGAGAACAAGCAGATCAAGAATGGGGATGCCCCCGAAGATTGGAGTGACGCTAAAAAACGCCAAAAGGACACCGATGCCCGCTGGGTAAAGAAGAACGGTCAGAACCATTATGGCTACAAGAACCACATTGAAGTGGATGTGCAGCATAAGCTGATTCGAAAATACGAGGTCACCGATGCGGCGACTCATGATAGCCAGGTCTTTGAAGATCTTCTGGATCATACCAATAGCAGTCAGGATGTCTGGGCGGATTCGGCGTATCGCTCGGGTGAAAAATTGGATCATCTTTCTGAGCATGGTTTTCGTGAGCATATTCAGCGAAAAAGCTACCGCAACAAGAAGCTGACAGATCGAGAGAAGTCGGGTAACCACACCCGTTCTAAGATTCGAAGCCGTGTCGAACATATCTTCGGCGTCCAGAGCCAACGAGCAGGCAGCTTGTTGATTCGAAGCATTGGGCTGGTACGAGCCAAAACGAAGATCGGTTTGCGTAACCTTGCGTTCAATATAGATCGCTATTGCCTGTTGGCGAGGGCATAGAGCCTCATGGCTCTTGGACCAGGCAACAAGCCTGGACAATACAGTCGGGCAAGTGACCTCTGAGGCCGTTTGGGCATTGGAATATTGGGTTTTAAAGTTCGCAGTGATCAACATTTTACAAAACTGACGCTTGAAATAGAATTTCGCCTCTCAAAACGTATTATTAGAGGTGGCCTTTATAAAGTCGGGAAAGCCATGTTTCCTTCTGATGTTCATCATTTTCACGTTCAAGGTGTCCCATCCTTGACAACCTATTGCCATGGTGAGTATTTTCATACCGATAACGATCTTTGGGAGAACACAGCGTTTGATCAACTGGCCGGTACGATGGAGCTGATAGAAGATGTGTTAGAGAGGATCGAGCGGGCGTGATTGTTGAAGAAACACAAGGCTATTGTCGTGACTGTCACACCATCCACCCGGCCTGGATCGAACGCCAGGGGCGTGACATCCTGTTTCGGACTCAATGTAATAAAAAGAGCGATCCTTTTCGGATCAGTACTGATGCGGATCTATACTTGCGGTTACGTGAAAAATCTACAACTCCTCGTCATTCCTCACAGGGGTATCATTGGATCAATCTACTTGAAGTGACCAAGGCCTGTAACTTTCAATGTCCCATCTGCTATGCGTCAGCCTTGCCATCGACAGATCCAACGGAATTCAAGAGTGTAGACGACATCGTCACCTTGGGAAAGCAGTTGAGGACAAAGGGCCTCCGGATGGTTTGTGTCACCGGGGGAGAGCCCACTTTGCATCCTGACTGTCAAGAGATTGTGGCCTCCCTCAATCGATTAGGGCTTCGTGTCAATATGGCGACCAATGGATACCGGTTGGGTACTGAACCCCTCTTGGCTCAACAGTTAAAAAGCAAAGGGCTTTCGACGGCCTTTATTCAATTGGATACCTTCGATAAGCAGGTTCATTTCCAGTTACGAGGCAATGATACCATCGAGACGAAAAAGAAGGCCGTGCAGAATGCTTTGGCCGCCAGAATTCGATTAGGTCTCATTGGTACAGTTACACGAGCCAATCTGATGGATGTGGGGAATCTTTTGGACTATGCCCTTGAACGTGTTCCGGGGATGCATACACTTACATTGCAATGTGCGGCTGAAACGGGCCGCTATGATTGTAAGGCAGGCCATCGGGTGTGTCGTGAAGAGGTCATCGATTGTCTCGTGCAATCCAAGGTCGTCCCTGGGGTGAGTACGGAATCCTTTTGGCCCGTGCCATCATATAAACCTTGGAAATTGGCGGTCCATCCTGATTGTTGCGCCGTGATGATTTTGTTGAAATGGAAGGGGCAAGTGATTCCCTTGGAACAGGTGGTTGACATGGAGCGACTCTATGCATTGCTGCATGCCAATAACATGGAGACCAGTTTTTATAGTAAAAACCTGGAGGTCTTGAAATATCTGTTGTGCTGTGCAAAACCTTCACGGCGAATACACCTTTTACGGGCGTTGTATGGAATGACGACCGGTCGTTCTGAATATGGAATCCTATTTGTCTTAGTGGAGCAGTTTATGCATCGGGACTATATGGATATGAAACGTTTGCAGAGATGTACCGCGCAGGTCGTTGATCAAGCTGACTCTCGCAGATCCGTGTGTATGTATGACCTACCCGACTCTGAACTCTGGAGGGGAGATGCTGAATAAACTTTTGTATCCTATCAAACGTATCGGCTATTCGCTTCGCAGTATGAATGTCGTCCAAAAAGAGGCCTTACGTCTACACCTGGGCCACACCAAGGTGATTGGTTGGGAAGGGGGATTTCCTGTTCATTCCCTTTTTATTCCGTGTGAACATACCCGCCCCATGAATCTGGCTCGGGCCAGGTTTTATAATTCATTGCGCTTTGGTTATCAGATTCCGGTGAATTGCAATTTAGCTGTCACCCATGCCTGTGATTGTCGATGTCTGCATTGTAGTGAATACGGTCAGGCTGAGGGAGAATTGTCCACCGACCAATGGAAGAGAGTCATTGGCGATGTTCAGGAGTTAGGGGTGTTCTCGATTATTTTTACCGGTGGAGAACCCCTACAAAGGCCGGACCTGTGCGAGTTGATTGCCACTGTCAATCCCAACCAGGCGGTCCCATTGGTGATTACCAACGGAACCCAGCTAGAGTCTCAGGTCGATGCCTTAAAACAGGCCGGACTCAATCGGATTTTCGTCAGTCTTGACTATGCTGAAGCCGAGCGGCATGATCACCATCGTGGACAACAAGGGGTCTATACGAGGGCCGTCGCTGGCATCCAGGCCGCCTTGTCACGTCATATGTTGGTGGGGATCTCGACCTTTGCCTCCCCAGAGCGGCTTGATGAAGGGGCCCTTGATGGCATCTTTGATTTGGGTGAGCGGTTGGGGGTTCATGAAGTGGCAGTATTCGATGCCATTCCCATGGGGAGATACGCCGGCCATAAGACGATCCCCGTGTTAGGAGATCGCTATTACGATCAGTTAAAAGACTATCTAGATCGTCAGCAGTCTCAGCGTAGAAGAATGGGCATTTGGGCCTATCGACAGGTCAGGAGTAGTCAATCCTGTGGTTGTTCGGCAGGACAGAATACCTTCAAAATCACGGCCAATGGAGATATGCAGCCCTGCGCTTTTGGACGTGCAACAGTGGGGAATGTCACCGACGTTTCCCTGGCGGATCTGTGGAATCGGTTGCAAATTATGGGGCAAAACCATAGAAAAGAAGGGGCGGGGTGTTGGTTGTTACAGGATCGTTCTTCTCGTTCGGACACCCACCGTTAGAATGGATATCATGACCGATAAGCGACCTAAACATATTCTATTGATTTTGCCCGATGCCAAGATGCATAAACTACGCTTGGGCTCAACGGTTCGCTCCATGCGTGAGGCTCCCTTGACCCTGGCCAGTCTGGCGGCTATGGCGCCGTCGGATGTGCCGGTGGAGTTTACCTTGGTCGATGGTAGTGTCGATGCCATCCCCTTTGATAGTGATGTCGATCTAGTCGGTATCAGTGTGATGACCGGAACCGCCCTGGAGGCCTATCGTATTGCCGATCGATTCCGTGCTCGCCATATTCCCGTGGTACTGGGTGGAGTGCATGTGACTCTCTGTCCGGCTGAAGCACAGCAGCATGGCGATGCCATTGTCACGGGAATCGCCCAATGGTGTTGGCAGGATTTGCTACGGGATTTTTGTGATGGCCGGTTAAAGTCACACTATCAGGAGGGGCCACTGGACGGTCCCTGGATGGAGGGGATTCCCACACCGCGTCTGGATTTAATGCGACGCAGCGGATATATGGTTCCCCACTCTGTACAGGCCACACGCGGCTGCAGCAAACAGTGTGATTTCTGTTCGGTACCGGCCGTGTGGAAACGTTTTCAAAAGAGACCCGTGGCCGATGTGATCCGAGATATTGAGGCCTATCCCAGCCGTACGATTGCCTTTGGGGATGTCAATCTTATCGATGACGTGGACCATGCCAAGGAACTGTTTACAGCCATGATACCCTTACGTCGTCGTTGGGGTGGGTTGGCAACCACGGAGGTGCTGCGTGACCCTGAATTGCTGGATTTGATGACACGCAGCGGGTGTCGTTTTTTTGTTGATTGGGTTTGAATCCGTCAATCAGTCGAGCCTGAATCGTATTGCCAAGGGGTTTAACCGACAGCAGCAGTATCAGGAGTTGGTTCGTTGTCTGCATGATCATCGGATTTCTGTACAGGGCTGCTTTGTGTTTGGCTTTGATCAGGATGGAAACGACGTCTTCGATCAAACCATTACTCAGGTTCACGACCTCAAGATAGACATTCCTCGCTATTCGATCTACACCCCTTATCCGGGAACGCGATTGTTTCAACGTTTGGAGTCGGAACGTCGTATCCTCAGCTATCATTGGGAAGACTACGATACTATGCACGTGGTATTCCAACCCCAGCAGATGTCACCGGAAGCATTATATGATGGATTCAAACGAGCCTATCGGGAGACCTTTCGTCTGCATCGCATTCTGCAACGGACCTCTTCACGCGGCATGACCAGTGTCATCAATGGCGTCGGGAATTTGGCATACAAGCTCTTTGTCAAGCGGTTGTATCACGATCCCCGCTTTGCTCAACCCTACACCGCCAGTCATTTACGTCCCCAATCCATACCCATTCAGGAGGTTCCGGTCGCATGCCCCATGTAACCTTTATCTATCCCTGTATCGGGCGTTTTAAAGATACCCAGTACGTTCGTTCCTGGCAGATGGAGCCGTTGTGTATTGCGGTGCTCTCCGGATTGACCCCGTCTCATTGGCAACGGGTGTTTTTCGATGACCGTCTGGAGGAGATCGATTACGAGATACAGACGGACCTGGTGGCGATCTCGGTCGAGACCTACACTGCTCGTCGTGCCACCCAGATTGCCCGGGAGTTTCAACGACGTGGTATTCCAGTGGTTATGGGGGGCTATCATGCCACCCTGTGTCCGGAGGATGTCGAGCAGATCGCCGATGCCGTCTGTGTTGGTGAGGCCGAAGGGATATGGCCTGCCCTCTTGCAGGATGCCGAACAGCAGCGTCTGCAAAAGAGATATCACCGTCTGAACGAGGCGGACATGGCCCCGGTTGTCGATCGATCCATTTTTGCGGGCAAGCGTTATTTGAAGATACGTTTGGTTGAAACCGGGCGTGGATGTCCTTTTCAATGCAACTTTTGTTCGATCACGTCCTTCTATCAATCCCGCTATCGCCGTCGTCCTATTGAACAGGTTGTCCGTGACATCAAAGCCTGTCAGGATCAGACTATCTTTTTTGTCGATGACAATCTGATTGCCGATTTCAAGTCAGCCAGGGAGCTCTTTGAGGCCATTACCCCCTTGAAGATTCAGTGGTTTAGCCAAGCCAGCATCAATATGGCCAAGGATGAATCCTTCATGAAGTTGATGGCTCAAAGTGGTTGTGCCGGGGTTTTGATCGGTTTTGAATCCTTATGTGCGGAGAACATCAAGGCCATCAATAAGCAGGTCAATGTTCAAGCGGATTATACCCAGGCTCTGGATCGGATCAGACGAGTCGGTATTCGCGTGTACGGCACATTTATGTTTGGTCATCCCCATGATCATGCAGATTTACTTGATCAAACCTACCGCTTTGCCTTGCAACAGAAATTGTTTTTGGCTGCGTTTAATCATGTGGTGCCTTTTCCCGGTACTCCCTTGTATCGACAGTTGGAGCGGGACGGTCGCCTCAAATATGAGGCCTGGTGGAGGTCTCCGGATTACCGATTTGGCGAGTTGCCTTTTAACCCCGCAGGAGAGTTGTCGGACAAACAGGTTGAACAGGGGTGTATGCGCTTGCGTCGACAATTTTACCAGTTAAGATCGAGCTTCAAGAGGGTGTTGGATCTACAATGTAACGGCAGGGGGCTGCGCGGGCTGTCCTTGTTCTGGGGATTGAATCTGATGATGCGTAAGGAATTGGATCAGAAGTTTGGCCTGCCCTTGGGGTTGCAGGATCGAGATGAGTGAGGAGAGGCATGGCAACCTTTGAATTTAACTTAGCGACTCCGGCAGATGACGACCAGTTACGTTGTTTGATGAGTGATGTCGGCATGGAGGGAGCGATGCAGGTGTGCTTCCCCAGGGAGCCCAGTTTTTTTCAGGCCAGCTGCGTGCATGGGACGAAGGTTCAGACACTGGTCATGCGTCCACGATTTTCTAACCGTATCGTCGGCATGGGCATCCGATCGATCAAGCCTGTTTTCATTAATGGCGAATCGCGAATGGTGGGATATTTGGGCAGCTTACGTCTCTTGCCGGAATTTCGAAAGGCAGCAGGGCTGGCGCAAGGGTATCACTACCTGCGGCAATGCCATGTCGAGGACGGCCAGGTGCCCTTTTATTTAACGACCGTGGTTGAGGATAACCACACAGCCCGTAGAGTCCTGGAGTCAGGACGATGCGGTTTGCCGACCTATCACAATGTCGGTGGATTTTGCACCTATGCGATCAATCCTAAGACACGTATACGTTGTGTTTCATCTTTGCAGGTACGACGCGCCAATTTGGCGGATGTGCAACCGATCTTGGATTTCTTGCACCGACAAGGGCGGGCCAAACAGTTTTTTCCAGTGTACACTCGGGAGGACTTCGAGGGGAGCAGTGGGCAACTCCATGGATTGAACGTGGAGGATCTCTTTCTTGCCCTGGATGGACATGAGCTTGTCGGGGTGACCGGACTCTGGGATCAGCGGGGTTTTCGCCAGACTATGGTCATGGGATATCGACGGCCGATTGCCTTTTGGCGACCCTTGATCAATGGATGGGCTCGAGTGCGGGGAGCACCTTGCCTGCCTGCCACGCATGAGGTGCTGAACCTCAGATATCTGGCGTGTATCTGCGTGCGAGAAAACGATCCAGATATTTTTACCCACTTGCTGGCGACCGTTTGTCGTGTGAGTCGGGGGCAGGTGGATCTATTGATGGCGGGATTTCATGAACGAGATTCCCTGGGAGGGGTGGTGGCGGCTTGTCCACATGTGTCCTATCGAAGCCGTTTGTATCAGGTGTATTGGCAGGGCGATGAGCCTCTTGAAGAAAGCTCGTCCGATCGTATTGCTTATCTCGAACTGGGAGGCTTGTAGATGCGGGTATGCAGCCACCTCAAGGAGGCCACACAACTCACTGCGATGGAGATCCAACGGATGTTGGAGCTGATGCAACGACACTATCATGGCGTGACCGAGGACTCATTCTTGCAGGACCTACAGGGTAAGGATTGGGTGATTCTGCTGCATGATCAAGCTAGGGAGGTGGTGGGATTTTCCACGCAAAAACAATTCACACATTCTGTGCATGGACGAAGTTGTACTATTGTTTTTTCAGGAGACACCATTATCGACAAGGCCTATTGGGGAACATTGGCCTTGCCCATTGCCTTCGTACGCATGATGCTGGATATTCAGCAACGATCTTCCCAGCAGGACCTCTACTGGTTTTTGATCTCCAAGGGCTACCGAACCTATCGCTACCTGCCGGTCTTCTTTCATCGATTTTACCCTCGTTGCGGTACGGCGATCCCTGCCTTTGAGCGGGATTTGTTACATGGTTTGGGAGAAAGGATGTTTCCTCAACGCTATGATTCTCAAGCAGGTATAATTCGGACTGACGGACAGGGACAGCGACTTCGTCAGGAGTTGGGAGAAGTGACACCCTCGCGTCTGAAGAACGGAGATGTTGCCTTTTTTGTCCAAGCCAATCCTCGTCATGCTCAGGGGGATGAGCTGGCCTGCCTGGCTCCATTCGATCAAAATAACCTCACCGACTTTCTCCTCAAGCGAGTCTACTCATGTACTCCGTATTGACTCAAATGTTCAATCGAGTGTGGATTCGTTCCATGAAACGATCGTGGCGACGCTTTAGCAATTCCCTCGCGCAGGTTGAGCAGACTCAAACAGGGCTTCTGGAGGCGTTGTTGTCACGACATGCGCAGACACGCTATGGACGACAGTATCATTTCTCCGAGATCAAAACCGTTGCAGACTATCAAAAACGGGTTCCATTGACCACCTATGAAGATTATAAACTTTCGATTGAGGCTATCTCTCACGGCACTGAAGAGGTCTTGACTGCCGACCCGGTCCTCTTGTTTGAACCTTCCAGTGGTAGTGTTCAAGCCACCAAGTTGATTCCTTACACACAGCAACTCAAGTTTGACTTTCAAGCAGCCATTGGTCCGTGGCTCTATGCCCTGTATACACAGACGCCTTCCCTGTTCGGGTCCAAGGCCTATTGGTCGATTTCTCCAGCGTTAGATCGTCCCAAGCGGTATCATCAAATGAAGGTGGGATTTGAAAACGATTACGAATACCTGGGGGCCCTTGGTCGTCTAGCCTATGCCCGGGTCGCAGTGATCGATCCCTCCTTGACGGTTGAACGTGACATCGAGACCTTTCGAAAGAAAACCTTGCTGGCCTTGTTACAAACCCCGAATCTGGGCATGATCTCAGTGTGGCATCCCACCTTTTTGGGGTTGTTACTGGATGCATTTAAAACCCAAGTAGACTCTATCTTGGAATCGTTGGCTCAGCAGGATAAACACCGTTATCAAACCGTGCGGTCGATCGTAAAAAAAGGACTGGAAGACGACAGCTATCAGAGGATTTGGCCTGAACTCAAGGTGATCAGTTGTTGGATGGATGGCCCTTCGAAGATCTATGCCGAACAATTGCGTGTCTGGTTTCCCACGGTACGTTTTCAAGCTAAGGGATTGCTCGCCACCGAGGGGGTGGTATCATTGCCTTTTCAACGAGGCCTCGACCCGGTTTGTGCTGTGGGATCCCATTTTCTGGAATTCATCGATCAACACACCCATGACATCCGCTTGCCTCATCAATTGATACGGGGCAGGCAGTATGCCGTGGTTCTCTCTACCAATGGCGGTTTGTATCGCTATCAACTCCATGATGTCGTTGAGGTTACCGGGCATCTCCATCAGGCTCCAACCTTGCGGTTTATGGGTAAGGCTCAAGGTGGAGTCGACCTATGCGGTGAAAAACTGAATGAAATCCATGTGCGTCAATGTATTGACGAAACCTTGAAAGATCGGCAACTCACTGCCAAGTACTATTTACTGGCCCCAACGAAAGACAAGAACTGGAGTAAGGGCTACACCTTATTTCTCGAATCTCCAAATTTATCTGAAAACGTAACTGACTCCTTATGCCAACAATTGGATCGACGTTTGTGCGGTAATTATCATTACCGTTACTGTCGTGACATCGGGCAATTGCAGCCTGTACGATTATTCCGCATTAAACAGGATGGTCGAGCCACCTACATTCGTTATAAGAATCAAACTATGCGTTTGGGTGACATCAAGCTATCTTGTCTCGATACAGACATGGATTGGGATACGCGTTTTGCACCAGATGAGTCTGTCATGTACAACTATGGGTATTCCAGAAGAGGACGGGCTCACCATGTTGGCGATGGTATGTGTTAAATAACGATGCCATGGCCTTTCCTGTATAAATGGGGTCAATTGTGATTCCGTGTGTTTGAAGCGTTTGCACGGCACGTTGGCTATCAGAAGTCATATGTCGATACCCCTTACCTAACTCTGAAGTGTCAAATCCTTCCAGGTGTTGTAGGACAGATTGCGAGAAATCTTTGGGTATGGTCAGGAGTTGAAGGGTTTGGTGAATCAAGTTCTTCAAAGACCATTTATAAAAGAGTAGTGAGTCGACACACTGAACGGCAACGATTTTTGATGGAACTTGACACAACGCCAATCCAATGAGCAATCCAGCAACCGTGCCACCGGTTCCAAACGCCACATAAATGGTTTTAGGTGTCGGCAACAGACCTTCTTGGATTTGGTGGTGTAGCTCAATCGCAGCATTCACATATCCAACTGTGCTGTAGGGCGTGGAGGTGCCTAGTCGTATGAGATGTTTGTGGGTGAATAGTTGCTTGGCCTTGGCATAGAGGAAGGCCGAGAGCATAGAGTGTTTTTGTGTGATCTGAATAATGTCGTTTTTGCGACCTTGCCAGAAAAGACGATCAAGAGAATGTTCCCGATATGGGAAGATGGCCAGTTCCAGGGGGATCTGTAAGTCTAAGCAAAAATGATAGCAAGCCTTGAGGGTATGGGAGCCGGAATCGCCCCAAGCGATTAACGATTGTTTCCGAGAGCGTGCCTCTGAGAGGATATATTCCAATTTTCTGACCTTGTTGCCACCGTATAGTGTGGAGCAGACTCCATCATCTTTGATCCAAAAGGTGGTTCCATCAGATAATTTAATCTGATGTACGGGGGTTGGGAATGTTCCTAAAGAAAGGTGGTCAAGGTTTTGGATTTTGTTCTGATAGGCCGAGTAGGCCTCTTCGGCACTCATCATGATTTAGTTCTTCTTTCAATAGGTATCTCAAGGTTTGTTATTTTAATGCAATAAGATTATCATTGCCAGATATAGCCCATTTTTTATTCAATAGCTTAGTCTCTGTCGGACATTACAGTCCACTGGTGCCCATTGCTCAGGTCTTGCAAGATGCTGGCCATGACGTGACATTTGCTTTGGATGCCCCTGCTCAGATACCCTTGGATCATTTAGGCTTCCCCACGCGAGTGCTGGGGCAGGGAATGACCATTCACGCCTACTTAAAGAGCTATCCCAAGATAGATCAATTTGGACCTTCGGCTAAATTAAATCACTTGATGCAAGAAGTCATCTTGCCACAAGCGTTGCAGATGCAGGATGGCCTTAGTGCTTTATATGCCGCTCAACCCTATGATGTGGTTGTGTCAGATCTATTTGCCTTTGGCGGGAGGTTTTTTGCGGAGCGGAACAATATCCCTTGGGCTTTAGTGTCCGTGTTTCCGAGCTGGTTTAGATTACCTCATTGGCCGCCTTATCCATTGGGGTGGCGGCCTAGTGGAAGTTTTGTGGGGTTGATGTGGTATCGGCTTGTGAATCGTTTGATTGAACGGAGGCTTTCCCCAGTTGACCAGGCCATCAATCATGCTCGTCAGCAACTTGGCTTGAATCAAATAACAAAGCCATTTGGAGAAGGGACTTTGTCACCCTATCTCAATCTGCCCCTATGGCCGGATTGTTATGATTACCCTCTGGAGTTGCCTGACAAAAAGATTCATCGAGTGGGGGCTTCACTTTGGTCCTATCATCCACCCGCATTGGATGTCTCCTGGATTCATTCCTTGCCCCAAACCAAACCCGTTGTTTATGCCACGTTCGGTACGGTCCAGCCTCGGTATCGTCAGAAAGTATTGAGTATTGTGATTCGAGCTTTAGAGGGACTCGACATTGATGCGGTTGTTGCCTGTGGTTGGGATAATGATCCCAAAGACTTTAAATCCCAAAGTAGTCACGTGAAAGTGATTCCCTATGTTCCCAATGATATCATGATTCCCAAATCATCAGTGGTGATTCATCATGGGGGGTATGGTACCACTCAAATGTGCCTTAAATGCGGTGTTCCGGCGTTGATCATTCCATTTGTGATCGATCAACATGAACATGCAGCCCGTTGTCGCTATCATCGACTTGCCCGAAGATTGCCATCTCATCTCGTTTCAATTCGACGTATAAGAAAAACTATCAGATCTCTCTTAGATAATAGTGTCGAGGCAAAAAATTGCCAAAACTGGCGTGACTCTGTTGATTGCGATGGTCACATTCAAGCGGCCTATTTGTTGAAAAAGTGTTTAATTGATTGATACCTTGTTCCTATTCAGGCACAAAGGTGACATCCACAGTGTCACCGGCAAAAGCCTGAGCCGCTACGGACTTGATGTCGGCTGGGGTTAGGCGGTTGAGGATGTCTTCGAAGTTGGCGGCTGCATCGGGATTGAGGCCGCTGTATTGATAGGAATAGATTGCACTGAGCCAGTAGCTGTTGTGCTGGCGGGCCTCTTGGCGGTTTTTGAGTAGGTTGCTGACGGCCTTGCCGAGGTTTTCCTGGGTCGGGCCTTCGGTGGAGATGCTTTCGAGTTCCTGATAGATGATGCCCTTGAGGTGGTCGGCCTTGTTGGGGTCGCAGTCGAAGCGGAAGGTGGCCTCGGCCTTGTTCTCGGGATTCTTCTGCAGGCTCAGTGAGCAGGACACGCCGTAGGTGCCGCCTTCTTCCTCGCGCACAGTTTCGACATAGCGGATGTCGAGGATGCCCTCGATGACCTCCAGGCAGACCTTGTTATAGGCATTGTACTCCATGGGGCTGCTGATATTGAGTACGACCGTGGCCTTGGGCACGGTGAGGGGGACCTCGATCTTCTTGACGGTCTTGCCACTGGGTGGGTTGACCTTGCGGTCGATGAAGGTCTCGGTACGGTCGGTACTGGTCAAGGAGCCGATGTAGGTTTCGACTAAAGGTTTGACCGTATCGGCCTCCAAGTTACCCACGATGATGAAACAGAAGTCCTCGGCATCACTGTAGCGGTCGCGGTAGATACGCTCGATTTCGGTCAGGTCGATTTCCTGCAAGAGGGACTCGTCCAGGACGCGGGCCCGTGGGTGGTTGTCGCTGAGGATGTGGGTCAGGTGGTCCTGCATGATTTTGTTGGGATTGTTGGCCAGGGTTGCGACGTAATTGTGGTAGCGGGTCATGAGGGCGTCGTGGGCCTCGACGTCGAAACGCGGGTTACTGAACTTGAGGTAGAGCAGTTGCAGCATGACTTCGAAGTCCTTGGGCGTGCAGGAGCCCGAGAAGCTCTCGGTGACCTCGCCCAGGGATACGCTGCAACTGGCCTTTTTACCGGCCATGAATTTCTTGAGGCTGACGTTGTCGAATTCGCCCACGCCATAGGTTCCGACCAGGCTGTCGAGCATCATGGCCTCAGGGATGCTGTTGGTATCGATCAGGGAAGAGCCGCCCAGACTGAAGGCCCTGAGGGCGACGCTGTCCTTTTCAAAGTCCGCGTGTCTGAAGATGACCTTGGCGTGGTTGGACAGGGTCCATTGCACGGCCGAGAATTCGGGTAGAGGTGTTTCCGCCACGATCTTGCCGGCGGCCAAGGGGTCCGGAATCAGGGAGTCACCGGCCAGATTATCTTCATAGGGTTCGATGTCGGTGGCCTCAACTGCTGCGATGATGCCAAAGGCTTCGTCTTGGGTCAGGTGGGTGGTGTTCGGATCGTCTTCACCGGTGATGACCAGTACGCGATTCTCCTCGGTCATCCACTGCTTGGCCCGATCCGAGACCTCTTCCAGGGTGATGGCCGGCAGGGTGTCGGTGACATGGCGGTACTGGTATTCGATGGAGGGCAGGGGTTCATTGGTGAGGAAGTGCTCCTGCATCTGGCGGGCATAGCGATCGTGGTTGATCTTGTCACGCTGTTTGTATTGGATGTCCCAGGCGGTCTGCATGTTGGTCTTGGCCCGTTGCAGTTCGCCGGGGGTGAAGCCGTAACGTCGAACCCGCTCGGCCTCGGTGGTGATGGCTTGGAGGGCCTGGGCCTCCTCATTGGGATTGGCCGTGGCTTGTAGGACAAAGACGTCGTAACCGCGAATGAAGCCACTGTATTGGATGGCCCCGTTGATAAAGGGAGGTTGTCCTTTTTGCAGCAGTTCGCTGATGCGGGCGGAGGTCATGCTGTTAAAGAGTGATTGGATGGTTTGGTCGCGTAGGATTTGCGTGGTGTTGCGGTCGCCCTCGGGGATGCGGTGCTTGATGTAGAGGGAGATGCTGTTGGCCGAGGCCTCCTTGTCCGTGGCCAGGCAATAGCGCGGCTCGGTATGTGCGGGTACGGCAAAGAAGGGACGCGTTTGGGGATTCTCCACGGCCGGGATGGGGCTGAACAGTTCGATGACCTTTTGCTGGACGGCCTTCGCATCGAAATCGCCCACGATGGCGATGGCCTGGAGGTCCGTGCGGTACCAGTCGTGGTAGAACTGGCGGATGGTGTCGTATTTAAAGTTCTGGATCACGTCGAGATCGCCGATCACGTCACGCACGGCATATTGTGAGTCCTTGAAGAGCACGGGCAGGTATTGACGCTGCATGCGGAAGGCGGCGGTACGACGGGTGCGCCATTCTTCGGTGATCACACCGCGTTCGTTATCGATCTCTTCGTCGGTCAGCAGCAGGTCGTTGGACCAGTCGTGCAGGACCATCAGGCAGGTGTCGAGCAGACCGTTGTGGTCCATGGGTACGTTGCTGATGTTGTAGGCTGTTTCGTTGTAGGCGGTGTAGGCGTTGATGTTGCGTCCAAAGGCCACGCCGTGTTTCTCCAGGGTGTCGATGATGCCCTTGTCCGGGAAATGCTGGGTGCCGTTGAAGGCCATGTGCTCCAGGAAGTGGGCCAGGCCGTTCTGGGCGTCGTTTTCCAACAGGGCACCCACGTTTTGGATGATATAGAAGGAGGCCCGATCCTTGGGCTCTTCGTTGTGCATAATATAGTAGGTCATGCCGTTGGGCAGGGTGCCGGTGAGGATATTGGGGTCCATGGGCACAGCTTGCGGGGCGGGCTGGGCCCAAAGTAGGGAGGTGGCCAGGAGGAAATAAATGGCTAGATGAGCAAGTTTCATAGAATCTCCTATTTGCGAAGATGGATACATCTGTTAAAGTTAGGTAATTATGGGGTCATCATACGGGCTCCCTGAGACGGGGGCAAGTGTGAAACCGGTTAAAGCCCTGGGGGCAACAACGACGCATACTACTTAGACGATTAAAGGGCAGTTCAGCATGTATACCATCAAGGATATTCTCCAGATCGAAGTGGCTCCGGCCTTGGGTTGTACCGAACCGGTGGCCGTGGCCTTTTGTACGGCAGCGGCCGGTTCACTCCTGACGGACAAGGCCTTGGAGCGCATGGAGCTCTGGCTCAGCGCCAACATCTACAAGAACGCCTTGGCCGTGGCCATTCCCGGCACCCAAGGGGCTACGGGCATTGATCTGGCGGCCATGCTGGGTTTTTACGGGGGCGATCCCCAATTGAAGTTGCAGGTCCTCGAACCCATCAACGACGAGGTCTTGGCCCAGGCCCGTGCCTTTATCAAGAGTGGCAAGGTGCAGGTCAACCTGCTGCGTGATAAGAGCGAGATCTATATTCGCGCCCGGTTGCAGGCCAGTGACGAGGTGGCCGAGGCCGTGGTGGAGGACATCCACGATAATTTGGTCAGCCTGTCTCTCAATGGAGCCGAGATTAAAGACCACCCCTTGCTGGCCCAGGCCACCCAGCAACAAAGCGGCCTGGCCCAATTGGAAGAATTCATGCGGAGCCAGACCCTGGAACAGTTGCAAGAGTTGGTCGAGGGCATGGACGAAGAAGACGAAGAATTCATCAAGCAGGGGATCGAGTTCAACCTGGAACTGGCCCGACACGGTCTGGCCTTTGGGGATGGACTGGGCGTGGGCAAGACCATGGAACGCCTGGTGCGTGAAGGGTTGCTACGCAAGGATATGATCCTGGCCGCCCGCATCCTCACCTCCTGTGCGTCGGATGCTCGCATGTCCGGAGTCAAGCTGCCAGCCATGAGTTCGGCGGGTAGCGGCAACCATGGGCTCACTGCCATCCTGCCTATCTGGGCCGTGCAGGAATACCTCCAGGATGTCGAGCCCCGCGAGGTGTACAAGGCCATTGCCTTGAGTCACATCATCACCGGTTATGTCAAGGCCCACACCGGTCGCTTGTCTGCGGTCTGCGGTTGTTCGGTTGCCGCCGGTGCCGGGGCCACGGCCGGCATCACCTACCTCATGGGCGGGAGTCTCTCTCATATTGCCAGTGCCATCAAGAACCTCATCAGTGACCTGGCCGGTGTAATCTGTGACGGGGCCAAGGCCAGTTGTGCCTTGAAGCTCTCTACCGCCGCCGGCACAGCAGTGCAGTCCGCCCTCTTTGCCCTGCACGGGATTACCGTAGGTCAACAGGACGGTATCGTGGCCTGCACCCCGGAACAGACCCTGCGCAACATGGGCCAACTCAGCAGCCAAGGCATGATCGAAACCGACCGCACCATCTTGCAGATCATGGTCGACAAGCAGTTTCAGGTGGATTGATTCTTTACATCCTCACGCGTTCGGCCAATAACAGGATGTCTTTGAGTTGCTCTTCATTCTTGGCTTTGGTCCAGCGCTGTTCGAATTCCGGGTGCTGGACAATATGGGCAATGGCCGCCAGGCCCTTGAGGTGCAGGTGACGCATGTCACGGCTACCGGCAATCACAAAAAAGGCCTTGATGGAGACATCCTCTTCGAACTCGATGCCCTCCCGGCTACGCACCAGCATGATCTTGAACAGGTTTTCGCCCTCGACGATGATGTGAGGGATGGCCACAAAGGGGGTGAGCACGCAACTGCCCTGTTCTTGACGCTCGATGAAACGTGCCCGGATTTCATCCGCTGATTGGTTCAATTCGTGCGACAGGCTTTGCGCGATATTATTCAACAGGTCTTCCTTGTCGGCACCCGGTTCCAAATCGAGGGCTTGAGCCTGTTTCAGCCTTTGGTCAAAGGCGTCGTGTTCGACCTGGTCGCGTTGGTGTAGGACATCGTAGAGTTCTTGCTCGAGTGAGTTGGTGGTCAACTGCTTATTGGTGAACTCTTCGACGATATGAAGCAGGGCATATTCCATGGTTTCACGTTTACGACCATAGAACAGGTAGAGCAGCAGGCCCACACAGATGAACCCCAGGCTGATTTCTATAGCAGCCAGACCCATGTCGATAATCAGCAGAGAAAAACAGACAATGCCGAAAAGGGGGAGCCAGGGGCACCAGGGAACGTGGAAGGTGGGACGGTAATTGGTCAGGCGACTGCGACGCATGACCAGGACGGCTGCCGCGGAGAGGATGTAGGAGCTGATGACCACGGCCGAGGCGGCCTTGACCAGTTTTTCGATGTTCATCAATAGAGAGAGCAAGATCAGCACGGTCGTCAAGATGATGGCCACGATGGGTTCACCCTTGGCGTTGACTCGGGCCAAGAAAGGGGGCAGTAGCTTGTCACGACCGAGGGCCAGGGGGTAGCGTGAGGCCGACATGATGCCCGCATTGGCCGTGGTGATAAAGGCCAGGACCGCGGCGATGGTAATGGCAATATAGCCCCAGGAGCCGGCCAATTGCTGGGCTGATTCGGCAATGGGAGTTAGAGAGCCCGCCAGTTGGTCACCGGGCATGACGCCTACGGTAACGAATAACAATAGGGTGTAGAGCAGGGTAATGGCAATGGTTGCGGCAATGAAGCCCGCGGGGATGTTCCAGCGGGGGTGATGGACCTCTTCGGCAATGGTGGCGGTCTTCAGCAGACCTCCAAAGGAGACAAAGACGAAGCCTGCTGTCGAAAGAATGGCTCGGAGACTGCCTTGTTCTGCGATGAAGGGGCGAAAGTGTGAAGCCTGTAATCGGGGCAAGCCCATGATGAAGTAGGCTCCTAGTAAAAGCAACAGGAACGCCACTAAGAAGACCTCGAATTTCGCCGCAGCTTCGGTACCTTTTATGTTTAGGATGGCAAAGAACAGGGTGACGGGGATGGCGGTGGCGAAGAGCGGGATGCGTTCGCCACTGAGTAGATAGATCACTTCTGCCAGACCGAAGACGGCAAAGGCCGTTTTAAGCGACAGGGCAAACCAGCTCAGTAGCCCAGAGACCGTGCCGATCAATGGGCCCAGGCTACGGGTCAGGAAATAGTAATCACCTCCGGCCTTGGGCATGGCTGTCGCTAATTCAATGACACTCAGAACCCCGATCAATGCCAGCACCCCGGCAATGAAATAGGACAGTATCATCGCTGGCCCAATTTGGGCAAAGGCGAGGCCGGGCAACACGAAGATCCCTGAACTGATCATCGCGCCTGAGGCAATGCAAAAGACATCCCAAAATCCGAGTCCTTTTTTCATAGTCGTTCACCTAAAAGGTATTGGTTGGCCCGTTTATTCGATCTTAACAAGGCTCTTTGTCAGTCATACAACGTTGTGTCATCATGATTGTTTCCCAATCCATAGGAGTTCCCAGGTCATGGGGCCTTGTCCTTACAAATATAGTCTGTCAGCGGTGTTTTTGTTCCCCAGTAACGGTGGTGTCATAATCTTATGTCTTTTAAAATCCTATACTTGTTGCGTTAGTTTAGTGGGGCGGGTTATTGAAGGGTAGTGAAAAATGTTACGTGCTGATAACGATCTGCAAATCCAAACGGATAATCTTTGCTGAGGAGGAAGCGGGTTGTGAGCAGGGGAAATTAAGAATGGGCGATACAGGACTCGAACCTGTGACCTCACGGGTGTGATTGTAGTAGATCTTTGTTATCCAGAATCATTTCTGGTGATATCAAAAATAGCGAAAATAGTTGTAAAGACTGATAATGTAATAACTTAAATTAGGCACGAAGTTTCGTTTAATCTCTTCTGTGCTCATTCGGTTTCGTCTGATCACCCCTAAATTTGGCCTTTTTGCGTGAAAACTGCGTGAAACATCGTTACAATTTCCTTAGTAGTTGAAACGACAAGGGGTTATTCATATGGGGCGTAATAGAAGGCCACCTAGACTTAGAATCATCAGAGGCAAGTACTACCTCGCGGATGTTTACCTGCCTAATGGTAAGCGAACCACCATTGGCTTTGGAACCACCGATAGCCGTACCCAAGGCGAGATCATGGTGGCCTTTGAAAAGTGGCTCGAACTCTTTGGGCAACAGCCTCAAAAAGTGCTATCCTTTGACAATCCATACGTTGCCATTCAGGAAATTGTCAATCCCAGTAGACTAATCACTGTCAAAGAGCTGCTTCAAAAATACCGTGTCCATGCATCGAAAACGATCGCCAAGGTAGACAGCAACAAGAAGCATCCCGATTATACCTTTATTGACCGGATTGAAAAGTTTCTCAAGCCCTATATGGACTGGCCTGCCAAGGATTTCGGCCCTGACGAACTATTAGATGTGCAAAGGGCCATGATTGAGCACCGTTATTACATCGCCGAGAGGGAGAAACGATACACCCGTCGTGGGATTAATGACAATATCAACTGGATTCGCAAGATCTGGAAATGGGCTATGGGCAGATGCATGGTTACTGCCGAGCAGGTGCAGGGCTTTGAAGAGGTGAAGCCTTTGCGAATCGGAACCTCCGTGGCACCGGATAATGTCAAACGCAAACGCGTCACCGAAGAGGAGATCGAGAAGGTTATCAACTGCTTGGGAAGCGTCGTGGGGGATATGCTTAGGCTCATTTGGTACACGGGCATGCGTCCGAATGAAGTCTGTTCCATGCGGCCCTATGATATCATCCATGACGATAAGGATTGCTGGTTGTACATCCCCGGTCGGGACCATGGTCCCGTGGGTAAACATAAAACCATGCGATTCGAACGCATGAAGGTCATTCCTTTGGCCAAGGAATCCCAAGAGGTTCTCAAGAAACGGATTAAGGACTTCAACTCAAGGGACTACATTTTCAGTCCCAAAGATACCGTAGCGGACCTCATTGCTCAAAAGGCCAAGGAACGCAAGACCCCTTTGTCCTGTGGAAATCGTGCGGGCACGAATCGCAAAGAACACCCCATGATTAAGCCCAGGGATTGTTACGACCACCATACACTGCGTCGTGCCTGCCAGCGTGCCTGCAAAAAGGCCGGTGTTGAGTTATTTGTCCCTTATGACCTGCGGCGTACCATGGCCACCCGTACACGTGCAACCTTAGGCAAAGAGGCAACCAAAGTGTTGCTTGGTCATGCCAAAACCTCAACGACTGAGATCTATCTGCTTGAAGAAGTTCAAGAAGCCGTGAAGGTTGCCAAGTTACTTGCTGCAAATGGCTAACAAAAAGGTGAATGGTGCTTACAGAATGAGTTTTGTTCCGATGTTCGGTACAACCAACGGTACTGGTTGGATGAATTGCGGTCGGAGGGTTGCCATCGGGTTATACTGATTGAAGAAACTGTAAAAGCCCTTCTAGCATATGACATTCATGTGGACTGTTTCGAACTTGATCCAACCTTTGAAAAATCACATCTGCGTACACTATGAAATGAGCGTGTAGAATGAACCATTTTGAAAACAAACCCAGCGAAATGGAAGTACCCGATATTCCTGATATTCCAGAAGATCTGTTGCCAGCGATTGTGCCCTTAGTACGACTTGCATATATGTTCCGTGGTGTATTCATGCAGGCTGCTGAAGGTAAGTCGCTCGAAGATATTTGGGAGGAGCGAGGTGAATATCTTCTTCTGGGCGATAAAGTTCTTATGGCGTGGATTGACTCTCTTGATCTTGATATCGATCATTAGGAGTCCCTCTTTGCTATACGTGCCACTATGTGTGTGTTCTTGATAGGTGTAGGGCCTGTCGATACAGTAGCTACCAGCAGGCAAACTTGTTTACACCGATTGCACAGCAGGCCGGTCAAGTGACACAAATATCGACTTAGTCGTTCTTTAGCATGGCTTTAATCTGAGGTCGCAGTCCACTCATCACTGACTCAAAGCTGGGCAGTTGTGGAACTAGATTACCTAGCCACTGGTCCCATGTTCGTTCCACATAGGATAGCATCTTTTCTTTGAAGAAATCGGCAGCAACGTGAAAGTCCACGTTGCGTGCCTGACATTTTTCCTTTAGCAACGATGTGAATCCGTTCAGGTCCAGGCTGTCTCGATATGCTCCCAGGATACGCCAAATATCATAATAGTCGCGTGCCCGTGACCGGGCCCACCCACGTTCTTCGAGCTTTTCCTGGTGCTGGAGAATGGCCCTTAGTTTCTCCGCTATAATCTCTTCAAGGGTGTAAACCTGTAATTCCACTTCAATAGGCTCACCATAGTCATGGATCACTCCCCGACGACAAGGCGTCCGTAATACCTGTTCGTCCACTGAGATCTCTACAAGCATGCGTGTCTGGGGTTGTCTTTGCCAAGGCAGTTGTGCCCTGAGGGCAAAGGCTTCTTGCCCACCGGGATGCGGGTCCTTCTCTGTATAACGCTCCCATTGAATGGGTACGGGTGCATATTCATCGATCATCTGTGTTGCATCTCGACAGACAGCATCCATGGCGGTTTCCAAATCCCGGCCCAATGGCACTCCTGGAAGCGTTGAGAAATCCAGATCCTCAGAAAAACGGTAGTTTCCAAAATAACATTTCTTTAGGGCAGTGCCCCCTTTGAACACTAATGTCTCACTCAATGTTTCATGGCGACCGATGGCCGCGAGAATCCAAGACAACAGGTAGTCGCGTTCCAATACGGCCCAACTCATACCCGTATTTTTCCTTGCCTGCTCCAACCGTGTACGAAGGGGCCTCATGGGTGTACCTTTCCACTTAGGTTTTCCTGTATCATCCAAAACCGATTATATGGCCCCTCACGCGGCCCAGTCGGATCGAGCTTGCTGTATCCCGTCACCTTTACCTGCTTCAGTTCAGTGAGCTTGGAAGGCTCGAATCCTATGTGTTCCAGTACCCAACCCAGCCGCTTGGTTGTTGCACCACCCAGTCGCAAGGCATAGTCTATCATTTGATCCAAGTTGAGGCGTTCTTGTGCCAATTGGAACCCATGCAACACTTCTGCAATCCCACCACAGTGCTGCGGCATCATGAGACCATCAATGAGGGTCCGTGACATGTCCGTGAATGTTACCCGTGCCTCTTCTATCCATGCCTTTTCAGTCCCAAAGAATCGCTCTGGCTTGACACGGATGAATTGATAAGCCGTATCTCCTACACGGTATCCGGTTCCGCTTTCACTGTCCTTCTTTCCCCGTGGTATCCATTTGCCTGTTGTGGTGGTGATGTAGACCTGGTTTGGTATTTGGTCGGTCAATTCATAGTGATGCATGGCAGAGAAATGGCTGATTGCGGCAGGTTCAACCAGGGCCATGCCCACTTCTAATTCGTGAGCGGGTGAACCGCCTGGCGTCGCAGAGGACAGGGTATACAGGCCATTGCGTAAGCGTACCAGCCAGCCTGTCCGTACCAGATGGTGGAGTGCCTGCAACACATAGCCCTTGGATAGCCCTATTTCGGAGGCCATTTTGCGGACATCCTCTGTTGTGAAGATGCGAAACCCCTCTGTTGTCAGCCTTTGGACCAGCCGCAATGATGGCGTTGCATTTGAATGGTATTCATGTGCCATAATTCGTTATTATCGAATAAATCATCATATTAATCCATATGAAAGGGTAAAGATATTGAAATAATTAGCTTTCAGGGAATAAATCACGCATTAAAACCCTATTTGGCGAAATATAACCCCTGTTTTTGGGTGGGTTTAGAAATGCTATGGACAGTGGCAGCTACTACGGAACAGGCTCAGTCAATGCTGACAGCCCATTCAAGGTGCCTTGCTAAATGTTACATGAATCTTACTACAATTAGACAGCATGTGTACACCGTGTAAGGACAAGTGAGCCAGCCCTCCAGTGGCTACAAGATGCCTGCCAGATCGCTTCGCTTTACTCTGTCATGCATCTTGTGGTCGCCCCTGAAGCCCTGACTCACTTGGCTGAAGAAACGCTTCGCGTTATTTTATTTCCCCGAAATCGGGTTGTCTTTTTTCTCCAACGCGGGCGAAAGAAAAAAGCCAACCCAATTCCGGGGAAAAATGGCATTTTGGATGGAGGGGACTATGACACAGACTTGCTTGACACAAAATGAAACTTTAGAGACACCTCGCATATATGTGGCGTCTTTGGCTGACTACAACGCCGGTCGTTTGCATGGACGATGGATTGATGCCAATCAACCCGCCGAGGCGATCCGAGAGGAAATTGCTCAGATGCTGGCTGAGTCTAATGAGCCAATAGCAGAAGATTGGGCCATTCATGACTATGAGTACTTCGGTGACTTGCGGCTGTCTGAATACGCAAGCATTGACCAAGTGGCGGAGGCGGCTTTTCAGATCACCGAGCATGGCCCTGTATTCGCCTCTCTATTGTCGTATGTGGGCGGTACCTCCTGCATGGATGAAGCCTTGCGATACATGGAGGAAGCATACTGTGGCGAATATGACAGTTTAACGGACTATGCCGAGCAGTTCATTGATGATTGCTATTCAGATTCAATCAAGGGCCTGCCGGAGTTTATTCGCTACCATATTGATTACGAAGGCATTGGCCGAGATATTGAGCTGAGTGGCGACGTATTTACCCTGGAGTGTGAAGGCAGGGTTCATGTCTTTTATGCCAACATTTAACAACGTGCCGTCCCCTTTGGGGGCGGCTCCTGGTTTAGGCGGCAAGACTGTCGTAAATTGGCAGATTGCCGCACCTTTCACCCGGCAAATGTGAATCCTCGTCAAAATCGAGCTTTTTCAGCTTGGCCCTGGCATGGTCTTCCTGCTCTTGTGTGATGTGGTGCCAGAGCTTTTGCCGGTATAGGCTCACAAAGAGCCCACAAGGGTTGTTTTTTCCTGTGCTCAAGGCCCGCTCTGCCGCAGCGAACCACGCCAATCTGTTGGACTCTGAGTGCGGCAGGCTCCCTGCTTCAGTGGCTTGCTGGTAGAGTTGATCCAGTCGTGCCGGGTTACGCAAGTCTTCAATGGTGACGTGTTCTATGCAGGGCCTCGAATAAAATGGTATTTGATTTTGAATACCAGTAACTCGTTGAGTTTTCTGGTTAATAGATCTTGATAAAGGTTGCTGGTTATTAATAGGGGGTGGTGTCTTTGCCGATTTTTTCTGGCTTTGGGGTGGCGTTTTTGCATCAATGTGAGTTTCATCCCATTGCAGATTGATGATTACAGGTTGGCCCCAGCGGTTCATTGCGGTTTGATGTTCTTCACAGGGAATGATCCAGCCCAATTGCACAAGCTGCTTTTTTGCTGCTTTGCAATTGCGAAAATCCAAACCCAGGGCCATCGATGCCCACGATGTCTTTAGGCGACCACCGGACACACATCGGTTTTTCCTGATATACAGACAACGGAACAGGTAAGCAAAAACAGCCCCGATCAAGGTACGATGGCGGGTTTTGATCATGTGCCTCAGGATACGCCGGGGCAGGGGTACTTTGCGTCGGTTGTTTTTTACCAAGTCGAGAGTTCTCTGCCATGATCGAGATCCCTCCAAATCGCCTTCAGCTAGAGATGTGTCAGTATTAATTTCATGTCGATCCCACTGGAGAAGGCCCGCTTTTGTGAGTCTCTGAATTCCCTTTTTGGCCTTGCCTACTGTACCACCACCCACTAGATCAATGAGTTCTTGTTCTGAATAAAACGGTGAACGGTCCTTCTTGAGCTGGCAACGGCGGGCCTTCATTTCCAGGCAGGCCAGGTAGAGACGTATTTCATACAATGAGATTTCCTCCAGTTTGAATTTCCACCAGACTGCTAAAAGCGATCGAACCCGAACCAGACAGAAACCTCCCTCCGGCTTCTGAGCGATTGATTTTAATCCCGCATACCCTCTTAATTCCCGGCTCATATCCATTACTCAATTAATCCACATGCTTAACGGGTATGTGGTGTCCCCACAGATGGATTGAACCTGAACAAATGCCCGTTGAAGGGCGATTCGGGACGGAAAGAATTGACAAATTGTGGCCAATTGGGCTACGCTTGGGCTTGTCAGACAAATCGTAACTATCCGTCCTCCCCGCTCATGCAATGTAGCCTCAAATTACATTGCCATGTGCGGGAGCGAGGTTTTCTCACATCTTTAAACCAACTATATTGTGATGAACTCCATATGAACAATGCATCACATCGTTGTGTTCTTTTCTTCTAACCTACATTTTCCGGTTGTTTTTGCCAAGTCCACATGTGCCTGCATGAAGGCTGCAAATGTCATTTCCTTAAGATCTGAAAATGTGCTACGGTGCTTATGCGTAAAACAGTGTTCTATAGGAGGGACCAATGACAGAAAACAAACCCGTTCAATGTATCAGTGTGGGGGCCATAAAAGTATCAATCTGGCAAAGCGAAAGTACCTTGGGGAAAATGTACCGTTTTTCAGCATGTCGTGTATACAAGGACGATGACCGCTGGGGGAGAAGCAGTTATTTCAGTCAGTTTGATCTTCCTTTACTCTTCAAAGCATTACAGCTTTGCCAGGATTGGATCAAAGAAAATACCGATGAGGATGATGTTATTCGTTTACCGCAAATTGGTGTTGAAGATCACAATACAGCTAATTGCAGTAATTGAACATCAGCTTTAGGTCAATAGTGGGTGAAAGAAGAATCCGGCGAGCAATCTTCGAGAATTGTTTGCCGGATGTTTTATTTTTCAGAGCACAGAGGATAAGGCAAAATGCCACATATCATTAGTGCTTTGTACTTTTCAAATTGCTTAGAGTTGTTCTTTGTCATTCTGTACATTGGTGTGAGTATTGGTCGACTGTAACTAGGTTTATTAGTTATGCTTACATGTTTATCTAAGTGCCCAAAGTAAATTGTTTCTTTTCCATACATGAATCCATAGAAACCAGGATCTTCATTCCAGTCATGATATTCCATGTGGATTTTACCAAATGGCATGTGCACTAATTCCATGTCTCTCAAAATGAGTTTTCTTGCATTTGTTCTCTCTGCATCATCTAGATAAATGCCTCGAACTACTATTTTACCTATCGAACTATTCTCTTGGCCTAAACACGCCATTAGAAATCTCAGAGTCCAACCTAAACAAATTGATGCATACAACACCTCAGTTGTTTGCGAATTAATTATTGACTCAGTTAATTCTTGATAGCATTCCAATGGTGTTAATCGTTCTAGGTGAGATTTGCTTGCGGATTCGATCATTTGTTGAGTTTGTGTGTTTCTGTTTGGGCCTAAAATTGGAACAAGCACATCAGGGATGACATGTAGATTTAGCAGGACTGGGAGAGTGCCGGGATTGAACTTTTCGGGATCACTCTTATATGCTTCTTTTGTAAGTAGCTCTAGGGTTAGAAGCACATCATAGAAAACATTTCGAGTAACTTTGCTTTCTGCAGCTTTATTTCCCAGCATTCTGGTTATTGTGCTTCTAGAGAAACCTCCTTTATCTAATTTGTACTTCTTATACAGCTTTGCGTACTTCTCCTTATAGTCGGTTTCAATCCTATCTCTTTCAAACACGAAGTTTTCTATAGACCGACATAGCACTGTTACGTAGTAACTCACTAATTGTTTATTTACATCGAATTCCCGTTTCTGACCCATGCCTAGTCCTTTCTTAAATACTGACAAACCCCAATGCGTCTGCGTGTTGTTTCATCTCAAGGCTCAGCCATCAAGAAACGCCCAGTGCTGCCTTGATGTGCTCATCTTTTGTAGCTTTCTAAATTAACAACTAAGATAACATGTTGATGACTGGGATCAACTTAATTGTGCTTAATGCTGGGCCGCCTTCCACTCAATCGATGCCTTCTTTGGCAATCAATTGCTGATCATGGACCCCGTGAATCTATGTGCATCTAGATCAGTTCAGATGGTTTGAGATGACCTTTCAAAGCAGATGTCGAATGGCTACGCTGTATGTGAATTCGCCTAATGACTAGGGTTTGACACATGGCAATGAGCAACACAGTGCAACCAGAATACACAGTCTTAAGGACGGGCACAGATATGTCTCCCCTGGAGATTTCTAAACAGCCGATGTCACATATCTGCCTGCCGAAATATACCTCAAAATTGTTTCACGCCAGTGCACCTCGATCGGTGCGATTTGTCACAGTAAATGTCAACAGGATAGCACGTTACGGGGGTTGACCTTTGGTTTACCTATTCACAAGAAAATTCCCCTAACTTCAATGAGACCCATTATATAGGCAGTTATGAAAAAATGGATACTATAGCCTTTAAACTACCCGATGACTTGTCCAAGAAGTTGGAGGCGACAGCCCCCAAAGCCAAGGGAATGAGTCGTCATAAACACGCCAAACAGATCGTCATCAACTACTTGAAAGCAACTGAGCATGTCAAAGTCAAGGACGAGTTAAACAGCCTTCGCAAAGATGTGAAACGGCTTCGGAGTGACCTTGCATCGTCTGTCCAGGTTCTCTTAGTCATGGCTGGTAAAGTCGCCACTTCAGAAGAGGCAAACAAATGGGTCGAAACACATCTTGTATAGTTTTGGTGGGGTTACCCATGCTTTCATTCAGCAAGCTCAGTCTTGGGCACCAAGACTACTTCATGAATCTGACAACTGGAGCTGAGGATTACCACATTAATAATGGAGGTGAGCCCGGCGGCAGATTCTTGGATACGGAAGGGGCCAGGCTTCTCGGTCTTAGTGGCATAATAAATCGAGAACAACTGACGCTTCTTTTTCAAGGTTATGATCCAACGACCGGTCAGCCGTTAGTCCAAAATGCAGGGAAAGAGAAACGATTTTCAGCTCTGGACATTACGCTTTCCCCTGGAAAGCATTATTCAGTCTATATTTCATTGCTGCCTCCCCACGAACAAAAGATTGGACTCGACTGTTTTTCCAGGGCTCATGAAGAGACCATAAAGGACATTGAGGAAAAAGTCTGTTTCTCACGCTGCGGTAAGGGAGGCTGCAAATTGGTCCCGGCCAAGGTGATTGCGGCCAGTTTTGAGCACTCGACTTCCAGGGCCTTGGACCCCCATTTTCATATCCACACCCTCCTAATCAACGTTGCCTTTCGTCCAGATGGCACCACTGGTTCCCTCGATACGAGACGTTTCTATGACAGCGATTTTAAGAAAGCCTATGGGGCATTTTTCCGTAATGCACTCAAGAATGAACTCCGACAACATCTAGGCATTGATGCCAAATGCCGAGGATTCCATCTTGAACTTCCCGGCATCTCACAAGAAGTCTGTCGTCATTTCTCAAAACGACGCCGCGAAATTGAAGATTACATGAATCAAAGGGGTTTGAGTTCCGGCAAAGCTGCCGCCTATGCTACTCTCCAGACCCGGCAGAAGAAGACTGGGATTCCTTCTCGGCAAGAGTTATATAGACAATGGCAACAAGAAGCAGCCCAGTTCAGACTAACTCCCGAACAGGTCAAGAAACAACTCTATCAAATCAAACCTCAAAAAGACATAAGCAAGATTCCGCCACTGATTGATAAGGCCATTGACAATGTGCTGGAGAAGCGGAGTTGTTTCAATCGAGATCGGCTCTATCGCGAGGCGTTTAAAACCTGCTCGCAGCATGATGTGAAATCCCAGACCATCACCACTGCCGTGGACCACAAGCTTCAGCACTCCACCCGCGTCATCAAGACTAATAAATCAGATCAGGCTCCACGATACACCACAGAAAAAGTACAAAAACGAAACATAGAATTAGCCAAAGATGTTAACAGGATGCTGTCCAAACCGGCTCATTCCATAAATCAATCCAAGACAAGGCCCGTTTTTCAACAATACCAAAAGCCTGTAGAGCAGACTATTGATTTTGGCTTTTCAATCGGTCTGGGAGGCCTTGTTTCGGGAAAATCAAAGAAGGTTTCATCAAAAATTACTGATGCTGTTATCAAACGACATCAAAAACCACGTTCAGCCATTGCTGAGGAAATACGTCACCACTTACACCAAATAAGGAGGCAATACATGAAACAGCAGACAAGACAATTAGATAGAGCCCAAAACAAAAAAGACGCCAAACTGACTGTTGACCAACAGCAAACCAACAAGATTCGAGAACTCACCGCAGACAGAAGTCGGATTTCAATTCTTCGCAAAGGCGAATATGACTCCGATCGTGTTTTGAGAGTAGCTCGTGAGGTGTGGGAAAAAAGTGGTTACACCGTTATGGCCACTTCCCTTTCTAAGTCTCGCGTTGCTCACATTGAGAAGGAAACGGGCATTGAGTCAATGACGCTTAAAACACTTTTCTTGAAGATGAATCCTACCCTAAAGTTTCAGTTGTCTCATCATAAACGACAACTCATCCGGGCTGGTAAGCACTGGAAAACCTATGGCCTGCAAAAACTGAAAGTATCAAAAAACTGCGTGTTGATTGTCGATAACGCCGATTCGCTTAGTTTTGACCAGATGCGAGAGTTAATTAATGAGGTCGACAAGCAGGGTGGCAAGTTAGTCCTCGTGCAAGGGCAATCACTTGAGCGGGCTCGAAACTCGGCCTTTCATGCGGTATTGTCACAACTTGAACAACGAGATAGTCCGAAACCGTTAAAACAGATTACAGAACATTCACCACCTAAAACCACTGAACCAACACCACCGCAACCAGAACGAAACCATGAAATCAATAAGGAGATCTCACTATGAAAAATCCTATCTTATCTAGTCTGCAATCCAATATTCAACAGGTCGTTCTAATCCTCTATGGGATCGTCATTTTGTTAACATGTTTTGGGGGTGTTTTATGTGGCCTAAATTGGGGATTTCCACAGTATGCAGATATTGACAGAAACTCTCTCGCCTTATTGTTGGCCTCTGTCTCCGCATTGTTTTGTTTATATTACTTCATGCTTTTTATGGGCCAACACTATTGCAATGGTAACTGGTCTGCCCGCAGTGAGGTTGTCAATAGAATGCGTTATTGGCCTCCTCTTATCTTGTTACTCGAAGGGGCAATACTGTTGGTCTTCATTTTCCCCATTGTATCCATGGGTCTCAGTGCAGCTATGTTGCTGCTTGTATTATTGGGACTATTGTGCAGGCGAAGAAGTTACTCGACAGAAATTGTACGAGGAACAAAACTCATAACCATTGAGCAAGCCTATGATGTTGTTCAGGATTTAACGCTTCCACATGAACGAATGGTTATGTGGGCAGGCATGCCATTTCCCGAACGCTATTCATCGCAACACTATGCCATGATAGGTAGTATTGGTGAGGGAAAATCGGTTTCCCAAAAGATCCTACTGTCCTCTTTGCTGCCTTACATGACACCCGGCTCAGACTGGCGTGGCATTGTTTTTGACATCAAACGCGAGATGTATCAATTCCTGCATGAGCATGCTCAATGTCCTGTTCACATGTTCAATCCCTTTGACAAAAGATCGTGTACTTGGCATCTCGCAGTGGATTTCAATGATCCCGTCTCGTGTCATCAATTAGGGGTTGCATTGATAGAGGACGAAAAGGAGGGAAACAACTCCTTCTTTACCAAGTCCGCTCGTGGCATATTAGCTGCGGTGTTGGTTGCTTATACGATATGTAAACCCAAAGAATGGACCTTGGCGGAGGTCCTCTATACTGTGTCGGATAGGAAGGCCATCGAAACGACCTTAAGATCTGTGCCTCAAACAAAACACTATGCAAAAAAGATTGCCAGCTATGAAGAAAAAACACTTTCAAATGTGCTTCAGACCATTCATGCAAATGCAGAGACCCTTGGCCCCATTGCGAATCTAATGGCAAGGTCTGAAAAAAGGTTGAGCTTGAGAGAATGGTTAGGTCAGGAAAGTATCCTTGTGTTGAGCCTGGATGAATCCATGAGAACGTCGCTGTTATCCTTATATAGGGCATTATTTCAGCGGCTTTCACAACTCATACTATCTCTTACTGAATCGTCCACTCGCCGAATATTCCTATTTAATGATGAATTGGCTGCTTGGGGACCGTGGGAAGCACTTTCTCGTCTAATGTGGACGGCTCGTTCTAAAGGCTTCAGGGCTGTACTTTCTTGGCAGACGATGGAGGGCCTGCGTTCTGTTTACAAGAATGGAGCCGATGACATTGCAGGGCTATGTGCCAATAAGTTGCTACTGCGATCGGATAGTCCAGAGACCTGTAAGTACTATTCACAGGTTATTGGTGAAGCAGAATTGCGTCAATGGACGAGAAGTGAGGCTAAATCAGGTTCCAGTATGACTGAAGCATATGTCAAAAAGGAAGTCGTACTACCTTCTGAATTTATGCACATGCCCAGGGCCAACCAGGAACGCTTCTTTGGATTTTATGTCAATCCTGATGTGGGGTGTTTTCATGGGCCAGTTTATTTTTCCCACCTATTGCCTAAAAACAGCCAAGATCCTGTGCCTGATTTTGTACCTCGGCCGACTAAGGATCAATATCTCCCTGAAGACCTGATTATCCAAGATTTGGAGGCAACTCAGCTTCCAAGTCTGGACGACTTCTCTCGCATAGAAATTGGGGATAATACTGATGACGACATCATGACATTGTTGGAAGAGTCTGAACAGGAGTGATTTATTCTCGCCTGCTCAGACAGAAAGGAGAACTATGGATACTTCAATCTATGAAAGAAAACCTGAGCCAAAGTCATCACCCATGGGACTGATCGCTTCGCTACTGCTTCTGCCTGTCGCAATACTACCCGGCATTTACTTTCTAAGAAAGCCAATGGCTGGATTCGCAGAAGAACGTAGGTTAAAAGCAGAAACGGAACTGCTCAGACATCAAACACAGATGGAGTATGACTCTTTGAAACAGGATGTGGAAGTCCTCTTGTATTCAGTGGGCAATCGAATGTCTGAGTTGAATCATCATTTAGATGACCTGTCTCTGCGATTTGAAACAGTGACCGGTGTTCCGTTGGATTCAGCTCATAAATATGCTTCTCGTCGTATTGACCGGGCCATTTTGCGTTCTTATGCCTTCGCAGAAGTATGGGCTCGGCTACTAAATGGCAGAGTCGATCACGAACAATTACTTGAGCGAGAACGCCAATTCAATCGTATCAGGGACATGTATGATAGTAATCGCCTGTCAAGATTGGATCGTTTGAAACTCATTGAATTACGGGAATGGTGTCAGCAACAGTTGCGAATTCTGATCCCGCAGCATGAACGTATTAATTTTATTCAAAACGAAATTGGGGGAGATTTCGCTGAATATGAAAGACTACTTGATAATTTGGAGGTGTCTCATGTATCAAACTACTAAAAAGACACGATGGACAATTGCTACAACGATTGTTGTTTTATCGACATTCTTGCTATGTGCTAGGAGTTTTTCGCAAGAAACGGCAGAATCTACACAGAAAGGATCTCAGCAACGTGAACAACTGCGGTATCAAAAGGATGATATCGAGAAGGGAATCGAACAACTACACAATGAGATTATTAGCAAAGCGAAGTTAACCAAAGATTCATTTGTACAGCTTAAAGCAGACACATTGGCATTTTCTAAGAGAATGGATACACTCCTTGATAGCGATGATGGGAAACGGATTGCCTGTGATCCCGAATTATTATCAACATATAATCATCTGTGTAATGAACCTGCAATAACTGAAACCGATGTTGCGACGTATTTGGACCGGTCCTCTGCTTTATTGGAACGGGTTAAGATTGCTGAGGGACATTCTGAAGCTAAATACCTTCCGACTAAAGAGACTCGGTATGAAATTGAAAATCTATATGCATGGGGCAATGATCGTTCCAAAAGATTGAAAAGCCAGCGTGATACCTTAGAACGTATCATTGAACGTGCTCCACGAGATATTTCTTTAGACACCTTACCCACGTTAAAGAAGAAGCTTCAGGAACTTAATGCTCAGGGTAGCATTATGCATGGAGTTGCCAGCAATCAAGCACAGTTGCTGACTAAAGAGAGGGTTCAAGAGATTTTAACCCATGCCTATGAGTTAAAAGAACTGGAATGGGCTTTGGCAGAACAAAAACGCTTACTGGAAGAGGCCAGATCTGAAAATTTACGCAAAGAGACAGAAATGGAAATTGCTTTGACCCAGCTTAACTCCGAGTGGCAAAATAAACTCGCTCTAGCACAAAACACATTTGATGAAAAAATGTCTGAACTGAAACGACAATTGCAGGATGCTCAAATGACACGAAAAGAAACAGAAAGCCGCTTTCAGATTGATATGGGCGTGCGTCAAGATACCATGACGGTCGAGCAAATGGAGGCGGAAGCAAAGAGTCTTGAAGTAAGGCGTCTGCTTACTCCATTCATATCTAAAGGTTGTTGGCAACCATGTCAGTCTTTTCACACATCTCAACCTATGCCTATGTCACTTAACCGGATGGGTGCCTATCAAGCTCTCAAATACGATAAAAATGACGCCAAATATTTGAACTATCTGCTAGGCCTTGGAATATCTCCATACAATGACAGACCACACTGGACTTATCCTCCACATATAAACCGCTGCTCACCTCAGCAAAAAGCTGAAATTGTCGCAGCACAGAAGTATCTCATTAGATTAGGGCCGACTATGGTTCGACTTGGGATGTTGTCTGAATAGTCAATCGTCTACATAAAACTTGGCCAGTAGCAAGCTGCGAACTGGTGGAGCAGGTCCGGTCAACTGCTGGCCAAGTCTCTGAGATTCACATGAACCTTTCGATGTCAATCACGATTCAAGCTAATGGTGACGCCCCTCGGACTCAGAACCGATTCGGCAGATGGGTGATGCAGCAAGCCGTATGCGACCCTCGCATCGGGGCCAGCGGCCTATCGGCCTGGGGTGAGCCCCGACGACGATGGCCGCATACGGCAGTTTCATCATGAAGGAAAACGTCCGTTTCCCGTCTTGCTAGGTCACATGATTAATCAGTTGGCTAATAACACAGTTTGACGGCTCTTTTACAGATGAGTGATGGGTAGAAATACATTGCCAGGCCCTCGGTCAATGACAGGGGATATGCAATTGACTGAGGATACTGGCGGTGCAACCTAAAGGTTATTGATTTTACAGGATAACTGTAAACAGAAAGGAGCCTGTTATGCAAAATCTGACACGAGCCCATGATCAGCTTTATCGGCGTGCCCCGGATGAACGCTTTCGGACCATGAAGGACCTGTGGAATTACTGCTACAACATGAAACGCTGGAGTAGTGAAAGTTGGGTCCTCCCGAGCGAGCTGTCCGTGATTCCAGATAAGGATCAACTTCGTTTATCTGCTAAAGGGGAAGACCTGTTATTGAATGACTGGTCATTCTCACAGCTCTGCTCGATGGCGACAGTTTCCAAAAGGCTGCTGAATTCCTTGACTTCGGATACAGCCAGTCGTGTGTTGACTGAAACTTTGCCCGGTGGAAACAAACCCTTGCAGGTCTATCGGATCAGGCAGCAAATTCGGTCTATTCATCCAGCGAGCTATACCAGGCTTCACGATGTAGATCTTCTGACGAGAGTCAGGGAATTTGCCGTGGATTTTAGGCCTGCTCAGGATGCGACCACGCTGGATGACAAGGATGGCGATACAACTCCAGCAACGGGATTGTACGCAGGACCCGAGGATTCCTTCATTTTCATGATAGATCCTACAGGATGGATTGATATTGAAGGGGAGGCCTTTTGTCCGGGTTTCATGTTGTGGAACAGCGAAGTTGGACGGCGAACGGTTGGAATTCAGACTTTCTGGTTTCAAGCTGTGTGCCAGAATCACATTATCTGGGACGCCGTGGATGTCACTGAGTTCAAGCGTAAGCATACAGCCAATGTTCATGAGTCACTGCGTGACATTACGCACATCATTGAACGGCTGGTTGAGAAACGTGATGAACGTCGTGATGGTTTTGCCAAGGTCATTGGTAAGGCCATGAAAACAAAGCTGGGCGACGACTGCGAGGATGTTTTGAAGCTCTTGCAGGATAAGGGTATCCAAAAGAAATTGGGCACTGAGGCCCTGGAAATTGCCAAGCAGAAGGGTGCCTTCACGGTCTTTTCTGTGGTGGATGCCCTGACACAACTGGCAAGCAAAGTGCAAAATGCAGGTGACCGGACAGCCATGGATATCAAGAGTTCGTCACTCTTGAGCCTGGCTGTCTAATCCAACAATGCCAAACGTGGCAGAAAGGAGACATGAAAATGTCTAATCAACCCATTCATGAAATAAAATTGGGACATGTAAAGGCAACCATCTGGGAAAATCAGACCAAGGCCGGTGTGCGGCACGGTATCAAGCTGAGCCGTATATACAAGGCTGAAGAAGGATGGGCCACCACGGATTCATTCAACCGTGATGATTTGCCCTTGGTGGCCAAGGTCGCGGACATGGCCCATTCATGGGTATATGCCCAAAAGCCTGAATGTGCCAAGCAGCCGGAAAAGGCTCGCTCCAAGCGTTCACAAGAGGTGGAAGTGAGCATGTAGCCTGTTTTTGCCTATCTTTAAGGAAGAGTGTTGCACCGCCAGACCTCTTCCTTTTTCTTTGAATAATCTGAAATACCCGATTTGTCAGTCCAATTGCGGGCTTTACAGGCTTAATTAAAACACTAGAATAAACTCTTTATTTTCATAGGGTTAGGAATCCCGAGATGAATCCTTTTGGGATTAACCGGGATTGTTTTAACAGAAAGCTGGTGAGGGAAATGGTAGAAGACCAAGCAAAGCATAGGGAGTTTTTGAGTCAGAAGGAACGATTTGTCGCTCTTCTGTGTTATGTTGTCATCATGCTGATTACCAGCAGAATAGTGACGGGAGTAATTCTACCTTCTGAATCTGGTCAGAGGCTGTGGGTTTTGAGTGGCATTGGCATGTGGTTCTTTGTCTTGCTTTCCGCTCCTTGGTTCCGCCCTCCACGGGATTCATTGATCAATGGAGTTACGACAATTCTCCTGTTAGGGTTTCTGGACTTCAGCACTCTGAGCCAGCTTAGAACAGAGTTGAACGTCTTTCGTTGGATTTCAATTACTATTGCCTTTCTTGTGGCTGTGTCAGCTATAACTGCCATAGTGTTTCGTGATTCTGATCCTATTGTCAAACCCCGTCTTTGTTTATTGTCAAATATTGGTTATCGCCTCAGTGACAATATCGGCAAAGGTGAAGTTCTCTTCTCCTGTCCTGCTTTAATCAGCATTGTCGGCTATTATCAAGGCAACCCAATTCAGCAGCTTTGGCTTCTCTTTCTATGGGTTTTTCTCATTAGCGTTCGACCGGTGGACATGATTATTCGTCTTTATATTCAGCTTAAATCAACTCCCCGGGTGGGCGAGAAGATAAAATTCATAGGGAAAATCTGCCAGGTGGACAATCCGGGTATTATTCGTGTGGTGATTTCTTCAGTTAGTTCCTGGAATCCAAAGAATGTAGCGGCTGCCTGCTTGCCTCACGGTGAACAAGTCTACGTTCTTCCTTTGTTTCATCATATCAGTGAATCACAGCTTATCGGTACGGGTCTATGCTATGGTCAATTACCTGAACCTATTAAGGATGCCTACCCATGCTATGTATATTCCTCTGAGTTGGTTCCAAGTTCTGCTCACATAATAAGTAAACTCAGTGGTATAGGAGAAGGTGCTGCTTTGATTGGATTTATCGTCGAAGACAGCAACATTGGTGCAATCAAGTTTGAAGTTTCACCGATGCTTGAATTAGAGGAAGGATTACTCACTTTTTGTCGACAGCACCGCCAAACGATATTTTACCAGATACTTGATGTGCATACGGCAGAAGAAAGCTTTGAGCAAAACCCTCGTGGTAAACACATCGTCAAGGCAACTCAGCTTGGCATCTATGATCCCGTTAAGGGTTTTGTGAAATACGGCTGGGTTCCTGCTATCAATGCCCCTGTTTTTCGATCTCTTGAAGCAATCACTTTGGATGTTCGATCTGAAGAAGATGAATTTGAAATTGGCAAAATTCCTGGATCTAACCTTGGCGTACGTGCAAGCTTTTATGACATTCTTGAATACCATGCATCCATTCTGGGTGTAACAGGGACAGGGAAGACGGAGTTTGCACTTGAGGTCATCACCAAAGGTCTGTCATTAAACGCAAAAATATTCTGTGTTGATTTTACTGGTGAGTATAAAGCTAGATTGAGCGATTACAATCCTCAAATTCTTGGTCTAGAACAACAGCAGGCAGAAGATCTCGATAGCAAACTGTTTGCAATTGAAACAGGCACTTATGGTGCTCCAGCAGAGAAGAAGGCACTTAAAGAGTTTGTTGATGAAATTCAGGAGCCGGTTGCTAAACAGGTAGATGAATTCTTATCCGCCGAAGGTGCAGCGCTTGGCGTCTTTGAATTGCCGAAGATTACGAACTCCAAAGCAACGCTTCGAGCTACAGAGCTTTACCTATCCAATATCATGGAATGGGCACGAAAGCATCGTCGTGCACGGAAAATTTTAATTGTCTTGGAGGAAGCCCATACCATTATTCCTGAAACCGCGTGGTCTGGTTTCGACAATGATACGCAGTGGGTAGTAAGCAAAATATCACAGATTGCCTTGCAGGGGCGTAAATACGGTGTTGGATTGCTTATAGTCACTCAAAGGACTGCACTGGTGAGCAAGTCGATCTTGTCTCAGTGTAACACCAACTTTACATTTACCCTCGTAGACAAGACTAGCCTGGACTATTTATCCAACATATACAGTCAGGAACATGCGAGAGCGGTTCCCAATTTGCGATCCCTTGAGATGATTGCTTATGGCAAGGCAATTAAGAGTGACAAGCCTATTTTGGCAAAGATTCCATATGATGAGTTAAAAAAGCAGGCTAGCAGGGATCTCGATCATAACATCGGTGAAGATCAGACTCCAGACGATCAGCCTGAAAAAGGTGAAGAGGGTACTACAGAGTTAGATGATTGATGTTGTAAACAGCTTAGCTGTTAGGAAAGTGAGTAGTTTCATACAATGAGTACACCGAAAGTCTATCAATTGACGATTGTTGGCAAGGACTTAAAGAGGGCCATTGAAAAGCTAAAGCCTGCCTTTCCAAGAAAAAAGAAAGATATCAATGAACGGTCCTTTGTTATATCCACATCGCCTGGCAAGGTCACTTTCTCGATTGTAGGTGCTTCTGTGGATATTCCCGGCCAAAGCAATGGTGTCTTTACGGCAGAAATCCCATTCATTGAGTTCAAAATGATTAGGGAGGACCCTTACAAGAGCAAAGAAGAGCTGCTTTTTGAGTTTTCTCCTGGTTTACTGACCTTTCGTGGCATCACGACGAAATCACCAGCTATCCACGTTATAGCAGGAACGAACAATCCAGGTACACTCCCGCCAAAGACACAGGCTGAACCATCAATGCCCTATGTCAATCCAGTGGATACTCCTGTGGGGATGCCGCTGTTGGGAGCCTACGCTTATATGAAAAAGTACGGATTCCAACCGACCGTCGCCGACATAAACTTCGCTCGACAACAAGCGGAGGTCATTGCCATCCTTGACAGGGCACATAAGCTCCTGGAACCGCTTGGTATCAGCCGCGATGATCTGGAAGTGATTATTGACCGGAGGCTGGGGCTGTAGGGGCCTCAATGAGGGGGGCAGCAGCACTTCTATTTCTGTGAAAATTCCCAATTTCTCCAAATGCACCAGAAATCATGCAGATTGCAGGTGTTTCTATTGGACAGTATTGATTACTAACAGTAAATTACAGTCTCTTTTGGTTATTGCTTAGGTTTTGATACGGCTCCAAGGGGTATTTCTCATGGCTAACCAGGCAGGTGATGTGCTGACGATCGATGAGCTATCGGCTTATCTGAAGATACCCAAATCATCCTTATACAAACTAGTCCGAAGCGGGAAGATCCCCTCCCAGAAGATTGGTCGACACTGGCGTTTTCGCAAGGAGACAATTGATCGATGGCTCGATGAATCTCAGGGGGAGGTTAAATGATGATCTCTGATTATCACTGCAAATACTTCGCATACGACCTTACTCGTTCCGGTGGACGTGGATTGGATCGTATTTCCCAGTCTTTATTCAATGCCACTGTGGACCTCAATCCTCACCAAGTTGAAGCGGCTCTTTTTGCCCTGAGATCCCCGCTGTCCAAGGGTGTTTTACTGGCGGATGAAGTGGGCTTGGGCAAGACCATTGAGGCAGGGCTGGTGCTTTGCCAGCATTGGGCGGAACGCAAACGGCGGCTATTGGTAGTCAGCCCGGCTTCGATTCGCAAGCAGTGGCAGGTGGAGCTGGAGGATAAATTCAATTTACCGGCCAAGGTGATTGATTCTCGGCTTTACCGAAAGGCTCAGAAGGCGGGCCTGTCTAATCCCTTTGATACGCCAGAAGTTGTGATCGTTTCCCTGCATTATGCGGCACGCATGCAAGATGAGATACGACTGATCCCTTGGGATCTTGTCGTTATTGATGAAGCTCACAAGCTTAGGAATTCCTATCGGGCCAGTAACAGAATGGGGCAAGCCATTCGCTGGGCCTTGGAAGATAAGAAGAAGGTTCTCTTAACAGCCACGCCGTTACAAAACTCACTGACGGAACTGTATGGTCTATCTACGGTGATTGACGACCAGCTCTTTGGAGACCTGCCAACTTTCAGAACGCTTTATGCCAATACAGATGGCGATCTAGACGATCTACGCACCCGCCTTGACACTTTCTGCATACGATCGCTGCGAAGAGATGTACAGGAGTTTGTTCGTTACACTGAGCGAAAACTTACCACCATCAGATTCCGGCCAACCGACGATGAGCAAAAGCTCTATGAAGCTGTTTCCTCATTCCTTCAACGTGAAGAAACCTATGCTTTTCCACTGCAACAACGACACCTTACGATCATCGTTGTACGTAAAGTATTGGCTTCGTCTCCTGTAGCCCTGGCCTCTACCCTGGAAGTGATACGTGAACGCCTTATCAGCCTTCGAGATCAGGCCCAAGAGACTAAGGATATCACTGAACGCCTACTTGAAGAGGGTGACCTGGACGAGGAGCTTCTGGATGAGCTGCTCGATGAACTGGAAGAAGAAGGCGAATCAACGGATCTCCCAACGGAATCCACTGAGGTTGTGATTGACCGTGACAAATTAGAGGCAGAAATCCAGGAAGTCGATCAATATATTCGCTGGGCACGGAGTTTGGGATTCGATACCAAAACTCGCCACCTACTCAAAGCCCTGGAAATCGGCTACGAAAAACTAGCTGAGATGCAGGCTAACCAGAAGGCAGTCATCTTCACGGAATCGCGGAGAACCCAGCAATACCTGAAGGATTTTCTTGAGGCGAATGGGTACGCTGGAGAGGTCGTTACCTTTTCGGGTACGAACCGTGATTCAGACCTGCATGAAATCTATGAGAATTGGCTAAAAGAGAACCAGCAAACCAACCGCATCACGGGTTCGCGGGCTATAGATATCCGCCATGCCATTATTGATCATTTCCAGAAGCACGCCAAAATCATGATCGCCACAGAGGCTGCTGGCGAGGGTATCAACCTTCAGTTTTGCTCTTTAATGATTAATTTTGACCTGCCCTGGAATCCGCAGCGGATTGAGCAACGCATTGGCCGTGTCCATCGCTATGGACAAAAGCACGACGTGGTTGTTGTCAACTTCCTGAACGAACGCAATGCTGCCGACCAACGTGTCTACGACTTGTTACGGCACAAATTTCAATTGTTTGAAGGCGTCTTCGGTGCGTCTGACGAAGTGTTGGGGCAACTGGAAAGCTCTGCCGGATTGGAAAAACGTATCCTGGATCTCTATCAGGAATGCCGGACTGCGGAACAGATCGAAGAGGGATTTCGCAAGCTACAGGAAGAACTTGATCAACAGATCCAACTCAAGATGCAGGATACACGTCGAAAACTGATGGAGCATTTTGATGAAGATGTGCATGCCCGGCTTCGGATTGATTATGATGATGCCCTACATGCCCTAGATCTCGTGGGGCGTAAGTTCTGGCGATTGACCAAGGGAATACTCAGGGATCAAGCCGTCTTTGATGAAGAAGAGCTAAGCTTTGAACTCAAACAATCGCCCATTACCGGAGTCGTACCGGGCAACTATACCCTGATCCGTAAACGGGACAAACGACAGCAGGAACAGCCTGCAACCGAGGCCGAGCAAGACGGATGGAACCTATACCGTCTCAGCCATCCATTAGGTGAATACTGTATCGATCAAGGTAAAAGCCTGGAATTGGCTAAGAACGAGGTTGTCTTCTCGCTTTCCAGTTACAGTGCCCGGCTTTCAGCACTGGAGCCCTATCAAGGCCGATCAGGATGGATGATATTGAATCGTCTGCTTATTGAAAGCATCCAGCGGGAAGAATACCTGCTTTTTTCCGGCTTTACGGATGAAGGCCAAACCATCGAGCACGATATCCTGGAGCAAATGTTCCGACTCGATGGCTGGGTCCCTGGCGACACATCGCCACACTATACCCTACCCCAAAAGACCGAACAACGCCTGCATGCCGAGGCCGATCGGTTTGCCCAGGCCACCGTTCGCCGGTCCATGGAAGAAAACAACAAACATTTCCTGGAACGCAGAGAACAGCTCTATCGTTGGGCCGATGACGTGGTCGCCGCTGCGGAACGCCAGCTCAAGCAGATCAAGGCGGAATTGCGAGCCGTTGAACGCCAAGCCGCATTGGCAACGACCTTGGACGACCAGAGAAAGGCCCAAGAGCAAATCCGGGAAATGGAACGTAAGAAGCGATCCGCCCGGCAACATATCTTCCAAGTGGAAGACGAGATTGAAAACAAACGGGACGACCTTATCACGGCCCTGGAAAAGAAAATGGTTCAACACACAGAATCCGACATCCTGTTTGTGATCCATTGGTCACTTACATAGGCCTGCAAGCCTAGACCTGGAAAGGAATCAATAACATGAGTAAATTTGACGATTTGCTGGCCAAGCTACGCGAGGTCTTCCAGATCGATCAACCGGAATTGGATTTCGGTATCTATCGCATCATCAACCAACGAGCCACGGATATTGATCGCTACCTGACCAAGACCCTCAAGCAGAAGGTTCAGGAGGAACTGAGCAAGGGTTCCTCTCATAAAAGGGCAGAACTTCAAGAGGAACTCCAGCAAAAGGAAGAGCAGTACCGTGCCGATGGTGTAGATCCCGACACAGTACCCAAGATCAAGGAACTGCGTGACCAGATTGCCGCCATGGGTGACGAGGTGGATTACGAAACCGAGGTCTATTCTCATCTACTTAGGTTCTTCAGTCGCTACTATGAGAAAGGCGATTTCATCTCACGTAGACGGTACAAGGGGGATACCTACGCCATCCCCTATGATGGGGAAGAGGTTGTCCTGCATTGGGCTAATAAAGACCAATACTACACCAAGTCCTCAGAGAATTTCACCCATTACCGGTTTACCCTATCCGATGGTCGCAAGGTCCATTTGCGTCTCATTGCTGCCGATACGGCGAAAAACAATAACAAAGACACGAATGGTCAGGAACGCCGATTCGTTCTGGCTGAGTCTATTGACGAGCATCCCCAGATTATCACTGAATCCGATGGCGAACTTACCATTCGTTTTGAGTATAAGCCATTTGATAAGGCCACCAAGCAAGCTGATTTGATTGCCCAAGCCATAAAGGCTATCCTGGATGATCCCACCGTCGCCAAGACCTGGACCGAGTTGGCCAAGCCTATGCCCACACCGGCCAATCCAGATCGCACGCTTCTGGAGAAGCACCTTAATGACTATACCCAGAAAAACAAAGCGGACTATTTCATTCATAAAGATCTAGGGGGCTTCCTATCGCGGGAGCTGGATTTCTATATCAAGAATGAGGTCATGAACCTCGACGATGTACAAAGTGTCACCACCTTTCAGGCTATTGAAACACAGCTACGCATGATTCAAACCCTGCGTGCCATTGCCATGGATCTCATTCGGTTTTTATCCCAGATCGAGGACTTTCAGAAGAAACTCTGGCTCAAAAAGAAGTTTGTGATTGAGACGAATTACTGTATCACCCTGGATCGTGTGCCAGAGGAACTCTATCCGGATATTGCAGCTAATGATGCTCAACGAGAAGAATGGATTCGTCTTTTTGCTATTGATGAGATCAAGGCTGAGAATCTTGGCCAAGTCGCCTATAGCAAGCCACTCAAGTTAGAATTTCTAAAAAGCAATCCATTGCTGGTGCTTGATACAGCTTACTTTCCTGCTGATTTTAAGTATAAACTTTTAGCGGCGATTGATAATCTTGATGAGAAGATTGATGGAGTGTTAATTCATTCAGAAAACTTTCAAGGACTAGGGTTACTTAATTGTAAATATACAGAACGAGTACGCTGTATCTATATTGATCCCCCATTCAATCTTGGAGAAGACCCTGATTACTATTATAAGGTCGATTACAAGGATGACACATGGTTGACTCTTCTCGAAAATAGAGTCTCCGTCTGTCGTAAACTATTAAAGCCAGAAGGCAGCATGATGGTTCGTTGCAATCACGATGGAAACATGCTTGTCCGCCAACTGATGAACTCGGTTTTTGGCCAGAGCAACTATCGTAATGAAATTATTGTTCGACGAGCTGAAGAGTCCAAAGGAGATTTGAATCGCCAATTTGCAGGAGTGCGTTCAATTACCGTTAATTACGATAATCTGTATTGGTTCTCAAATCACCCTGGCACCAGATTTGAGAGATTTTTAAAGAGAACCTCTGCTAAACAATCAAAATCACATTGGCATTCTTTTTGGAAAGCAGAAGATAGACCAAATCTGAGGTATGATATTCTTGGTATCGACTTAAGAGAACATTATGGTCAATGGATGTGGAAGAAGGAACGAGCATTTAAGGCGGTCAAAAACTACGAAGAGTATTGTCAAGAAACCAAAAAAACAGGTGAGTCACTTGATGATTATTGGGAAAGGACTGGTAAACAGCTTGAATTTGTGAGTCGCCAGGGTGATGGATATTCATCAATCAAGTATTGGATTCCTCCAAGATCTCATGTCATGGCTGATAATAATTGGCTAGACATAAAGGGCTATGCCAATAAATGGTCTTTTAAGACGGAAAATTCTGAAGGATTAATGAAACGCATTGTGTCAACTCTTTCTAATGGAAAGCAAGACCTAGTATTAGACTTTTTTGTTGGTTCTGGTACGACAGCCGCAGTAGCTCATAAACTAGGGAGAAAATGGTTAGCCATTGATATGGGCGATCATGTTGAAACCATTGCTCGACTCAGACTACGCCATGTTTTAGCGGGTGAACGATCTGGTATCTCTAAAGAGGTAGATTGGAAAGGTGGTGGGTGTTTCAAATATCTATGTCTCGAATCATATGAAGACACATTAAACAACCTGCGTTTACAGAGGACTGGTCAACAAGGCGATTTCTTAGCCCAGAGACCAGATCTTGCCCAAGACTACCTTTTGGGTTACATGCTTGATGTTGAAAGTCGAGGGAGTCTGTTAAATACCGATACTTTTAAGAAGCCCTTCGACTATTGGATGGACATTGCCTCGGATTCAGCAGGAGCTACTGAACCCCAAAAGGTTGATCTGGTTGAAACCTTCAATTACTTAGTCGGACTGCAAGTTGATAAAATAGACGCAAGACTAGATCGAGGATACCTCCTCGTTGAGGGCAGAATGCCCACCAATGAGAGAACACTGGTCATCTGGCGTGACTGTGAACAGGTCGGCTATGACGACCTCAAAGCGGTTTGTGACCGGCTCAATATCAATCCACTGGATACGGAATACGACGTGATCTATATTAATGGAGATCACAACATTGCCAATATTGAAACCAGTGCCGATGCCGACGGAGAGGTGACTCGCACCTTGAAGGTTCGCCAGATTGAGGATGAGTTCTTTGCCCGCATGTTTGATGGGGAGGATGTCTAAGATGGCACGGGCAAAGAAGGAGAGCTTCCACACTCAGCTTGTTTTGAACCGATGGCTTTTGAGCTTCTTTCATGGCGGCAGTATCGCGGCTTTGCAGGAGCGGATGCGTGATCCGCTACTGGAATCACTAGAGTCGCCGGATGGTCAGAGTGGGTTTTATCTGGAACTGACCAATAAACATCTGTTCCACATGGATCGCATCCCTGAAGCGGATCTACGTCGTTATGATTTGAATATCATCCGTCACTGGAAGGCCATTACCGAACGGCGAAATCAACTGGAAGATACGGTCATGCGGCTAAAGTACTTTCAGTATTTGTCCTTGCTGTGTACGGAAATCTATTTGGACTGGTTCTTCAATCGTCCTGACCAACTGTTGGAGGCCCTGAATAAGGAACTCGAACAGTTCAATTTTGGCCGAGATCCCAAAGAGCACTTTGTTCCTTATCGCTTGAGCGATCTCAATAAGGTGGCCTTTTGGAATGCCACAGGTTCCGGCAAGACGCTGTTGTTACACGTGAACATTTTCCAGTATCGCGAGTATTTTAAGGCCCGATACGGTAACAGCAAGCAGATCACCAAGACGATCCTGTTGACACCCAGTGAGGGACTCAGCAGGCAGCACCTCATGGAACTGGAATTATCCGGCTTTTCGGCGAAGCTATTCGAGAAGGATCATCTCCCTGAGAGAAACCGCATTGATATCATTGATATCAATAAGCTTGGCGATACTATGGGCGACAAGGTTGTGGCTGTGGAGGCCTTTGAGGGCAATAATCTGGTCCTGGTGGATGAAGGGCATAGGGGGACCGGTAAAGAGGCAGGGGCCTGGCTGGCCCGGCGTGAGGCCCTGTGTGCGGATGGATTCTCATTCGAGTATTCCGCCACCTTTGGTCAGGCCGTATCCAAGAGCCAGACCATTCTTCAGGCCGAACTGAAGGCTCAGAAAGATAAGACCAAGAAGCTGACCGGCTCGACACGGGGGAAGCTGGAATCATTGACTAAAGGTGAAGCAGAGGCGGTTAGGAGCACCGCAGTCAGAGAACAGTATGCCAAGTGCATCCTGTTTGACTATTCATACAAATTCTTTTATGAGGACGGGTACGGCAAAGAATCCTTGATACTGAATCTTGCCGATGATCGGGATGATATCACAAGACAGCATTACTTGACCGCTTGTTTACTGAGCTTTTATCAACAGCAGTGGCTATGGAGAGAGCATCATAGACGCCTTCAGGAATTCAATATCGAACGGCCTTTATGGATCTTTGTGGGAAATAAGGTCAACGATGATGATTCGGATGTACTGGAAGTCATCCGTTTTCTGGGAAGGTTTATCAATGACAAAGATGAAACCTGCCGAGCCATTCGCGAGCTGAATCAAGACGAATCACGACTGCTTGACGCCAAGGGTCGCAATATCTTCCATCAACGCTTTCTGCCTATCAGCCACATAAGCGAAGAGGCCCTGTACAATGATATCTTGAAGACTCTATTCAACAGCGAGTCAAAGCAACGCCTAAAGGTGGTCCATCTCAAGGGAGGCCCAGGAGAATTGGCCTTGCGATTGGGAGAGCATGAACCATTTGGTGTGATCAATATTGGCGATGCTCCAAAATTCGCAAAGCTTTGTGATGATGAAGCGGAGTTTGACCTTGAGACGGATGAATTCGGCGATTCCCTGTTTGAAGATATCAACAAGGCCAACTCCGAAGTTCATCTGCTGATAGGATCGCGAAAGTTTTCAGAGGGTTGGAGCAGTTGGCGTGTTTCCACTATGGGCCTGATGAACATGGGCCGTGGCGAGGGATCGCAAATTATCCAGCTTTTTGGACGTGGAGTACGTCTGAAGGGTAAGGATTATTCACTCCAACGCAGTCGCCCCGGTGATCGCCCCAAGGGTGTCCATTTGGAATTGTTGGAAACCCTGAATATCTTTGGTATTCGAGCCGACTACATGGCTCAGTTCAAGGACTATCTCAAGGAAGAAGGCATTACGCCTACAGATGAGATGCTGGAGGTCGAATTCGCTACCAAGCGGCATAATGGAAACGGGCGACTCAAGACGCTAAGTCTCAAGGATGGCTACAAAGACAACCAGAAAAAGGGCTTTAAACGGAGCGTCAATCCAGAACTGTATGTGATCCCGGATCACTTGAAAGACAAAATCAAGCTACCCCATACTACACTGGATTTATACCCTCGCATTCAAGCTATGAGAAGCGGTAAGAACACGTCTTGGGACAATCAAGGCCTGGACCGTAAACAAGGGGCCTTCTGCCCGGACCATTTTGCTTTCATGGACTTTGACCGGATTTACCGGGCCATTGTTGACTTCAAGGCCCAACGATCATGGTTCAATCTGCGTTTGGATAAACAGCGACTTACAGCATTCTGCCAACAGACAGATCCTGCGTGGTATACGCTGTATATTCCACCGGAAGAACTGGAGTTTCATAGTTTTGCAGATGTGCGGAAATGGGAGGACATTCTTGTTCAGCTCCTTCATGAATACACTATTGCTTTCTACCGTCGTCTCAAGGGTGCGTATGAGGAACAGTTTGTTGAGGTTGCAACAGTCAAAGACGACGATGATAACTACATTCGTTTGTATCACTTTGACATCGAAGACAATGATAACGGCAATGTCTACTATGAGCGTCTTAAAGAGCTAGCCGACCTGGTGGATGCAGGGGATGTCCCCGCCATTGCCGGATGGAATCCTCCCCACATGGTCGCCATCTGCTTTGATCGGCACCTCTATTATCCCTTGATGCACATTGAAAACGACAAACAGGTTCCTCTGAAAATGCGACCCTTGGCCTTTGACGCACCCAGTGAGGTTCAGTTTGTCCGCGATCTAGAGGCATTCTACAATAGCACAAAGGGCAAGGAATATTTTGCCAATCGTGATTTATACCTCATGCGTAATTCCTCGCACAAATCCAAAGGTATCGGATTCGCCCTAGCAGGAAATTTCTACCCAGATTTTATGCTGTGGATCATTGAAGGAGAAAAGCAATACCTTGCTTTCATCGACCCCAAAGGTTTGCGGCAAGTGGATCGCAGCTCTCCCAAGATGCAGCTCTACAAAGAGATCAAGAGCTACGAGAAGAAACTAAATGACCCCAATCTAGTGCTTGAGTCCTTTGTCTTGTCTGAGACGAAATACCCAGACTTACTCAACAATAACTTAACCAGAGAAGAACTGGCAGATCATCATATTCTGTTTATGGATGAAGGGTATGACACATATTTGGCAAAGATGCTAACCAAAATTACAGGCTAATATTCGTTAAAATAGAAAGAAGCCAAAATGGGTAGAGGTACAACGAAAGAAAGCCTTCGTATTGTAAGGCTATTCATGGTTCTAAGCAGTATGTCACCCCTGTTTATTCTATGGGCAATCCGAGGCTGTTCTATAATGTCCGATCGTTTCTTTGCTCCAATTTGTTTACTGGCAGTTCTCATACCCAATTTGTTTCTATATCGACGCATTCGCATAGCTCGTACCTCTGGTGATAATAAGACACTTACCATTGGAACCTTTGACGACCATAGGGATCATTTGCTTGTATATCTGTTTGCAATGATGTTGCCATTCTATCCGGCCAATCTAGATGGATGGCGAGAATTTGGTGCCACTGTTGCGGCATTCCTATTCATTGTATTTTTATTTTGGCATTTAAATATGCACTACATGAATCTGGTATTTGCCATCTTTGGCTTTCGTGTTTTCACAGTGACTCCAAGTATAGAAACATCTAACAAGTTTTCAGGACGTTCAAGTTACGTCTTGCTAACCAAACGGCCTTTGTTGGAACAGGGGGAGCAAATATCAGCACTGCGTTTAAGTAATACGGTTTATCTTGAATTGGGAGAGTAACATGAAGCAGGGGTTTGATTATGATAATGTGACGAGTGTTGAATTTGGCGTTTGTCGTGATGCCGATGATGGAGATTCATTTTTGCTCGTACCTGTTGATAACGATGTTAAGCAGATTTTACAGGAAATGTTGGCCGAGACGAAATCCAAAGTGCACTCAGACGGTGAACCACAGAATTATCAGCCTGCTGAAAAGTACTCATCAACAGAACAACTTAAACTGCCTCTTGTAAATGACATGGTTGCAAGAATAAAAGAGGTGTATGATGCCGAGAATCTACCTACTGACGCCGAAGCAATTGCTGATCCTGATGGGATGATTGCCTATTTTGCATTATTTTATGACAAGCATGGAAACAAGGTTTTCGCCATGAGGCGGTCTACTCAATTTAAAGGCATTCTCAAGGCACGGAATCGTCTAATTCGCTGGGAAGATGAAACATTAAAAATAATCCCGGACAATGTGTTTAAGCTTGACCAAGATTTCGATTTCTACGTCAGTAATGACATGATCTATATTCATCGTCCAAGCGGCTTTGAGTATACCGCAGCACTGGATGAACATATCCTACAGCAGGCAGAACAGAATTCACGTGCCCTTGAACAAGATATTGGCTTTGTTAATTTTGATGGCATAGTCCAGTACGTTGCAAATCATAAGCGTGCGGCACGTCTGGTTGCTTCATTAAGATCCCGCAATGATCTCAGTCAAATATCAAAGACGCATCTGAAGAAATTGTGCAAAGCGACTAATGTGTCAATACACGATAGCAATGGTAAGTTGTGCCCAGAGGCAGGACAAGAATACCTGTTCCTTCAGGTTCTAGATAGACGAAGGTATAACGTGACTCTTATTGAGAACAATGATGAGACCTATGTGGCAGCAAGCCGTCGCAGGGCTAAATAGTGCTCGCATAGGAAAAGGGCGTTGGTGTGTTGAAAACACTTTAAATATCAAAGAGCAATCACATGGCAAAAGAGAAGTACGACAATATTGACAATGCCTTCATTAAGCTGAAGAAACTGGTAACTGATGTTAAGTCTTACTCCTCAACAATCAAATCGGAGCAAGATACACGCCTTAAGGTTATTAGTCGCATGTTAATTGAAGTTCTTGGATGGCCACTGAAGGACATATTAACTGAGGAGTCGACTTCTGATGGGTTTGTTGACTATAAACTATGCATAAATGAGTGTTCACGTCTAATAGTGGAGGCAAAGAAGGATGGGCGAAGCTTTGGGCTTGAAAATAGGGCATCGGGTAGAACATACAATCTAAAAGGACCTGTATTCAATCAAAAAGATTTGAAAGAGGGTGTCTTGCAGGCAATACGCTATTGTGGGGCCAAAAACACTGAACTGGCTTGTGTGACAAATGGACAGGAATGGGTGGTTTTCAGAGGAAGTCGTTTAGGGGATGGCAAAGACTCTCTTGATGGCAAAGCATTCATATTCCCTTCTCTCGAAATGATTGCTACTCACTTTCGATTATTCTATGATCTTTTAGCAATACCCGCAGTCGATAACCTGTTATACAGAAGTTATTTTCAGGAGGCCGAAGGCCAGCCAATAAGATCTCAGGAGTTTAGCAAGTCACTATGGCCTCCTGAAAAGAAGAGGGTGCTTGATAAAAGCAATTTGGCGAAAGACTTGGATCAGGTAATGACAACATTTTTCCGAAGGTTATCCTGTGATGATGATTCTGATATGATGTCACGATGCTTTGTTGTCACAAAAGAAAGCGAAAAGGCTGAAGAAAAACTAGCCCGAATTACTGAAGATCTAATTGCTAAAGTCCAAGAGTTGGATACCGATAATGCAGAAGCTTTGAGTGAAATAGTCAAGAGGGTTCAGGAGACGCATCGTAATGAGTTTGTTCTCCTTATTGGAACAAAGGGAGCTGGAAAAACAACATTTATTGATCGCTTCTTTAGTTTTATTCTTCCTGGCAGCCTGTCAAAGCACTGTGTTCTCATCCGAATTGATCTAGGCAAGAGCCATGGTCATGATGGAACGATAATTGATTGGATCAATCAACAGCTTCTTGATACTGGCGAAAAAGTTGTTTTTGGCGAACAAGGCCCAACTTACGATGAACTGCAAGGGATGTTCTTTGACGAGTATCGCAGATGGAGTCAAGGAACGTATAAGCATTTATATGAAAGTGATAAAACCAGCTTTAAAATAGAGTTTGGCAAACATATTGAAGAGAGAAGAGAAAACCGCCCCGATGAGTATATAAAACGGCTTTTGCGGCATGTGGTTCGTATGCGTAGGAATGTTCCATGCGTTGTCTTTGACAACGCTGATCACTTTACTATTCCATTTCAAGAGAAGGTGTTTCAGTATGCCAGATCACTTTATGAGAATGAAGTATGTCTAATTGTTATGCCTATCACCGACAAGACAAGTTGGCAATTGTCGCAGCAAGGGGCACTTCAATCCTTTGAAAGCGAGTCCTTTTATTTGCCTACACCTTCTGTAAAGAGAATACTTGAACGTCGTATATGTTATCTTGAAACAAAACTGGCCAATGAAAAAGATTCCAAGGGCGATGGGTATTTCTTAAGTAAAGGAATACAACTCTCCATTGAGCATCTCCAGGCGTTTGCATGTTGCCTCCAGCGAGTATTCATTGAAACCGGTCCAGTATCAATGTGGTTGGGTAATCTCTCAAATAAAGACATCCGACGTTGCTTGACCTTGTGTCGAGATGTCATTTCTTCACCTCATATTCGAGTCGATGATTTACTTAAAGCATATATTGCAAAGCAATCCTGGGTGATCTCTAAGAATCCAATAAAACGTGCAATTATTAGAGGGCATTATGACATTTACCCTGTTGGGCAACATAGCTTTGTCCAAAATGTGTATTCTCTTGACACTGAAATAGACACATCCCCTTTGCTAGGGCTCCGAATCCTTCGTCTTCTTTTTGATGCTCAACACGCTGATATTGGTGGCACTGAGGATTACATTTCTGTAGATCAAATTGGTGAGTATTTTCAAGCCATTGGTGTAGATAGAAGGGCTGTTACAATATTGCTGGATGCCCTTCTTAGAACGGGTCTATGCTTCAGCTATGATCCGACGGTCACTGACATTACGAATGTAGGTAGGCTGCGTCTGTCACCCTCTGGATTTAGACACTTGACATGGGGGGCAAAAGATTTTGTGTACATAGATTCAATGATGCAAATCACTCCCATACATGACAAAGATGCATTTCTAGAATTTCAGCTTATTGATGAGTCAGCGTCAACCTATAAAAGAGACATGAAGATAAGCACTTTCTTGGATTATATAATAAAGGAAGATGCAATATACACAAAAACATCAACTCATAAAGCTTTTCAAGGTCAAAGCTATTTGCTTAGACAAATTGGACAAACCAGGGATTACGCTCTGAATAGCTCCAAGACTCAGGTGCATACTAATAGAATGAGATCCTCACATGAAGATCAATAATATTCCTGCCCATATTAAATTCAAAGGACATTTGCTTGAAGTCACCGTGCTTGAAATCAATGACAGTGACGCCATATTTGAAAAAGTGTGAAACCATGTTTTCCACTGTACGAACAATATTAGCTTAAAAACATTGACGTTATTTGCCACTGGCCAATTGATATCGTACCGATATAGGTGGTTCCTTGTCTTCCTCAAACGGCCTCACTATCTTCCGCCTCAACCGCAAAACAGTAATCGGAACAGGCACTAAGCCTGCCTTCTTCCTCTTTCGATTAATGGCCCTGTGAACATTCAGCATTTGTCGTCTCACAGGTGCATAAGGCTCAAAGGGGAGTCGCCCCAGCTCTTTGCTGATCTGCTCCACTGAACGTCTCGCTGCAATGTCCATGAAGTAGCTTTTCACATGCTTGTACTGGACTGGGTTGATCCGAACGGAGGCATGCCATTTTCTATCCACACCACGCTTGTAGCTGATGCTGTACCCTGCGTATTTGATGGGTTCATACCGTATGTCCCGGACTACTGGGCCTTCCTGGTCAAAGAAGTAATGTGCACCCTTGGTGGCGATGAGCACAAAAAATTGATAGTGCCTGAGATAATGGACATTGGCCAGGCCCCGCTCTTTACGGCGGGCTCTGGACCATTTGCTCATGGCGATATTGTATTTCTCAATGAGCTTGTGATCCACGAGCACGGCATTCTTGTTGTTCGGGACAATGCCCGTAACATAGAAACGATACCCGTGGCTCACATAACCCACGGCAAGTTGCTGCACAAAGGCATTGGGTGACGCGGCTAAATACTGGTAATTCATACTCCCTCCTGTCAGTTTACTTCAATTGATGGGAATTGTTTTAGGCACAATCCCCCAAAGCCTTTGAAAACCTTCAGTAAAACCTCCTTTCAAAACCTTTCACGTCGACGATTGAACAACCTTTCATGAGCACCCGATAGCAGATGCTCCACAACTGTTGTATTCTCCGCATCATCCTCAGATCCAGATTCCTTTAATGTTGGAATCCCAATTCATAGGCGTTGCGGAGCATACGCTCCATTCAACATCCAAAAGATGCTGTCAGAGCAGGCCCGTCCTCCCGGACCGGTCTGCTCTGACCATGTAGTTCCCAATCACGGGATGCCGACTCATTGTCCGCAAAAGCGGACAAGCAGTCGGCAGACATCAAAATGCAGGAAAAATGCACGTCGCTGCTTTCGTGGTCGATATGTGCCCGGCACCACCCGTGAGCACTCGAACGGTTCATGACTGCCTTGCCATGAACACGCTCCCCAAAGGGGACTCCTACTTGCAGCACACTCCCAGACTTGAGCTTTTAAAGCACCTATCCGACTCTGATAGGCACCGGGCATCACCCCGGCGGCTCAAGTCCTTCCCCGATTAGCAATACTCTCCAGACAAGCGGTCACGTCGCTTGACCAATTCCCGTATGTCCAGGGCTCCCGCCTTGGCATAGTTTCCGTTTCAGAGGCTCTGAAACGATTTCTGAGGGCAGAATCCAGAAGCACCCCCTTACCCTTCGGGAAAGGTCTTTCTAACGCGGTTTGGCACCGTCTCCGCTTATCTTTACCGTCAAGGGCCTTATGCCCCTTTCATGGTTGAGCTTTTCGTTGTCGGTTTTTTCGACCGAACACCGAGCCTTGTCATTGCCCCGGCTGCACACGTCACCGTATGCAGACTCCCCACGACGGCCAAGGTTGAACGAGCCGGATAAAATCCGTCCCGAACCCCCCGGAGGGATTCGTCCCGACGTATCAGGACATCACCCATTCGAGTATCACGGCTGAACCAATGGGTTCAGTCTGTCTCGGTCGCCCATATTCATGAATGATTACCATGGGATAGAAGCTATAGATTGTCTCTGTACGAGTTTTACTTACAGCAGCCTCCCTCGAACCGGACAAGCCCCTCGCGAGGCATCCGGCTCTACGTGCCATCAGCGTGACGGGTGATAAACCGCCCCCTTAGACTGGTTGGTGAGACCAGTTTTACCGGGTACTGATGCCTACATTGATGACGTCAGATCCACATGTTGCATCTCTGACCAAAGTGAAACAGCGTTTCACTGGGTACAATAATAGCTCATTTCGGATTCTTAGTCATACTCCAACAGGACGCTGACGAGGGGCGATTAAGGATTACGAATAGGAAGGAGATTTCGTGAATCTATATGCGCTGAAAAGATTTTAAGTGAATTCACATGCCATTGAGCAAGTGCTTGAAAATACACCATAATGGCATTCATGGATTGTGTTCAAAATAACAACATGAATCAACGCTCTAAGGTGAATCCACTGATCTCAAAAAGATCCTTAGAAGCATGTTTCTCCAGTCAATCAGTCGAGTGGAATACGCCTTCTCATATTGTCCAATCTGTGCTCAGGATTCTGAAAACAGTTGATTTAGATCCATGCAGCAATTCAAGAAACACTCCCAACATACCTGCTAAAAGACTTTATACCAAAGCCGAAAATGGCCTAAGGCAAACATGGAAAGGACGTGTCTATATGAATCCACCCTATGGGCGAGAAATCCGCGAGTGGGTCAAGAAACTGCACGAAGAGTACCAAGTTGGTAACACCAAAGAAGCAATTGCATTGCTGCCCGCAAGAACGGATACACAATGGTTCAAGATTTTGCGTGAATATCCACGTTGTTTCATTTATGGAAGGCTGATATTCGGTAATGCAAAAACTTCAGCCCCTTTCCCCTCAGTTGTGGTTTATCTCGGCATGCAGCCGGAACGCTTTAACCAAGTGTTTTCCAAATTAGGCGATATTTACGTTTTAATAAATTGAATCAACAACATGAAAGGAAATTAGAAATGGAAAAGGCGAATCCAATTCAGCAACTAGACAGAGAAAAAGCCAAATTTGTTGTGGAGGGTTTAGAAGACATACTGAAACCTTTAGCAGAAGATTTGGGTGGAGCACTATCAGTGAGAAAGTTCTCTTTTTGGGCTACTAATGATTGCTTTCAAATAAAGGTTTCTTTGTTGGACTCCAAAGGAGAAGTCATTACTGATGAAATGGAGGCCTTTAAAAGTCACGGACTACGGTATTGTCTCCTGCTGATGATCTAAATAGGTAATGTATGATTCAAGGTCGGTTCTGGAAAGTTCAACGAGTGTAAACAATACAAGTTCGCCCTCCAGCCAGTTTTAGAGGGTGTGCTTCCAGGTAAATGGTGTCACTTGCATGAGAATATTTGATACAGACTTTAAAAGTGAAAGGAAATTAGCATGGAAAAGTCAATTCACATCAAGCAGTTGGACCAACTCACAGTCCAGTGTATCAGACAGCGTCTGAACGTCGCACTAAACCAGATATCAGGAGATTTGAATATCATGCTTGAGCTGGGTAGCTGCAATGTTCGCATGAGTAGCTGTCGGTTTCAACTAAATCTTACACTGCTCGATTCAAAGGGTAATCCTCTTCAAGAGGAAATCGAAGCCTTCAAACATAACGCCGTGTTGTTTGGCTTTGAAGATGCTGATCTTGGAAAAGAGTTCAATATCAAGGGCCAAACTTACACCATATCCGGTTTCAGCCCCAAGAGTCAAAAAGCCCCTGTGCTCGCTAGGTCGTCGGATGGCAAGTCCAGTAAGTTTGCCTGCCGGGTAGTCTTGGAGGCATTGGGCCGGAAAGTGCCAAGTTGGATGTAGTGGCCCTTCTTCCGTAATACAACCAACAGTCTTAAAGGAGACCATGCTATGTCAACCCAGATAAAAGAACTGGATAGATCTACAACTAACTGTGTTATGAAGCGTTTAGAAGCCTTACTGAAACCCTTAGCAGAAGAATTAGGTGTGTCACTTACCTTAGGAAAATGTAGCTTTCGGCCAACTAACGGTCGCTTCCAGGTGAAACTCTCAGTGTTGGATTTGGATGGTAAAGCCATCACTGAGGAAATGGAGGAATTTAAAAGTTACGCACTGCATTATGGTTTTTCCCCAGAGGATCTAGGCAAGACATTTGTTTTCCAGAGGCGGTCATTTAAGATTTGCGGGCTTAAGCCAAAGAACCGTCTGTATCCGATCTTAGCAAAGTCCAGCGATGGTAAGGGCTACAAATTTGATTGCCAGACAGTTTTAGAAGCTCTGGGAAGGACAATAGCACCTGACTTGCGATGAGGCGTTTTTGGAAGAACGCAAGAGCTATGTTTACTTATTAAACCAATGCACAAGGACTTTGCCATGAGTAGTGATTGGATAGGGAGTGACGTTAACCAAGTGGAGCCAATTTCTTTGTCTCATATTAGCGGGCAAAAACACCTTATCGATGCTCTTCAAGTACAGATACGAGCCTATTTCAATATTCGGTCTGTGACGGGAAATGCTAATCAATCATTTGGCCCAGTAGCACTCGTTGGACCGTCTGGCACAGGGAAGACTTTGGTAGCGAAAGCGATACATGCTGAGCTTGGAAACTTAAGGCTTTACCAGACCAATGGTGAAACGATCAATTCAAAATGCGAACAGTTTACCATACTTCTAAAGGCTGACGAACATAGCACTATCTTTATTGATGAGGCTCAAGGGATGAACTCAAAAACTCAGCATATTCTCCTAACGGCCATTTCCGAAAAGTTTCTACCTATAAATATTGCTTCGTATGGACACCCATTTGGTATTCAACTAAAAGGCTTTACCCTGATACTGGCTTCCACCCATGAGCATCTTCTACAAGAAGCGTTAAGAAATCGTGTGAGGATATATTGTCGATTTCGTCACTACTCAGTGCAAGAGCTTGTTGATATCGTGCAGCAGCGAGCAAACACGTTGGGCTGGCTATGTGAATCCCCTGAAGTCTTATTAAGAATCGCTCAGCGTGCAAAGGGGAACGCACGACTCGCCTTGAATAAGAATCTACAGATGTGTTGGCAGGTGTCCCAAAGTCATGACCACGATGTTATTACTTTGAAAGATCTACAGGAGGCCTTTTTTCATCTCCGAGTTGATGAGTTTGGATTGGATGAGATTGACAGACAATATCTTGAGGTACTTGCTGAGACTGAACGTGTCCCTTTGAACGTCATAGGCTCAAAACTAGGTTTACCCACTAAGACCATCCAGCAGGTTATTGAACCCTACTTAATCAGAGAGAGTTTTATAACCAAAGATCATCATTCCATGAGGATGCTTACTGTTAAAGGCAAAAAGCATATTGAATCGATTCCGTTTGGGATCAAGGAGAGAAAATAATGGAAGCCACAAAGGATTATACGCACGAATCTATTTGTACGGTGAATCAGATGGCCGGTAAGCTCAAGCTTTCACGAGCAAGGTTTTATCAACTTGTTAATGCTGGTGTATTTCCACCCCCAGCCTATTGTTGTCTCAATAGGAAGCCTCTGTATCCCAATCGTCTTCAAAAGGCATGCTTTCAAATCCGGAAAACGGGAATTGGTTTAAATGGACAACCAATTAGATTTTACAGCAGCCGAAAAAACATGACGCATAAACCCGAACACAAACAGATTACGGGAATTCTTCGTGAAATGGGCTTATCTGTGACCGTGGGCCAGGTAAGAAAGGCCATTAGACAACTAAGAATGTCAATAACATGTGAGGAATCAATCGACGAAAAAAACATTCGAAAACTCTTTGAGCACCTCTGTGGAGGATGTCCAAAAAGTGTCTAATTGTTGCCCCATTGGTGTTGATATTCGACATGAAGGTTTGAAAAGCTGGTCCTCAAAAGAGGCCAAAAAACGCTTTAGAAGGAAGCCAAAAATGTATAGTCCAAAAAGAAAAAAGCCATTTCGGAACAATGAACCAGACACAATCTGTCCAAGGACCCAGGATTGGGCTCCTTCGACCGAGAATGCCTACAACAATAACCACTTGTATTCTTATGATTCTATCGAACGTCTAATACGAGTTCATCAGTATCCCCTAAAGACGGGAATTCAGCGTTCTACCACCTTTGAGGAAAAAGGCCTGGCAACCCATGCAGTTAATTGTGGTGTTGCGTGTGGTCACGCATGTCTTTATTGCAGTAGCAAGTCAATGAACCGCATGCATAAGGCGTTCAAGGCATGTGGTGAAAACCCCTTTGAATTTGGCTACGCAATTGTAGATGCCAATACCCCCGAAAGAATCGCCAGGGATGCCAAGCAAATAAGAACACGAGGATTGATACAGTTATGTACTGCAACAGATGCATGGGCTCCGGAAGCACAAGAGCATCAAATTGGGCGAAGGTGTTTAGACGCGATACTAACTGAACCTGGCTGGACGGTTCGCATTCTGACCAAGAATGCGTCCGTGATGAACGACTTTGAGTATTTGCAGCAATATAGAGAACGTGTTTTGGTGGGGCTGAGCATTACTGGTACCCCGGACCGAAATGATACTATCCGGATAGTGGAAAAACATGCCTCTGAGATCCAGGAACGTATGTTTGCAATGCGTACAGCCGCAGGTATGGGTCTTCGAACCTATGCAATGTTCTGCCCGTTGCTCCCGGGTATTGCAAATTCACCGGGACAAATAGACCGGTTGATTCGGTTTGCTGTGGAGTGCTGCGTTGAAGAGATCTTTGTAGAGCCAGTCAATGCACGGGGGCCTGGTTTGCGACTCTGCCAGGAGGCTCTTGAACTATGGGGATATGAGGATGAAGCCCTTGCGGTGAGTCAGATTCGTAAAAGACCGAGTTGGTCAAGGTACGTGGTAGAGTTGCTGCAAAATACACAAAGAGCATTCAGGAAATACTCTGATATGGCCAGACTCCGTTTCCTGCTTTATCCGAAACGATTGCTGGATGAGGATCGGGCCAAGATTGCGGCTGACGATCAAGGGGTGGTTTGGCTTTAGGGTAAAGGATGGGGATTGTAATCAGGTATAGGTTAGAACCATGAGTACACAAAATGAAAGCAGCAAACCTGAAAGTGCTCCCATCTACTGGATGCATGAGGCCATCAAGTACCTGGGATTGGACCGACTCGGTTTAGCCAGACCTGATCTTGCCATGCACCGACTTGTCAGGAAGGGAGCCTTACATCCAAAAAAGATCTGCGGAAGGCTGGCGTTTGATAGGAAGGAGCTGGAACTCGTTGCATCCGTGGGAGACCAAAAGCGAGAAAGAGGCCGTCCAAACAAATTCATGTGAAAAGTAATCTGATTGCGTGAAAGAGGTATCCACTTAACTCAAGTAGATACCATACATTGTGAAGAAGGGAATTGTACTCAGTATGTGTGACCGAACCGGCAACATGGTAAAGCCATGGGCCGAATATGGATATGAATGCTGGTGCATTGATATCCAACACAAAGGTGACACACAACGAGAAGGCATTCGCTTCATTGGTACTTATATACGCAGCGAAACATTTCCGGGCTTTGCCACTGCTTTGTTTAAGGCCAATCATCAACAAATCAAACATGCCGGACGGAGCTGTCACTTTTCTGAAAAAAAATATCCATCTGCGTGAATACTGCGTGACAATAAATACGATTAAAACAAATAATCAACATTCCAAAAAAGTAAGCCGCTGTAAGTTGTTATCTTACAGCGGCTTATCATATTGGGCGATACAGGACTCGAACCTGTGACCTCACGGGTGTGATCCGTGCGCTCTAGCCAACTGAGCTAATCGCCCGTCAAACGGAAAGAGACAATAAACCGTATAGGGGTGGGTTTGTCAAGCCGCAAGAACTAAAAAACGCCTCAGTTGGAGGGCCGACTGAGGCGTGTATGAGTCTTATAGGATGTTGTAAACGGGTTACTGTGCTAGGGCAGCGACTTCGCTCATGAGCAGCTCTTCCAGGATGGGATCCTGGCCCCGTTGGGAGTTGAGCAGGTCTTCAGCGGTGATTTCTTCGGGTGATACACTGAGTTCCTTGCTCAGATTTTCCACCCAGCAGACCAAACCCTTGGCGACTTCTGGATCGAATTCATAGCCTGATGAGTCGATCAGGATGTTCATGGCCTCATGCAAAGAGCGGGATTGGCGGTAGGGGCGATCCGAGGTCAGGGCGTCGAGGCTATCGGCCAGCACCAGGATACGGGCTCCAAGTGGAATGGCCTTCTTGCTCAGACCGTCGGGATAACCCTGGCCGTTCCATTTTTCGTGGTGATGACGTACGATTTCGATTTCGCTTTCCAGGAAGTTCATTTTTTCCAGGATGCGAACGGCGATCAACGGGTGCTGTTCGATGGTCTGGCGCTCACGTGGGGTGAGTTTGCCGGGCTTGGACAGGATTTCGTCGGGCACACCGATCTTGCCAATGTCATGCAGCATGGCGGCCCGTTTGATGATATCGGTGTGTTTGGGGCCGATGTCCAGGGCCTGGCACAGACCCATGGCATAAAGCATGACGTTTTCGGAGTGGCGTTGGGCGTAGACGTTCTTGGTTTCCAGGGTCTGAACCACGCCCCAGATGCTGTGCATGAACATCTTCTCTGCCTTTTCCGAGAGCCCGGCCACGCGACGTTGTAGTTGTTTGATCTTGCCGATTTCGATGTCGTTGGTGCTGATGAGTTTGGTCATGGTCTTTTCCCAAACCCGAACGCAGTCGCGACCGGCACTTTTGGATTCATAGAGAGCCAGGTCGGCGCGTCGCATGAGATCACCGGGTGAGGTGTCGCGATCAATAAGACACTCGGCCACACCGCAACTGATGGTGATGTGGTGTTCGGGAGCCAGGACAATGTTATGGACCTCAGTACGAAGCCGTTCGAGCAAGATCGAGGCCTCTTCGGCATTTGTTTGAGGCAGGACCATGACAAATTCGTCGCCACCGTAGCGAGCCACGATATCTGCAGATCGTTTATGTTTTTTCATGCATTCGGCGAGACGCTTCAGTGCTGAATCACCTGTGGCATGGCCCAGGACATCGTTGATCGTTTTGAAGTTATCCAAGTCGATGAGGGCGACTGAGAAGGTGTCCTGGTAGCGTGTGGCTCGTTGATATTCGATCTCCAGATTGTCTTCCAGCATCTTGCGTGAGCCGATTCCGGTTAGGGCATCGGTCAACGAGGTCAGGCGGGCCTGGCGATACAGGGTGGCATTGGTCAGGTGCGAAGTCAGGATTTCCTTGGCCAGTTTGGCCTTGTAGGAAACCAGTTCTTCGTTGGTGGTCCCTTCATTGTCCATGCCGCACATACAGAGGTAGCCGTCCAAGGGAGCGGCCTCTGAATCGGCGGAAGCTTGGACTCCGGCGACGTTGATGGGGATCACCAGACGGGGGCCACAGGCGCCGAGTTCTTGACAATCTTGGGGGACACTATCGGTGTAAAGGACATCGGAGTCATCCAGCTCGTTGTTGTCCAGGACCTCTTTGAGCTTGTCTTGACAACGCAGGCATTGATTTTGGCTTTCCAGTTCGGGAGTTCCTTCGGTTTGGCCATTCTGGTAGAGGCAAAGGACGCATTTGTGGGCATCAAAGAGCTTGGGAACCTCTTCGGCGACCGTGTTGGCGGCCTCTTCCGGTTCGATACTCTTAAGGCAGTTGGAGAGCATGGCCACTTCGTGGGCGGCAGCGCGGTCTTCAGCGAGCTGTTGCCCCATTAAGTCCCGTACGGACAGGATGCCGACCATGACACCCTTATCCACGATGGGCAAGTGGCGAATGCCACGCGTGGTCATGATTTCTCGGACCTGACTGGTGGGGGTACCCGGATCGCAGGAAATGACGTGGTCCGTCATGATGTCCTGGATCAGGGATTCCTCGGCTGAAGTGTGGCTGTCAGCCACCCAGTTGGATAGATCTCGTTCGGTTATCAGACCCACGAATTCCTCGTGGTCGTTGACTACGATCAAACAACCGACCTTCTGCTGCTTCATCATTTGAGCTGCGACTTTGACGGTTTCGTATTGTTTGGCGGTTACAATCCCGCTTTCAGGTGCGATTAACTCCTTCATGGCGTCGTCCGGGCCCCTCAAGAATGTATTTAATTTTGAAAATGCGTACGATCACCCATGCCGTACGCCTGTCAGACTATCGTCTGTGATAAGGGTGGACTTTAGATCATTGCCTGAATATGCGATTCTATACAATAGGAGGCAACCGGGAATTTGACTTGATCCTAAGCACGCCTCCTGGGTATGATGATGAGCACTTTTGAAGAAGAAGATATCAATTTCTCTGGGTTTAGCGTGCGTGATTTACAAAAACTTAGCCATAAGCTGTCCGTTTTTGCAGAAATTTCGTTGCGCCTGAGGATAGAAACGGCACTAATGGGTAGCAAAACATGACTGCCCTACAGGTGATAAATCCTGTATGAGCGAGCAATTAGATGTTTCAACTTTAGCTACGCGGGCTCAGCAAGGCGATAAAGGGGCTATGGATCGCCTTGCTGAACTTGCGTCTCAGCGTTTGCGGGTGTATGTGTATCGCCTGACGCTGCAAGACGATCTTACGCAGGAGATCGTCCAGGAGACCTTGCTGGAGATGTGTAAGGTCCTGGGTAATTTAAAGAATACAGAGCGGTTTTGGCCGTGGCTGTATGGTATAGCAACCAATAAGTTGCGTCATTTTTATAGATCGGAGCAGGCCATGAAAAGAGCGACCTCGAAGTCCATGACGGAACAATCCGAGCTGGACCGACAGGAAGGTCTCGAGACCCTGTTGAGTCAGGAGCTACGCGATATCATTACCGATGCTATCGAGTCGCTCAAGACGAACCATCGTGCTGTGTTGATTATGCGGTGCTATGATGGGATGTCCTATGCGGAAATCGCGGAGTCCATGGGATGTAGTGAATTCGGTTCACGCATGCTGTTTTTACGCGCCAAAAAGGCCTTGCAGAAGCAATTGGCCCGTAATGGCCTAGGCAAGGCTAGCTTGCTGGCGGCCTTGCTGTTTTTCGGTAAGATGACCAGTCCCACCCCTGCGGCGGCAGCTCAGCTTAGCATTACCGCGGCAACGACCCAAGTGGGAGTCGCTGCTGCCACAACCGGATTTGTCGCCAGTAAAAGCGGTTTGGTCTCGTTGGCTGCGGCCGGAGCCTTGGCTGTGGGAACGGCGGTGGGGCCTCTGGATCTGTTCAATCAGGGAGTCGATGGAGCTGGGACTCAACCGGTCTTGGTCGATACTTATCAGAGCGATCTCTCCGACGGATATGACAAACGCTGGTTCTATGCCCCGGATTGGGCTCCAGGGGCGGTTTGTCGCCGGGCCCAGGTCGATCCAACCCAAAGCAGTTCTCAGTGGGCTATCCTGGAAAATGCCGATGCCTGCTATTATTTGAAGGGGCGTGAACTGGAGATTCGCAATGCCCGTCAATGGCGTCCATACGTGACGCGACTGCCCTGGGATTCCAGTGAGTTGCGTTCCTTTTTACAACAGATGGATGGGCATCACGATCCTCTGTTGAGTATTTCCGGTAAGATGAATAACGATTTTTACGGTTTTGTCCATAATCTCGAAACCGGCGAAATCGACGCTTCTCGTCGTCGAGATTTGTATGTCCTCCATGAAGACGTCTTCTTGTCGGATTGGAGTCCAACCGTGAATCAATCAGATTCCCGCGACCCGATGCATCAAAGGGGTTGGACGTATTTTCGTATCCACGGCAATGTGGATGGTCAAATCGTGTCAGGACGTGGGTGTGTACCGTTTGTCTTATCTCAGTATCAAGAACATAAGCCCTGGATGAGAATGAGTATTGGGGATAGGCAGTGGGTCGACAGTGCTGCGGGTGCTTGGATCTGGGATAAACAAGATGACGATAAGCAACGGCTCGATAGTGGAAGTTTCTTTGTGGGGTTAAGCCGTCCTTGGATGGGATTGCACTGCCTAGATACTGTCAGACGGGATGCGGCTCAACAGCGATTCCCCTTTGAAACCCGGATATTTTCGGACCAGGACTCTGCCACTGTCGTGGTCGAGTGCTCAAATGGCACTCAACTGGAGTATTTAATCGACTTAGAGGCGGATTTAATCCAACGTATCGGGATCTCTTCAGATGGGAAATATCGGGGAGAGATCACCTTCGATTACCTGCAGGATATCGGTTATGGCCAGAGCGGTTTTCGGGCAGCCCAGCCTGGATCGTATGCTCCTACCGGTGAACGGGTTAAAAGCCAAGGCTTGGCTTGGATTTCACAGCTATTGGAATCCAACTGAAGCACACCGACTTCGTACGTGAGGGAACTCTTTTCCACTGCCAAACAATGGCCTTGACGGCCTTTTTAGGCGGTTTAAGCCAAGGACGGTTCTTGCCGATACCCTTTGGGTATGGTTTTGCCTAAGCAGTTTAAGCATGGAGACGTAGGTGAAATGGATCGCAATGGCATTTTGGGTTCTCTGCTACATCGGTAGCATGGGATTGTCTGAGGCCCAGGCTTCAGATGGGGCAACCCTGGTTGACAGCTATATCGACGATTTCAGCACTGAAAAGGCCCGTTATGATAGTTATAGCGCCTCTGTTTTCTGGGTGTATGGCTCTTATCCCCCTGAACACCCCTATCTGGCTTATGCCTTGGGTGATAGCGATGCCAATGGTTTGATCTTCCGCGGATACGAACAGCAGCCCGCCTTACTGGCCTATCACCTTCCTATCAGCCCGGATACGCAATATCGTTGCGGCCCCATGACTGTTAGTATCAAGATCGATTTCAGTCTGCTCGGTAATGAAGATCCGGGCAATCCACGTGTGGGTTATCTCAATGTCCGTTTTTCATCTGATGGCCTGACCTGGTCGGATGAGCAAAACCTCACACGCGGTGAGAATCTCCTAGAGGGCCCACTGGAGGACTTTCGCTATCTAAAGTTCAAGGGGATGCATGCCTTCTTATCCAATTTTGAGGTTGAGATCTATCAGGCCGAACCGGATATTGTCGTGCCCACCGATTATAGCACTATACAAGCCGCCATCGATGCAGCCTCGGATGGTGATGTCATCTTGGTGGAGCCCAATTACTATAAAGGCGAGGGCTTTCGTAATCTGTCCTTTAGCCAGCATGTGGAGCATAACCTTGTTCTGATGAGTCGCAATGGTCCCGATACATGCAGCCTAGATTGTGATTGGCAGGGGCAGGCCTTTGTCTTCAACTCCGGCGAAGGCCGAGGGATTATTATCGATGGTTTTACCATTTATAATGGTCAGGCCCCCCAGGGCGGAGCCATTTCATGCATAGACAGCAGTCCTACCATCGCAAATTGCGTTTTCGAGGACAACAATCAAGACTTTTCTACCGAACAGGATATCTTGGGTGGGGCCCTGTATTGTGAGGGCGGAGCCCCATTGGTGAGGGATTGTGAGTTCCGCTCCAATAGAGCAGATCAGGGGGGCGGGCTCTATCTTACAGGGGCTTCTGAGGCTAGAGTCGTGCGCTGTAACTTTACTCAGAACGAGGCCCAGGAAAACGGTGGAGCGATCATGGTGGTTCATACTGTACCACAGGCGTCCACTCCGCTGTTTCGTCAAACGATCTTCTGTCGCAACTCGGCCGGGCAGCAGGGTGGGGCCATCTATGTGGACCAGGCCTTACCTGAGGTTATCAACTGCACCCTCTATGGTAACCAGGCCCAAAGCAGTAGCGGCGGGGTAATCTGCGTGAATATCCCCAATCTTCAGACAATATCTTCAATGACAGTTCGTAATTGTATTCTCTGGGACAATGAGGATGCCCCCTTTGCAACCATTCCATTAGGGTATACCGGAGATGCCCTTTGACGTGTCCTATTGCAATTACGATGTAGATTACGCCTGGAGTGGCATAGGTAACATCAGCGAGGAGCCCTACTTTGCCTCAACAGATGAGGGGGAGGAGGATTTTCACCTTATGTCCACCGCTGGTCGTTGGTCACCCGATGAGAAGCTTTGGATTTTTGATCAGGATCCCAGGAGAGGATGAAGAGGATTCTTTTTTATGCATTGATACTGGGCGGATCCCAGTGATTCAGTGGGGTGCCGAAGGACAGCCCAATGGGGATCGCATCAACATGGGAGCTTATGTGTGGGACCGTACAAGCGAGTAAGGGGGCCGGGCGACGTGTTTTTCATGTGGATCAGGGCTTTTGGCAGTGATAGCTATGGTGGGACCAGCTTAAATGATGCCTTTGCGACCATATCTAAAGCAATTGAAAATGCACGGAATGGTGATGCTATTCTTGTTTGGCCAGGAGTTTATGAAGAGGAGCTAGTACTACGAAGTCCTTAATGTTCTCATTCAAAGCGCAGCGGATGCTGCTATCTGTAGGGCGACGGGACGGAGCGTATTCAATTACTTCTATAGTGGAAGGGGAAAACTGCGTTTTACGCAATTTGGTTATCACTGGGAGTGGGACTCATTGGTCCGCAATAGTGTTACAGAATTCTTCTCCAACTCTCGAGCAGTTGACGATTGTGGAGAACTACGTGGGAATCAGCGCTACTGAGGCCGATCCTATTATACGAAACTGCATCTTTTGGGGAAATAGCCAAGGGGATCTCGAAGATTGCCAGGCCCATTACAGCTGTCTCGAAGATGTGGACGTGGGGGATGGTAATATTGACCGCGAACCCCTGTTTGTGGATCCCAATTAGTGATACTCCGGACTATCACCTGAAATCGCGATATGGTCGATATTGGGCCGATTATGGGGTGTGGGTTGTTGATTCATCTACGAGTCCTTGTATAGACGCTGGAGATCCTGTGGATTATCCCCTGGTGGAGCGACAGGAAAATGGTGGGTCGTATGAATCTGGGAGCCTACGGAGGCACCTACTATGCCAGTCTCAGTACCCCCCTATCCCAGTGCAGATCTCAACCTCGATGGCTTTGTCGATTTCTTGGATCTTGCTCTGCTAGCCGATTCCTGGCTGCAATACATTCCCTAGAACGACTTTTCGGACCTAATTGATATAAACGGCCCCCGGTCCCGAAAAAAAACGACTTAACAGGCTGAAAATCTCATCCTTATCTTGAACCCTGTCCGATACCCCTCTATAATGGTTTAGTTTCAGACATGGACGCACACTGAGCAACTGGACCATGGATGGTTCGGAGGATGAGAAAATACGAACGAAATGTGCACAGTCTGGTCGGGGATATACGAGCAGGGCAGCCTTTACGCTGGTCGAGCTGTTGGTCGTTATTTCTGTGATTGCGGCTCTGACGTCGATTTTGGTTCCCGTTTTAGGGGCAGCTCGTCGCAAGGCCTATGAAATAGTGGGGATGAGCCACCTCAGACAGATTGCCACCAATCTCAACTCCTTTGCCTTAGAAAACAATAACCGCTATCCCCACATCAGTGTCTCAATATCCTGATGGAGTGAGTGAAGATCCTCGTCGTATGACCTCTCAATACCCGGATCTACCCCATCGCTCAATGGCATACTATTTGAATCGCTACATTGAGGATCCAGGGATCTTTAACTGTCCCAGTGCTCCAGAGAAATATGAATATCTAGAGGATATGTGGCAACAGGCCGATGATTGGATTCATCCCACTCGATCGACATTTTCTCCCATGGCTGGACATTATACCTATTATTGGAATTATCAAGGTGTACTGGAAATAGATGATGAATATGAACTTTTTCCAGGGGCCTTCTCGTCCGGCTTTAGGCAAAAGAGAGAGCGATTTGCTCGTCAGTGATTCCTTGGCAGGTTACGACCAAGCGGTTATCAGGGACTGGGCGACCTCCTGAGTTCTTTACATCCTGTGAATTTATTGATGATAGTAAGATTCACGACGAAACGATCTATGATGCCTTCCGCTGGGCTCGATCGATAGATGAGGGGATTCCTGACATCCGACTCAAAGCCGCTTTTGTCGATACACATGTTGAGACCTATTCTGCCCGTGAAGCTGTCAGTATGCGTCCATTCAAAAAATTTGGTTCCAATGGTCCTATTCCAAGGCCTCTGGGTGGGGTATCTGACAATGGCTTCGCTCGTAATTATATCCATCCAAGCGTCGCTCCTTAGTTGTTTCGATCAGATCAAGTTCGATATTGCCGCAGTAACTCAATCATCTTTTGCATGTCTTCCGGGGGATCCGCTGCAAAGAAGACCGGTTCATCTGTAATGGGGTGGCGGAAGGAGATGGTCCATGCATGCAAGCAGCATCTGCTAATGATAGGGTCTTGGGGGGTGGGCTCGGCATCCTGGAGGTGCCAGGGGTAAACCAGCTTGCCACCGTACATGTCATCGGCCACGATGGGGTGCTTGATGTGGGCCAGGTGGACACGAATCTGGTGGGTGCGGCCGGTCTTGGGCCTCATTTTCAGTATTGAAAAGCCTCGAAAGGCCTCGATCACTTCGTAGAAGGTGACGGCCTCCTTGCCGGTGTCGTAACGCACGGCGTATTTTTCACGGATCTTGGCATGTACACCCAGGGGAGCGTTGATGCAGTCGGCATCCAGTTCGGGAGTGCCATGTACGATGGCCATGTATTCCTTTTGCACGGTACGATTTTCAAACTGGCGGGCGATTTTCCATTGAGCCTCATCGTGTTTGGCCACGATCATAACGCCAGTGGTGTTGCGGTCCAGTCGGTGTACGATACCGGGTCGGAACTCCCCCAGTCCACTGGATAGATCGTCGGAGTAATAGGCCAGGGCATTGACCAGGGTTCCGTGTTTGTTCCCACGGGCCGGATGGACAATGATGTTGGCCTGTTTGTTGATGATGATGAAGTGCTCGTCCTCGAAGATGACGTTGAGGGGGATGTCCTCGGGCGTGATCTCCTTGGGTTCGGGCTCGGGCAGGACCAACTCGATGGTTTCACCAGGATTGAGCTGGTAACTGGGCTTGACCTTCTTGCCATTGACCTTGACGTGTCCGCCGCGGATGGCATCCTGCATGAACCGCCGGCTGAAATTGCTGAACCGCCCGTGCAGGTATTTATCTAAACGCCTTTCCTGAATGCAGTTACCGACACGTAAGGTCAGTGGAATGTCCTGGCCTTCGACTTCGTTTACAGAATCCATAGTGACTTAGATGGTTACCCTTCGGTGGCGTTGGCGTCAGCAGATGCTGCAGGCAGGGCCGGTCCAGCTGTGGGAGCATTGACGTCTTCGGTCAAATCCGGTACCAGGGTTTCCGGCTCGGGCTCGGGGCTGGACGGAAATTCACACCTTGTTGATAACTCGGTAGAACCTGCAGGCGGTATTGGGCTGCAGCGTATCCGGCCGTTCCAGCTAGGGTGTTATCAGCCAGGATATCCTGGTATTGTGCCTCGGCATCAGCAAACTGCTTGAGTTCTTCCAGGCAGAGGCCCTTTCCATAACAAGCTGCAGCGCGAATGGACGGGTCCTTGGTGGCCTTTTGTTCAGCCATGCTGTAGCTCTCTTGGATCGTGGAGATTTTACCCGCCAAGTCCTCAGGACTCATTGTGGTAAGGCTAAAATGCAAACTGCTCCGCAGGGCCTCGGCACGCTTTAGGTAGGCCAGGGCGGACATGGTTGAGTTACCGCCTTTACCGGCATAGGCGGCCAGGTCGCTGGCCACTTGATTCAATTGAAAGGAAAGGTCCTGGCCTGGATTGCTTATGGCGGCTTGTTTGGTCTGGGGCAACAGAGCCAGGGTGGTGGAGAAGCGAACGCGTTCACCTACGACGCGAACATTTTTGTTGTATTGTACCAAGAAGTAGGCCACACCCACCACTACAATGACGACAGCTGTAGCGATTAAGGAGCGGGCGTTTTTCTGGGCCCATTCCGGGAAGTGGGCGATCCAGTCGGCGAGTTCATTGGTCTTGAGTTCGTGCCGGTGTTCAGACTTCATCAGGCAGTCTCCGTTATGCTAGATCCAGACTTTTTTAGTAATCCCTGTACGACCCGTCAAAATTGACGGAAAGCGTTATTCTAGCAAAAGTTGTTTTGCCTTGCAATGGTGATCCTTGAGGATTAAAATTACGCTATATGTCAAAGATAGACCGTTGTAAGCCAGCCTGTATTATCTCCCTCTTAATCATTTCCTTGATATTGAGTTTTTCTCGGACCTGGGCTCAGCCCGTCTGGGATTCGCAACGATATATTGATGTGGATGAAATTCAACCTGGTGCCGAAGCCGTCTGTCGCACCTGTTATCGCGGCACTACGATCGAAGAATTTCCTTTGACCGTAATCAGTGTGGTACGGGATATTGAGCCGGGTTTGGATGCCATCCTGGTCGAGGGGCTGGATGATCGTTTCAAACATACCGGTCCGGTGGCCGGTTGTAGTGGTTCACCCGTCTATATTGAAGGACGCATGGCGGGTGCCCTGGCCTTTGGCTGGCCTTATAGTAAGGACCCGCTTTACGGTGTCACTCCCATCCGTTCCATGTTGGCGATTGAAACGAGTTCTCCGGCCGTACAGGGCCAGGTGACTTCCATGCATGGCTTTGAGTGGGATGCGACCGAGCCCTTGGATATCCAGGCCGTGGTCCATGCCTATCAAGAGACCGTACAGAGTTTAGCGGTACCCCGTCAGTCCAGTATGGCCCTCTTCGTCTCCGGCGTTCCAGCCACAGGACAACCATGGCTGACGAACAATCTCTCAGCCTTTGGTCTGGTTCCCATGGCCGGGGGAGGGGCGGGAGTCGGCGAGGATGTGGGATCGGTTGAGATGACTCCCGGCGCCAGCCTGGTGGTGCCCTTGATGCAGGGGGACATCCGCTTGGCCGCCGTAGGGACCGCCACCGAGGTTCGCGACGGCCAGGTCTATGGCTTTGGTCATGCCTTCCTCGGATACGGTAACGTGGATCTGCCTATGGCCACCGGCTATGTGCATACCATTGTCTCCAACCTGAGCCGTTCTTTTAAATTAGCCAGTGCCTTGCAACCGGTGGGAGCTTTGATCTATGATACGCCCGTAGGGATCGTGGGGCAATTGGGGCGTGAGGCCCCTATGATCGATCTCGACCTGACCCTGGATCATTTCATGCAGCCAGGGCAACGTCATTATCAATGTCGTATGACCGCGGATCCCCTCCTGGGCCCCACGCTTTTTCAGTCGGCTCTGGGGAGTGTGATGGAATCTATGGGAGGCTATCCGCCCCATCATGTGCTGAATTATAAGGTTGAGTTTGACGTGGTCGGTCATGAGGACATCGTCTTTGAAAATCTCTCGATTGACATGGGCCTCAATGAATTGCTCAACGAGGTCATGAGCGTGATGTTGATGTTGGAGACCAATCCCTATGAGGCCATCAAGATCGAGTCGGTCAGCTTAGAAGCCCATTTGCACCCGACCCAGAAATTGGCCTACCTCGTGGGCCTGGAGATCGATGACAAGACCGTCGAACCGGGTCAGGACCTGAACGTACGGGCCACCTTGGAGGCCGATCAAGGCGGTCGTCACCAAACTGAATTCACCCTCACCCTACCCCGCGATAGCAAAGAGGGTGAATTGGCCGTGAGTGTGTGTGGTCCTTATGAATATCAACAGTTTCTCCGTCGCAGCGCTCCGCAACGGTTGACCGCCCTGGACGGCAAATCCCTGGTTACGGCCCTGAAGCTATGTCTTGAATATCCCCAGGGATCGCCTGTATTGTGTGTTGGCGTTGCCGAGCAGTGGTTTGATTGTCGAAACCCATGAATTGCCCGGCCTGCCCGCCTCGCGTGCCTTGGTCTTGCAGAGTTCCCTCAAGACCATGAACGTAGGGCCGTATCAGTCCTGGCTCGAACAGGCCCAGGCTATCGATCAGGTGGTCACGGGCAAACGCTCGGTCAAGATCGAGGTGGTGCACTGAAATCCCGTTTCGTGGGAGGATCAACGATGAAGATAAAAACCGTACTGTGGTTGGGATTGACCCTAGCTCTGATGGCCGGCCCGGTTGGGGCCGTGACCAGTCGTGTGCATCGTCATGCCGGAGGTGTGGAGTTACAGCGTGGGGACGTCAATGACGTGATCATCAGTTCTCGCGGTACCGTGCGTTTGGCCCGTTCGGCCGAGACCGTACTCAAGGATCTGGATGATGCCTGGTCGATCAATAGTATTGTCGCGGTCGGAGGGACACTCTACTTGGGCACCAGTCCCAATGGCGGGATCTATCGCTACGCCTATGGCCAGTTAACCCCGCTCTACCCCACGGACGAGAATCCCAGTCCCTCACCGGATCCCACCGGCGATTTTAATAACGAGCACGTCTTTGCCATGACCACGGACGTGGCCAATCGCTTGTTGGCCGGGATCAGTGGGGCCCAGTGCAAGCTGGTGCGTTTCTCCGAAGGCGGGGGTATGGAGACCCTGTTTGAACCGGAGCAGGCCCGCTACATCTTTGACCTGGAAACGGACGAGGCCGGCAATATCTATGTGGCCACCGGTCCTGAAGGACGGGTATATCGCTTGTGACAGCCTGGGCCATACCTCCCAGCTAGTCTATGAGGGGTCGTGACAAAAACATCCTGTCACTGCAATGGGGGTGACGACGGCTTTCTCTATGCCGGGGCCGATGGTCGCGGCCTGATCTATCGTCTCAATCCCAGGGATGGCAAGGCCCAGGTCGTTTACGACAGCGAGCAACCCGAGATCTCGGCTCTCCTGCTGGGGCAGATGTCCACAGGTCAGCCACGGGATCTCTTTGCCTGTGGCACCTCGGCCCAGTTGTTGGAGACCGAAAAAGACTTTGCCGACCAGTCGCCGCCCTCGGGCCGTCCGGGAGCGAACCGACGACGAAGACGAGGAAGAGCCGGAGCCCATGGGCGATGAAGGTTCACGCAGTCCTCAAGATCGCCCACAGCCAACGCGATGAGGAGGAGTCGGAGCGGCCCACGCGCCGATCGACTTCGTCATCGCGCAAGGGACGCTCCAGCAGTGCCCAGCACCTTGTACCGGGTGGATCAAAAATGGCTATGTCACCGAGGGTCGTCAGCGAGAACGCGGTGTTCTTCTGTATGACACAGATGGACGACACCCTCTTGATCGGCACGGGCAATGATGGGCAACTGCTCAGTGTGGACTGTGGCCCCGTGAACAGAAGACCGTGGTCTATCGCGATCCGCAGGCCAGTCAGATCACTACCCTGGCCCTGGCTCAGGATGACCTTTATCTAGGCACGGCCAATCCCGCCAAGCTGGTCAAACTCAGCAGCACCTATGCCCTGGAGGGGACCTACCTGTCACCCCTGGTGGATGCCGGACAATCGGCCCATTGGGGCAAACTGCAGGTGGATGCCGATATCCCCGCCGGTTGTCGCCTGGAGATGTCCTGTCGCAGCGGCAATGTCGAGGATGTCAACGACCCCACCTTTTCGCCTTGGAGCGAGCCGGTTGACATGAACGGGGCCATGCAGATGAATTGTCCCATGGGGCGATTCGCTCAGTATCGTCTGGTCTTACGCACTAGCGATCCAGGCCAAACCCCATTGGTGCGGGAAGTTGCCCTGGCCAGCACGGTTCCCAATCTGGCCCCGGTGGTGCAATCCGTGGATGTCAAGCCCGTGGAGTCGAGCAGCCGTCAAGGCCTGCAGCAGATCCGTTTCGAGGCGATCGATCGTAATGACGATGAACTGCGTTACAACGTGTACTTTCGTCCCATCGGCTGGAGCGATTGGCGTCTGCTCAAGGACGATCTCGAAGACGAGGACTATGAGTGGGACGGACGCACCGTGGCCGATGGTCGTTACGAGTTTCGTGTGGTCGCCAGCGATCACCGCAGCAATCCGGCCAGTGAGGCCCTGACCGGCAGTCGCATCAGTGACGCGGTGGTGGTCGATAACACCGGGCCAGTGGTGCGCGGCCATTTCATGGAGTCCGGTGACGATGTCACCACCCTGGGACTCTTGGTCACGGACGAATTGACCGTGATCAGTCGTCTGGATTATACGGTCGATGGCCTTTCCGAGTGGCGCAATGCCGTGCCCGACGATCTGGTCTACGATACCACCAGTGAAAACTTCACCCTGGAGATTACGGGGCTCGACCTCGGCCAGCATATCATCACCGTACGCGTACGGGACGACGTGGGCAACACCACCTATCGCTCCTTTGAGGTGACCTTGGACGCCGAATCAACCCCCACGAGATAAAGCCATGAAAACCCTAGCCTATCAAATCGTGGTCGAGGCCGTTAGCGAGATGTGTATCTCGGCCTGTCATGAACTGCCGAGTGACGTGTTGGCCGCCTTGGAGCGGGCCTTGACGCAAGAGACTGGAGAGGTGGCCCGCGATGTGTTGGAGCGTCTGATCGAGAATGCCCGCGTGGCATCCGACCAACAGATTCCCCTGTGTCAGGACACCGGTTTGACCGTGGTGTTTTTGGAATTGGGCACTGAGGTGCGCGTGACCCCACCGACCGGCCGGCCGGAGGCAACCATTCTCGATGCCATCCAGGATGGCGTGCGCCAGGGCTACGGCGAGGGCTTCTTGCGCATGAGTGTAGTGGGCGATCCTCTGCATGAACGCATCAACACCCAGACCAACACCCCGGCTGTGGTCCACACCTCCCTGGTGCCGGGTGAGACTATCAAGCTTTCAATCATGGCCAAGGGCGGGGGTTGCGAGAACAAGAGTCAGTTCCGCATGTTCCTACCGACCTCTCCGGCTGAGGACGTCATGGCCTGGATCGCTCAGGTGGCCCAGCAGGCCGGGGCCAATGCCTGCCCGCCCCTGGTGGTGGGCGTGGGCCTAGGTGGGAATTTCGAGGTCAGCTGCCGACTCAGCAAACAGGCCCTGTTGCGACGCTTGGATGAATCGCACAGCGATCCTTATTATGCCCGCATGGAGGCCGGTCTGCTCGAACGCATCAATCAATGCGGCGTGGGGCCCCAGGGCCTCGGTGGCCGCACCACCGCCCTGGGCGTGATGATCGAGACCGCCCCCTGTCATATCGCCTCGCTGCCCGTGGCCGTCAATATCGAGTGCCACAGCCATCGCCATAAAACAGTAGAGTTATCGTGATTCTCCCCTGAGGAAGGTATTGATAATACCCCTACAGACCGCGCAAACCTCACAAAAAAGCCTTGTTGTTTTAATATGATCCGTTATGATTGTGGGTTTCATGAGAAATTGCGCAAACTGTTCTTCATACAACTCAGTATTTGGAGGCTCAGAAAGTGGCTGACACGGGTAACATTCGTAACGTAGTGCTCTTAGGACACGGCGGTAGCGGTAAAACCTCTCTCGCCGAGGCAATTCTATATAAGGCCGGTGTGACCAACCGGCTCGGTAGCGTAGATGATAAATCCAGTATTTGCGACTACTATGACGAGGAGAAAGAGCATCAACATTCCATCCTGTCTGCCGTGCTGAATGTCGAGCATGGCGGCAAGACCATCAATCTGATCGACACTCCGGGTTACCCTGATTTTGTCGGCCCGGCCATTGCCCCGGTCATGGCCACCGAGACCTCCGTGATTGTGATCAGTGCGGCTGCAGGTGTCGAGACCAACACCCGTAAGATGTTCCAGATCGCCCAGGACTCCGGCAAGTCCGTGATGTTCGTGATCAATAAGATCGACGCCGACAACGTGGACTTTGTCGAACTGCTCAGCAATATCCAGGAGACCTTCGGCAGCCAGTGCCGCTGTGCCAACCTGCCCAATGCCGCGAAGGACGGGATCATCGATTGCATCAAGAACGACTCCGGGGATTCACCCGTGATGGATGCGGCCCAGGCCCACACCGAATTGCTCGAAAGCGTGATCGAAGCCGATGACGACCTGATGGAAGCCTATCTCGGTGGCGAGGAAATCTCACCGGATAAAGTGGCCTCTGTGTTCGTCGAAGCCATGAAGGCCGGGACCGTGATTCCGATCCTCTTTACCAATGCCCGTACCCAAGTCGGTGTCGAGGCCCTCTTGGATATGATCGTCAACTGCACCCCGTCTCCGGCTCAAGTCCCGGCCCCCAAGGTCAAGGAAGGCGATAATGAGATCGAACTGGCGGCAGATGCCTCCGGCCCCCTGGTCGGTGTGGTCTTCCGCGTGGCCTTTGATCCCCGTTCCAATATGAAGTATTCCAGTATCCGTGTCCTCAGCGGTACGCTCAAGTCGGATACCAACCTGATGCACAATGACGATAAGAAGGGGCTTCGTCCCGGTCATATCCTCAAGTCTCAGGGCCCCGATACTGTTGAAGTGGATGCGGGTGTGGCCGGTGACATCGTGTGTCTGGCCAAGGTCGAGGAGCTCAAGCTCGGCGATATGATCCATGACGGAAAAATTCATGGTACTTATGCCCTACCCAACTTTCCGCGTCCCATGTTTGCCCTGGCCCTGGAGCCGGCGGCCCGTGGTGACGAGCAAAAGATCGGTGGTGCCCTGGATCGTCTCATGGAAGAGGATCCCTGCTTCAAGGTTCAGTTGGACACCCAAACCAAGGAACTGGTGATCTACGGCCTGGGCGAGCTGCACCTGCGCATCGTGCTCGAAAAGATGGAAAAACGCTACAAACTCAGCGTCAATACCAAAGAGCCCAAGATTCCCTATAAAGAGACCATCACCGGCAAGGCCGACGGTCACTATCGTCACAAAAAGCAATCCGGTGGTGCCGGTCAGTTTGGCGAGGTCTACCTGCGCGTCGAACCGGCCGAGCGTGACAGTGATCCTCCCATGCAGCATAGTTGGGATATTTTTGGCGGCTCCATTCCCGGTCAATACGAGGCCCCCATTGTCAAGGGCATTAACGACGTCATGGAAACGGGTGTGGTCGCCGGCTTCCCCATGCAGGATGTCAAGGTTTCGATCTACGACGGCAAGTATCATCCGGTCGATTCCAAGGAAGTGGCCTTCCGTGCAGCCGGCAAGGGTGCCTTCAGGGATGCCGTATCCAAGGCTAAGCCCGCCTTGCTCGAACCGATCGTCAATATCGAAGTGACGGTCCCCGCGGACAACATGGGTGACATCACCGGCGACCTGGCCTCCAAGCGTGGCCGCGTGCAGGGTCAGGACGTACTGCCCGGTGGCTTCATCGTGATCAAGGCCCAGGTACCGCTATCCGAGGTGACCCAATACAACAGTCAGCTCAAGAGCGTCACCGGCGGTCGCGGCAGCTACTCCATGGAACTGAGTCACTACGAACCCGTGCCCGGCAATGTCCAGGCCCAGGTCGTGGCCCAGTACAAGAAGGAAGCCGAGGAAGAAGACTAGGTCTTCTCATTACAATAGCATGTTGAAGGGCCGTCACGATGTCATCGTGACGGCCCTTTTTAATTCAGCGAAGGGTTAAAAGGTCTCAACTGTTTTTTTGTTCACTTGTCTGTACTTCACCCCATATCGTCTTGGTTCAATAGAAGAACTCTCAGGACACGCTTCGTTATTAGCAGTGCACGCATTTAGAGGTTCCCTTTATTTCCTTCTCAAGAAGCTAGGCTGTCTATCGTAGTAGACAACGGATGGTAGGCTCATAAGGTCTGATATTTCAGCGACTTGTTTGTCGGATATCAAAGTAATTCTCTCTGGTATTCTTGTTTATTCGTCTTGGGTTAACGCCGATAGTGTGAAATAGAACCAGAAGTGCATATGGGTGGTTTGCTTATGTTTTTGTAAAAGAGAAGGTCTTAAATGATGAGCTATACAGAGATATCCAGTTTTCCAGAGCAATTCACACTTGGAGAGATGGCCTATGATTTGAAAGCCAAGGATGTGATGCGGTATGGTGTCATGAGCGTCGAACTGACAGATCCATTGCATCAGGCGGTTTCTCTGTTGGCTGAAAAAAATATCAGCGGATTAGCTGTGACCAATCAGGGTAAGTTAGTTGGGATTATCGCTGATAAGGATTTGCTTAGGTTAATGAATCAAGATGACTACCTTCCGGGGCAGGTTCAGGAATATATGACTCCCTCTCCGATCTGTTTTGAGGTTGAAGATCGGTTGGCCGATATCTGCCAATGTTTTATTGACAATAGCTTTAGACGCGTTCCTATACTTTTTCAAGGGAAGCTTGCGGGTATGATGACTCGGGCGGATCTGATTGCGGCATTCCTTAAACGATTTCAACAAATGATCGATAACACGATTCCTTCGTCCATGAGAGAGAAACCGCAATTATGTGCAGAAAATGTGATGACCCACGGATTGCATACGTTATATCCAGAATTTCCTCTATTGAATGCCATGGAGATTATCGTTAATCACCACATTACAGGTGTCCCTATCATCAATAAGCAATGGGACCTGGTGGGGATATTAACAGAAAAAGACATTTTGTTAGCGATTGGGTGTCCAGATGTTGTCAGTGCGACTGTAGCTGATTATATGACCCAAAATGTAATTACAGCTGAACGGATGACTCCTCTAGGTGATATCTGCAACAGTTTGATCGATCATGAGTTTCATCGCATTCCCATTGTAGAGCAAAATAAACTCGCGGGAATTGTCACCCGATCTGATGTTTTGAAGGCTAGGATTGCCTCCTTTAAACTCTAATAGCGTTGGGTGCTGATTGCTGTTTTTGTAATAAGAAGGTAGGGGTGTTTTTTAAAATCGCCAGGTCAAATGGATGCCGTATTCGTGGATTTCTTGGCCGGGGTCGTTGTCTGGCTGAGGCAGTGCGTTGGAAGTCGGGACATGGTTGGAGGCCAGTCCTTGTACGTCCCACAGGCGATAATAGGGTTGGATGACGAAGTCCTGTTCCAGGTAGTTGCCGATGAATTGAATGGCGGCCAACACACCCTGGCCTTCTGCCTGGCGGGCGCGCATGTCGATGATTTCTTGGGTCCATTCATGCTGGTGCGAGGGGGAGGATGTCCCCAGCCCCACGAAATCGTATTCCAGCAGGAAGGATACATCCCAGTGGGATGTGACTTTATGTCGTAGATTCAACCCGGCCGGGATCACACCTGCGCTGTTGAGTTGCTGATGGATCGTACCCAGGGTGGGGTGCCGGTAAAGCGTTAGGAGTTGTTGGGTTTTAGATAGCGACTGTTCGTTGATTTGATGCCGAGCATGGGCAGTCGTATAAAAACAGATGATGATTCCAAACCATACACACTTGGCCCGATAAACAGGTTTCACAATCTTCTCCTTCGATCGTTCAATTCACGCCAGTGAGCGTTACAGGCCCGGCTGGGTGGGCTGCTAAACAGCTGATTCAGGGCGTATAATCGTTACTATTGATCCTATCGGTAACATGGCAGGGGTGGTTAACCAGAGAACGGAGTGATTCCAAGGTCTGATAATGAAGGCGGATCAATGAGGCGAGTGTTGCATCAATTCATAGAGCTGACGGTAGGTGCCGCCGCGTTGCATCAGTTCGTCATGGGTGCCGCTGTCGGTGAGGCGGCCCTGGTGCAGGACCAGGATGCGGTCTGCGTGGCGAATGGTGCTCAGGCGATGGGCGATGACGATGCTGGTGCGGTTGTGCATGAGTTTGGTCAGGGCGTCTTGAATGAGCAATTCCGTACCGGTGTCCACGCTGGCGGTGGCTTCGTCCAGGACCAACAGGAGTCGGGGATTCTGAGCCAGGGTGCGGGCCATGCAGAGCAGTTGTTTCTGGCCGAGTGACAAACCGGCGCCGCGTTCGTGCAGCACGGTGTCGTAGCCCTCCGGCAGGGCCGTGATAAAGCGATGGGCATTGACGGTACGAGCGGCCTGGATCAGGGCGTCACGGTCCAGGTCGGGATTGAGTAGGGAGATGTTGTCGGCAATGGTTCCGGCAAAGATAAAAGGATCCTGGAACACATAGCCCAGGCTGCTACGCAGGTCGTGTTGGCTGAAGTCGCAAATATCACGGCCCTGGAGGGTGATACGCCCCTGTTGGACATCGTAGAAGCGGCCGATGAGGTTGACGATGGTGCTCTTGCCTGCACCAGTGGCCCCCACTACGGCCACGGCCTGACCGGGCTGGACCGTGAAACTTAAATCATGCAGAACCCATTGATCCTTGTCATAGGCAAAGCTGACGTTTTCAAAGGCGATGGGGCCCTGGATGTCACTGGCGGGTCGGGGATGGGCCGGATCGGTGATGGCTTCCTTTTGATCGAGCAGGGCGAAGATGCGTTCGGCCGAGGCCATGGCGGTTTGGAACATGCCGGCCTTGTCCGAGAGCGAACCCAAGGGGCGGAAGAAGTCGCGGATGTAGGTGAGAAAGGCGATGAGTACGCCTAAGGTAATCAACTCGCTGTTATGGAGCAGCAGCCAGCCACCGACTCCGAGGATAACCACAAACGCCAGGGCCTGGGCCCCTTCGATGACGGGGAAGTAGAGGCTGAACCAGCGGACCTCTTCATAGTGGGCCCCACGCAGATCGGTATTGCGGTCTTGGAATTCCTGTTGGGCCTGGGGTTCGCGATTGAACAGCTGAATGGTGGTCATGCCCACCAGATCTTCTTGCAAAAGAGCATTGAGGGCGGACTGACGCTTACGAATCCAGCGGTTGGCTTCTCTGAGGTGACGATTGATCCAGAAGAGGGCGGCAAAGAGCAGGGGGAGGGTGATAAAGAGGGCCAGGGCGATGCGTACATGGATGGCCAGCATGTAGACCATGATGCTCAAGAGCATAAAGAGATCGGCGAGGGTGCCGACCACACCGTCGGTGACAAAGCCCTGCATGCGGTCGATGTCACTGGTGACACGCGTCAAGAGGGAGCCGACCGGGGTGCGGTCGAAGTGCCCCTGGTGGAGTCGCATGACCTTCTTGAAGAGGTCGATGCGCAGGTCGTAGATAATGCGCTGACCCAACCAGGCGGTTAATAAGCTCTGGCCATAGCGCATGAGGTAACCGATCAGGGCCAGACCGAGATAGAGGCCACCCAGGTGAATCAGTCCGCTGATGCGTTCGTCATTGGGTCGGTCGTTGGCGATTAGGCAGGTATCTGTGATCTGCTTGATCAGGACCGGCAGGTAGTTGACCATGGCCGACATGATGAGGATCAAGGTCAGAGCCAGGGCCATGAACCGCCAGTAAGGCCGGGCGTAATGCAGCAGACGCCAGGCCGGACCGGAGAACCAGGAGGAGCGTTGGGGCTTGCTCATGCCTGATCCTCCATCTCGTGTTGGATTTGCTGTTGGGTATGGAGTTCGGCGTAATAGCCGTTTTCTTGGAGCAGTTGGTCGTGGGTGCCGACCTGGGTGATGCGGCCGTCTTCCAGTACCACGATGCGGTCGGCGTAACGTAGGGTGGAGATGCGGTGGCTCACGAAGAGTGTGGTACGGGCCTGCATCACGGGACGCAATTTCTGCATGATGGCAGCCTCGGTCTGGGTATCCACGGCACTGAGTACATCGTCTAGAATTAGAATCTCGGGATGGCGAGCCACGGCCCGGCTGATGCTGGTGCGTTGACGTTGACCGCCGGAGAGGGTGACACCACGTTCGCCCAGCACGGTCTCGTATTGATCGGTAAAGCCTAGCACGTCGCCCTTGAGATGGGCAATGTCCGCGGCCCAGTCGATCAACTCTTCATCAGGATCGGGGACGCCGAAGCCGATGTTGTGGCTCAGGCTGCGTGAGAACAGGATCGGCTCCTGGCTGGCAAACCCGATGTGACGACGTAGGACGTCCAAGGGGATGGTTTGGATGTCATGGCCGTCAATGCTGAGCGAGCCTGTGCTGACCTCCATGATGCGTGCTACCAGGGAGACCAGTAAGGTCTTGCCGGAACCGGTGGGGCCGGTGATGCCCAGGGTTTGCCCGGCCGGGACGGTCAGGTGGATGTCCTCCAATAGGCGACGCCCATTTAGGTCCAGATTGAGATGGTCGAATTGGAGGTCGCCCTTGAGGTGGGCGATGCTGGTGTCGGTTTGCTCGTTGTCACGGATCTGGGGTTGCTGTTCCATGATCTCTCGAATACGTAGCCAACTGACCTTACCGCGTTGCATCAGGCTCATGATCCAACTGAGGGCCAGTAGGGGCCACTGCATGTAGAGCAGGTACTGGATGAACTGGACCAGGGTGCCCAGGGAACGTTCACCGCGTATGACCTCTCGACCACCGACAAAGAGGATCAGCATCACACTCAGGCAAAACCAAAAGGCCATAAAGGGCCAAAGCGACTGACGACCGGCCTGGACCCGCATGTGCAGGCGGATCAGGTCACGGTTGATATATTTAAACAGTCCGATGCGACGGTCTTCCAGGGCAAAACCCTTGATGCAACGGATGCCGGCGAAGCTCTCCTGGCAGAAGCTGGAGACGTCCGAAACCTGCTCCTGGAGGACCTTTTGTTGTTTGCGCATGGCCCGCAGCACCAGGAAGAACAGGCCGCTCATGGGAAAGTACAGCCCCAGGATGAGTAGGGCCAGATTGGGGGCGGTCCAAAGCATGACTGCGGAGGCGAGAATCAGTACCGTGCCCGTGCGAATTCCCTGAAGAAGGCCCTGGCCGATGGCGTCCCGGACCAGGTTCATATCAGAGGACATGCGGGTGATCAGGTCGCCGGTTCTCTGCTGGTGGTAAAACCCTGCATCTAAGTGGGTTAAATGTGCAAAGATTTTATTCCGTAGGGAGTATTCCACTTTATGTGACAGTCGCATGGGCGATTTACGCAGGTAACGAGAAAAAATCAAGGCTGAGGCTGAAAGCAAGCTGTACACAATCAGCAGGGCCCGCAGGTCTGTGGTCATGATTTGACCGGAGGTGAATCCGTCAATAGCCAGGCGAATGATGAAGGGTAAGTAGAGGCTAATCGCTACTGTTACAAAGGCGCAAATACCCGTCCACAACAAATCCAACGGGTGTTGTAGGATATAGCGACTGAGTTTGTTTGGGCTCTTCTTGATGGATCACCCCTAATAAAGGGCGATAATTCTACTGTATATAAGCAGGAGATGCAAATGGGAGGGAGTGATAAGAGATAGAAGATGGTCTCTGTGATGAAGTTCCGCGGGGAGAAATGATTGTCTTGTAGTCCGCAAACTCGACGTAAATAGCCTATATTGACTTTTAGAGGTTAATCTTATAGATTAATGGGTTATATAATCGGATGATTTAGTTGTTGGAATATATGCATAGTATATCCGGTGGTTATTAGGGAAAACATAGCTTTGACCTCGCTGTTGTCTGTTTTTTTGAGGTCGTTTAGCGGCTCATCCTGTTTGTCTATATGGCCGAAGGTCAACCATAGGAAGACCTTATGTGATTTGTTTTCTTGACTGATCTGCCGTTTGCTACACTTGGTTGGATACCTAATCGTATCATGAGAGTGGTTGGATTTTAGGCAGAGACCAGAGTATGACCACCATTTGAGGAGGAGTTTTAATGGGTCGCTATGGCGTCTTGTTCTTGATTCTGTTCGTATATCTGCTTTCACCAGGCAATCTCTTGGCTGAAGACCCGGTCGTGTTCAATGATGAAAACCTCAAGGCTGCTGTAGAGGAAGAGTTGTGGTTGGATGATCCTTACCCCAGTGACATGTTGGAGTTGATTGATTTTCGTCGATTGGATGTGGGGATCAGCGATTTGACGGGCCTGGAATATGCCACCAATTTGCAGACCCTATGGATACGAAATAATGACCTCAGCGATATCTCTCCCTTGGCCTCCTGTACGAATATTGAGGTGTTGAATCTATCTCAAAATGTAACCATCTCCGATCTGAGTCCTTTGTCCAATATGCTCTTGCTGAGGGACCTGGATTGTCATCGAAATCAAATTAGTGATTTGTCGTTTGCTCTTAATCTAACGAATCTCGAACGTTTGGTATTGCGTTGGAACGATGTGAGTGATCTTTCCGGTTTATCCCATCTGTCAGGTCTGCGTGTTTTGCGTTTGGAATACAACGAAGTTGTTGATTTGACTCCATTAGAGAGTCTTGTCAATTTGGAGCTTTTAGATGTATCCGGAAACGATATCGTAGATCTTTCTCCATTGGCGGGCATGGCCGAACTGCGGACATTGTATTGTAGCAATTGTGAGATTGAAGATGTTAGCATATTACCTGTTTTAGAAAGTGTGAATAGCCTGACATTGCGAGGAAATCTCATCTCTGACATATCGTCGTTGTGTGATCTTGAAGGCTTGTCAATATTGTATCTCCAATCCAATCCTCTGGATTCGGAGGCCTATAGTGATTATTTGTACAATATCTTAGCCAACAATCCGGGGATATCACTTGAATATGATGCGAATCCTCAGGGGCCAGGCAATGTCACTGGAACAGCCGATGAGTATGGTCAAGTACTTTTGAATTGGGATTCCGTAGAAAATGGTCCCAGCTATACGAGCTATTATTGTGTTTACCGACAAGGTCCTTCGGATTCTGGTATCACCGCTGTCAGTGGTTGGCAGACCGGGACGGCTTATGAAGATCAGGTCACTGAGAGTGGGCGGTTTGATTACTACGTACAATGTGCCATTTCTGCTGCTGGAGCGGGTGCCGGCGATCTGAGTGATGCTCTGTCATTGGATGTGGCTTTGATCTCGAGTCTTACGATCAGCTCTGGCCAAGACGGAGAAGTGACGTCACCTGGTGAGGGGACCTTTAACTACGATGAACCCACAGAGATTCTGGTGTGTGCGGAATCCTCTGACCCTGCGTTATATGAGTTTACCGGATGGATTGGAACGGCAGTGACCGCGGGCAATGTCGATGATCCGAGTTCGGCCTGTACCACGGTTTTAGTCGATGGACATCATACCTTGATTGCCAACTTTGGCTCGCTTCAACACGATCTGTTGGTCTATTCCTCGGCGGGAGGATCTGTGACGCGACCTGGAGAGGGAACATTTAGCTACCTTGATAGTACCGAGGTGGACATCAAGGCCGTGGCTCAAGACGACAGCTATAGCTTTGCAGGATGGTCGGGGACGGCTGTTGCTGCGGGTAAGGTCGTTGATAGCAATGCCCTTGAGACCTCTTTGTTCGTAGACGGAGATTACTCCTTGTGTGCTAATTTTGTCGGAATTGAGCAGTGCTTTCTGGATGTTGGCTTTGTGGGCGATGGTGCTGCGGGGGGGGGGGGGGCGTTTTTGATGTCGGTAGTGAAGTTGAGGTTTGGGCCAGGGCAGCCAACTATCATCGGTTTGTCGGTTGGACTGCCACGGGTGAAATTACGATCGCGGATGCTAACTCTACAAATACCACGGTTGTGTTGGCTGGTAATGGCACTTTAACGGCGCATTTTGAGGTTGATAGTAGCGGCACACGTATCGTGAGTATTCAATCCGGTGGAGGGGGATATGTCCGGAGTCCTGGCGAAGGGTCTTTTGAATTCCCATACGGATATGAGTTGACCGCCTATGTCGAGGCCATGCCTGGGTATTATTTCAGTGGTTGGTTCGGGAGTGTCAATACGGCAGACAATCCTTTGGTGGTTACCGTGAGATCGGATTTGGAACTCATTGCAACCTTCTCCTCCAGCTATAATACCGTTGAAATTGATTCCACTGCTGGGGGGCGGGTTGTCGAACCCAATGGAACCAGTGATTTTGAAAGAGGTAAGATCATCAATATCACTGCCGAAGTTGAAGATGCAAATTTGTTCGTATTTGATCATTGGAGTGGCACAGCAGTTGACGCCGGATGGGTGATCGATCCGTGTAAGATTTCTACGAAACTTATCGTTAAGGAGCCCTGTACTCTGAAGGCCGTTTTTACCAGCCTATTGCCTCTCATTCATGTGGATAATGGTGATTCCTACAATGTTGCTCTTGGATTGAACCGATCGAGTCATGTATTGGAAAATGGAACCGAGAACTATCCATTTGACAGCATTCAAGAGGCCATTGATGTGGCGGGTGAATTTGCCACTGTTAGGGTTGCCCCGGGAACCTATGTCGAGACCCTAGATTTCGCGGGGAAGAATATTCACGTCTTAGGCTTTGATCCGAACAGTGTCGGCTTGATGCCCTGGCCTGTTATTGATGCAAATCAAGAGGGCACAGTGGTGACATTCACTCATGGAGAAGACCCGAATTGCTTGCTGGCCGGTTTTATCTTGACCGGAGGGCATGACGGCCATGCTGGTGCGGTGCTTTGTGATGGAGCAAGCCCTCGTATACAACATTGTGTCATTGCGGGCAATCAATGCGATCCCAACGAAATTGAGGCCATGGATGAAGATTGGCGTTCAGCGATCCTGTACTGTGAAGACAGCAATAGTTGTTTTATGCATTGCACGGTTGCAGATAACCTTTCTAACGAATCGGGGTATGTTGGGTGTTTCATCAATTGTATGGAACTCAAAATTGTCAATTCGATTATCTATCGCAATGATTCTTATCTGCTGGATGTACTCGGAGGCCCGCCGTGGTTTATCTCTTACTCTAATTTAGAAATGCAATGGCCTGGATTAGGGAATATGAATATCAATCCTCTCTTTGCTGATGGCATCCTTGGGTCTGAGGGGGATTATCATCTCAAGTCGGAATTTGGGCGGTGGAATTCCGTGACGGGCCAATGGGAGACTGATGGAGTCAGTAGTCCCTGCTTGTCTGGAGCAAACCCCAATGCATGGACATCGATTGAGGCTTATGAAATCATGGGCCCCCTGAACTATGGAGCCTATGGAGGGACCTTGGGCGCTAGTCTGTCAGAGGATGATTGATGCTTAATTGGAAGATTGAGATATCGTATTTGTTTGTTTTAGTTTATGGGCTGTGTGTATGTGCTGGTGCATTAGGCTCAAATGGTTTTGGAGGTGATCATATTCTTTCTGTGGGAGGGGGAGAGTTGGGGGGCGATTCTACTCTGTATGTCTTAGAGGTTGATAGCACTGTTGGTGGAATGGTTGTTTATCCAGAGACCTATGAAGGAGTCTACCGAGAGGGTTGTATCATTCCAATTGAGGTTGAAATGATCGACCCGAATCTATTTGTTTTTAAGGGCTGGTCCGGGTCGGCAGTAAATGCTGGTTTTGTTGTGGATCCTCATGCACTGACAACGACTGTCCTAATGCGAGATAATTGTAATTTGATGGCGATTTTTGAAAGTAGACATCAACGTCTTTATGTTGATGACAGCCGAGTTAATGATCCATTAGAAAATGGCACTCAGGAACATCCATTTAATCGTATACAGGAGGCATTGGAAGTCGCTCCAGCTGATGCCCAGGTTGTCGTATCTTCTGGAACCTACTATGAACATCTAAAATTTGGAGATCGATCTATTACACTTCTTGGATATGATCCTAATGATTTTAATGTTCCAGTGACCTATCCTCTTCTTGATGTTAATCGAACAGAATGTAATCAAGTGTCGCCCTTGATAACCTTGATGGATCCTTCACTGGATGTCAATATTGTGATTTCCGGATTTATGTTCAGTGGAGGAGGAAGCGTATTGTCGTGTAATGGCCAGGATGTGACTCTCTCGAATTGTCTGTTTGTTGGAAATCGAATTATTGATGCTAATATTGGGATGATCGATTGCAACGACTCCAATACGGTTATGGTTCATTGCACTGTGAGTGATAATTTAGGTATAGCTATCTCTTTAAAAAAGAGTACATTGTCACTGTATAATTCTATCCTTTGGGGCGTGGATGAAGAGTCCGTATTCCTGGATGAATCCAGTGCATTGTTTTTGGATCATGTGGCTTGTTCCTATGCCTGGGAAGGGGAGAAGGTGTGCTATTCTGATCCTTTGTTTGTCTCTAATGGTATCTGGGAAGAGCTTGTAGAGGAGCAGTGGTCTTGGTCATCTGGAGATTATCACCTCCAATCAGAATTTGGACGTTGGAGTGATGAGAGTGGTCAATGGGAATACGATTCGAATACAAGCCTTTACCTTGGAGTTGGTGACCCTGACATATGGCAGGATCTAGATTTGTCTTATAGTGGAGAGTATGCCATGGATTTTGGTGCTTATGGTGGAACGCCCATGGCTTTAGCGGCAGCTCAATGTCCAGTTGCTTTTTGGGATGAAAACTTAAAAGCGGCAGTTGAGGAGGCATTATGGCTCGATGATCCTACTCCTCCTGATATGCTGGAATTAAGGTCGTTGCATATCAGCAGTGAGAGGATTGAGGATTTGACAGGCTTAGAGTTTGCCACGCAAATGACCAATGTTTTATTGGTCAAAAATCACCTTGCTGAGATTGAGCCGTTATCCGGTCTGCAGAACCTACGTTATGTGCATATCAATAACAATTTAGTGAGCGATGTTTCTCCCTTGGCGGGGCTTACCGGGCTGTTGCATCTCAACATCCATGAAAATATGATTCAGGATGTCTCTGGACTCGGCGCGTTGGTTAATCTGACCTTACTGGATATACATGACAATCAAATTACCGACATTTCAGCGTTGCTGGGCATGACTCAGCTGGAGAAGCTTGTCATTCAGCAAAATGATATTGATCATATCTCGGCCTTGGCACAGATGACCCAATTGGAGACTTTGTCCTTTTCATTTAATGAGGTTTCTGATGTATCCCCTTTGGCGGGGCTGACGGCATTGAAGGATCTTGATCTGGGTTACAATCCCATTGCGGATATTTCGATTTTAAGCCACCTTGAAAACCTGCAGGACGTCAAGTTTGAGAGTTGTAACGTCGTTGATATATCCTCTCTCTGTGCATTGCTTCAACTAGAGACCGTTCGGATGCGTCGGAATCCCTTGAATGGACAGGCCTATAGCGAGTGTCTCCATACCATTGCCGAGAATAATCCCGGGGTGTTGCTTTACTATGACCCTAATCCTACCCCCCCTGAGAATCTGACCGATTGTACCACGGATCCTGCTGTTGGGATTTCGTTGTGTTGGGATCCCGTTGCCAATGGTCCTAATTATACCAGTTATTATCGTGTGTACCGGTCTGTTGGGGATTCCGTGACCCAGACTCCTGTTTCCGATTGGCAAATCGAAACTCAATATGTCGATACTGACACTCAATTGGGGCAACGTTATTCTTATTGGGTGCAATGCGCAGTGACTGTTGAGGGGGATGATGCCGGTCAGATGAGTGAACAGCTTTCTGTGCAGACGAGCTCTCAGTCCCGGTTAGTGATTAGTTCCGGTCTAGGTGGAGAGGTGATTGAACCCGGAGATCTGTATCTGGATCATTCGGCCACTTCCTTTGCTTGGGAGGGGCCAGGTGTTTTTCATTTAGATCCTCTCTTTGCCTCTGCAGGATTTTGGATTGAGCAGGGGGACGAGGCGATGGTTTGGGTGCCTGGACATTACCATCTACGGTCTAAATATGGTCGTTGGAACCCAGAGAGTGCCCAATGGGAGACGGATACGCAAACGAGTCCTTGCATTGGGGCTGGAGGTATTTCGATATGGGAGAAAGAAGGATGGATCCCTAGGGTTGATGTCTTGAATTGTGGTGCCTATGGAGGGACCTTGGCTGGCAGTTGGTTAGAGAATGATTGATGCATAAACTGAAAACGATGTTGACATTGTGTTTGATCGCGTTCTTTGGATGTGGAGAGGTGGTCTCTAATGCAGAAAGTCCCGTTGTTTTTGTAGATGACAATCTTAAGGCTGTTGTCGAGGAGATCCTATGGATTGATGACCCTACGCCTTCGGATATGTTGGACTTGATCGAATTAGAAGGTGTTAGCAGGGAAATTACAGATTTGACGGGACTTGAATATGCCCCGAACTTGGAGGTTCTTCATCTTAGATGGAATCACGTCTCGAACGTAGAGCCCTTGCGTCAATGTGAACGATTATGGTTTATAAATTTGTCCAGGAATCAGTTGATCAGTGACTTGTCACCCTTGGAAAATATAACCTCATTGAAGCATTTGGATTGTCATGACAATCTCATTTCCGATCTGGGTTTTGCCCGAAATCTGGTCAACTTGGAATATCTGGTTCTTCGCAATAATTATTTGACGGATGTCTCTGGGTTATCGCATTTAACCAAGCTCGGAGAGCTACATCTTTCGTTCAATCAAATAGTTGATGTTTCTCCCTTGGCGAATCTAACCAATTTGGATGAATTGGTGATTATCTATAACGATATCGACGACATCAATTCACTCGTTACCTTGACTAAGATGGAACGCCTGTCGTTGGCGGGTAATCGCATCGAGGACATATCGTCATTGGCAAGTATGCCTAATTTGCGACGTCTGACGTTGTCTGGCAATCAAGTGACAGATATTACCCCCCTGTTAAACTTAACCCATTTTACTCAGGTTTATCTCACGGGGAATTCACTTGATGAAGCCGCTTATCAGGATGGATTGTCAACGCTGTTAAGGAAAAATCCGGGTCTGACTCTTTTGTATGATGCGAATCCACGTTGCCCCCAGGACGTTATAGGGCAACCCGATAGTTCATTAAACGGTGTGCGACTCCAGTGGACCGCTGTTCCCAATGGTCCGTTATATACGAGCTATTATCAGGTTTCACGTTGTACGCTTACGTCGTCATTTACAAACATCAGTGATTGGCAGACTGACACTACGTTTATTGATCATTCTGTTGAAACGGGGGAGTGGTATTCCTATCGGGTACGCTGTGCAATTTCACCCACAGGTGAAGATGCTGGGACTTATGGTCTATCTCAAGGGGTGAAGGTGACACCTCAACTGGCGGTTGGTTCCAGTGCGGGTGGGTCTGTTGTGATCCCCGGAGAGGGGAGCTTCTCCTATGACGAATCGACCTGGGTTTCTATCGCGGCCTCACCTGCCGATCCATGTTTATTCACCTTTGCCAGTTGGAGTGGCCGAGCCGTTGATGAACGCAAGGTTGAAGATCCCCATGCCGTGAGCACTCGTGTCTTTGCCGATGGCCTCTACGATCTACAAGCCAACTTTGTCTCAACCCAGTCGATCCTCTATGTCGATGCCAATGTCCCTACCAGTTTGGAATATGGCACCCTGGCGAATCCCTTCTTAGGGATCCAGGATGCCGTGGATGTTTCCGCCGCAGGCAGTACTCTTCATATCGCTCCAGGGACCTATGAAGAGAACGTTTATGTTGAAACAGAAGACTTGACCCTTCTCGGCTACGATCCCAATGACACGGACCCCGTAACATTGCCGATCATCGACGGCAATGGCCTGGGTCCTTGTTTGACAATTGATAGCAATAGTGTGGCCCGTGGCTTTGTCTTGACCGGAGGCGAGTCGGCCTTTTCGTGTCGAGGTCATGATGTGACGCTCTCTCACTGCTTACTCGTAGGCAATCAATCCACGGATCCCAATGTTGGAGTGATTGATATCACCGACAGCAATACTGCCATGATTCATTGTACGGTTAGCGATAATCTGGGCACATCCATTACCCTCCATACCAGTACCTTGTCTCTATACAACTCGATCGTTTGGGGTGTGGATTTAGAATCAGTATTTTTGGATGAATCCAGTGATTTATCTCTGGATCATACGGCCAGTTCCTTTGTTTGGGCGGGCACGAGTGTCTTTCAAGCGGATCCTCTTTTTTCCACTATGGGGTTGTGGCAAGAGCTCGACGATGGCTCGTGGGTCTGGCAGCCTGGCGATTATCATCTTCAGTCCGTATTTGGCCGATGGAATCCAGAGAACGCCCAGTGGGAGACCGATGTTCAAACGAGTCCCTATGTTGGGGCTGGTGATCGTGTGATATGGCAGGAGCAGGGATGGTCTTCTGGAGAGAATGCCTTGAATTGTGGTGTTTACGGTGGAACTCCTATGGCCAGTCGGGAGGAGTTGCAGTAATGAAGTTCTATAGGATATTATGCCTATGGATAATTTGTGGAATGTTCGCTTTGGTGAGCTATGGAGCAGAGGATCCTGTTTATATTCCCGATCCCTATTTAAAGGCCCTGATCGAAGATGTTCTTTGGGTTTATGATCCCACTCCAACGGAAATGCTAGAATTAACTGAATTAAATGGTAACGCACGAAATATATCAGATTTAACAGGGCTTGAATATGCAACGAATCTAACCTATTTGCAATTAACTCACAATAGCCTGACAGATGTCTCTCCTCTATCTGAATTAAAAGAATTACGAACGTTGATTCTGAACAATAATCATATTACAGATGTTAGCCCTTTGGTCGGTTTGACAGGTTTGACTCGGTTGGATCTACATGAAAATAGATTGTCATCGGGAAGTAGTCTCAGTGGTTTAGTCAATCTACTAGACCTCAATATGCATAATAATGAAATTGAGGAGCTTTCATTCATAGGGGGGATGAGTGAGCTGAAGACACTACATGTAGAGCAAAATAATATTAGTGATTTAAGTGGTTTAAAGGATCATCCTTCATTATATGCCCTTTATGCCTGGGAGAATAATATTAGCGATATAGAGACATTGGGGACCGTTCAATCCCTTGGAACTCTTTCTATCGGTTATAATCCTATTGTATGCATTGATTCGTTGGCGTTCTTGGCCAATCTTAAAAGGTTGACTTTGTCAGGCTCACACGTTGAAAGTGTTAAGCCGTTGTGTGCCTTGTATAACTTGGCCATGCTACGTTTGTCTTATATGGATTTGGAGAGTCAAGCCTATGAGGCAGACCTTCAGACTATTTATGAGAATAATCCCGGGTTGGCCCTATACTACACTGCTAACTCACGAAGTTCAGAAGAAGTTATTGCTATTGTAGATGGTTCATTAAACGGTGTGCGACTCCAGTGGACCGCTGTTCCCAATGGCCCATTATATACGAGCTATTATCAGGTATTACGTTGTACTACCTCGTCGTCATTTAAGGTCATTAGTGACTGGCAGACCGATACTATGTTTATGGATCACTCTGTTGAAACGGGGGAGTGGTATTCCTATGGGGTACGCTGTGCAATTTCATCCACGGGTGATGATTTTGGAACTTATGGTCTATCTCAAGGGGTGAAGGTGACACCTCAACTGGCGGTTGGTTCCAGTGCGGGTGGGTCTGTTGTGATCCCCGGAGAGGGGAGCTTCTCCTATGACGAATCGACCTGGGTTTCTATCGCGGCCTCACCTGCCGATCCATGTTTATTCACCTTTGCCAGTTGGAGTGGCCGAGCCGTTGATGAACGCAAGGTTGAAGATCCCCATGCCGTGAGCACTCGTGTCTTTGCCGATGGCCTCTACGATTTACACGCCAACTTTGTTTCGACACAGTCGACTCTCTATGTCGATGCCAATCTCCCCGCTAGTTTGGAATATGGCACCCTGGCAAATCCCTTCTTAGGGATCCAAGATGCCGTGGAGGTCTCCATGGAAGAGGGGACCATTTATGTGGCCCCAGGGACCTATTGGGAGAATGTCTGTGTTGAAACGGAGGGCTTAACCCTTCTTGGCTATGATCCCAACGGTACTGAACCGGTATCGTTACCGATTATCGACGGCAATGGCCTGGGTCCTTGTTTGACAATTGATAGCAATAGTGTGGCCCGTGGCTTTGTCTTGACCGGAGGCGAGTCGGCCTTTTCGTGTCGAGGTCATGATGTGACGCTCTCTCACTGCTTACTCGTAGGCAATCAATCCACGGATCCCAATGTTGGAGTGATTGATATCACCGACAGCAATACTGCCATGATTCATTGTACGGTTAGCGATAATCTGGGCACATCCATTACCCTCCATACCAGTACCTTGTCTCTATACAACTCGATCGTTTGGGGTGTGGATTTAGAATCAGTATTTTTGGATGAATCCAGTGATTTATCTCTGGATCATACGGCCAGTTCCTTTGTTTGGGCGGGCACGAGTGTCTTTCAAGCGGATCCTCTTTTTTCCACTATGGGGTTGTGGCAAGAGCTCGACGATGGCTCGTGGGTCTGGCAGCCTGGCGATTATCATCTTCAGTCCGTATTTGGCCGATGGAATCCAGAGAACGCCCAGTGGGAGACCGATGTTCAAACGAGTCCCTATGTTGGGGCTGGTGATCGTGTGATATGGCAGGAGCAGGGATGGTCTTCTGGAGAGAATGCCTTGAATTGTGGTGTTTACGGTGGAACACCCATGGCTAGTCAGGAGCAGGAGTGACGCATGTTATCATTGAAAACGCGTGTTATTGACGGGGTCGTGTTTGTCTGGTTGTTCATGGGAATCGTTACCGGACTTCATGCCCAAACTATTACGCCATCCGAGTATTGGAAAAATCAGATTAGCTTTGAAGATGAAGACTTCGCTTCGCGAGGTATTTCCAAGACCAGTGCGCGCTGGGTGAAATTTACCATTCTATTAGAGCCCTATGATGCCAATTTGGTGTATTTTCAGGACAGTGGTGAGTATGACTTCCACTATGAATTTGGCACGGCTCATTTGGATCCTTTCATGGGGATGACCTCCTCTCAATTTAATAGTGTTACCCTGTATCAGGACAATCAGCAGGCCATTTTAGGGACCGTCATCCTTCCGCCCTTGGATAGTGACACCAAGGAACCCTTGTTTCGTGAATATGGTATTCAGTTTATCGGGCAGGAATCCTATCCGAAAGAAACCATTTGCGATCTCTTCTACATTGTCCAGTCTAGCGTTACAGCCGCCAATGATGTCACGGCCTATTACTTTCCCACCTACGAACAGCAAGACATCGCTTCGAGCCAGAGTGATTGGTTTGCAGATCAGGGCGTTGCCCTGGGATCGACGGCGCGTTGGGCCTCGGATAATGTCTGTTATTCCGAGGGGTGGGCTCTGGGACGGCTCACCTATGTTGCGGCTGATGAGATTGTTACGGCCTATAATCGTGGCGACCTTCTGCCAACCGATATCCTTTTAACCGATGGTATTCCTGCCGAGCTTCCCTATGTCGCGGGTATCCTATCTCTAGCCTCCTCGACACCCAACTCCCACGTTGCGATCCTGGCGAATACCTATGCCGTGCCGTTTCTGTTTCTGGCCCTGAGTGATGATGCGGCCCAAGTTCAGGCTCTGGTGGGCAAACGCATTGTCTATAGTGCCTATGAAAATGATCTTGGCGGTACAGATCTACGTCTCTTTGATGTGGACAATGTTGCGGACGAGGATCTCATTGCACAGATTCTGACCTTGAAAGAGGTCGAACCCCTGGATATTCAACCGATGCAGACCTATGGTGCGATCAGTGTACCCAGTGCTGGACTCACCCCAGAGGACATTCAATATGTCGGAGGTAAGGCCTCCAATTTTGCCATTCTGAGAGAAGCCATTCCGGACAACAGCCCGGTGACACTGGCCTTTACCTTTGACCTGTGGAATCAATTCCTGGATCAGGCCGTGGCTGAAGTTCCGAGGCTGACGCTGGATCCGGGGGAACACATTGTCGTTTGGGCTGATGGCCAAGAGGACGACGGACCCCTGCATGCCAATTTTAAATTATCTCGTAGTGGCGAGTCCGTGGTGCTTTATGATCGCGATGGAGTCACGCTGTTAGACGCTGTGGACTTTGGTCCGCAATCCACGGATGTTTCCTGGGGACGTAGCCAAGATGGGGCAGAGACCTGGACGTCGTTCAATCCTAGCACTCCGGGCTATTCCAATACCTCTGATACGCCGGTCTATGATGTTGGGCTGGTGATCAATGAATTCATGGCGGATAATGACAATGTGGTCCTAGATGCCAATCATCCAGACGAACATCCGGATTGGATCGAGCTCTATAACGGCTCGGGCGAGACCCTCGTGCTCAATGGTCTGTATCTCAGCGATGATCCTGATGATCCGACGAAGTGGCAATTTCCCGAGTCCTTGCCTGGGGCAACTTTACGTGAAGCCATTCAGGAGCAACTGGCAACTTACACCTCTTATCCGCCCAGTAACATGCAGACCCTGTCCGATGATCTCAATGCCATCCGACAGTGGTTTGGCAACAGTGAGATGACTTCGTTTGATAATGAGCTTAAGGCTGAAATCCTCGCCGCCCTGACCGATCCCGATATCGGCTTTGATCCCAATGCGATGTTACGTTTTCGTAGCTCAACCAATGTGGAAGATAGTGAAGACTTTTCGGGTGCGGGGTTGTATGAGAGCTACAGTGGTTGTCTGGCCGATTCCCTGGATGGGAATTCAGATGGCCCGTGCAACTGTGATTCTAACAAGGATTCAGAATGCACGGTCTTTTCCGCCATTCGCGGTACCTTTGCCAGTTTTTACAACGACAACGCCTTTTTGGAGCGTTTACGTCACAGTATCGACGAGAACGATGTGGGTATGGCCTTGGCTGTGCATCATTCCTTTCCGGATGAGCTTGAGTTGGCCAATGGCGTTGCCACGATTACCAGTACCTCCCTAGAGGATAATCTCGTCATCGAGTTGGTCACTCAGGCCGGGGCTGTCTCGGTCACCAATCCTGAGGATTCTTCCACTCCTGAGGAACTGACGGTTTTGGTTTATCCCAGTGGCACCATTGTCGTTAAACGTGTGTCAGTGGCCTCCAGCCTGGTGCCCTTGGGGGACACGGTGATGACTTGGCGTGATGACTACCGAGCCCTGGCTGAACTGTTATTGGAGGTCAACGACCAGTTCCGTTCCGTCTCAGGTAAAGTGGAATACACCCTGGATTTGGAATACAAGCAAGTCGCCCCGGGCGGGGCGGTATTGCCGGAGGGTGGATTGGTAATCAAGCAGGTACGTCAGGTTCCTGGAATTAATGAAGACACTTTGGTCACGCCCTTTATCCTCAACGATCCCTTGGACCTGGAAGTCTATCCGGGGGAATTCTATCTCTTTGGACCTACCGATGTCTTTGCCGATCATCGCCTTAAATCCCACTGGCGTTTTGAAACCCATAGTATGGCCTTGGATGTCAATGTCTTAAGTGAGCAATTGTATGCGTCTTTGGATTTGGAATATGTCGATGGCAATGAGGTGCGAACCCTGAGTGGAACCATGGATCAATTGCCCTCTGCAGGTCATGGTTTCACGGATGGGGCGACCATCGATAATTGGCAAATCAATGACCTCGATAATCCCCGTCAATACGTACTCTATACCGATGGCATTCCCACAGAGGTCTCATTGGCCGAGAATCCCATCTATACGTTGGCAGATTTGGGTGGCTATGCGTATAACCTTTCGTTTCACTGCCTGGAGTTGACAGTGACCTATCAGGATGTGGTGCCCTCATGGTGGCAGCGACTCTGGGATACGGACTCCACCTCAGGTTTGCAGAGCACCACCACCAATACAGTCTATCTGTGGGCACCACCGTCCGCTTCGGATGATGATGTCTATGTGGAGCGTGAGATCACCGATCAGGGGATCACCATTCGGGCCTCCTTTTACTATCCGCCCCCTCCCCAGAGCTTTCCCGACTGGACGGCCCATACCGCACCCTTGTTGCGTTGGGATCAGACCGTGATTGAAGGATTGACAAGTGAACCTATTGTGTTGACAGGATCGTATTCCCAGACCTATCGGCCCGAGCACCACAACCTCATTGAGAATTTTCTCTTTGAACCCCGTCTGGAAGAAGGGCTCTCCAGCGAGATCTTAGCAGAACTCGAAGCTCAGGACATTCGCTTGATTCAATGGATTCAGGACAATCAGGACGATCCCGAGGAGACGCAGGTCTTGACCTACGGTTATTAATAGACATCCCATGAGATCAACAACGGGTTGGATTTTGATTGAAATCCAACCCGTTTTTTTGTGTCTACATGTGAACACATTCAGCCAGTAAAAGGTCTCTGAGATGCTCTTCGTTTGAGCACATGATCAAAGGCATTAGATCGACCTGGGGATGTTGAAGGAAGATGTTATAGAGTTTCTTTTCCAGAGAATTGGAGATCGTTTGCTTGTGGGTTAACCATCTCAAGCCAATCGGGTTGGGTTAGGAGACGTAGGGCACGCTCGGCTTCGAGTTTAGCCTTGTGTAAGAGTGCTTCGAGATCTGTCTCGGGATCACTGGGATCGGCTTTCTCTAGAGACTGGATCAAGGAGGCCAATCGATTGAGTCCAACAGTGGCTGACGATCCTTTTAAGCGGTGGGCCTGCTGTGTTAGGGCCTGGAAATCGCCGTTAGCCACGGATTGACCGAGGCAGTTTAATTGGGATGGGGTTTCTCGGACCCATTCCTGAATGACCTCTTTGATGAGGTCTTCGGATTGACAGCGTTCCCAAAGGGCATTCCAATCCAACATGTCACTGAGCAGTGGAGATTGTTCGTTTTCGTGATGAGGCAGATGCTGGGACAAGGTTTCTATGAGAACCTTGCGATTGATGGGTTTGGTCAGGTGTCCATTGCATCCAGCTTGAATACATTTTTCAGCATCACCCCGCATGGCATGGGCGGTTAAGGCATAGATGGGAATCTCTATTCCTGTGGCACGAAGGCGACGTGTAGCTTCATACCCGTCCATGAGAGGCATTTGAATATCCATCAGGATCAAATCGTAGTCTCGTTCCTGTGCTTGGCTGAGGGCCGCACAGCCATCTCCAACAATGTCCACATTCAAACCGACTTGAGTCAAGATGGCTTTGATGACCTTTTGATTGGCCTTGTCGTCTTCTGCAACCAACACATAACCGGTTAATGCTTGATTGAGAGGGGCATGTCGATGTTGACAGGCGACCAGCCATTGTTGTTGATCCAGTAGATCTTGCTTATCAAGCTCGCCATGGGTGGGGATCATTAGGGTGAAACTCGATCCCTGGCCCGGTTGACTATGACATTCGAGGCGGCCTCCTAGACGTTCGGCCAGTTGACGAGTAATGGCCAGTCCCAAGCCTGTGCCTCCGTAGCGTCGGGTAGTGCTGCTGTCTGCTTGGCTGAAGGCCTGGAAAATTCGATCTTGTTGCTCAGGAGTAATCCCCACTCCGGTGTCTGAGACCTCTAAGCTTAGCCATTGCCCGCCATTTTCATAAGGGCTCTTAAGGATCAGGGCGATGTAGCCTTTTTCCGTGAATTTGATGGCATTGCCGATGAGATTGATCAGGCATTGACGGATGCGTGTGGGGTCGGAATAAATATGAGCTGGGATATCACCTTCCAAGCTGATTCTCAAGTCTAATCCTTTTTCCTGGGCCTTGGGGTAGAGGCTGGCGTAGACGGAATTGAGGATCTTCGCAAGGGACATCGGGATCAATTCTACATCCAATTTGCCCGCCTCTATTTTGGAGATATCCAGGATGTCATTAATAATCTGTAAGAGGTTGCCGGCGCTTTCTTTGGCGGTCAATAGGTAATCCTGAGCCAAGACGCCGGGGTTTTGGTCGAGCGCCAGGTCGATCATACTCATGACCCCATTCATGGGTGTCCGGATCTCGTGGCTCATATTGGCCAGGAATTCACTTTTACTTTGGTTGGCTGCTTCGGCTTGAGCAGCCATCTTTCGAGCCAAGTGTGTTTGGTTCTCAAGTTCCTTGAGCAGGGTTTCGAGCTTGGATTGGTTGTTCTTTTGCTCGCTGATGTCCACGAAGCATTCCAGCAGCCTTGGTTTTCCATCCAGAGTGATCGGCATGACCGTCTTAAGAATAGGCACTTGGGAGCCATCGGAGCGAATCAAGACCCGTTCGGTATTATCGATGTCTTGCTTGAGATCGGTGATGGGGCATTTACCGACCTCTGCTGGACATACATGTTGATGGCAATGCTTACCAATCATTTCTTTTCTGGAAAAACCGATCATGTTACAAGCTGCGGGATTGGCATCCACAATGCAATGGCTTTCGGTGTCAATGATCATGACTCCCGTTTGAATCGCGTTGAGAACGGCATCGGTTCGTTTCTTGGCTTCGCGCAACTCAGTCAAGGTCGTTCGTAGACGATCTTCGGTAGATTTTTTTTCGCTAATGTCAGTATAGAGGTAGATGACGGCGATGATATGTCCTGCAGTGTTTGTCACTGGGTCGATACGCACATGGGCATCAAAAGGACATCCTTCGGCGTTTACCATGACCGTCTCTTGATTGACGGCGTTGCCTTGGCATATGCTTTCAAATATGTTGCGTAGAACCCGTGGATCATGATAACAGACAGCGATTCCGCCCGCCTGTATGAGATCCTGGGGGGTTTCATAGCCAAAGAATTGTGTAAAGGCCTGGTTGTGATAGAAATGGACGCCGTTGGGGTCGCATATGCCAATTGCATCACTGGTGCCATCTACGGCAATTTTAATCTGATGCAATTGACGCTCCGCTTCTTGTCGTTCTTCGAGCATTTGGTTCATATGGTTGGCCAGATCCACGAATTCTTGGTAGGGAAGAGATTCGGTTTCCATAGGCCTGTCCATGGGAGTTCTGAGGTTAAAGAACTCGGCAAAGGTCGCGAAGGCTTGATTACAGTTCAATCGCACCTGTCGAAAAATTCCACGATAGATCAGCAGGACCACGGCGATTCCTAAAATCGCCAAGCCTGCTCTATCCAAGGTTTGTAGCATCAGTTGCCGTTTGGCTTGGATGACGGCAGTTTCTAGGGTATTGAGATGAAATCCTGCTCCTACGGTCCAGTGCCAATCTCTGATGGATTTGACAAATGAGAGCTTTTCAGACGCTTGTTCTCCCTCCGTTTCAGGCCAGAGGTAACGAACAAATCCTCCGTTAGGCATGGTTGAAGTTTCGATTAGCTTTTGTACCAATGCAACATCATTGGCATCCCGGAGGTTCCACAGGTTTTGTCCCACGAGTTCCGGATGGGCCCGGTTGACCAATTGAGTGCCATCGGAATGTAAGACAAAGATGTATCCTTCTTCATTGGAAAAGCTAGTCGAGGTGAGGTTCTCTATAACCATGTCCTTGATTTCTTGGGTGATATCATCGCGATACTCACCCGTTCCCAGTATCCAGCCCAGGGGTTCAAAGAGTTTCACATAGGTCGTTTTTTGTGTATAGTATCCTGATTGAGGGTGCTTCTCCCACAGGTAGGATGAGAATCCCTCTCCTTTTTCCCTGCAGAGTTTTTCGAATTCTTGGCATAACACCTTTCCTTGAGGATCGGTTATTTTTCGTGCATCAGTTCCTTCTAAGGTGGGATTCTGGCCGTGGACCTTCATAATACCGCTGTCAAGATCCTGGGCAAAGAGGTATCCGTTACTCCCTTCCCATTTGAAGGAATGCAAGACTTCGTACGCCAACTGTTCTACCTCAGCACGCGGGTCGTCAATATGGAGTTCAAAGATATAGCTGAGCGAATTGTGAATGGCCGTCAGCCTTTGTTGTAGACGCTGGTGTAACTTTTCTTCCTCCTTGCTCCGGCAGAAATTGATGTAATTAACGGCCTGATTGACCTGGTCAACTAGAACTTGTTGGTGATGTTCTAATTGATGGCTACGTAGAGTGGAGGACTCTTTGATATAATGGTATAGATCGATTCCCATGAAACCCAGTAAAAGGGCGATCGCCAGTCCAACCGTGGATTTGATCAACTGGTTATGAAATGCCTGACTGAATTTTATCTTTTGCCCCATGGACGATCCCCACAGATATAGATCTGCTTTATTATCGAATGATTTGGGAGTTGGGTTTAGGTAAAGAGGTGGTCGTTCAGGAGGGGTTGTTTCTATAAAGTCATTAATCCGAACTAAAGCGGGGGGAAATGTCAGCCGATCTTTAGTTTAACAAATTGCCTGGGGGCTATGGAATAGTTCGTCTTATGGATGAGAGGTGGATACCACAGACCTGATTTGATGGTTTTACCGGTCTTAGACATGGGAAACACAATGCAAATAGAGCAGGATCAACTCAACATTCTGATTGTTGAAGATGACAAGATCGATGCCTATCAATTGGAGCGTCTACTGCGTCGGACGCAACATAATATCGGCGAAATCGTGACGGTCTCGTTGTTGGATGAGGCCTTGGAATGCTGTCAAAACGCACGGTACGATATGGTGCTGGTGGACCTATGTTTACCAGACAGCGGAGAATCGGAAACCGTTAGGCAGTTGCGAGAGTCTTTTCCCAATCTTCCTATTGTGGTGATTACCGGACGAGATCACGATCGACTCGGTCCCAATGCCATCAGCCATGGAGCTGATGATTACCTGGCCAAGGGGCAATTCGATACCCGGCAATTACAACGCGTTATTGATTATGCCATTGAACGACGGCGTATTCAGTCCCATTTGTATGTCAGTGAACAACGTTTACGGACTATCCTCGATACGATCCTGACTGGGATCGTTATGGTTGATCCCCAAACACGCTTGGTGGTTGAAGTTAATACTGTGGCTGAACAGCTGTTAGGATATACACGTGCCGAGATGGTTAACCACTTGCACTGTCGTGAGTTTTGCCCGCTAGCAGAGGGGCAGTGCCCCTTCCTGGATGGGAGAGTAGACTATGATTGTTCTGAACGAGAACTGCTGAGTAAGGCCGGTCAGCGTATTCCGGTCTGGCAGAGTACGCGGCGTGTAGAGTTTAACGGGCATGAATACCTGCTCAAGAGTTTTGTGGACATGACCGAGCGGCTCAAAACCGAGGAGGCCCTGCATCAGGCCAAGGAAGAGGCCGAGCAATCCAATCGTGAACTGGAACACCTCAATGTCAAGCTGGAAACAGCCATTGAGCGGGCGGAGATTCTGGCCAAGGAGGCCATGGTCGCCAATCAGGCCAAGAGTCAGTTTCTGGCCAACATGACCCACGAGATCCGTACACCACTCAATTCGATTATGGGGTTTAGTGAGATCCTCTTGTCTCAATCCCTGGATCCGAAACAGGCAGAGTACGTTCAAATCATCTTGCGAAGCAGTGAGGGGCTCTTGGAGGTTATGAACACGGTATTGGATTTGTCCAAGATTGAGGCTAATCGCTATGAAATTGCTCTGGGTGACTGTTCGTTACCCAGCCTTTTGAACTCGATTGAGATCATGTTTGCCAAACGGGCCATGGATATGGGACTGCATTTTGAGTTGCTGGCCAGTGATCACCTGCCGGCCATGGTCCGTACCGATGGAGGGGCGCTGCGTCAATGTTTGGTCAACCTGCTGGACAATGCCTTGAAGTTTACGGAGGAAGGCCGTGTCTGTCTGCAGGTTGCCCTGGATGAGAACAGTCAACGCACGACACTGTGTTTTACGATTGAAGATACGGGCATTGGTATCCCAGCAGATAAGCATGGAGTGATTTTTGAACAGTTCATTCAGGCCGATGGGGCCAGTACACGCAAGTACGGTGGAACCGGTTTGGGGTTGGCCGTGACCAAGCGGTTGGTGAGGCAGATGGGTGGCCAGATTCAGGTGGACAGCGAATTGGGGCGGGGTAGCACCTTTACCATCCTGTTGCCGGTCGAGTGTTCGTTTGATGTCTCGCTTGAACCGGAGTCCCTTGCTCACGACCAAGATTCAACTGAAATTCCCATTCCCATCGGATTGACTGGGCATATCCTTGTGGTGGAAGACTGTCACTCCAATGCCACCTTAGTGAAAACGATGTTGGAGTATTGTGGTTTTGACGTGGAAGTGGTCGAGGACGGTCGTCTGGCTGTAGAGGCTGTCAACAGGCAGGATTACGATGTCGTCCTCATGGATATACAAATGCCCAATATGGATGGTTACGAGGCCACCCGTACGCTACGAGAACAGGGACATCGCCTGCCCATTATCGCTTTGACCGCCAATGCCACCAGTGAAGATCGAGATCGTTGTCTTCAGGCTGGATGTGATGGGTATCTCTGTAAACCCTTTAAACACCATCAACTCATTGCCTTAATCCAGAAGTATTTGCAGCCCTCAGAGAACACCCCCCCAGCAGGTGGCGAGCTCCTGGATGTCCCTGCCTTGCTCAATGTTTATGGTGACGTCGATTTGGTGCGGGAAATGATCACCGTCTTCTTTCAGGAATCCGATCACACGGTCGAACAGTTGACCGAGGCCATGAACCGACAAGATGCCCGGGATATTCGCGTATGGGCCCACAAACTCAAGGGATCGGCCTACATCGTCGAAGCGCCAGGGTTGGGGAAGCTGGCGACCGCCTTGGAACTGGCCGCTGAAGCCGAGGCCCCCATGGCTGATTTGCAGAAGTTCTACGAACCGGTTGTCACGGCCTATGATCAACTCAAGTCCCTACAACTGGTTTCATAACTGCTTCCGGCTGCAATCGGCTGCGAAGCCCGTGGATCTGCGTTCTCGGCAAAAAGGCTTCTCGACGTGCCTCTGCACGCCTCCGAGGCCTTTTCACCTCGGGCCTTGACCACAAGCTTCTCGCTCGATTTCGCGGCAAAACCAGTTATGAAACCAGTTGTAGTCAACGATCCCCAATGGCTCCAAGCTGCGATTCAGACGTCTTGATGCAGGTTAACTAAAACGATCCTCATTCCTCTCGTCGGTGTTGTCCCTTAATTATAGAATGACGCAAGCCGAGCTTGACAGCTGCGGGTCCTCCCTTTATAAAAGCACATTCAAGTATCTTTAATATGGGATACTCTGGCTTCGAGGTGAAGAGTCATAAAGGCTCTATGGTTGGTGCCCAACTCTGTTCAGGATCGGATGCTATGAAACAGATCATCGAAGAAGTACTCCAGGCCGAAGAAAAGGTCGCTGCCGAACTCAAGACCGCTCGTGAAGAGGCGGCTGAAATTCGGCGAGTTGCGGAAAAAGAAATTGCCGAGCAAACTGCGGAGGCTCGTTCCCAGGCCCAGCAACTCTTACAGGATGCTGCCGAACAGGCCAAACAGGAGGCTCAGGCCCTCAAGACCCAACGTCTTGCCCAGACCGAGACCGCCCAGGCCGATTTATTGGAACGGCATGCCCTGGATATCGATGCCTTGGTTGATCGTATCTGTGATAGGGTTCTGCAATCCTCTAACGCAAAGGAATCCGCGTAATGGCCGGAGCCCTCTCCAAGTATTCCTTTATTCATGCCAAGCTCCGCGCCCGCATCAGTAACATGTTGCCTGAGGAGATCTTTAGCCAGTTGGCGACCTCGCCCTCCATTGATGCGGCTCTGGCTCTGTTGCGGGATACCCCCTTTGCCTTGTTGGAGGAGATCTATGACAAGACCGGAGACCTCAAACAAGCCGAATTGGAATTACTCAAGCACGAGATTGAGTTGTACCGGGGATTGATGGAATTCCTACATCCCAATCCCCGCCAGATCGTTGACGCCCTGTTGAGCCAGTTCGAGATCGACAACCTCAAGAACGCCATCCGTGTTTATTTTGACCGTACGATTCGCAAACGCAATGTGGATCAGAGTTTGCATTACATTTTGTTCGATCCCATCATTCACCAGATCCCCATGGATCTGGTGGTTAATGCGGGCAGTTTCGATGAAATTGCCGGTGTTTGTATGGGCACGCCTTATTGTGATATCATCCGCAAGTACCAATATACGGTCGAATCCGAGCGATCCCTGTTTCGTCTGGAGGTGGCCTTGGACCACCTCTATTACGAGCAGTTGCTGGCTGCCCTGGCGCATCTCAGTACCCGGGACCGGGAGGTGGCTCAACGCCTGATCGGCGTGGAGATCGATCTGCAGAACATCAGCCTGGTCATCCGCTTCAAGCAGTTCTATGACCTACCCTTTGAAGCCATCCTGGCCAGCTTGATCCCGGGGGGCTTTAAATTGAGCCGACCCGTGATTGAGGAACTCTACCAGGCCCAGAATGTCACCAGTGTCATCTCCGGCTTGGTGCAGGGCAATTATCCCGGGCTTTCGGCCCTGCTGGCCAGTCCCAGTGCGGACATCGAATCCCGTCTCAAGATGATCAGTCGTATTTTAGATGAAATCAAGGCCCAGGAGATCCGCCGCATCATGTCCGGCTATCCCTTTACCATCGGGATCATCCTGGCCTATTTCCTGTTGAAACACCAGGAACTCCGTAAGATCAGAACGGTTTTAAACGCCAAGCAGTACGGCACATCCACACAACGGATTGAGAGCTTGTTATGATGTTTACCACCGAGATGATTCAGTTATTTGCCGTGGCCCTGGAACGTGACCGTCAGCCGGTCACCGAGGCCCTGCTGCGCGAGGGAGTTATGCAGTTCGTCAGCATGACCGAACTCGATCGGCCCCAGGGACTGACCCAGGTCGAGCCCGAGATGGCCTTGAGCAAGGTCACGGACCTGCGGCGACGGATCGAGGGACTGCTGCATACCATCGGGACGATCCCGATCCCACCTCAAGAGAGTGACCTGGGAGAACGGGTGTCCCTGGATCTCGACAAAGAGAGCGAACGCCTAGACCAGCTCGATCAGGAGCGGGAGGCCGTGCGTGAGCGTCAACGCAGCTTGCATCAGGAGATTCTCAAGATCGAGGACATCAAGCGTCAAGTCGATCTTTATGGTTTGGATCTCTCTGGTGTTAAATTGCCCAGTCAGAATTCCCTACTGAGTACCCAGACCGGCAAGGTTCCCTTAGCCAAACGTCAGACCTTTACCGATGAAATCAAACGTCTGCCCGTACTGAACCTGGTTCTGGGCGAGGATGAAGAATGTTCACACCACCTGCTGCTCTTTATGAAGCGGGATCGTGACGCCCTGGACCGGATCCTGGCCCAGGCGGGTTGGGCCAAATTCGAATTGCCCGGTGAGATGTTGTCGCAACAGAAAAACCTGTTGCGGGAATTGACCGGCAAGCTGGAGGCCCTGCAAGGGGAGCAGGCCCGCTTGCAGGATCAGGTCGACGAATTGGTCAAGGGCCAGCGGGATCACTTATCTCAAACCTGGACACAGTTACGGATCAACGAACTCTGCGCCCGTATTCAGGTCAATTTTCAGACTTCGTCGCGGGCGATCCTCTTTGCCGGCTGGTTACCGGCCAGTAAAAAGGACTCCCTGACCGAGGCCGTGACCCAGGCCAGTGAGGGACGCTGTTACCTGGAATGGGCCGAGCCCCGCAGTTCCGAGCAAATTGGCGAGGAGATTCCGGTCCAGTTCAAGAACCCCAAGGCCTTGGGCCCCTTCCAAATGTTGGTCAGCAACTTCGGTGTGCCCGAGTATGGCACTATCGATCCCACCCCCTTTGTCATGCCCTTGTACCTGGCCATGTTCGGCCTGATGTTCGCGGATGCCGGACAGGGCGTCGTATTGGCGATATTAGGGGCATTGGGGATCCGATCCTTCAAAAGGGATGCGGCTAAAAAGGGAATGGAACAACTCTGTTGGCTGATCGTCTGGTGTGGGATCTCGTCTATCGTTTTTGGTGTCCTGTTGGGTTCATACTTCGGTATGCAGTGGTTCAAACCCCTCTGGTTCGACTTCCATGGTATTGTCCTGGGGCATGAGGCTCATGGCATGGTCAGTGACGTATTGGACATTCTGGCAGTGACGATTCATTTCGGCATCGCCGTGATCCTGCTGGGGCTGGGCTTTAATTGGATCAATCTGGTACGCATGCGACGTTACGACGAGTTGATCTTTGACAAGGGTGGCCTCTTGGGCGGCTGGATTTACCTGGGGGGGATCTACATCGCTGCCCAATACGTCTCCAGCGGCTACAAGAGTTTCCCCTCGGGCAACGTGATGTTCCTGCTGACCGGATTGCCCGCCTTGCTGCTCTTTATCAAAGAGCCCTATCACTATGTCACCCACGGCAGCCATGACGAAAACAAGCCACCGATCATGATGGCTGTCATGAACTGGCTGATGGAATGGGTGGTCGAATTGCTGGAAATCTTCAGCGGCTATCTCTCCAATACCCTGTCCTTTATGCGGGTCGCGGGCCTGGGCATCGCCCATGTCTGTTTGATGGTCAGCTTCTTCACCTTGGCCGATATGGCGGGTGGTCTCTTTGGTATTGTGATTTTAATCCTGGGCAATGTCCTGGTCATCGGCCTGGAGGGACTCTCGGCCGGGATCCAGGCCTTGCGTTTAAATTACTATGAATTCTTTACCAAGTTTTTCCATGGGAGCGGGAAACTGCATACCCCGATCTCGTTGAGAAGTGAACTCTAGCTTCGTATGAAAGGAAACCAGACAATGACGGAACCGGTAAGAAAATTGAAGGGCAAGATCGCTCAAAGCTTGGTCATGTTGGTAACGGCCATGGCTATTGTAGGAACGCTCTTTTGCGGGAATGCCTGGGCTCAGGACGGACATCCCCAGGACGCGTTGACAGCGGCCAATACCGCTAAGGTCGCCCCATACGCCCTGATCGGTGCGGCTGTGGCCTTTGGTCTGGGTGCCATCGGCGCGGGCTTTGCCATCAGTCACGTGGGTGCCGCCGCTATGGGTGCCGTGGCCGAGAAGCCGCAGATCGCCGGTCAGGCCTTGATCTTCGTGGCCCTGGCTGAAGGTATCGTGGTGTTCGGCTTTATCACCGCATTGATGATTCTCGGTAAGGTCTAGGCGGTTGGCATGAAGTACGCGATCATTGGCGATGAAGACACGGTCCTGGGCTTTGCCGTGGTGGGCGTGGCCGGTAAGGTGGCCACCACGGCCGACGAGGCCAACGATGCCTTTCTGGAGTTCCTGGAAGACAAGGACATTGCCATTGTCATCATGACCGAACGGATCGCCGACCTGATGCGGTCCGTGGTGGACAAGTATCTCCTGACCGAGAGCTTTCCCCTGATCGTGGAGATTCCGGATCGTAAGGGCAGTGTGCCCGGGCGGCCCGGCATCAAGGAAATGGTAAACGCTGCAATTGGGATTAAGATCTGATGGAATCCAACGAACAAGGCAAGGCGGCATTGATCTCCGGCATTAAGGGCGACGCCCAGAGCGAGGCCGCCAAGATCGTGCAGGAGGCCAAGACCCAGGTCGCCGAGAAACGCAAGTACGCCCAGAAGCGGAACGAAACGATTCTCCAGGAGGCCCGGGACAAGGCCCAACAACAGGCCGAGGCCCTCATGAAGAAGGCCAACAGCGAGGCGGACATGGAGATCAAGCGACGCTCCCTGGCCCTGCAACGCGAGATGTTGAGCGAAATCATGGGGCGAGTCGAGTCCAAGCTGGCCACCGTCATCGGCCAGCCCGAGTATCGCGACACCTTGCTGGATTGGGTGACTGAGGCCGCCCTGGGATTGGGGGTCGAACAGGCCGAGGTCAATGCCTCGCAGGCCGAACGCTCCCTATTGGACGAGGCCTTTTTACAGGAGGCCGTGGCCCGCATCAAGGCCGCCGGCGGTGGAGATGTCACCCTGACCCTGTCCTCGGCCCAACCCCTCAACGGTCAGGGCGTGTCCCTGACTGCGGCCGACGGTCGCACGGCCTACAACAACCAGGTCAAGACCCGCATGTCCCGCCTGCAGCGTGACATTCAACGAATGATTGTGGACGCCCTGTTCACGGGCCCGGAAAAAGAGTGATTATGACAAATCGAATCATTGGACAGGTCAAACGCGTCAACGGCCCGGTCATCGAGGTCATGGGCATCACCGACGCGGAGATGTTCGAGCTGGTCCGCGTGGGCGAGCAGAACCTCATTGGCGAACTGATCAAGCTGGAGACCGACAGTGCCATTGTTCAGGTCTATGAGGACACCACCGGCATCGCCCCCTACGATCCGGTCTACGGCGCGGGCATGCAGTTGAGCGTGGAATTGGGCCCGGGCCTGATCGGTACCATCTACGACGGTATCCAGCGTCCCCTGGAAGAGATCCGCGAAATCAGTGACATCTATATCAATCGCGGCATCACGGTTCCCTCGCTCAACCGCGAGAAAAAGTGGCACTTTGTCCCCACCGTGGCGGCGGGCCAGAGCGTTAGCGGCGGGGCCATCCTGGGCACGGTCCAGGAAACCGAGAACATGCTGCACAAGATCCTGGTGCCGCCTTATGACCAGGGCAAGCTGGTTTCGGTAGTGGCCGAGGGGGACTACACCGTGGAAGAGCCCATCGCCGTGCTCGAACTGGCACCGGGTGACACCAAGGAACTGTTCCTCATGCAGCGTTGGCCCATCCGCGTGCAGCGTCCCACGGCCCAGCGTCTGCCTCTGGATGTCCCCCTGATCACGGGTCAACGCGTGATCGACACCCTGTTCCCGGTGGCCAAGGGTGCGACCGTGTCCATCCCGGGCGGCTTTGGTACGGGCAAGACCATGACCCAGCAGGCCGTGGCCAAGTGGTGTGACGCCAACATGATCGTGTATATCGGTTGCGGCGAGCGGGGCAACGAGATCACCGACGTGCTCAGCGAATTTCCCGAACTGATCGACCCGCGTACAGGCCGATCGCTTATGGAACGGACCATTCTCATTGCCAACACCTCCAACATGCCGGTGTCCGCACGCGAGGCCAGTATCTACACGGGCATCACCCTGGCCGAGTATTTCCGTGACCAGGGTTACGACGTGGCCATCATGGCGGACTCGACCTCGCGTTGGGCCGAGGCCCTTCGTGAACTGTCCGGGCGTATGGAAGAGATGCCCGCAGAAGAGGGCTTCCCCGCCTACCTGCCCACCAAGATCGCCGAGTTTTACGAACGGGCCGGTCGCATGGAGGCTCTGTGTGGCGAACAGGGTTCCGTGACCATCATCGGGGCCGTGTCCCCGCCCGGCGGTGACTTCTCCGAGCCCGTGACTCAGCACACCAAACGCTTTATCCGCTGCTTCTGGGCCCTGGACCGTCACCTGGCCAATGCCCGTCACTACCCGGCCATCTCCTGGCTGGACAGCTATAGCGAATACCTGCAAGAGATGGCTGCCTGGTGGGGCCAGGAGGTCAGTGCCCAGTGGGAAGAAGACCGTACCGAGATCATGGATCTGTTGCATAAAGAAGTGCGTTTGCAGCAGGTGGTCAAGTTGGTCGGCCCGGATGCCTTGCCCGACACCCAACGCTTTATCCTGGAGGTGTGCAACCTCTTCAAGAACGCCTTCCTGCAGCAGAATGCCTACGACAAGATCGATATGTATTCGACCGTGCAGAAGCAGGCCAAGATGCTGCACTTGATTGTCACCTACTGGTTGCGCGGTTCGGAGGCCATCAAGAACGGAGCCACCCTGGTCAAGATCCGCAAGCTCAAGGTGGTCCAGGACCTGATCAAGATGAAATTTACCGTCCCGAACGACGACCTCTCGGGACTGGACAAGATAGAGGCCCGCCTGGAACGGGCCATGGACCAAGTGGAGACATTGCATGCGTAACCGCATGAGAAGGTAAGAAGAGAAGAAGATAGGAAGATAAGATGAGGCACGCTTTGCTTGCTTCTCTTCATCTCTTCTTATCTTCTTAACCTCAATCAAGGTTTGAGTTAAAGACGAAGCCATGAATCAACAAACAACAGATAAGTCACTCCTCGCCGGTCGTGAATACATCGGTGTGGACAAGATCGACGGGCCATTGATCTTTATCCGCGGCACTCACCCGGTGGGCTACCGCGAACTGATTGAATGCGTGGACCAGTACGGCCAGACCCGCATGGGCATTGTATTGGAGTCCAGCACGAATGTGGTGGTGGTGCAGGTCTTCGAGGGCACGGCCGGCCTGACCCTGCCCGGTACCCGCGTCCGTTTCTCGGGCGAGCCCCTGACCCTCGGGGTGTCCAGGCACATGCTGGGTCGTGTGTACAATGGCCTGGGCCAACCCATTGACGGCGGTCCACCGCATGCCAGTGACATGGAGCTGGATATCAACGGCATGGCCATCAATCCCTGTGCCCGCCAGTACCCGCGTGATTTCATTCAGACCGGCATTTCGGTCATCGACGGTATGAACACGTTGATCCGCGGTCAGAAACTGCCCATCTTTTCGGGCAACGGCTTGCCGCATAATGAACTGGCCGCCCAGATCGCACGCCAGGCCAAGATCCGTGGAACCACCACCGAGTTTGCCGTGGTCTTTGCGGCCATGGGCGTCAAGCACGACGTGGCCCGATTCTTTATCCGTTCGTTTGAAGAGAGTGGCGTGCTCGATAATGTGGCCCTATTCTTGTCCCTGGCGGACGACCCGTCCATCGAGCGTTTGATCACTCCGCGTACGGCCCTGACTTTGGCCGAGCACCTGGCCTTTAACGAGGGCATGCACGTGCTGGTGATCATGACCGACATGACCAACTATTGCGAATCTCTGCGTGAGATCTCCACCATCCGTGGTGAGATTCCTTCGCGTAAGGGCTATCCCGGTTACCTCTATTCCGACCTGGCCGAACTGTATGAACGCTCCGGCATGATCAAGGGGCATCCCGGTTCCATTACGTCCCTGCCGATCCTGACGATGCCCAATGACGATATCTCGCACCCGATCCCTGACCTCTCCGGTTACATCACCGAGGGCCAGATCGTGTTCGAACGCGAAATGGACGGCCGCGGCATCTACCCGCCGGTGGCGGGCCTGCCGTCCCTGTCACGTCTGATGAAGGACGGCATCGGTGAGGGCATGACCCGTGAGGATCACCCGCACCTGGCAAGTCAGCTCTTTGCGGCCTACAGCTACGTCAAGGACGTACGCAACCTGGCCTCGGTTATTGGTGAAGAGGAACTGACCCCCCTGGACCACAGCTACCTCGAATTCGGCAAGCTCTTCGAACAGAAGTTCGTGTCTCAGGGTAAGGACGAAGACCGCAGCATCGAGCAGACCCTCGATATCGGTTGGGAAGTCCTGCGGGCCTTACCGGTAGAGGAGCTGCACCGGATTACCGATGAAGAAATAGAAAAGTTTTATGGAAGTTGATTTATAGGTTAAAGAAGGTTCACGGTTCACCGTTCAGAGGTTGATTGAGGCCTGCGGCGCTTTTAACTGTGAACCGTGAACCAAGCCTCCGCGGCGATTGAGCGGGGGCAACCGTGAACCCGGAACCAAAATGTCCCAGTTAAACTACGCACCAACCAAGACCAACTTGATCAGGCTCAAGAACGACCTGAAGTTTGCCCAGCAGGGGTATGAACTGCTGGATCAGAAGCGGAACATCCTGATCATCGAGTTGCTCAGTCTGGTAGACCAGGCCGCGGATCATCAGCAGCGGGTCGAGCAGGCCCTGGCCAAGGCGTATGCGGCCCTGGAAGAGGCCGTGTTCGACATGGGGCGGCTCAAGGTGCAGTATCTCACCGGGGCCGTGCATATGGAGACCGATATCACGGTCAAGTCACGCCGTGTGATGGGTGTGAGCCTGCCGGTGATCGACACCGAGTTTACCGAGCATGCCCCGTACTACAGTCCGATGGGCACCAGCTTCTGGATCGACGATTCATTGGCGTGTTTCAAGGAGGCCCTGCAGCTCCTGGGCAAGCTCAGTGAACTCAAGATCTCGGTGCTGCGTCTGGCCAACGAGGTTAAAAAGACCATCCGCAAGGTCAATGCCCTGGAAAAGATCGCCATTCCCGATCTGCATGAGACCGTGCATTTTATACAGAGCCGTTTGGAAGAGAATGAACGGGATATGTTCTCTCTCATGAAGATGGTGAAGGAGAACCTGGAAAAGAAAAAGGCGCGGGGCGGTTTTTAGTTTGATCGACCCTGTTGCCGTGGAGCGCGATTATGAGTCAATTGATTCAACGCATCATGGTTTATATTGACGGCACCGAAGAAACGGTCACGGCCGCCCAGTACGCCATTTGTCTGGCCTCGACCACCGGTGCCGAACTGATCGCCCAATACGTGGTCAATACCCGGGCCGTGGAAGACCTGCTCAAGGCCCGTATCTTCCTGGAAGACGAACAGGTCGAGTATCAGCGTGACATGGAAGCCGACGCCGAGCGTTACCTCAACTATGTCAAGGAATTGGCTACCAAGAAGGGCGTCGAGGTTAAGCTCAAGCAGAGCAAGGGCAGCGTGCACAAGGAACTGGTCCAGGCCGTTAAGGACAACGATGTGGATTTGCTGGTCATTGGCGAACTGTCCCGTATTCGCAGCCGTCGCGATGAGTTCTACGACGAAGCCGAGCGGGCCATGCGTTTGGTCCCCTGTTCGGTTATCATCGTCAAGGACGAGGATCGCGTCTGGGAAATGTATGAGGCACTTGTTTAGAATATAGAATTGAGAATGTAGAATATAGAAGGTGTAGGGTGGGGCCATGCCCCACCAATAAATAATCCGCGTGGGGCATGGCCCCACCCTACAAATATAGAATGTTCAATTTGCAAAGACCGGAGAAGCAAAATGTCACTGATCGATTTGGTGAATGAAAATATCGTCAAGACCCCCATGACCGCCACGGACAAAGCCGAGGTGTTACGTGAACTGGTACAGGTACTGGCCGATGCCGGGCAGACCCATAGCTTTGATGCCGTGCTCCAGGCCGTGCATGAACGCGAAGACAAGATGAGCACCGGCCTCCAAGACGGTATTGCCGTCCCCCACGGCAAGACCGACGCCGTGGATAGCCTCAAGCTGGTCATCGGCATTGCCCCGGACGGAATCGATTTCGACGCCCTCGACGGCGAACCCTCCAAACTCTTCTTCATGTTGGTGGCCCCGCCCGACCAGGCCGGTCCCCACGTCCAGGCCCTGGCCGAAATCGCCAAGCTCGCCCAGTCCAAGGCCTTCTGTAAGGCCCTCATCGCCGCTGATGATGCTGCCGAGGTGGTGGAGTTGATTAAAGAGTAGAGTTCAGAGGTACTGAGGAACAGAGGGGCTGAAGGACCAAAGTGCTAGGTTCTAACGCGAATCTACCCTCAACACTAATAGTCGAAATCATGCTCTAAATGAGGAGAGGAATCAACAAGGGCGGCGAAAGCTCATGTTGAATGATTGTTGTATGACTCGATGTGTGAAAAAACGAATATGTTTTTTTTCTGCCTTATTACTCTGTGGGCTTTTGTTAATTGCTTGGATTGCTAATCAATCCTCCATTGCTGAACAACTCACGTCCATTGACGCCACCCGGATGATTCCTGATGAGGATAACGCTGCTGTTGAGTATGTTCGTATATTGAAATTGCACCCTGAGCGAGATTATCCAGATGCCTTGGACGATGTGAATGACAGTAAAACAATGTTGCCATGGCGATCCGTTGATTACCCAGAGATTGCAGTATGGATCAAAGAGCATCAAGGGCTTATCGACGAACTGAGCCATATTAGTGAAATGGATCAATGTGTTTTTCCACTCACGGATACACACGATTCCCTTCCCTACATTTCAGATCCTAACTTTTACACTAATTTTTCAACATATCGCCATTATGCTTTTATCCTTAGACGTGCCGCATACAATGATCTGGGAGAGGGTCGCAGACTGGATGCCATTGCTAAAGCGAAAACGATACTTACGATGGGGCACCATTGGCGGCAGCAACCCGATTTAATATGCCTACTTACTGGTATGAGTTTCGACTCAATGGGCTTAAGCCTATTGGCAGGTTTTATGGTTGATGGAAATGCAAGCAATGCCGAACTCGATTTATTAGCTCTGGATTATGATCGTACTGAGGAGAATTACCGGCATTGCTTTCAACAAGCTGTTCGAGTTAGTGCTATCACAGACCGTAAGGCCAGGAGTCAGCTGCCAGCCGGCGAGCGACTCAAACAATGGTGGGATTCCATCACATACTACTCTGATCTCCCAGATGAGATTTGGGAGGGTTGCCAGCGAAACCTAGCCATGCACAAAGCTCACCACCTTCTCATTGCTTTGTGTCGCGTCAAAAATCAGACTAGCCAATGGCCTGAAAGTTTGGATCACATCACCCCTTCTTTACCACCTCAATGGCTCATTGATCCTATGTGTAACAAGCCACTTGTTTACAAACGGGTTGGGGATGCGTTTTGTCTTTATAGTCTTGGCCTTAATGGCATCGATGAGAACGGCCAATACAAAAACAACTATCCCCAAAAAGCAAATCCTGATGATATATCCCTCTGGCCTCCTTTTTAATGCGGCCTATAAAGCCCTTGGTTCACCAAAGGAAGAAATTAGTAACTAGCTGAAAAGGGGTAGGATAACACTAGCCCCCAGCTTCCAAGTCCAGCATGCGTTGTTTGGTCTCAGTGCCGCCTGGGCCGGAGAAGCCTCCTAGTTTTTGCTTGGCTGCGACGACTCGATGGCAGGGGATGATCAGGGGCATGGGGTTGCGGGCCATGATCTGGCCTACGGCACGGAAGGCTCCGGGGTGGCCTGCTCGTTGGGCGATTTGGCCGTAGGTCTGTTTTTCTCCGTAGGATAGTTGGTGGCAGGCTTGCAATACGGCCTGGCCGAAGGGGGTGAAACTGGAGAGGTTGAGATTGATGAGGTTTCTGAAATCAGGATTTTGGCCTTGGTAATAGGCTTTTATGGCTTGTGAGAGAGGGGGGCATAGGTCGTGACAATATTCACAGGATTCCTTTTCTGCTTCCAAGGCCTGTTCTACATCGCCAGGGTTATCCAGGGGCAGGCAGGTCTGGCAGAGAGATCCGTTCATTGTTTTGATCCCGAAATAGCCCCAGTCGGTCTCGATGATGCGGGCTTGGGTTTTGCTATCTAACATGGTTAAATCCATTGACTTAGCGTCGATTTTATGATATTCAAGGCAGTTTCATGTTAAACTGGCTGAATTCTACAGGGACTCGGCGGATAGACAGAAGTATATCGATTGGCACGTAAATGACAATAGATAAGTCGTTTACTGAGCATACGATCGATTCATTAAGGACTCACATAGGTAGGTGGTTGTGTCGTTAGACGAACTCAGACAACAGATCGACGAGATTGACCAGAAGTTGGTGCAGCTGCTCAATGAGCGGGCCCAGGTGGTGATCGAGGTCGGAAAGGTTAAGCACCAGACCGACGGGCCGATCTATGTGCCTGCCCGTGAGAAAGAGGTGTTCGAGCGGATCGAGAAGGCCAATCAAGGGCCTTTGCCCAACCGTACCCTGCGTGCGATCTGGCGGGAATTGATGAGTGGTTCGTTCTTTTTGGAACGTCCCCTGCGTATCGGCTACTTGGGTCCCAAGGGCAGTTTCAGCCATGCGGCGGCCCTGTTGAAGTTTGGTCAGAGTGTGGAATACGAACCCGTGACGGATATTGCAGGGATCTTTGAAGAGGTCAGCAAGGGCCATTGTGATCTGGGCGTGGTCCCGGTCGAGAACAGCACCGGTGGTGGGGTGATCGAGACCCTGGACGCCCTGGTCGAGTCGGATGTCAAGATTTGTGCCGAGGTCCTCCTGGCCATTCATCATAACTTGATGGCGGTTTGCCCGGCCGAGGAGATCACCAAGATCTACTCCAAACCCGAGGTGTTTGCCCAGTGTCGCAAGTGGCTTAGCAGTACCTTCAAGGATGCCGACACCATCCCGGTGGCCTCTACGGCGCGGGCCGCACAGATGGCCAAGGAAGAGCCGGGGGCAGCGGCGATCGGTTCCCAAGTGGCCGCTGAGCTGTATGGTTTGAATCTGGTCTACGAGAACATCGAAGACATTGCCAACAACGTAACCCGCTTTTTAGTACTGGCAAAAGAGGACTCGCGTCCCTGTGGCGATGATAAGACCTCGATCCTCTTTAGCACCTCGCATAAGGCCGGGGCCTTGGCCGACGTGCTGGAGGTCTTCAAGAAGCATGGCATCAACCTGACGAATATTGAATCCCGTCCCAGCCGCAAGCGGGAATGGGAATATTACTTTTTCATGGATTTGCTCGGTCATCACACCGAGAGTTTTGTGCGAAACGGTTTGGCAGAGGCCAAGGAGCATTGCCTGCAATTGTCGATATTAGGGAGTTTTCCTAAGGCCAACGACCTGCTTTAACCGTGTTATTATACTGATATCGTAGGACCCCAAACAATAGACAGGAGACATTCAATGAGAAAGCCATTCATAGCTGGCAATTGGAAGATGAATATGGACAAGCAATCCGGTGTGGCCCTGGCCCAGGCCGTGGCCCAGGCTGCCGATGCCAAGGGCGATGCCGTGACCGTGGCTGTTTGCCCTCCCTTTGTCTATTTGGATGCGGTTAGTGAAGCCGTGAAGGGGTCGAAGCTGGCCGTGGGTTCACAAGATCTCTACTTCGAAGCCAATGGTGCCTTCACCGGTGAGATCAGCACGGACATGCTCAAGGACGTGGGTTGCACCTACGTGCTCTGTGGCCACTCTGAACGCCGCCATGTGTTGGGTGAGGATGACGCCATGGTCAACAAGAAACTGGTCGCTGCCCTGGATGCGGGCCTGTTGCCGATCCTGTGTGTGGGCGAGCTGATCGAGGAACGCCAGGCCGAGAAGACCGAGGCTGTGGTCGAAACACAGATCAAGGAAGGGCTCAAGGGCCTGGATGCCGCTCAGATGGACAAGGTGACTGTCGCCTACGAGCCCGTTTGGGCCATTGGGACCGGGTTGACCGCTACGCCCGAGCAGGCTCAGGAAGTCCATGCCTTTATCCGTAATACCCTGTCGAGCATGTTTGGAGCGGCTGTCGCTGATGCGACCCGCATTCAATACGGTGGTTCGGTCAAGCCGGACAATACCGCGGAACTGATGAAGCAGCCGGATGTGGATGGTTGCCTGGTCGGTGGTGCCGCCCTCAAGCCCGAGAGCTTTGTCGGGATTATCGAGGCGGCGGGTTAATAACGAAACTTTAACGTGAGAATAGGAAGGGGCAGGTGTGTTGAACCTGTCCGTGACGCGTAATCAAGAGGCGTAACTATGGTAGCTTTACCCTGTTTGGCGGTTGGTTTTTTAATGAAATTTGTGGCCGTGTTGTTTGTGCTGGTGTCACTGGCTCTGATCCTGATCGTCCTGATCCAAAAGGGACGCGGGGGCGGTCTTAGCGCAGCCTTTGGTGGCGGCGGGGCTGGTGGAGTCTTGGGAACCAAGACCGGCGACTTCTTGACTTGGGTCACCATTGGCTTGGTCTGCATGTTCCTGTTCCTGGCTGTGATCATGGCTCGCTACTATAAGCCCGGTGGTTTTGATGATGCAGCACCTACTCAAACGCAGGGTCAACCCGTTGATCAGACCGCGACCGATATCCCTGCGGCTCCGGTTGATGAAACCGCTCAGCCGACCCAAGAGGATATTGATGCTGCTGCGGCAGCGGCTTTGGCCGATGTCAATAGCACCGAGTTGCCTGTCAGCATCGACTAAGGTGTCCGTGCCGTAATCGATGATAAGTGTATGAGCTTTTGCTAAGGGCAAATCATATGATCAACAGCATGACCGGCTATGGTGAGGCCGAAAGCCAAATTGCAGGGATCGATTATCTGGTCGAAATCAAGGCCGTGAACAATCGGTACCTGCGCTCCATGATCAAGCTGCCCGATGCCGTGACCTTTTTGGAAGAGCATGTCGAGAAGATGCTGCGTCAGCAACTCGGACGCGGCACGGTGAATTACACCCTCAAGATCAAGGGGGCCGCCCCGGAAAAACTCTTTGATCTCGATGAGGACGCCTTACAGCATGTGGCCGGACGCCTGGAGCGAATTCGTGCCAATGCAGGTATCGAACAGCCCGTGGACATTGCGGCTTTACTGAGTTTGCCCGGTATGGTTCGTCCAGTGGTGCCGTCCGAAGATGTGGTCGAACAGATTAAGGCCGGTTTGATCGAACTATCACAGAAGGCCCTGGATAAGCTTAAGGCCATGCGGGCCGAAGAAGGCAAGTTTATGGCCGAGGATTTGATGGGCCATTGCACGGTGATCCGTGAGGATCTCGCCCAGATCGAAGAACGCCGGGGCGTGGTCATGGTCGATCACGCCGAGCGCCTGCGTAAACGGGTGGATTCCCTGCTGGCCGAGGCTAAGCTGAAATTGGACGAAGAAACCCTGGCCCGTGAAGTGGCGGTCCTGGCCGAACGCTCGGACATTGCCGAGGAACTCGCTCGGCTCAAGAGTCACCTGCATCAGTTCCAGCAGGCGTGTAGTACCGATGGCGAGCAGGTCGGGCGACGTCTCGATTTTCTCAGCCAGGAGATGTTACGCGAAGCCAATACCATTGGCTCCAAGGCCTCGGATATCGAGATCAGCCAGTGGGTGGTCAATATCAAGTGCCGAGTGGACCGCATCAAGGAGCAGGTCCAAAACGTAGAATAAGATGAAGCAAGGCAGCGGTCAGGACAAAGGACAGGTCGTGGTCATCAGCGGCCCCTCCGGGGTAGGCAAGGGCACGATTTGTCGCGGACTGTTGCAGCGATTGGAACGGGCCTGTGTGAGCGTTTCAGCGACTACGCGGCCTCAGTCCCCCCAAGAGGTGGACGGTCGGGACTACTATTTTATGACCCGGCAGGAATTTGAAGAACGGCTGGACCAGGGCTTGTTCCTGGAACATGCCGAGGTCTTTGGCAATTATTACGGAACACCCAAGGACAAGGTGGCCGAGGCCATCGCTGCCGGGCAGATCGTGCTGTTGGACATCGACGTCCAGGGTGGACGCCAGATCAAGGCGGCCCTGCCCGAGGCCAAGATGGTGTTCATCATGCCGCCCAGTCTGGAGGCCTTGACTGCACGTTTGACCGGGCGTGGACGTGATGATGCCGAGGCCATGGCGCGACGCCAACGTGAAGCGGCCGAGGAAATGGCCGTGGGCCGTGAACATTATGAATATTTGGTAACGAATGATGATCTGGGGCAGGCCGTGCAACAGGTCGTCGCGATCATTCAGAGTGACTCGCAAGGCGAGGGTGAAAAACTAAACTGATGATTGTGGTTGGAGAACTTTAACCATGCTGGAAGAATTGAAGAGTGCTGAAATCGTCGATAAGGTCGGAGGCCGTTTTCGTTTGTGTGCCTTGATTCAAAAGCGGATGCAAGAACTGCTCTCAGGCGGTCGTCCGTTGATCGACGACACCGAAGGACGCACCCTGCTGGAGATCGTGGCCCAGGAGATCCTGCAAGACAAGATCACCTATGAGAATCTCAACATCGGCGATCGTGGTAAGTTGTTGCCCAATGATGCCGCTCCCAATCCAATGCTATAAGGGAGGCGTGTGACAGAACACGCCCTGATCATGCTGAAACAACGGTCCATTGTGTTGGGGGTGACCGGGGGGGTGGCGGCCTACAAGGCCGTGGACCTGGCCAGTCGTTTAACGGGTGCAGGAGCCACGGTTCGTACGGTCATGACCGCCAATGCTTGTGAATTGATCCGCCCCAAGAGTTTCGAAGCCGTGACCGGGCAAGTGGTCTATACCGAGCTATGGACCCCCAGCCAAGATCATCAAATCGATCATGTCCACCTGGTTGATTGGGCCGATATCGTGGTGGTGGCCCCGGCCACAGCCAATATCCTCGGCAAGATGGCCGGCGGCATTGCCGATGACTTGCTCAGTACTCTGCTGTGCGTCTGTTGGCAAAAGCCCTTACTCCTGGCTCCGGCCATGAACACCCGCATGTGGACCAACCCGGCCGTACAACGCAACGTCGAGTTGCTCAAAGAGACTGGTTGTCACTTCGTCGGTCCCGAGTCGGGACGTCTGGCCTGTGGTGATCAAGGCCCCGGACGACTCGCTCAAGTCGATACAATAATTCAAGCAATAGAGTCTTTGACGTAGTTTATACTGACTCCTGAATCCTGACTTCTGATTCCTGGAATCGTTATGCATATCCTCATCACAGCCGGAGGCACTCGCGAATCTATCGACCCGGTGCGTTTTATCTCCAATGCCAGCAGTGGTAAGATGGGCTATGCTCTGGCCCAGGTGGCCTTAGGACGTGGCCATGAGGTGACCTTGATTTCCGCCCCCACCCATCTAGAGCCACCGGTTCAGGCTCGCGTTGTACCTGTAGTCTCGGCGCAAGATATGCTTGAAGCCGTCCAACAAGAGATCAATCAATGCGACTGTCTGATCATGGCCGCCGCGGTCTCGGATTATACCGTGGCCCAGCCATCAATAACCAAGCTCAAGAAAACCGACCTATCATTAACTCTTCAGCTGGAACCCACGCAGGACATCTTGAAGTGGGTTGCTGACCACCGACCACCGACCACCGATCACCGATCACCATTCATCGTGGGCTTTGCCTTGGAGGATCGGGATGTGCGGGCTTATGCAGAGGGGAAGTTGGGAAGCAAAAAACTCGATATGATTGTGGCCAACTGTCCGGAGGCCATCGGGGCGGATTGTTCCGCCATTGAGATCAAGTGTCCAGGGCGCCAGTGGATTTCCTATCAAGCGGCGGACAAGCAAACCCAGGCCCAACGTATCCTCACGGAAATCGAAGGGCTCGTAACGTCTTGATCAATCGCCCTGAGAGGCTCTTCACCCGCATGCCTTGCACTGTTGACTCTTCATATAATGCCTCAAGATCAAACGGGCCTTGTCATTGGGCAGTTGCGTGACTTGATAGCGAATGCTCTGTTGCTTGGAGAGGTGGGGGTGTTGAGTCTCTGACTGATAGGGGGCCCATATCTGACGACAACTATCTATGGCGATGTCAAAGAGTCCCTCATCCTCTTGGGCCAGGTTGATTTCCTCTGCCCTTTGCCATATGCCAAACAGGGCCGTTCTCATGGCTGTGGTAAATAGGTCTGTTTGGCCGGTCAAAGCCCATACCAGAGTCGAAAGACGGTCTAGATGTCTCTGCTTGGCTTGTTTGTAGTGATGAGCTTGTTGGATAGCGATCATTTTTTTGCGTCCTTATGGGTTTCAGCGTTGTGTTACCGTTTTGTTACCTTTTCAATGCTCTCTTGAATCGGATTCATAGACGTGCATTGGGACATGGCATTTCAGGAAAAGATCTTTTCCTGGGGTGAATTTTTGAGGCCATGTATCGGTTGGCACTGTTAAGTGCTTGTCCTGGCATACTATGGGACGCAGGGGGGAAATGTCTCCAGGGCCTGCTGGATCGTTTAAAAAAGGCTGGCGTAAAGCTCCAAACCTGGTCGAAGTGGGGGGATATTGGCCCTGAAATAGGGATGGTTGTAGTAAAAGGATTCTCGATGATGACAAAGAAGTTGTATTGGTTTGTAATCGGCGGTCTGGTCCTGGCGGGCTGTTCGGCTCCGTTGATTCAACCGGAGGAACAGGCATTGACACAGTTTATCGATGATCATGTCCAGACTGTGGCCCCACTGGCCCAGCAGGCAAATTTGGCCTATTGGGAGGCAGCGACCACCGGGGCTTCCGAGGCCTATGAAAAGGCCGGCACATTGGATTTGCATCTCAAGCAGGTTTACAGTGACCCTGATGATTTTGCCCAGCTTAAAGACCTGCATGCCAGTGGGCAGGTAACGGATCCATTGCTATCGCGACAGTTGGATCTATTACTCAATGCCTATTTGCCCAATCAGATCGAACCGGATCTACTCAAGCAGATGGTGGATCTCAGTACGTCCTTGGAAGAGCGGTTCAGTACCTTCCGCGGCACCCTCAACGGTGGACAGGTCACGGATAATCAAATCAAGCAGATTCTCAAGTCGCAAACGGATCTTGACCAGCGTAAACAGGCCTGGCTAGCCAGTAAGCAGGTGGGGGCGGCGGTGGCCGACGACATCGTACGACTGGTCAAGCTCCGCAATCAGGCCGCCCGGCACCTGGGCTTCGAGAATTACCATACCCTCTCTTTAACCACGGTCGAACAGGATGTCACCGTGCTCAACCAGCTCTTTGATGAGTTATACGAATTGACGCGGGATCCCTTTGAACAGTGCAAACGCGAGTTGGACGATCTGTTGTCTCAACAGTTAAATGTCTCTGTCGATCAACTGCGTCCCTGGCATTATCACGACCCCTTCTTTCAGGAGACGCCCATGGTCTATGACCTAGACCTGGACGTTTATTACCAAGACAAGGATGTCAAGCAATTGGCTCAGACCTATTACAACGGTCTGGGCCTGTCGGTCGATTCCATTCTGGATGATAGTGACCTCTACGAACGGGACGGCAAGAATCCGCACGCCTTTTGCACGGATATCGATCGTGAAGGTGACATCCGTATTCTGTGTAATCTCAAGAACAACGAGACCTGGATGGAGACCATTCTGCATGAATTGGGTCATGGGGTGTACGACAAGTACCTGGATCCGGAGATGCCGTACCTGTTGCGTGAACCCGCCCATATCTTTACCACCGAGGCCATCGCTATGCTCTTCGGCCGTCTCAGTCGCAATCCGGCTTGGATGCAATCAATGCTCGATCTCAGTGACGCCAGCGGAACGAGATCGAGCCCGTGGCGGCCAAGTACGCCCAACTCAAGCAGTTGATTTTTGCCCGTTGGGCCATGGTGATGTTCCGCTTCGAACAACAGCTCTATGCCGATCCGGACCAAGATCTCAACCGCCTGTGGTGGGACATGGTGGAGAAGTATCAGTTAGTTCAACGTCCCGAGGGACGTGACGCGTCGGATTGGGCCGCCAAAATCCACTTTGTCATCGCGCCCTGTTATTATCATAATTATCTCTTGGGTGAGTTGTTTGCTTCGCAATTGCATCATACCCTGGTGACGCAGGTTTTAAATCAACCAGCGGATACTGTCACCGGATATGTGGGACAACCTGATGTCGGCCAGTACTTAATTGACCACGTCTTTGCCCCAGGCTCTCGCGATTCCTGGAATACCATGATCGAGAAGGCCACAGGTGAGCCCTTGACAGCCAAGTATTTTGTGGAACAATTTGTGCAGTAGGGTGGGGCCGTGCCCCACCAAGGAATGAACCGTGTGGGGCATGGCTCCACCCTACGTAATTATACAGACCAGACATAGGGAAGGAATAGTATGGCTTCCAATCAATCCTTGCCGGAAATTACGATCAAGGCCGTGGTTTTGGCGATTATACTGGCCGTCATTTTGGCGGCAGCCAATGCCTATCTGGGGCTTTTTGCAGGCATGACGGTCTCGGCTTCCATTCCCGCGGCCGTGATGAGCATGGGCATTCTGCGTCTGTTTAAAAAAAGCAATATCCTGGAAAACAACATCGTGCAAACCGCAGCCTCAGCGGGCGAATCCCTGGCTGCGGGCGTAATTTTTACCCTCCCGGCCCTGGTCATCATGGACTACTGGGATAGCTTCAACTACTGGTGGGTCACTATCATTGCAGGATTCGGCGGCCTGTTGGGCGTACTGTTCACCATTCCCTTGCGTCGGGCCTTGATCGTCGAGGCTGACCTGAAGTTTCCCGAGGGTATTGCCACGGCCGAGGTGCTGGAATCGGGCCAGCGGGGCGGCAAGGACATCTGGTTTATCGTCAAGTCCTCCATTGCCGGTGGTTTGTTCAAGTTGGGGGCGGGTAGCGGTTTGGGCCTGTTGCCTGACACCGTCGAAGTAGCTGGACGCTTGGGCGGAACCGTGGCCTACATCGGTACCAATCTCAGCCCGGCCTTATTGTCAGTCGGGTATATTGTCGGGCTCAATATCGCGGTTCTCATCTTCCTGGGCGGTGCGGTGAACTGGTTGGTCGCCATTCCCCTGGTGGCGGCCTTGGGGGATTGGCCTTCGTATCCAGTGGGTCATGACCTGGCGGGACAGGCCATGTCGGCCCTCGATTATGCCGGGAGCTTGTGGTCTGCCAAAACTCGCTACCTGGGTGTGGGCGGTATGCTGGTCGGGGGACTCTGGACCATCATCAAGCTGCGTTCCAGTCTTTGGGGTGGGATTAAAAGTGGCCTGGCCGCCTATCAAAAGGTGGGTGGTGGTCCGGTGACCATCGATCGCACCGAGCAGGACATGCCCATGAAGTGGGTGCTCATCCTGATCGTCGCATCGATCGTGCCGCTGTTTTTGGTGTACCAGACCTTTGTGCAGAACATCGCCGTGACCCTGCCCATGGCCGTGGTCATGCTGGTGACCGGATTTCTCTTTGCCGCCGTGGCCGGGTACATGGCGGGCATCGTGGGCTCGTCCAACAATCCCATCTCAGGTGTCACCATCGCGACGGTCACCATTTCGGCCCTGTTGTTGGTGCTGCTCATGGGTAAGGGCAATGCGGACGGCCCGCCTGCGGCCATCGTGATTGGAGCGGTGGTCTGTTGTGCGGCGGCCATTGCCGGTGACAATATGCAGGACCTCAAGGCCGGGCATATCCTCAAGGCCACCCCCTGGAAGCAGCAGGTCATGCAGATGGTCGGGACCGTGGCCTCGGCCCTGGTCATGGGACCGGTGCTGATGTTGCTGTACAAGGCCTACGGTTTTGCCGGTCACTCCTCGGCCCAGGCCAATCCCTTGATCGCAGCCCAGGCCAACTTGATGGCCTCGGTGTCACGCGGTGTCTTTGAAGGCAACCTGCCCTGGGGCTTTGTGGGCATCGGTGCCCTGATGGCCGTGGGCATCATCGTGCTGGACGAATACTTGATGCGTAAGGGCAGTTCCTTTCGCACCCCGGTGCTGGCCGTGACTATCGGGATCTACCTGCCCCTGGAGCTGGAAGTTCCTATGCTCATCGGTGGGCTCATCTACTACGGAGTCAAACGCTATCAAAAGCGTCGCCAACTCAGTAACGAGCAGGTTGAGGTCGCCGACCGTCAAGGCCTGCTCTTTGCCTCGGGGCTGATCACGGGCGAGGCCCTTATCGGCATCCTGTTGGCCGTCCCCATCGTACTCTCGGGAAGGGCTGACGTTATGGTGATCTTCAAGGAGCCGTCGGTCCTGGTCAACTACATCGGCATGATCCTGGGCTTGGGCCTATTGATCGCCATAGCCCTTTGGCTCTACCGTGTGGCCTGCGGTGCCAAGAAGGCGGCCTAGGGCCTAGAGACGTCATTCGGTCCAGAGAGCGGCAATAGCGACATTAAAGCCGACACCCTGTGAGGGCTGGCCTGTCGTGGCAGGTCCGATCTCTCCGCCGCCGTAGAAGCCGAAGAAGGGACATGAATCCGCTCCTGTTTTCAGGGTTTGGAATTCATGGGCAATCGTCTTTTGTTTGACCATCTCACCACGACGGCCCCCGCAGTTAAAGACAAAGGCCAGTTGTGGTTTCATCCCTTCGATCTTAGCGAAGGCGGTATCCAGGGAGCTTTGCGTCTTGGCCACCAAGTCACCCCCGCCACCGTGGGTGGCCACCTGCACCTTGAAGTCACCGCAGATAAGGATGGCCACGTTGGTGTGATCCACGATTTGACCACGCACGATCTCCTTGGCCTCGCCGGTACCTGCGGCTGATCCCACGATAGGAATCGTCTTGTCGATCATGCTGTGAATACCATCCACATAGGGCTGGTTGTCACCGACATGCTGATCGCCGAAGGTCACGATGAGCTTGTCTTGAGATTCAATCTGGCAGGCAAAGGACAGGGTTTCACCGATGCTTTGGCCGCACTCATGATGTTTTCCCAATCCTGTGGTCGTGGCCGAAACCGGGAGGACCTTGACCTCTCCACCCAGGGCCAACACCGTGACCCCGGCGTCGATTTCATGTCCCTGATCTGCAAAGTTGCCGTATTGACTCAGGGGGGCATAGCCTTCACAGCCATATATGATAGTCGAATCGAAGACCTCACTGATGCCCTCAACCAGTTGATTGTTAAGTTGTGCCCGGGCCGCAAAGACGATAACGATCTTGGCGGGGGTCTCACCCATGCCTTCATGAGCCTGGAGAGCGGCCTCTTGACCGGCTGCGGCAGAATCTGGGAGCTGTGACTGCCCGATTCCTGTGGCGATGATCGGGGCGGCAAGGAGGTTGGCACTCAGGGCGACTAGGATAGCCAAGGTTGAGATCAATTTGAACATAGGACGATTTCCTTGATAATGACTGAATGTCAATTTCTACTAACAGTGAGGGGATTGTATCAGATGGAGGCTATGTAATTCAAGGGGCGGCTCTATAGATGAAACCATTTGTCGAAATCGACGTGTTTGGACACACGAATGTGTAGGTAGACAAAAAACGCGGCTACTATAATCGATGAGGCCAGAGGGATCAGGGACCAGTTGGGTAGGGGAGGCTGTCCCATGGAACGTTCGATCAGAACCTCGGTGACCACGCACAGCAGACCCAGTGACACCAGGAGGGCAGCGATACCGTTAAACAGGCGTAATTTGCGTGCGAACCACAATCCCAATACCGGGCCGACCAGCAGGGCCACAGCCCCCATCAAGGGCAGTCCCAATGACAGAGACCAGTCCCAGGAGCGGTCGCTGATGTCCAGGGCGACGAGTAGGGCGGCCGTTATACACCATTGGGCGATCAATAGTTTGCCCGGTTTGCGAAAGCCGTAGAGCCAGGTACCGACCCAGGCCCATCCTGCCGCAATCGAGGCCATCACATACAGTGACCAGGTCAGGTGGCCGTCGTGCAGATCCAAAAAGAAGACGATCAGTAGAGGGATGGCCAACAGGGTGGTGACCACGGCGTAACACTTGCGACGGAAGGAGGAAAAGTTAAAGGGCAGGGCTGGTGGGACGAATTGCCCTTGCGGGTAGGTGCCAACCACGGATGGACACTGATCCGCTACCTCGGTCCCACACAGGGGACAACAGAGGTGACGCTCTTCAATTTCAACCGCACATGTTGGACAGTAGGGCATTTTTGGTTTCTAGTTTCTAGTTACTGGTTGTTAGTTGTTGGTTTTAGTGAAGAATACAGAATACAGAATACAGAATGCAGAACGTAGAATGTAGAAGAAAAAAAGTTCGGAATGCCTACGGCATACTTGATTGATCCATTGAACCTTCGGTTTGCTACATTCTACATTCTTCATTCTATATTCTCTAATTTGTCTCAATCCTGACCTTGATCCCCTGTTGTGTCAAGCGTCTAAAGAAACCCTGCTCCAGGGCCGGTTCGGCGATGGTTCGGCCAAAGGTCAAGCAGAGCTGGTTGCGATAGCTGATACAGGCACAGCCCACCTTGCGAATGTTGGGATAGGCCGGGATGAAGTCAAAGCGTTCCACATAGGGCTCCAGGCTAGCGGGCAACTCAACGCGACCCAGGTTGGACAGCGAACAGGTGGCCTTCTTGATACCCCAGTGTTGGTAGATACGGGGCAGCACGTGGTCCTTGATGGCAAAGGGGATGATACGCAGCAACGGATGACGCCGGGCCGAGACATTGCGAGCGATGGCCTTGCTCAGTTCCTTGTCGTTGAGATTGACCCGTAGGGTGTGGTGGACCTTCTTGAGGATCTCGTCAAAGCTGTAGTGGCCCAGACGCGGGTCCAGGGCCGGGCTGACCGTGGTAAAAAAGTTCAGCATGGTCTTAGACGGAAAGGCCTGGCGTAGATTGACCGGGACATCCAGGCAGATGGGACGCTGGTAACGCTTGCGTTGTGCCTTGGGCCATTGAGCAAAGAGGTCCTGCAGCGTGTCCAGACAGGTGGCGGCCAGCCATTCGGTCAGGGACACGCCAGCGGCCTTGGTGACGGCCAGTAACTCCGGGACCTGAATCAGGCCCGTGGTCAGGTGATAGACTCGCTCCGTGTCCAGGGCGTAGGGCACCTGAAAGGCACGCGGCAGCACACCGCTACTGGGGACACGTCTGCGATAATGCTGACGAAAACCGTCTAGGGCCTCTTCCGGATCGGGTGTCTGGCCGGGGTGCATCAGGTCGCCACAATCGCTCAGGTCCAGGCCCTCACGCAGGTGTAGGTATTGGGCCAGCAGGCTCTTGAGAAAGGCCAGGGCACCGCTACCGTCAGTGGCGGCGTGGGTGAATTCCACGGCGATACGGCAATGATAAGCCAACACACGGAAGGGGTAGTGACCCTTGCCTCGGGTGGGAAAGTTCAGGCAGGGATAGTGGCTGTCGGCCAACACACGGGGTGGTTGGGCATTGGGTTGAAAATAGGACCAGAATATACCGGATCTCAGCTCCACGGCAAAGTAGGGGAACCGCACCAGGATTTGCTCCAGGGCCTGCTGCAGGAGGTCGGCCTGGAGCGGACGCGTCAGGGTAGCGGACAGGCGAAAGACGGTGGTCGCCTGTTTACGGGCCGTGGCTGTAAAGACCGTGCCGGCACTGTCCACCCGATACCACGGGCCATGATGACTGGCATGAGCGACTGTCATGGCCTAGATTTGGCGTTATTTGTCCGAGATTGTCAAGACGTTCCCAGCGAGGTTTGCCACAGTGGTTTTATGGATTACGATTTGGATGGGATGTCACGGACTATTAATTTACCGGGATATGGATAAAAGCCTCAAACCTGGCTACCTCTCTATGCCGATACAAAAAATGAGGTTCACGGTTCCAGGTTCACCGTTCAACGTTGGTTGCTGTTTATGTATTTTAACCGTGAACGGTGAACCTAAAAAATGTCAAAACGCGATGTCGTAATGTTGTGCAACCTTTGGATGATTTTAGGTGACGGATGGAACGTTATATTTGCATACATGGCCATTTTTATCAGCCCCCGCGTGAGAACCCCTGGTTGGAAGAGGTGGAGTTACAGGATTCGGCCTATCCTTATCACGACTGGAACAGTCGTATCACGGTCGAGTGCTACCGTCCCAATGCCGCTTCCCGGATTCTGGGCCCGGATAAGAAAATTATCGACATTGTCAACAACTATGCCAAAATGAGCTTTAATTTCGGACCCACCCTGCTCAGTTGGCTCCAACGTCACGCCACCGATGTCTACGACATGATCCTGGAGGCCGACAAGAAGAGCCTCTATCTCTACGACGGTCACGGGGCTGCCATGGCCCAGGCCTATAGCCATATGATCATGCCCCTGGCCAATCGCCGGGACAAACGCACCCAGGTCCTGTGGGGCCTGGCCGACTTCGAGCAACGTTTTGGACGCAGGCCCGAGGGCATGTGGTTGCCCGAAACCGCAGTCGATCTCGAAACTCTGGAGGTCCTGGCCGAAGAGGGCATCAAGTTTACCATTCTTGCCCCTAAGCAGGCCAAGGCCGTACGTAAAATCGGGGATCACGATTGGACGCCCCTGGAAAAAGAGAAAGTCGATACCTCGATGGCCTACCGCTGCCCCTTGCCTTCGGGTCAGAGTATCGATCTGTTTTTCTATCACGGTCCTTCGGCCCAGTCTGTGGCTTCGGGACGCTACCTGCAAAACGGTGAACTCTTTGCAGAAAAGCTGCTGTGGGAACTCAAGGATCAGGGCCAACCCGCCGGCTTGATCCATATCGCCACCGACGGCGAGACCTTTGGCCACCATCATCGTCATACGGACATGGCCCTGGCCTATTGCTTGCACCACATCGAGTCCAACAACCTGGCCCAGCCCACGGTTTACGGTCAGTATCTGGAACTTTTTCCGCCCACGCACGAAATCCAGATCTATGAAAACAGTGCCTGGAGTTGTGAACACGGTGTCGAACGCTGGCGCAGCAACTGCGGATGTCACCTGGGTCGCTATCCCAGCGGCAAACAACAGTGGCGTAAACCCCTGCGTGAAGGCCTGGATTGGTTGCGGGATCAGTTGGCCTTGGTCTATGAATACCGCATGCACCCGCTCTATGAAGATCCCTGGGAACTGCGTAACCAATACATCGACCTGGTCAATGATCGCTCCAAGGCCAATCTCAAACGTTTCTGGCAGACCCATTTTCAAGGCGATCCCAAACGCAGTGATCAGGTCCTTATCCTCAAGCTGCTGGAGATGCAGCGTCAAGCCATGCTGATGTACACCAGTTGCGGCTGGTTCTTTGACGACATCGCCGGGATTGAGACCGTCCAGATCATGCAGTATGCTGCCCGTGCCATCCAACTGGCCAAAGAAGTTGACGACAAAGACTTCGAACCGGGATTGCTGGAAATCCTCGAACAGGCCAATTGCAATGAACGAGGTTACAGCAACGGTCGTGACGTCTATGAAAAACTGGTCAAGCCCGCCACCGTGGATCTCAATCGTGTGGGGGCCCACCTGGCCATTCAATCGATCTTCGACAAGACGCCCAAGAAGCTGGATGTCTATTGCTATCACGCCGATGTGGAACATTATGAAAAACATGAGGCCGGTATCCAGGTCCTGGCCACAGGACGGGCCACCATCACTTCGCAGATCGTACTCGAACGTCACAAGGTGGATTTTGCCGTGCTCCACTTGGGGGATCGCAACCTGCTCTGTGCCGTCAACGACCGTATGGCCGATGCCGACTATGAATCGATCTGTCGTCAGTTGCAAGAGGCCTACGAGCGGGGGGACAGTACTGAGGTTATGCGCATCATGACCGTCAATTTCGGAGCCAACAGCTACAGCCTCTGGCACCTCTTCAAGGACGAGCAGCGCAAGATCCTGTATCAATTGCTCGAAAGCACCTGGAAGGAGATCGAGGCCTCCTACCGACAAATCTACGAACACAACTTCACCCTCATGCAACTCATGCACGGTATGCACATGCCTCTACCCAAGGCCCTGGCCAATCCGGCCGAGTATATCATCAACGAGGACCTGCGTCGCACCATTCATGGCGACGACTTCGAATTGGACCGTCTGCAAGACCTGGTCGAAGAGGCCAATCGTCTCAGCCTCAATCTCGACAGTGAGATCCTGCAATACGAGGCCAGTCACAAGATCTGTTTTATGTTGTGTAAGCTGGAAGCCAACCCCGAAAGTCTCGCATTGCTCAAAGATGTCGAGACCAAGGTCGCTGCCCTCAAGCGAGTCGCCACTCAGCTCAATATCCAGACCGCGCAAAACATCTTCTTTGATCTCAGCCGTAAGGTCTACCCGACCCAAAAGACCTTGCCCGAGGCCCGTGAATGGGTCGAGCTGTTCGAGCAATTAGGGCAACACCTGGGTGTCAAAGTCAATGGTGAAAGAGACGGGTAGCTTTTTGATGGATCTTGATTCGTCCTCTGATTGGTCGCCTCCTGAATAATGGGCGTATCTACGGCCTCTAAGTGATGTCCTCTTCAGCTGAAACGCAACTGATCCCCCACCTATTCTTTCTTACTGTTCAGCCTCATTCACAGAGGTATCTTATTTACTAAATAGATCAAATATGATAGATTTCCGCTCGGATGTATAGGAGCGGTTTTGTGATATCCCATGTTCTCGATAGACATGGGTGATAAGGGATTGGGTATTTTCGAGGTTGGTACAATTATGTAAGGTGTGGACGATGTCATACTGTGCCCAGTGTAGTCAACCATTGCGACCCGGTACCGGTTTTTGTTCTCATTGTGGAGCAAAGGTGCAACAGCAGCAGGTGGACGTATCGACAAGACGTCCACAAAATACGGTAGGCAAAACACCTTCTTCCACCTCGACCGGTCTAGCCATGTCTCAAGCACAGCGGCGCACCTTGATCGTTAAAGCGGTGATCAAGGGAGTCACCAAGAGCTTGCTGCTCAGTGCCGTACTGATGGGGCCGGGTTTTGTGCTGCTGACTCTGGGGTGGCCCGTGGCCGGAATGATTTTGCTTTTCTTGGGCTCTTTCTGGATGATGGCCCGTTCGTATAAAAAGCCATGGCGTATGACCCGACTGTCGTGCCTGATTCCGCCGGTCACCGCCTTGTTGTCTTACCTGTTGCAACTCTGGTTGTTCGCCCGGGCGGGTTTATCACTACCGATCATCGGATTGGCCATTGGCCTGGGAATCTTGATCGGTTGGTGGCGGGGACGCTCACATCGACTCTATTGGGACAAGGGGGCCTTGTTTGCCAAGCGGACCTTCGGATATCTATTGTCCTGGGTGCTGGCCTACGGCTTTACCCAGGCCCTGTCCATGACCGCGACCAGTGTGTTGTTGATTCGAGCGGGGCTGGTTACCGGGGCGTTCACCACGACGTTGCTGGTGATGGTCTCTTTGATGCTGCTTCGCCAACAACGCTCCATGCCGACGCTGGCCGTCGGCCATGTCACGCCCATCATCTTTGCGGGGATTTTCATCGGTACGGTCTGGATGTTGCCGACCCCGGTCTGGGCGCAAGAGGCCGATCTACAGGATGCCACCAGCCCCGTGGCCCAGGAACTGCAAGCGGCCATGGATCGAGGCGCGGCTGCGGATATCTTTGGCGCAGCCCTGGTCGCCGGTCTCAATGAGAAACTGGGCTTGATGGGATTGGAACGAGTGAACGTCAAGCCCGACGAGGCCGATCCCATGGAGGCTTGGGGATTTCGCGTCAGTTCGTCGGAATTCAAAACCTCGACCAGCACCGATCGATTAGAGGCCGGGTTCTTTATCGGGGGCGGGACGACGGCCAAGACACGCTTGCTAGTGGAGATGTTCGGCCCCAGCCTGATGGACAAGCTGCATGCCTGGATCTTGAACCCCAATCACGATGACGACAACCGGTTTACCGGTACAATGGAACGTCCCGCCATTGGTGACTGCTGTATGCTCATCAGCAATGTCGAAGACGGGAATTCCGCGTCACTCGGTTTTTTTCTCAGTGGGGGTCAGGTGATTGCCGCCGGTTTTACCAGTGTGGGTAATGAATCCCGTGTCCCTCAGGTCAAGCAGATGACCCTGGAGACCCTGCGTTTTGCCGAACGGATGGTAACCGCTGGAGCGGGGACCTTTACCGCTTTGGCCGGTCAGGCCACGGCCGCTACGGCGGCCACCTTGATCATGTTGACTTCGGCCGGGATTGCCGTGAGTTTGGTTCAATCGATCGCTGCGGCAACCGGTCAGGTGGTTCAAACCGTGACCGAAGTCACGACCCAAAGCGTTACCGAGGCCGTAACCGAGGCGGAAGAGTCTGTCACCTCGTCACTTCCTCCCGAATCCGGGGAGTCGTCTGGAGCGACACCCCCTCCGCCACCACCGCAGCGGCGAGGACCCACCCTCTACGACAAGGAGGGCGACCCCTTTGCCCGTAATGAGAAAGGACAATATTGGGCCCCGGACGACAAAGGCAAGTGGCGTTGGTTGGACGAAAGAGAGGCACGCGAGGCCGAAGCGGCTCTACGGGGTGAACGGGCCCAGCGTGAGCGAGAGATTGCCCATCATAACCGCGAAACCGACCGCATCATGCGCGAGTCACGCGAGCAGATGCTGGCTAAAAACCAAGCGGAGGAAGAGGCCTATCGACAACGACAGGCGGCCGAGGCTGCGGCTGAGGAAGTCGCCCGGCAACGGCGTGACCGTGTGGAGGAGTTGATGCGCAAGCGGGCCGAGCAGGAGGGCGGAGCGTTAAAGGAAGAGGTCGACCAATTGATCGGTGACGGCAATCACGAAGGACTGGAAGACCTGCTCCGGGATGGTTTGGCCAAGGACATTACCGAAGGGCGAGCGACTTCCGCCAGTGAGCAGAACTGGTCTACGGCGATGGGAGTCGGCGAGAACCTGGCCCGGGCCACAGTGGCGGCGTCCAAGGCGGCCCTGATGGCCGCCGGGGGGCCGACCGGAGCGGCGTTTACCGGTATGACCGTGGGGACCGTCTCTGCCACCGAGGCGGCAGCGGAAAGTGCCGTGCGGGGTGACGACTTGTTGGAAGCTGCGGTCAAGACCACGGCGGGATTCCTCAGTGGGGTCAAGGACGGAGCGCTTTCGGTTTATGTCAACGTACCGGGCACGAGCAAGCTGACCAAGGTCTTGCTCCCTGCGGGCGCCGATGCGACTGAAACCTTTATTCGAACCGGAGGCAACACACAGGCGGCTGTGACCAGTGGTCTGGTTTCGATGGCCGGTGACACATTGGGCGGTAAGCTCGATGGTCTGCAGGGTACCTGGGGCAAGGCTGTCGTTCGCGAAGTGGGCCGGGCCGGGATGACCGTGGCCGGGGCCGAGGCCGTCAATGTGGCCAGTGGCGGGCAGTTCGGAGATGCCTATCAACAGGCCCTGGTGAATCATATCGGGGGACGGGTCGGAGGATCTTTGGGATCCTATGGTGCGCAGCATACATCGGACATGATGAGGCAGGCCCGCTGGAAAGTCCCCACCCATACCGAGACAGAGCAACGGGTCAAGGATGCCTTGGATGGAATGTCCCAGGGGCCCAAGACGATTCCCCTGGAAGGTCAGGCCGAAAGCGTGCAGAAGCTCAACGGCACCCGTTATAAAGAACCTCTAGTCGACAGTACAGGTCGATCCCGTGTGGATGACCAGGGCAATCCGGTGATGGGGGAATTCGTCAGCACCAAGGGGGCTTTGGAGCAGTTGATGGACACTCGCTCCAGTCGAACGGCCAAAAAGGCACCGACTGATTTGCGTGACGCCATGGTGGCCACGCGGGCCGAGAAGATCTATCGCCCGGCTGATGATGCGACCATCAACAAGGTCACTCCGATTTTGGAGAGCAAGGGCCTACTGCGACCGGGTGACACCGTGGAGATGGATACCTTTTCCACCCCGGGCTCCACACCGTCATTAGGAGCCGACCGTGACGCCCGTATGGTCATCAAACGCCCGGTTCCGCCCGATCTGGACCAGGTGCAACAGACGCTGTTGAAGAATCGACCGGAATTGTTGGGTCGCGGTGATCGCCTGGAGATCGAGACCTTCGGTCGTAAGCAGGGGGGCGCCTTGCCCGGCTTGGATCCTAACGACAAGGTCTACATTCGCAAGGCCAATGGCGAGCGCGTGGAACTGCCGCGTGAGCATTGGGAGAGCTTCGATCGCATCGAGGTGGATCGCAAGCATTGGGAACGAATCGCCCTGAAGGATTTCTACGACCATACCACCAAGATCGCCCGCAGCGAAGGCGGTGAGATCACACCTGAGACCCATGCCGAATTCTTCCGGCGTCGCGCGGAACTGGATTATCTGCGTCGACCGGATACCCCCGCGGCCATCGCGGCCTTGCAGCGTCAGGGGTATTCCCAGGAGCAGATTGCCAAGCTGCAACAGCAGGGCCTGACCCAAGAGCAGATCGATCATCAGGCTTGGGCCGAGGCCCACAACCAGCTCTTTACCGACCGTCACCATATGGAGGCCAGTCGTGACAATGCGGACCAGGCCGTACGGGAGATCGGGGGACGCTTGGAGAAGGTGCAGAAGACCTCCAGCGTTTTGGGCGCTCAAGAGGGTAAGAACTCGTTGGCCGATGCCGAGGGATTCGGACGCATGTGGACGGAAAAATCCAACTTCTATAGCCACAACCATCCTGAGGCCATTGCCCAGTCCCAAAAGGGGATCGCGGGGTTTATGAAAATTCGTGAGGGCTACCGGGCCCAGAATATGGAACCGCCGCCCATCCCGCCGCAAACGGCGCAGGCCATGGAGACCATCCTCAAGGCCCCGGTGGGCGCCGATGCCACTCCCGAGGCCATGGCCAAGGTCGAGAGTGACTTACAGGGTTTGGGGTATCGCAATTTGGGCGACGCCTTGACCAAGATCGCCCAACAGAACGAACAGATGAAGTGGTCGATGCCGAATGTCGGTTCTGCGGTATCGGAATCGACCATGGGGCCGCTATCCTTGGGGACCTCCGATTTCATGCGTGCGGCCAAGGGATCCGGTTTGGATTTAGGGGATAAGAAGGAAGGATAAGGAGCAGACCTTGGAACAGACAACCTTTCATGATATTCCCCGCGATCTGTTGGGGACCTTGTTGGACCGCGAAGGTCAGCCGGGTGACTTGTCACCACGGTCGCTCATGGGATCGGCCGGTCAGGTGACCCGGCATCAGTTGGCCGAGTTATACGCTGGAGGTTTTGTGCAACTGCCCCAGGGCGACCAGGCCCCCAGCACCCCGGAATTCGCTCAGGCGGCTCAGGTCTTATTGAATCCGGCCACGAACATGACTCTACGCCTGTGGACCGATGAATCGATTTGTTCCGAGACCTCGGTGCTGTTCCCCGGTGATCCGTTGGAAGACGGAGGGGTGATTCTCAATCCGATCGAATACGGCTATCGGATGGTCGCGCCGGTCGGTCATCGCGATGTGATTCGTTTGATCAGTCCGGCCCTGCCGCCGGCTGGGGATGATGTCCCGGTTTTTGATTTCGAAGGCCATTTCGATGGACCGGTCGCCGCGGTCCTGTTTGGATTGATTGATTTAACGCGGGATCGGGCAGGCTCTCAGGGATCGCTGCCTGGTTTCAGTGCGGGTGACATCAGTGCGGCCCTGAGTGGTCTCTGGGGATTGACGAAGTTCAAACACCTGCTCGGTTATGTCACGGTCCTGACGCAACGGCCCCATCCCCCGAGTCTCACCGAAGTGGAGGTCTGCCTGGAGCGATTGGTCGATGCAGGCGTGGTCCTCCAGCAGGTGAAGGGGGATTTTGCCTTGGCCTCCGGTTTGGAGCCCTTGGTCCATCGACTTCCCGAGGTGTTGCCGGGATTGCAATGGCAGCGACACACGTTGATGGACGAGGGTGAGGTGCTGACCTGTCATCGTATCTTCGTTTTCGGTGAAGATCACCTGGTCCTGGCCTTTACTCCGACGCCACAAGGTCGAGTTCATGTGGCGTCGATCTCCGCGGCGGCCTTGACGGATTTTGTGATCGATGAAATGGCCACGGTAATACCGCGGGCAGGACAGCAACCGACTCCGCCCGTGACAGTCGATCAAATCCAGTGTCTGGCCTGTCAGGGGAGGGTCGATGTCAACAAGAAGTTCTGTACTCATTGTGGGGCGGTCCGTTGTCCGCAGTGTCGGAACTATGTCCAGAAATCCAAGTTTTGCCGGTCGTGCGGGCAGACGTTATCTCAATAACCCTCGCACTTTGAGTGTTCTGTAATTCGTGTACGGAACTTCGGGTGTGGTTTGATCAAGGTCTCAATGTTATGGAATCTGAAAAACCAAGCTATTGTCCCCAATGTGGTAGTAAGGTGACCCCGGCAGATCGTTTCTGTGGAGAGTGCGGTTCATCGCTGGACGTTGACTTAACACCTCCTCCCGCAGCTGCAGTACCGATCGCGACTTTGCCACCTCAACCGGTTACAGTACCCTCGGCGCCAAAGGTTAAACCTGAACGCAAGCGACAGAAACGTTGGCGAAAAATAGTGCCGATTCTATTGTTGCCGGTCGCACTCTTTTTGGCCTATGGAGCACTCATGACGCTGTTGGATCCGGGTTTCGTCCAAACCTTTGCCGTTAGTGAAGATGGCCGCCTGCTGGCCAGTGGAGGGGATAACGATAAGATTATGATCTGGCGATTACCGGAGAGGACACTTCTTTGTCAAGTGGATCACAAAACGAAGATCAACCATCTGGCCTTTAATCAGGCCGCTGACCTACTGGCGGTGTCCGATGATGAAGTGGGTTTGACGGTCTATGCTCTCAATGGAGATTCCTGTCGGAAAGATTGGAGCGTAACGGATACCGGGATGCGGGCCCTGGGCATGAATGGAGAGGATGTCTGGGCTGTCGATTGGCAAGGCCAGTTAAGGCGATGGTCACAGGACAACGATCGATCCGGCGAGGTATTGGACAATTTGACGGATCCCAATGGAGACAGCTCCTTAAGCGGGATTGCTCAAATGGCCTTTAGTCCGGATGGGCAGCGTCTGGCCTTGATTTACTATTCTCAATACGACCGGATACGTTTCTATCAGATCAGTCAAGCCAAAGAGGAAGGTCAGTTTGAAGTGAAGTACTGCGGGGCGGCCGTAGCCGATATCTCGCAGGGTGGAAATCAGGAAGCCATCGCCTTTAGCTGTGATGGAGATCGACTGGTGACCTATAACGATGGTGAAGTGACGTTATACGATGCCTGGAACCATGAGCAGATTTCAGTAACGAGAATGGCGCATTACTTGGGCAATTGTCCTATGGCCTTGGATCGCAACGATGAACACGCCATCATGGGTTGGGGCAACGGCCACATCCAATTCTTTGACATGACCAGTGGCCAAGTCACCGCCACCTTCTTTCACGGTTCGGCCTTCTATCGCTTCCTACAATCGATGCGTTCTCATGACTATTGAGGCCCGTGAATGGGTTGAGTTGTTTGAAAAGCTGAGCTGGTATTTGAGTGTCAAGAACGATGCTGAGGGGGAGATTGGTCTATGGCCCTGACCTTGCGTTTTTGCCATATACGCTGATGCTTTCTGAACTCGCCAGTTAAACGCGACTCATATGGACACTGAGGTTTGTTGGCACAAAAGCAGATTATTTGTTGTAATCTTTTTATGACTTACACGTCTCTATGTTGTGCAAAGTTAAGATGTGTATGTTATGATATGTTAAAATCGTAGGATGGAGATGCCTCAAGAAATTATTAACATTTGCCAGCTTTCTTATACCTTAGGCAAGAAGACGATTCTGAATAAGCTCAATGGGACGGTGTTTTCTGGGGCATTTTTAGTGGTACTAGGGGAGAACGGTGCCGGCAAGACGACTCTTCTGGATTTGATGATGGGCTTTCGAAGGCCTTCGAATGGGACATTAACGGTCTTGGGAGAAGAACCCCTCCAAGATCACTGGTGGGCCCGACAACGGATTACTTATCTCTCGGAAAAAGTAGATATTCCTGGAGACTGGTCCGTGCAAGAATTCATCACCTTTCATCAGCACTTTTACCCCCAGTATTCCAAGGAAATTGAAGACAATTTATTGAAGGTGTTTCGTATTGACTCTCAGCAACGGGTGGGAAACCTTTCTGCGGGGCAAATCCGACGGGCACAGATTGTTGCCGGCTTAGCGATACGACCGGAGTTGATTGTCATTGATGAAATCTCCGCAGTCTTAGATATTGTCGGCCGTAGGAAATTGATGCAAATCCTCTGGGAACTATGTCAAAGTCGTGAAACCACAGTCGTATTCGCCACCAATATCCTTGAGGATATCGTTCGTTATGCCACACATGTATTACTATTAAGAGGCGGCCAGGCCTTAGCCTTTGATCAGATGGATGATTTTCTCGATGGACATGCACCCGAGGATTTTTCCCAACTCATTGTGGAGCGATTGGAGCCGGGCGATGCTTAAACATTTTTTGAAACGGGATTTTAAAACCAATTGGATCGTCTGGGCTTTTGTTGTTATTTCAGGCATGTTCGCTTGGGTGATGTCGCTGTATGTGTCAATAATTCCGGTCTTGTTTGGTTTGGGTTATATCTATTTTTTGGTGGCCTTTGCATCACATTTTATGGTGCTCGGGACTCAATGGCGATCGCAACATTGCATGTCACGCTACTATTTGTTAGCCTTGCCTATTGAGCGAAAGAGTTTGTACCTGATTATGCAATGTCGTATTCTTGTGCATTGGGTTCCCCTCCTTTTGGTTTTGCTGTACACCCCAGTTTCTTATTATTATACGACTGATGGTGGTAGAGTTTCTCATGGGTGGCAAGGGATGCCTATCCGGCACTATGTCGTCTATGGTTTAGGAGTGTTATCTGCTATGATCTGGATGGTGAGTAGTTCCATCTATGTGCAACTCATGTCAGAGAAGGTGACTTGTTATCTGATCCAGTACAAACGTATCGTTGCTTGGCTTATGCTCATTGGACTAAATTCCATCGAAATGGGAGTGGCCATTGGGTTTGCCTGTGGGGCATTCTTTTCCAGTAGCTATATTCAATTCCTTTGTGTTGCTGGATTGATTGTCGGTGCCTGCTTACGTTATCTGTGGACACGCCGCGTATGGTTACGTGGTTAGTACGTTTGTCGAAAGATTGGGATAACCCCTTGATGGAGGATAGATGGCGAGAGCGAGACGCTGCCATCCTCTTATAAAACAAGTCGGAATATAAGTGCATTGATAATGTGGTTGTGGTAAGGTTACGCCACTGTTTATATGTTTCGATATGTTCCTTTTAGGATAATTTCATGCCCTTTAATGCATTTGGCCTGTCGGACCCGTTGGTCCAGGGGATTCTGGCCACCGGTTACACCGCCCCTACCGAGATTCAATCTAAAGCCATTCCCGCGGCCGTTGCGGGGCAAGATATCATCGGCTGTGCCCAGACCGGTACGGGTAAGACCGCGGCCTTTGTGTTGCCCATCCTGGATCGGCTCAGTCATGAGTCCATCACGCCCGGTTCTGCTGTGCGAGCGCTGATCCTGGCCCCTACGCGGGAACTGGCCATCCAGATCGAGGAGGCGAGCAGGGGGTATGGACGCTTCACCCGGCTCAAGGCTCTGGCCGTTTTTGGAGGGGTGAACATCAATCCTCAGATCCAGGCCTTGGAGAAGGGCGTGGATATCGTGGTGGCCACACCCGGTCGTTTGCTCGATCACCTGGATCGTAAGACCATTGATTTGGGGCAGGTAGAGGTGCTGGTCCTGGACGAGGCCGACCGCATGTTGGATATGGGGTTTGTGCATGACGTCAAACGCATTGTCCGTCATCTTCCCCCAAAGCGGCAGACGATGCTCTTTTCTGCCACCTTGTCGCCCGAGGTCAAACAGTTGTCCAACAGTCTGATGAAATCGCCCAAGATGATTCAGATCGGTCGGCTGCACAATCCCATCGATAGCGTGACTCAGCATTTCTACTGTGTGGACAAGCCCATGAAGCTGAGCCTACTGCTGCACCTGATTGAGGAGTGGAGCATGTTCAGTGTGTTGGTTTTCTCTCGCACCAAACACGGGGCCGATCGGATCTGTCGCCAGCTCAAGCGGGCCGGGATTAGTGCGGTTCCCATCCACTCGGGACGTACCCAGAATCAACGCCAACGGGCCTTGGAAGATTTTCGACGCGGTAAGACCCAAGTCATGGTGGCCACCGATATCGCAGCGCGGGGTATCGATGTGGAAGGAATCTCGCATGTGATCAATTTCGATGTCCCTTCTCATGCCGAGGATTATGTGCACCGCATTGGGCGCACGGGCCGAGCGGATGCCACCGGTGACGCCATCACCTTTGTCTCGGAGGAAGAAAGCAAGGCCCTGCGTGACATTGGCCGGTTCATCGAACGCAAGCTCAAGGCCACGAAGTGCGACAGCTTCTCCTACACCAAGGCCGCCCTGCCTTCTGCCCAGCCCAAGCCGTCCAAGCGGACCAAGCCCTTCAAAAAGGTCAAGACGACCAAGAAAGTCAAGACGGCATCGACCAAGAAGAAAACCTCGAAAAGAAATCGCCCCAGCCGTAAACAACGCAAGGCCTCGAAGAAGGTGTGAGGTTACTGGCCCTTTTGCATGACATAGTGCAACAGGATCTGGTCGGTTTGGGATAGACGGCGACAGGATTCGCGGGCGATGTTCAGGATCAGGATGCTGAAGAGTTCCAGGTCGGTCTTCAAGAAAGACAACAAGGCCTTGCGGGATAACACCAGTAACTCTACATCGCATGCGGCCACGGCCGAGGCCTCGTGCGGGACGATCCCGATCACTGAGGTTTCTCCGAAACAATCTCCCGGCCTGAACTCGATCAGTTCCAGCGAGGTGCTGTCTTGGCCTACGGTCAGTTTCACGGCACCCTTGAGAATGATGTAGATGTGGCTGGGTTCGGTGCCCTGTTCGAAGATGAATTCGTCCTTGGCGTAGGACACTTCTTCCAGCTCCTGGAAGATGGCGTAGAGTTGGCAATCGTTGAGGCCGGCAAAAATGGAGATCTGATTGAGGATGGCCATCACGTCATCCTCATGGGAAAACCGCCGGGGCTCTTTGTCTTGTGTCATAGCCAACTCCACCGAGATCAAGATGTTTGTCGCTGCTGGATATCTTATGTCAGATCCCGTGCGTCTTCAACCCATTTAATCCCCCTGTAGACAGCCCCGTCTTTCTGGGGTATAAAAGGGTTGATCTCTTTATAGGAGTGTTCCTGGTTTGTTACATGGCAACAAAGCCCCGACCGTGATTTTTATTCCCGGATACGCCGATGTCGTCTCCGGACGAGACCTCCTCGCCCTGGAAACCGTGCTGGTGCATCGGACCTATAAATTCCTGTCGCGTTACAAAAAGCAGGACGTCATTGCCATTAAGTCCTGTGAGGTCCTCCCGCAACGGGTGGCCGAGGTTGCCCATGACATTGCTCGGCTTCTGCAAAAACATGGCCAATCCGGCTTCTTTGGCGGCACCTCCACCCGCCACCTGGACGAGCAGTCCAATGCTATCATTAGTGCCCAAGGGAATCTCGACAGTCAGGCCGGCCAGGAGGGGGCGTTCTCCTATCGAGCACTGGACGGCCTGTATGGTGACTATGAGATTAGCGCCAAGACCGATCGCAAGCTGGCCAAGGACATCTATCTTGCCGGTGAATTAGCCCAGCTCGATGGTGTGATTTCCGTGGCCTGTCTGATGCCATCCGATTCGGCCGAGCCCTGCGGCTCGCTCGTCAACCTGGGTCAGGGTCTGGCCTCCAAGAAGGGGAAAATCTACCAGAGGACGATGGATTGCCCGCAGGTCAATGTCACCCGTTGTTACAAATGCCGCCGCTGTGTGCGTGTCTGTCCCGCGCATGCCATTTCCATGGCGGATCATCACGTGGTCATCGATACCCAGAAATGTATCCGCTGCGGCAAGTGCGTGGAAACCGCCAATCACGGCGGCATCACCTATCAATGGAATGCCACGCCCGAGCATTATAATGACCTGGTCGCCAAACATGCCAAGAGCGTGCTGGTTCTGCTCAAGGACCGCGTGATCTGTGTCAATATCATCATGCGCAATGACGGGGGCCAACCTGCCTTGGTCGGGACTCTGGTGTCCAAGAATCCCGTGGCCATCGATTGTGCAGCCGCCGATCTTTGCGAGAAAGACGGCTTGTTGTCTCAAGAGCAGATTCAGTCGCTACGTCAACGCATCGAGATTGCGGCATCCCTGGACGTGGCCACCGCCTCCTACGAGATGGAGACGGTCGCGTATTAACCGACAATCCCCATGACGAGGCACTCATACCTTTGATGTGCTGATAGGTGACTATGGGCCGGTCAGTTTTCCGCGAAAGAGAAAGAACACGGCTCCCAGGATACAGAGGCCGGCCCAGAGGTAATCGAGCGTGAGTTTTTCCTTCATGTACAGGATCGAAAAGGGCACGAAGATCGAGAGGGTGATGACCTCTTGCAGGATTTTGAGCTGACCGAGGTTCATGACCTGATGGCCGATACGGTTGGCTGGGACCTGCAGGAGGTATTCGCACAAGGCAATGGCCCAACTGACGAACGCAGCAACGATCCAGGGTTTGTGGGCCAGGTTTTTGAGGTGGCCGTACCAGGCAAAGGTCATGAAGACGTTGCTGCAACAGAGCAGGGTGATGGTGATCCAGGTTTGCATCGAGAGATCCTTAATTAGTCCAACTCCACCACATCCCCATGTTGAGGTACCGAGGTAGGCCAGCCGGTTTGTTCGGTGACATAGGCACCAAAGCGGGTGGCCGCTTCCGGTTCACCGTGGGTGATGAACACACGCCTGGGACTGCGATAAGCCTTGAGCCAGCGTAGCAGGGCATCGCGGTCGGCATGGGCGGAGAAACCGTGGATCTGCTTGATGGTGGCTCGTACAGTGTACATACGGCCATGGATACGTACCTCTTGGGCTCCATCGACAATTTGACGCCCCAAGGTTCCAGCGGCCTGGTAGCCCACAAAGAGGATGGTGCATTCCGGTCGGGTGATATTGTGACGCAGGTGATACTTGATCCGCCCGCCCGTACACATGCCCGCACCGGCGATGATCACGGCTGCTCCGCGGATCTGATTGATGGCCTGGGAATCACGACGGTGACTCACCATAGTCAGTCCCGGCAGGTCGAAGGGCGATTCGCCATCCTCCATGCGGTCGGTCATCTCTTCGTCAAAGAGTTCCGGGTGTTTTTTGAAGATGCGCGTGACCTTAACGGCCATGGGGCTATCCAGGAACGTCATGATCGAGTCCAGGCAACGGTCGCGGATGAGTTCATTAAGATAGTACAGCAGTTCCTGGGAGCGTTCGATGGCAAAGCTGGGAATCACCACGTTGCCACCGGCCTCTTGAGCCTGAGTGAGGATGTCGCAGAGTTCCTGTTTGATTTCGCTACCCGGTCCATGCAGGCGATCGCCATAGGTCGATTCGCACAGAACATAGTCCGCTTCGTCAAAGGGATCGGGATCGTCGATAATGGGTCGGTCCCATTGGCCAATGTCACCGGAGAAGACAATGCGACGGGTTTGGCCCTGGTCAGTCACGGTCACCGCAATCGATGAAGATCCCAAGATATGCCCTGAGTCGTGGAAGGCGATGTCTATTCCCTCGACGATGTTATTGGTGGTATTTAGTTCACAGGTTGAGAACAGGGGCAATACGGCATCGACATCCTGAGGCGTGTAGAGCGGTTTAATAGGCCGGGGGCTGGTGCGACCTTCCTTACGGTGACGCTTGGCCTTGTACTCGGCATCTTCGACCTGGATGCGGGCCGAGTCCTGCATCACAATGCGGGCGATCTCAGCGGTCGCCGCTGTGCAATAGATCGGACCCCGAAAGCCTTCCTTAACCAGCTTGGGCAGCAGTCCACAATGGTCCAGATGGGCATGGGTCAACAGCACCGCATCGATACTGGCCGCAGACACGGGGAAAGGCTCCCAGTTGCGCCACTGGTACTCCCGTTCCTGGTACAGACCGCAGTCGATAAGCACTCGCCGGCCTAGAGTTTCCAGCAGGTAGCGTGAACCCGTGACGTTCTGAGCCGCACCGAGAAATTGCAACTTGATCTTCATATAGGCTTCCTTCGGTTAGGGGTTGGCAACGCGATATATCATAGTATGCAACCCAAGACAGAAAATGTCTAGCTTTTGGTCTCTCGCAAAGCCGCAGAGAACGCAAAGGTGTCCGATCTTGCGATCGGTTGGGGTTTTTGTTTTGGCCGCAGATGCGCGCAGATAAACGCTGATGCTGGCGCCTTAGTGGAGAGGCTAGTGCGGTCGATGGACGCCGTCATGGCCCGCTGCGCGTGCCACCTGCGTACGCAGGTCGTCCTGCGACCAAGCTTGATCAAGAAGCCCGTTTTTTCCTCAAGCCTCGTCTTGGACTTGGATGACGGCTTGGATTTGGTTGTGATAGCACCATCAGATCCTATGGGAGTATGATGTAGAAAACCGTTTGTACCACGAAACGGACTGAAGTATAATTCATTTTGAGATGAATACCAGTTATGGTGAAGCAGGTGGTAGGGCGGGGCCCTCTGATTTATGTGCGTCTGATTTTAATCTTGGTTGGATTAAGTGATATGTCTTTAATGAGAAAAGTAGTGCATAAAAAAGGCTTTGGTGTGTTTCTAAGTTCGCTTGCCTTGGGATTGGCTCATTTTGCTTCAGGGCAGAAGACAAAAGGGATCGTATTATTTGCATTGCAGTGGTTTGTCAATGTTCTGTTTGTACTAATCCTTTGTATTCCTGGGGAGATGTTTGTAGCAATCGCACTATTGCTAGGTATAACCTTTACAGGGCTATGGCTTTTTATTTTGGTGCAATCTTATGGCATTATTGTGACTTTAAAGAATGAGAGCATACTAATGGCAATAAGCTTAATTGTGCTCATAAACTGCAGTACAGCTCGACTGGGGCTGTATTTTTTGGAGACCTTTACTTTACAATCGAATGATATGTATCCAACGATATCTGGACCGAATGAAGTAACCCTCGAACATCCTGAGTTAGATAGATTAAGCCTGGTCGATAGTTTTTTAAAGGGACATCAGTATGTTGAATGTCGCTCTGAGTCATCGGGGATTTTTCAGGGGCCTTATGAGTCACCAGATCTTTATTATGATGAACAAGAGTTTGTCGTCGGAGATGTTGCGTATGTTCTGTCAAAGTCAGTTAAGCCCTATTTTTCCAATGGTGACACTGTCAACAATGGGGATTTGATTTGGGCTGGATATTGGGTCACCCCTGACCATATCTTTGTCGAGAAGTTCTCCTACCGAATCCGGAAGCCAAGAAGGGGAGAGCTTGTCGTTTTTAAGGTTGATGATTCTCATCCCTTTTTCTCCTCTCTCACCAATACGGTATTCTTGTCTCGTATTGTAGGTTTACCCGGAGAAAAGGTAAACATTAGTCCCACCAGCATCTCAATCGATGGGATGATTGTATTGGATCCAGATATCTCTACTGCATTAGCACAAGGTCAGATTGATGTCACCGATCTTCACTTGCTCGACGATAAGAAGGCCGTTAATGTCGGTCCTGAGAAGGAATTTGTCTTGGGTGATTCTGAGTATTTCTATTTGAGTGATAATAGAAAGAAGGCTCGTTATTTAATGTGTCATGGTGTGATGTCTGAGGAAAATCTGATTGGAAGAGCTGTTCGGGTCTATTGGCCTCTTAGCCGTATGAGAGAATTAGTGCCTGCAAGAGATAATATGGAATGGGGGAATATTGAGTAATGTAGGATGGGCTTCCGTCCATGCGGATATAGATAAAAAACTACCTGGCATCCTCACTAGCAAAACGCCGCATACTGGGATCTTCAAATGAGACGTAGTGTGCCTGGGGGAAACAGGCCTTGACCAGCGTGGTTTTACCGGATTGCTGCGGTCCGATCAGAGAAATCACCGGCGACCACTGGGTAGCGGAAAGAAGTACGGATTGTAGATGTCTGGTAATCATCTTTTATGCAATATCGGCATTTGATTCCGGGATTGCATAGAAAATACTGAAAATGCCGTCATTTTTCATGTTTTTAACATCTCACGCTCAGAACGTTGGGGTTGAAGGGATTGAATTTGCATTGAATCATTCCTGGCGTATAATCCAATTCGAGGTGTGCACCCGTTATGATGAAGCGATCAGGGTGGGGCCCTGCCCCACGCGGAACCTTTTGGTGGGGCAGGGCCCCACCCTATAATTGAACCAGGGGAACAAGATGAATGTGTCGGAAGAATATGAAACTCTTTATCACTATACCACTTTAGAAGGCCTGACAGGAATCCTTGAACATCGTTGTTTGTGGGCGACGCACTATAGGTATTTGAATGATTCTTCAGAAGCTTTGCTCATGAAGGATAAGTTGATCGAACGGTTCACTCCAATTATAGATCAAGAGTATCGAAGCTTCTTGGCATGTACTCCACACAAAGAGAAGATAATGCTTCAGATCGAAGTTGAAGGTGGTTTTGATAAATGTGTACAGCTTATCACTACCGATCTATTATCGATAATGTATAAGAATTTACCAGGTCATGGTTTCTATATCACTTCATTTTGCGGGGTGGATAAAAATGACAAATATGCTTCTGAAAATGGCGTGCTAAGCCAGTGGCGTGGGTATGGGAAAGATGGTGGATATGCCATTGTTTTAGATACGGAAGACTTGGGGGCCTTCTTAAAAAAGGAAGGTGAATGTTTCAGTTATCTTCCTGGTAGTGACATGCATCCGGTGGTTTATAGTCATGAAGATAGCAAGTTTAAAAGCTTATTTGCTGGTGAATTATTATGTCTTGATAAGTATGCACGAGAATTTGTGAAATCTTGGTTCAATAAAGCTTTGAGTTCTAAAGTTAAGGAGATGCAGGATGAAGCTTTTAAATCCTTTGTATATTGTACCATTTTCTATAAGGATGAAGGATTCAAGGAAGAAAATGAAGTAAGAATACACGCCTATCCAAACGTTCATGATGAGAGATACCTTAGCCCTGAAAGAGATCAATTAGGCCTAATCAAGCCCGAAAAAGAACTGAAGTTCCGAAATAAGAATGGGGATTGCGTGCCATATATTGAATTGTTTGCTTTTCCAAGTGATGACTCAAAAAAAGAATTGAGGGAAGACTTGCCTATTAAGCGAATTATAGTGGGTCCTCATAGAAATCAAGAATCTCGCGTTTCTGCTTTAAAGCTGAAACTTCGAGGTCGAGGGATTGATGTTACGTCTTCAAAAATTCCTTATAGGGAATAAGTAAAGAAGGATGGGCTAAAGCCCATTCTACAATTATTTCTTTGCGTCCTTTGCGGCTTTGCGAGAAATAAGAAATGAGCTGCTGCGCAGGCTGGTTCTAATAGATCTCTCCAATCGCTTCGCTCCGTCGAGATGACACCTGTGGCGTTTTTCGTAATTCGTAATCGTAATCAGCGCAGCGGTAATCGTAATCGGTAGTTCAGATTTTAGAAGACGATTACGATGACGATTACCGTTCGGCTTCGCCTCTCTGATTACGATTACGACAATATACTGAGTCCTGATTCCTGAGTCCTACGACCTCTCCATCGGCTTATCATACAACGACACCGTCTTCAAATGCTCGGTCAGTGACTTAATATCAATCGTGGTATCCGATGCTCCCAAACACGCATGTCTCAACTCCTTAACGCGGTCAAGTCGTTCCCAGGTGAAGCCGGGTTCTACACGTCCGAAGTGACCCAGGGCGGCGGTGGGGCGGTATACGGGATGGTCCAGGGCTAGGGTCTTGATGATGCTGTCCGATTTGAGGTTGAACTGTTGTTTGAGGACCGGTTCGAGTCGTTCCCGTGTTACGATACGACTGTTGTGCAGGTCAATATCCAGGGCGATGGGGTCCGGACGGTTGCTGGCGTAGGCCAGGCGTAGGGTGCAGCGTTGGGCCAGTCCGGCGGCCACGATGTTCTTGGCGATATAGCGGGCCAGGTAGGCACCGGAGCGTTCCAGGTGGGTGGGATCCTTGCCGGAGAAGCTTCCTCCACCATGGGGACAGGTGGTGCCGTAGGTATCGACCATTATTTGGCGTCCGGACAGGCCGGTCTGGGTGGCAGGGCTACCGGAGACTCTGCGTCCGGAGGGGTTGATGAGGACACGGGTGTTTTCGTGATAGAGTGACTTCGGCAGGACGGGTTTGATGACCGAACGCATGACCTCGTCGCGCAGTAGCTTGAGGGGGGCATCGGGCAGGTGCTGAGTGGACAGTACGACGGTATCGATGGCTTGCGGCTGGTCGTCTTGATAGTTCACGGTCACCTGGGCCTGAGCCACGGGACCCAGCCAGGGGAGACGGCCGGACCGGACCAAGGCTCCATGGCTGCGCATAAGACCGTGGGCCAGGTGAATGGGCAGGGGCATGAGGTCTTTGGTCTCGTCGGTGGCATGACCAATGACGATGACCTGGTCGCCGTTCTCCATGATCTTGGCTTTGGCCGAATCCGAATTTTGCCGACGCAAGCGTGATTCTATGGTACAGCGGCTGGAGTCGAAGCCCCAGGAGGGGTGGGTATAGCCTGCGCTGCGGGCCACGGTCTTGACCAGGTCGGACAGGTCTGGTTGGATGTCATAGGTGGTGCTGATTTCGCCAGCGAAGAGGATGCGGTCGCCCGTGATCAAAACCTCACAGGCTACGCGACTTTGCCGGTCATGACCGAGGCAGCGATCCAATACGGCATCGGCGAGGGCATCGGCCAGTTTATCCGGGTGACCGGGCGAGACCGACTCGCTGGTGATCGAGGTAGACAGAACCTGTGACTTCGGATATGTCATGGGGCGTTCCTGTCTGTTGAAAAACAAATCGTTGTTTAAGCATTGGGCCCCAGGGTCCACTATTACCCTTGTTTGTAATGGAAGCAGGAGGGATGGGCAAGTTAAAAAATGGTAATGCGGCTACTGGTAGATCATAAAAGGTTACATTGATTGGGAGTCACTGCTATTGCTCAGACTGGATTTCCGCGGAGAGAGAGAACGTGGGAATGGTCAACTCGGTTAGAGATTGGTATTCGTCAGGATTGATAGTTTCTTGGGGCATAGACCTCAAATTGTTCTGGTGAGGTCCTCGCATGAACGGGTAGGGATCCACTCCTTATCGACTCATGTTTTGGGGAGGATGTTAAGGCCTTCAGACGTCAATTCCACTCCTCGTAATCGTCGTCGTCATAGTCATAGTCGTCGTCTTCCTCATCCTCATCATCCTCGTCGTCCTCATCCTTGTCTTCATAGTCCTCATCGTCATCTTCATCATCGTAGTCGTAATCTTCATCGTCGCCTTCGTAATCGTCGTCATCCTCTCGGTCATTATAGTAGGGACCTTCAGGGATCTCCTCCATGTCTTCTTCTTCATCTTCCATGTCTGCCAAAATCTGCTGGGCCTTTTCGACTTGATCTGAGGGGACTTGGACCTGGGCGGGGTTGGTCATGGCGAGGTGGGGTAGCATATTACTGGTATTGGCGTTTTCGACAAAGACCGTTAAACCATGGCTTTCCAAGATCCCTTTGAATATGTCCGCTTGGAGGGATTCGACTTCAGCAATGGTTACCCAATCATTCTCATTCATAAAGGACCCTTTCTATTGGCTCTGTGCAAGGGGTGCTCTTTTCACCACCATCAGGATAACGATCAGTTGGCGAAATAGTAATGAGTTCGATTTAGGAAATCAATCCCTGTGTGAACAATTTTTTTAGGGCGAAAATAATGGGATTGGGTTCCCTTTAGGGAGCCTTGGGAAGTCTATCCATGGCTTCTAAGATTGTTGGCTATAGATTGGGGATGCTGGCAGGGGGTCGAGGCATAGATGAGCATCGTTCAAGTGTTGGATACAACAATAGACATTAAAGAGAATGATAGGCAGGAGGGTACAGATTCCAACAGCGATGAGGGCGTGCATCTGGTATTGGATGGCGGCTACGACGCTGATCGCCCAGAAGGCGAGGAATCCACCTGCGGGCATGAGGTGGAGCTGGATCGAGTGAGGGTGGGGTAGCGGATCTGTGTGATACTCGTATAGTCGGAAGAGACCGCATACCATAAAGGCAACGAGAAACCACCCGACGAAGTTCCCAAGGGGAATGCCATAATAAGGACTGCCCTTTTGCCAGGTCCAGTTCCCAATCCGCACGAGGATGGGGTCCATGAGTAGGTCAAGCAGCAAAACGAGAGTGGCATCGCAGACGACCAGCAGGAGAAGTCGTCCACGTTCGTTTCTCGCTCGAGAGGGCTTGTTGATCTTTAGCCAGGCCAGGAATGATGACGTTAAGCTGTATCCGGCGTAGATAAAGACGGCCCAGAAGCAGGGGATGAGTAAGGGGACGTTTTTGAGTGATAGGACGCTGTGAAACATCGGAGTGCTGGAGAAGATGATGGGACTGGTAAAATTGTAGTTGTATCGTTCCCCAAAAACGGAGCCATAGTGTACTCCGACGATTTCCGCGATCAACCCAATGGACATGGCTAGAGTGATCAGGATGAGGGCCCGTCGAAATTTAAGCATGGTGCTGGCGTGAGTGAATAGGAGGAGGATCGGAAATGCGAGTTTGAGGATGTCGAACATGTCGTGCTGAGCATATGTCACACCCAGGAATTCTCCGGCGGCATCAATGGCGATGCACAGGAGAGAAAGGGTGAACGCAAACATCGTACTCTTGGCATAGAGCCATTGTCGCTTCGCTCGTATAGATGATTCCCTGTGGTTCATCTTCAATGACCAATATCATTGTCAAGCTTGGAGATTTCCCTAACAACACACGCCTTTAGTCCATGGCTGGTATCTCTATCTAACAAACCATAGGGTAGCAAAAAAGTCCTAAAAGTGCAAGAGGGGGATTGGATTCATCCTTTTGTAACGGATCTCTCGCTATTCAATGCTTTGTAATCGAGCCCGTATCGAGGTTAATTGCAACTCTTGATCACCTGTTCCTAGGATGCGGAAACCTTGAGGGGTGAAGGGTAGGGTGATCTCGGCGAGGTCAAAGGTCGTGATATGGGAGCGGTTACAGTCTCCCTGGCAGGTTGGCGTAGGCAATTCGTAGATACGTCCAGCTCCATTGGTAATGAAGACGCGTGCGACCGGGCAGTTCCAGTTGGTGTAGAAGAGGTCCGGACCGGGACCGTCTTTGATTGGGCTGTTAAAGCCAACCTCAACCCAGTGCCGGTTGGGTAGGATCAGGCGTAGGCCTCGGTTTGCTGGAGAATTCACCAGTGCCTCTTCGCAGGTCATGGATACAGCCCTTGTGCTAGAGACCGAGGGGTCGATGCCGGTGAAGCCATAGCGATCCGGGTCGTAGGATCCGACGATGGCCGATGGGGTGACGAAGTTGGTGTCCTGTAAGAGCGGCATGAGATGGGCGTAACGATCGGGTTGGGGCTGTGATGCCGAGTGTACCGTCCTCCCTCCGGAGATCAGTCCAAAGGTCAAGGCGATGGCCGCGGCTGCAAGACCTATTTTACTGGTGATCAGGGAGAGGATCGACGCGGTGGTCCCGACGTTGAGCAGTCCGGCATTGATGGTGCTGGCGCCTGCGGCGTTTTGAGACCGCAGGGAGGTCACTGAGGCAAAGATGGCCAGGCTCCCCAGGAAGTGCGACCGCTTGAGTCCCTTCTTGGCCAATTCGTGACGTAAGGCCTGTTTGGCGCGGAAAAAAAGCATCTTGTTGCGGAGTTGGGTGCCTCCCAGGACGTTACTGATCTGGGCATAGGACATTTCATCCATACAGCGCAGGACGATCACGGTGCGATAGTCGAGACGCAAGGCTTTCATGGCGTTAAAGATCGTATCGACCGTTTCCTTGTTAAAGAGTCCGGTCATGGGTTCGCTAGGGGCGGGATGATCCATATGTTCGAGCCAGGACTCGGTCTTGACACGGTGCTTGGTCTGGGTGCGACGGTGATGTTGAACCTTGCCCTGTGCCGTGCGAAAGAGCCAGGCCCAGAAGGCCTCTTGGCTGGGAAAGTTCAATTGCCCGATGGATTTGACCAGATTCAATAGCGTCTCCTGACAGAGGTCCTCGGCCAAGTGATGGTCCAGGGTCAGGCGGTAGAGAAATGCAAAGACCTTTGGCTTGGCCTGCTCCGTGACTACGGAAAGGCTCTTACGAGAACCGGCCTGTGCGGCTTCCAAAACCTTCATATCTATATTCATCGCATTTAATCCCATCTGAACACCCGGTATAATCCAAGCCGATGCCCCAGGGTTTCACATTTTCTGTTAAAATTTAGAGGTTCCCTTCAGATTAATCAAAAGTTTTCAATAAAATAGTGAAACATTGCGGGGGGCAATTAGGTTGTCATAAATTATCCTTGAATTGAGGGATAACGCATCAGTCGCTGCTTTTAATCCTGGCACAGAGGCTATGAAGTTGTAGTCCGCCGGTATTTGTTCCCGTATGGTGAATCCTCAGGCCAACAGATGCAAAGGGAGTGGGGAAATCGGCCAGGTCAAAGGTCACCAGTCGGGTGTGGGGATGTCTTCTTGTGTTACAGTGATTGTACCTGAAGTGCTGTTGTTGACCGGCACCGTTGGTGAGAATCAGTTGCATAGACTCGCATCCCCGTAGACTGAGGTAGATGTCCGGCCCGGGACCGTCTACGATAGGATGTTCGAAGCCGAGTTCTATCGAGGTCTGTTCCGGTAGGACCAGGTAGTGGGAATCGTTTGGATCGAGTGTTTCTAGTACGTCTTGCCCCGAGACCGTAAGGGATTCGGAAGCTTCTCCTAGGGGCAAGGCCTTGAAAACCCCTGTCGGTGGATACTCCGCTTGGATCAACCGGTCCGGTAGAGCAAAATCGCCGGCAGTTACCAGTTCGACTATTTTATGGTTGCTAGCCTCTGATCGATGAACGTTTGTTTGATGCCGGACCAAGGGGACGGTGACCCATCCCAAGGTTAAAATTCCGAGTATTATCAGAGCGGTCTTGGACATCAACATGCCCACAACCGAGGCGACGGCACCGACCTGGAGGGAACCGGCCTTGATCAATCCGGTGGCATAGACAGACGTGACACTGCGGTCTGTGAGCAAGGCAAAGGTCCCCAAGGCGGCGGCGAGATAGGTCGCATTGAAGCCCTGTTTGACCAATTGACGTTTCAGGGCCTTTTTGGCGCGGAAGAAAGCCAGTTTGGCGGAGAGCTGGGTCCATCCCGTGACCGTGGAGATTTCGGCATAAGAGAGGTTATCGAAACACCGCAGGGTCAAGATGCTTCGCTCTCGGGGATTCAGAGCCTTGATGGCCTGGATCACGCTCTGGATTCGTTCATCGCGAAGCAACTTTTCCAAGCCTGAGTTCTGCTCCCGTTGGGGTAGTTGAAACAGTAGCGGGGTATCGACCTGGGTTTTTTGGCGGATCCGGTTGGCTCCCCGCATACGAAAGTAATGCTGCATCTTGGATTGAGCCACGCGATATAACCAGGCCCAGAAGGTTCGTTCATGTTGAAATTCTGCATCGGGCAACGAACGTGCCATGGTCATTAGGGTCTCCTGACACAGGTCTTGGCTGGTATGATAATCCAATGTTGTGCGGTAGATATACGTAAAGATCCTGTCCTCGGTCAGCTCGGCCAGGAGAGACGAACTCTCTGGGTGTCCTTGCTGAGCCCGACCAATCAATTCCAGATTGACGTGTGGACCGGTCTGTTCCATAAGACTTTACCCTTTAAAGCCCATATCGACCTAACGGTTACCCGCTTTTTTGAAAAAATACCAATAATCAATAAATCATGAAACCAAGCTCGTTTTGTGGTGTTTAGAGGGATAAGTAGGGCAAGGCTGCCTTCGTAAATCTCACAGGCGGCATTTGGCATCAGTCAAAATGAAAAGGGACTCATTATGTTACACGGTAAAGCAACGCAAGTCATTATGACCATGTTTATACTGGCGATTCCTCTAGCAGCCCTGGGACAGGGCCTCATCTGGAATCCTTTAGCCGACATGCCCACCCCACATATGAGTGGGCGTGCGGTGGTTTGCCAAAACAAAATCTATCGTATTGGCGGTGTTGTCAGGAAACAAGGAGATGCACAAACAGAGAACAACTGGCAATTCGATCCCATGACGCATGCCTGGACCAAAAAGGCAGATATGCGGACGGGACGAGCGGGTTTGGCGGTCGCTGTCGTCAATGATCAAATTTATGCATTGGGGGGTGGCCCCGTCTTTTTGGACAAGAATGAGAGGTACGATCCCGCCACGGACACCTGGGCCGAGTTATCACCGATGCCTACGGGACGCCAGCATCTGGATGGGACGGTCATCGATGGTAAAATCTATGTCATCGGCGGACTGGAAAGCTGGGAAAGAGTCTCTAACCAGAATGAGGTCTATGATCCGGCCACCGACACCTGGTCACAAAAGGCTCCACTGCCCACGGCTCGGCATAACAGTGTTGTCATTGCATGGGACAATCGGGTCTATGTCATTGGGGGCTGCAAACAAGTAGGCGGTAATATTTGGAAGCAGACGGCCCTGGTTGAAGTGTACAGTCCTCAAACAGATACTTGGACCACTAAATCAAATTTGCCGTTCCTTTGCGAAAGCCCCCAAGCGACCATCCTCGATGAAAGACTCTATTTAATGGGGGGATGGATGGGACAGCACACCATTGTACGCGTTCTGGGTTATGAATTCGAGGCTGATCATTGGACAGAGATCCAAGATTCACTTCCCCAGGTCACGTCATCTGCCAGTGTGGTGACCTACGATTATCGCATCCTGATGATGGGGGGATGTGCTGACGATTGGAATCCTTACACCAACGTCTTTCAAGGCCAATTGTCATGTGTTACCGACCCCAATGGTTTCATAGAAAATGTATCTTCCGGGCAGCGTTTTAGTTCCATTCAATGCGCCATTGATTATGCCGGTTCCCATGAGGTTGTTGTGTTGGAACCGGGGATCTATGAGGAGAGTTTGGTCCTGGATAAAGACATCACTCTGCAGTCGATGGATCCGAACGACCCCTTGTCTATTGGGGGCACGATTATTCAAGGCGATCCCAACGAACCGGTCGTCACCCTTGCAAACACGACCACAGCTTGTACCCTGGCAGGTCTAACCCTACGTGCAGGGTCCATCGGACTTTGTGGCACGGGCATCAATGCGACCCTTCATAACTGCCGCATCATGGACAACACCGAGTGTGGAATACACCTATCCCAAGAAAGTAATCCCTATCTCAATCATTGTCTGATCACCGCCAATAGCCAGACCGGTATCACCATGGTGCCGACTACAGGAGGTCGATCCATTCGGCACTGCCAGCCCGTAATTGAAGACTGTGTGATCGTGGACAATAACGAGGCCAGCCTGGTCGGAGGCGAACCTGTTATTATCAATTCGATCCTGCAAGATTAGCCGTAATCAATTTTTCGGGAAGACAACCATGAAAACAAGACTGATTCTATTGCTATTGGCATTGTGTAGTTACAGCCATGCTCAAGAGTTTACCGATTTATACGGAGACTATTTGGGACAAGTCCCTCCGGGTGAGACCCCGATGGTGTTTGCACCAGGAGTTGTTTCGACGCGTGAAAATAATGAACATTGGGCCCCGACCTTTTCCCCTGACGGTAATGAAGTATTCTGGTTTGCCAACAGGAGACCCGGACCGAGCAACAGTGAGTGGCTTGAGTTGAGTTGGACCATGCGGCGGGAAGACGGACGGTGGACCAAGCCCCAAGCGAGTCCATTCGATGGCATGTTTGCTTATTCATCCGATGGTCGTCGGGGTTACTTTGCCTCTGAGGATGACATGTGGGTTGTCGAAAAACAAGGTGCCCATTGGGGCATTCCCCAATGTCTGAATATCACTGTTCGTTTTCCGGAACTAAAACCTCTTTACATGCCTTCGGTGACCAACGCCGGTACCCTTTACTTCATCGGTACTATACCGGGAACGCAGAGCGATGTTGGTATCTATCGTGCTGAATGGATCGAGGATCAATATGCACAACCCGAGTTGCTTCCCAGTTGTATCAATCGGCCTGGCTCTATGAACTGGGCGCCGTTCATCGCTCCCGATGAGAGTTACCTGCTGTTTTCTTCGGGGCGTCCCGGTAGTCTCGATCGTTACGGCGATCTTTACATTAGCCTCCATCTTGCTGACGGAAGTTGGGCAGATCCGGTCAGTCTGGGAGCACCGATTAACACGAATCGACAAGAAGTCTTTCCAGGGTTGTCTCCCGATGGGAAATACTTTTTTTTCGCCCGCGATATAGCCGGCCGTGAAAACGATATCTATTGGGTGGAAGCAGAACCCTATCTTCCCGATCCCAATGGCCCGGTACTGAACCAAAGTCAGGGGATTCGTTATGCCACCCTACAGGCCGCTGTCCGCCTGGCCCAACCTGGTGATGAGATTGTGATCGAACCAGGTATCTATCAAGAAAACCTGACCATTAACGGAAAAGATATTATTCTACGTTCCAGCGATCCTAATGATCCCTATTACATTGGCGGAACGATCATTCAGGGCCACCCCAACGAACCTATTGTTTCACTGGTCAACACGACAACGGCCTGCACCTTGGCAGGGCTAACCCTACGTACAGGGTTCATAGGACTTTCAGGCACGGCCACGAATGCCACCCTGCGTAACTGTCGGATCATGGAAAATACAGAACATGGGATGCTCCTATCCCAAGAAAGCCGCCCTTATCTTCATCATTGTCTAATCACCGCTAATGGCCAGGCCGGTATCACGATGCTACCGACCACGGGAGGTCGGTCCATCCGCTATTGCCAGCCCCTTATTGTAGACTGTATTATCGTGCAAAACGGACAAACCGCTTTAGAGGGTGGTGAACCAATCGTCATAAACTCCATTATTCAGGATTAATCCGTTTTGCTAAAACCTATTGAGAATGGATGGGGATCTGCACCTGACTGAGTTTACAGGCAGCATCACTGACGAGTGGGTGCGTGACTTTTACCTACGCCCGATTGGCTTGAGTTAGGAAGAAAACGAATGCATAGGGTAAAACATTTACATAGAGCGGGTTTCATCTACGTGATTTGGGGTTGTATTTTGTCTGTTACATCAATTGTTGCTGGGTATTTTCTGTATCAAGATACCTTGATGTTTTTAGCTTCTGAACCAAGGAGTGAGACGGGATGGATGTTACTCTTGCTTGTTTGGGGAATACTAATCGTGTTCTTTTTAATTTCTATTGGGTATGTCATTGTGGGGAGATTGTTTTGTATCGAAACAAAAGTGAGGTCTAGCAAACTCGGTATTGCCTTGGCCATTATATCACTTCCAATATTGCCTGTGGGGACAACTATTGGTGTTTATGTCATTTGGGTGCTAAGTAAGTTAATGCCAGATAAACCAATTCAGTGACGCAGTAAGGATAATTTTTACTTTTTAAATAGACCTGCATTCTCACAATAACGGGTGAGCAGTTGATGGGGTCGTAGAGTTTATTGAATCCTGGCCCGGATTGAAGTCAGTTGAGGATTCCAATGACCGAGCCCCACAATACGGATAGCGCGGGGTGTAAAGGGGAGGGAGACATCGGTTAGATCGAAGCTCTTGATATGAAAACGATTGCAGTTGCCATTGCATAGGGTGACTCCCAGTTCGAACAACTGCTGATCACCATCGGTTAAAAACACACGGGTTACGGGGCATTTCCAATTGGTATAAAACAGATCGGGCCCCGGACCGTCAACTATGGGACCGGCAAAGCCTAACTCAACCCAGTGTCCTGCTGGTAAAATGAGACGAAAATCGGTCCCGTTGGGTTCTGCTACGAGGACATCGCTGCAGGCCATGGATATCTCGCCTTGTCGTATTCTGGAGCCATCGATTGCAGTCCAGCCATTGTTGTCTGGATCATGGGTGGCGATCACAGTACTGGGATAGGCGAAATTGGGATCCTGTAGTAAGGACATGAAGCGGGAATCGGGATCTATTGGCTTTCTGTGGGGTGTTGTGTTGGTGAAACCTGTCAATATTCCAAAGATCAGCAATAGCGATGCCGCGACCGCTATCCACTTGCTCGAGAGGGTCGCGAGCAGAACGCTCGGCACACTGACTTGTGACAGGCTGCTGCTGATTAGGGCCGCGCCTGAGGCTTGTGACTCCTGCCAAGAGGTGACCGAGGCAAAGGCCACCAAGGCACTGAAAAAATGAGAACGTTGCATTCCCTGTTCTTGCAGTTCACGTCTGAGCGCTTGCTTGGCTCGGAAAAACAGCATCTTACTACGAAGTTGGGTTCCGCCTAGGATCGTGGCGATTTGTATATAGGACATTTCGTTCATACAGCGGAGAATGATGACACTACGATAGTTGTCTGGCAAGTTCTGCATGGCCTGGAAAATGATCTCAATGGTTTCTCGACGGAATAGGCCTGCAATGGGTTCCTTAACCGTACGGGCGTGAGGGGCGACAAAGGCATCCGGATCAATATATCGGGACGACTGTGCCCTGCGGTAGTGCTGAACCTTACCATAGGCGGTTCTAAACAGCCAAGCCCACAGGGCCTCTTCGTGGTCAAAATGCAGGCGTTGTATGGACTGAATTAAGCTGACCATGGTTTCCTGGCACAAATCCTCGGACAAATGATGATTGAGCGTCATACGAAATATAAAGGTAAAGACCTTGTCTTTGGCCTGGGCAGTGATGATGGACAGACTCTCAGTGCAGCCGTTTTTCGCGGCCTGTAACAGGGCTACATCAATGGGTGTCACATCCGAACTCATACACATCACCTATATAATCCAATCTTTGGGGCCATCGTTTCATGTTTCAATCAATTTTAACATAGAAAAATAGGAAATTTGTGAAACCCGACACGACGATTGTGGATGAAGACTCCTGTTCAGTAGATTGCAATACCGGCGATTCACGTAATAAATCCCGATCTGGTTTGAAGAGGAGTAAACGATGAGAATTAAACAAGCAACCATAATCACGGTCATGATCCCCATGGTGGCTTTATCGGCTGCAACCGCACACATCACAGGACCTGATCTAGGACAAGATCCCCCCGGATTCACGCCCGAAGCCTTTGCCCCTGGAGTTATCTCGGTTGAGGGGATCTCAGAACGTTCTTTATCGATTTCTCCGCAAGGTGACGAACTGTTTTTCACTCGCAGCATAGGTTGGCCGAACAGCCAAACCATGCACATGAAACTCCAAAACGGGGTTTGGTCTACCCCTAAGATTGCCTCTTTTCTGGAAAATGATTGGGCTACACAAGCGGTGTTTTCTCCGGACGGGCAAACTCTTTACTTTTCCAGTAGTCGCGGACAATCTGATATTCGCCACTACTGCCTCTGGCGGGCTCAAAAATCCGGAGATGATTGGTTGGAGCCTGAATTGGTGTTGGATATCGGTGAGATGTCCATCATGGAATATCATCCCAGTGTCACCCGTGACGGTTCGATCTATTTTCTAGCTTGGGATTACCCCAGGCAAACCGGAGACATCTATGTCACCAGACTTGTCGAGGGCCAATACACTGATCCGGTAATGATCGATTCGCCCATCAGTACTGCATATAACGAAGTCCGTCCTACCATTGCTCCCGACGAAAGTTATCTGCTTTTTGAATCTGATCGACCCGGGGGATATGGCGAGACCGATATCTACATTTCCTTTAGAAATGTCGATGGATCCTGGTCCACTCCTAAGAATCTTGGTCCCGAGGTGAACGGCTCTGGTGTAGACGATACCCCGAATATTTCTCCAGACGGACACTTTTGGTTTTCCAGTATCAACGGTGATATCTATTGGCGTCAGGCCAGTGCTGCACTACCGATCCCTGATGGCCCGATTGGCAATCAAACGAGTGGGTTAAACTTTGGATCTATCCAATGTGCGATCCACTATGCAGAGGAGGGTGATACTTTGGTTCTACAACCCGGGATTTACCAGGAATCGTTAGACCTGTCCAAGAATATCCATCTAGAGTCACTCGATCCGAATAATCCCATCTATGTTGGTGGAACGATCATCCAAGGGAATTCAGACGCACCGGTCCTTACTCTCACAGGCAATACGGCCAGTTGTGTCCTCTCTGGTTTAACCCTTCGAACCGGGGATGTTGGAGTCAAAGGAGTCGAAACCCAAACGGTTATGCGCAACTGTCGAATTCTGGATAACGGTACCGACGGTTTAGAATTATTCGAACAAAGTCACATGACTCTGGATCACTGTCTGATCACGGCCAATGGCCAAACCGGTATCACCATGTATCCAGGCAGTCGGCGTGGTAATCCTCCCTGTAACCCACAGATCATTAACAGTGTGATTGTGCAAAATGGTGCCGAGTCCATCATGGGCGGTGAACCTGTCATCATTGATTGCATCATGCAATAGCCCCACCATAATCAAGTAAGGAGTGTCACGATGAAAACTCAAAAAATGATTGGTGCAGTGTTTGTAACGATTTTTCTAATAATTCTCTCGACTTGTAGTGCAGAGGTCACTGGCCCGTATTTCGGCCAAACACCACCGGGACGTACCCCACAATTGTTCGCTCCCCATGTGCTCGATCAGCCCGGTGTGGTGATTGCCGTAACTCGCATTGCCTTTTCCCCTGACGGCAACGATTGCTTTTTTTCCGGGATCCTCGATGCCGGGGGACAAAGCGGCACTCGTATGTTTTACACCCAACGCATCAACGACGTTTGGACACCGGTCGAATTAGCCCCCTTTTTCCCAGGAACCTCATGCCGTCAACCCTTTTTCTCGGCCGATGGACAGCGGTTCTATTTCAGTTCCAACCAGAACGGTAATGCCGATATCTGGGAGGTCCAACGCACCCCGGAGGGGTGGGGAACACCAGAACGCCTGGGCGAGCCGGTCAATAGTTCCGATTATGATGGCATGTACACGGAAACCATGGACGGAATGATCTATATCGAATCAATGCGTCCCGGTGGACGGGGATCGATCGATGTATGGCGAATTGATCCAGAGGAGCCCAATCAGATTGAAAATCTAGGTAGACCTCTCAACAGCAGCAATGATGATAGCGATCCCATCATCTCACCCCAAGGGCATTACCTGATCTTTGGCAACAACTACAACGACCTTTACGTCACGTTTAATCAAGGAAACCGGGCTTGGTCTGAACCGGTCAACCTGAACGAGTTTTGTCCCGGCATCAACACGGGGGGACATCAAGAATATGCCCCTTTCATGACCGCCGATGGCCGCTATCTATTTTTCAATCGTTATGGCGTAGGGATCCATTGGGTAGAAAATTCCCTTCCCCAACCAGATCCCAATGGGACTGTGACCAATTGCATGACTGGAAATCATTTCAAGTCTATTCAAGATGCCCTGGTTTATGCCCAGCCCGGTGACACCATCGAAATCAAACCGGGTATTTACCAGGAATCCTTGGTGTTAGACCGGGATGTCACCCTCACGTCCATCGATCCCAATGATCCTTATTACATTGGTGGTACCATTATTCAAGGTGACCCCAATGACCCAGTGATTACGCTGATCCAAAATACCGATGCCTGCTGTTTGGCTGGATTAACTTTTCGATCGGGTTCTATCGGGATACAAGGGACAGACACTCAAGCCATCCTGTATCACTGTCGCATCATGGACCATCAGTCACACGGCATCGAGCTCTCTGATCAAAGCCATCCCCATCTCGTTCATTGCCTGATCTCGGCCAATGGTGGTAGCGGTATCGTGATGAATCCCACCCAGGGACCGAGGCCACGACATTGCCAACCCACCTTGGAAGACTGTGTCATCGTGCAAAATACCGCAGGTGGCCTGGTCGATGGTGAGCCGGAGATTATTGATTGTATCCTAGAATAGAACTATTCCAGTTTAAAGGAGGTACTCATGAAAATAAAAAATGTCGCAACAACAATCTGTTCCATACTGCTGCTGATCACGCCCGTATTCGCCGAAACCTGCACCCATTCTTATTTTGGGCAAACACCTCCCGGGTCCACACCCACCTTGTTTGCACCGGGCATCATTACATTACCCGGCATTTCTGTCATCCGCGTATCGTTTTCACCCGATGGCAATGAATGTTTTTTTACCAAGTCGTCGCTTAACAACTCAACTCCTTGGCGTATTTATTATAGTCAGTGTATCGAAGGGGTATGGACGACACCTGAGTTGGCCCCATTTCCACAGGAAGGTAATTTTGTCGGTCAACCTTTCTTTGCTGCCGATGGCAACCAACTCTATTTCACGGCCAACGGAAAAATTTATGTCACCGAACGCAACACCGGATGGACCCAACCTCAACCTCTGCCAGAACCGATCAACGTAGGCAATGGCAATGCGGTTTATTATTCTGAAACAAACGATGGGACGGCCTATTTTGCCTCCAATCGTCCCGGAACCTACGGGGAACTGGATCTATGGCGTACACGTCCATCTTCCGATCCATCCTTATCCGTAGAAAATCTAGGCAACGCTTTCAACACCTCTGACTTCGACTATGATCCCCTGGTCAATCCCAGTGGTCATTACCTCTTGTTTGCAAGGGCGGGTTCCATCTTTGTCAGTTACAGCGATGGCAACGGCGGCTGGCAAACACCCATCAATATGAACGCCTTGCTGCCGGGCTACCGCCATGGATATGCCGATGGCCCTTCGCTTTCTCCTGATGAAAAATACCTATTTTGGCGTTGTATCTCGGGTAGCCAACACGACATCTATTGGGCTGAAAATCCCATTCCTCGCCCCGATCCCAATGGGGTGGTCATGAATCTCAGAACCTTCGAGCGGTTTAAGTCCATTCAGGCAACCCTGGTCTACGCTCAATCCGGTGACACCATAGAGATTCAGTCCGGCATCTATCGGGAATCTTTGGTCCTGGATCGTGATGTCACCCTTAAGTCTTTGGATCCCAACGACCCTTATTACATCGGTGGCACCATCATCCAAGGCGATCCCAACGAACCAGTCCTTACCCTGAGCCATAATTCGGATGCCTGCCGTTTGGCGGGATTAACCATCCGAACCGGCTCTATCGGAATCCAAGGGACAGACACTCAAGCGACCCTGTACCACTGTCGCATCATGGACAATCAATCACACGGGATCGAGCTGTTTGATCAAAGCCACCCTCACCTGGTTCATTGCCTGATTACTGCCAATGGTGGTGACGGTATCATGATGAATCCAACCGGTACCCGAACTAAACATCACTGTCAGCCCACCTTGGAAGATTGTGTGATTGTGGATAACTGCGAGAGCAGCTTGGCCGGAGGCGAACCCTTCATTATCAACTCAATCATTGAAGACTGAAACACCGGAAAGGCAGTGGTGATCATAAGATCCGTTCATGTGTAAATAACAATGCTAACGATCCAATGATCGGATGGATTTTTAGTTTTATTTCCAATAACTAGAACTGGTTTCAAAACTTTTTAGCAGCTGATTGCAGCTACAATGGGTTTTGAAACCAGTTCTACGAACGGGCTTTAAAGTTCTAATGTGATTCCACGATACAGTAGAGATGCTTTTTACTCTTCAAGTAGAGTTCCTCGCCTACGATGACCGGTGAGCAGTCGATGGGATCGTCGAGTTTATTGACGGCGAGGACTTCAAACTGGTCGGAGGCCTTTAAGACGTAGGTCACACCATTTCTACCCGTACAATAGATCCGATCGGCAGCTGCGACGGGTGAGGCGTAGATTTTTCTCATTTCATCAAGTTGTTGCTTTTCAAAATAGGGTTGGCCGTTGGCGGGGTTGTAGCAGGAAATTTCTTCGTTGAACTCCCAGAAGGAGTAGAGTCTATTTTTATAAAGCAGCAATGAGGGAATATCCGGGGTGCCGGCATTTTTATTCTGCCAGAGAATTCCACCGGATTGGGAGAGATCGCCTGTGAGGTTTAATTTTAAGGCTTGCATTATGTGAGTATCGACTTGGGTGGCACAATAGATCACCCCGTCTCCTATGACGGGTGAATGAATCGCGTTTCTTTGAGGTCCGCCGCATTCCCAGATCACATCGCCTGTCTGGGCATCGTAGCTTATGATCTTGTTCCATGAATTGACAACAACCTGGAGTTTGCCGTTGACTTCCACCGGCAGGGGTGTGGAGTAGGTGATTTCATCTTCATCACGTGCTTTCTCCCAAATCACGTCACCGGTATGCTTGTTGAACGCATAGATTACCGAATCACCTTTATGATCGGCTACCGCGATTAAGGCGTCACCGGCCAGGGCCGGAGCCCCGCCTTCTCCAAACTGGGCGTCCATTTTGGGCATATTCTTTTCCCAGATCTTGTTGCCGTTCAAGTCATAGCAATAAATACCTCGTGAACCGAAATAGGCCCAGACATAATGTCCATCCGTTACAGGAGAAAATGAGGTAAAACCGTGATCCCTATGATGTCCCTGGTGAGGCACGGCCTGGGTAACGGTTTTCTCCCAGAGTGGATTCCCTGTTTCCCGGTCGAGACAGACCAGATTGAATTGATAGAGGTCGGCTGATGCGTTTTTGTCGTCTTTGACGGCTGTCTGAAAGATGATCTTTTCGTTCCAGACAATCGGAGTTGAATTGGAAGGGTCACCAGTCAGTTCGACTTTCCATTTAATGTTTTTTGTTTCGCTCCATTGAATGGGTGGGTCGCCGTCCCGCGATATCCCTGTACAATCGATTCCCCGCCAGGTTGGCCAATTGTCTACCGAGTCCTCTCCATACACCGTTAATGTCGATAACATTGCGACTGACAAGACGATCCATACTCGTGTTTTACTCATTGTTATTTCCTTTCATTCTGCTTAGACTCGATAAGTTCCACGTGAACTCCAACGTCGATGAACATGACCCTCTATTACTATTGAGTAGCTATTTTATAGCAAACCAAAAACAGATCGTGCTCTCCTTTCAAGTCAGAAAATAAATTGGCGCCCGTATAGCCCGCGTGATAAATCACTCCCTGGTTATCGACACAAATATCCTTGCCACAGCTCCCTCCGCCTTTTCCCTGAGCGATCCGATTACAATTCCATAAAAGCGTGCCATTTTCATCGTACATTTTTATAAATGATTTACAGGACGGATAGTCATAACAACCACTGATCAAAATACCTTTTCCATCTACGATCTCAATACCATGGATGCCGTCCCAATTGGGTGTCCCAAACTGTTGGGTCCATTCCACCTCTCCTTTTTCATTCCATTTTTGAAGAAAGGCGTCTGAATTGCCCTTTTGTTTGCTAGCTGTTGTTCCTCGCGTTCCCCCAGCGATATATACATTGTTTTTACTATCGGTTTTGATGGCACACACATAGTCAATTTCTGTTGTTCCAAATTGTTGAAAGCTCAATGGTTTAAGCTCTTTAGAAAAAACTCCCCAAAACAAATCCATTTGCCCTGCATTCGTTGCTTCCAGATCTCCTTCGGTTTGCCCACATACATAAATGTTCGAATTGTGTCCCAGGCTAATTCCGAATCCTTGGTCGTTGGCTGAAGTTCCAAATTGTACGACATGTTGTTGGTTTCCATCGTTATCTAAATGGAGAATGAAGCAATCTTCTTGTCCTTGGGATGCTTTTCCCATCACTCCCTGTGTGGCGCCTATTAAATAAATATCTCCATGGGTATCAACAATGAGACTTACTCCCGTCTCTGTGCGATCTGTTCCAAATTGTTTTTGCCAAACAACATCCCCGTCGTTTTTTAGTTTTATCGTCAAAACATCCAGATCATTATTTTTGTCAGCGATGAAGCCCGTCGCATATATATATCCTGATTTGTCAACAGTGACATGTGTTAACTCATCATCGCCTTCAGTTCCAAATTGTCGTGTCCAGATGATATTTCCTTGATCATCGATTTTCACGATAAAGCCATCGTTTCCTCCATAATTCTGTTTCCCAATCGCACCTTTGGTTTTACCCACCACATAAACATTGCCTGATGAATCAACGACCAGATTGCGTGTTTTTTCATCCTGGGCGGTTCCAAATTGTTTGCCCCAAATAAAATCTTGTGCATGGACAATACCCATTGTATTTAGAAACATGCATGCCAATAGTGCACTCTTTATTTTGAATAGGTTTAGATTTTTCGACATAACACTTTTCCTTTACTGATTGTCCACCGACAGGGATGGTCGATAGTCTTTGAAACATCAATGATGAGGTGTGCTCGGTCCTTCATGGGTCAATTTGCACTGCTCGTCTGGATCTTATCAGCTTGCTTCGGGATGATCTTGAGATGGGTAAAAACTCCACTACTTTCATTGCCCACCCAGAGGCCGACCTTGCCGGCCTTACGATGATGTAACTGATCAACCACCAAGCAGGGCTGTTCGGACTGGTTGACATAAACGCTGACCTTCGGTTTTTCTATGACCAGCTTGACATGAAGAAAGTCCTCTGGGGCAGGGGCTGGATCGATGGCACTTTCATATTTCTCGGGTGAGTCCTCACGCAGTTTCCACCAAGTATGTTCGGGGTGTGAGATGTATTGTACGCTATGGGTCTTGCGTTCAGGGTTGCGGAAGTTGAAGGCCCGGAAGTACACCGCGTCATAGGTGTTGGGATCGACGAGATCAAAGGCAATCCCCACATAGCTGGGCGGTTGTGGTTGGCCTTTGATCTCGCATTCAATGATTCCATTTATAAAGTCAATGGTTTCCAACCAAGCCACGCCATCGCCAGGCATGCCGTTAAATTGGACCTGTGCCCTGTCGTTCTCCTGGGTGATTACAATTTCACGATTTGACACGGTCCATTCCTCCCCGGAAGAGATTTTCGTCAGATCCGGAGTGAAGGTCGGGGCTGTCGCAAAGCAAGTTCCTGTTAAAAGGGTGATGGTCAATGCAACTAGATTTCTGTGTTTGTTTCTCATAGTTTCTTCTTTCTTTATGCATCGAATTGAAATACGTGGTGATCATGGCTACGATCATGAAATATATCATGGTTTAATCATAAAGGTTGCGATGGGTTGTAATTCAAATAATTCATGTATTCGTTTCAATTCTCTTAAAGGTGCCGGAACCGATGACATGTTCATTGCTTTGCCAATCTGTTTGCCACCAAAGTCGGTTTGGGGTTTGGTTGGGATCGTCGGTGTCGATTTGACAGAGATTGAGGCGGAATTCCTGCCAGGGGGCTTGTTGAGCCTGATCTAGAGAATCAGTTGGGATCGCCACTTCAGCCTGGTATCCGTTTTTGGTTCGTACATAGACAGTCGAGAGATTTTCAGGAAGCACGGGATATTTATCCTTAAGTCGTCGCAGTTTCATGGTTTGAGCTGACTTTCCAGGAGCTATTTGTAGGGTAAGAAAATCAAAATAACGTTCCTCACCTCGTCCCAGAGATCGTAATGGATCGGGGCGAGCATCCAGGAGGATTTCCAAGCCATCCTGATTGAGAGGGTCGGGGAAATCGTCTTGGTAAATCCAGGTTTCGTCTGTAAGGTCCACTGCGAGATAGACGAAATTGGCATCATAGACCAAGCCAAATTGGAATCCAGCGGTGGTGTCATTCGCTGCGGAGACCTGGTAGGGCAGGGCTGCCCAATCACTGAGGTCGCCGTCGATGGTGGGAGGAATTTGGGTAGGGTGTAAGTCAAGACGTGGATATTCGTTAAAGGGAAATCCCTGGACCGCTAAATGGGCGTTGTGTCCTTGATAGACGGTATCGATTGTGGTCCAACCAGGTCCGACCGGCACGATTTGTCCGATGACCTGGTCGTAGACCTGGGCGATATGGGGATCGACAATTTGTAATTCCGGGGCAATGGCGGTACAGCGCAGGCCTCCGGAGAAGTCGAGATCCAGATAGGCATTGGCCCATTCACCCAACTGTTGTAGATACAGGGGTTGGTGCTGTGGGCCATGGCAATTGGTAAGGTGAGTATCGATCAATTGCAAAGGATGCTTGCGTAATAAAAAGCCCAGCATATCCCGCAGTTGGGTCTTGCAGGAATCCCAACCATGCTGACCGTTATGAACCTGGTAAAAGGCCAGATCATCGCCTTCTTGCCAACCCCGTTGAGCCAGGGCATAGGCCGCTTGTTTGGCCATACGCCACATACCAGGATATCCTAGCTCTGCCGCCATAATCCAGATACGGGTTTCTGTTTTAGCAGAGGCCTCCTGTTGTAACCGCTTGAGCAGCAGATCGTCATCCCACCACAAAGACGGTTGCATGCAGCCAATCAAGCCAAAATCTTCGGGGTGAACATAACCCAACCAAAGTGCAGCCAGGCCGGCCAGAGAATGTCCGACCACGCCGATATGTTCGGGACCTTCCAATGTGCGATAATGGTGCGTGAGGTAGGGATGGATGTGTTCGACGATTAGTCTTCGCATGTCTTCCAACCCTCCGGATTTCATGGCGAATTGTGACATGGCGGTCGGTGTCGTATCGTAGAGGCGGGCCGGATAGGTGCGATTGTGGATTGAGACCAGGATGGCAGGGTAGGCCAGCCCTTCTTGTTCTAAGGCGTCAAGTTCTGTACTGATATCGAAGCCATCAAACACATAGAGCACGCGATAGGCCTCGGTTGATTCGGTATAGTTCAAGGGCAACACCACATCCACCTGATAGGGCCCCGGGACCGGGTGATTCTCCTGTCGGCAGGGCACGGACAATTCAATGCGGCGTCCGTCTTGTTGAACGATGGAGATCTCGATATCTTCGGCAGTACACAAACCGATCAAGTTTATTAGATTGATCGTTACATAGGTCATTGTTTTCATCATGATTTATTTCTCTTGGATAAAGGGAAGAATGAATTCTCGTAGTACGATGGGTTTGCTCATAGATCCGACATGATCGCAGTCGGGCAGGACTAAGAGTTGTGAATTCTGGATGATGGAATTGGCGCGATCAAATTCACTGACCGGATTAAAATAATCACGATCGCCGGCAATGAGTAGTAGTGGGCAGGTAATCTGCTGGAGTTCTTGATCGCTGACACCCCCGTGATGGAGATAGAGGTGTTGGATATTCTCTACGAAATCATCCCAACGGTCCGGTTCGGGCATCCATTGTTTATGGGCTGCCACGGTGGTCGGTGACAGATTCTTGGCCCAATTGATAGCAGACTCGGAAACCCGTGGACCGGCGCCGATGGCGACAACCTTTTTGACTTGATCAGGATAGTGGGCTGCCACCATGTAAGCGGTTTTGGCTCCGCAGCTAAAACCGATCACAATGGCGGGCTGGTCTGTGGTCTGTTTGAGGACAGCAGCCGCATCATCGGCCAATAAACGACGTGTATAGGGAGTTGAACCGATAGGGCATCGTCCATGACCGCGGGTTGCTAGGGCGATGACACGATACTGCTTACTGAGACAATCGATATACTCTGAAAATTCATCGATATATCCATAGAAACCTCCGTGCAATAGGAGTATAGGGGAACCTTCGCCATAGACCTCATAGTAAATTTCGGTGTCCCCGATATGAAGTCGTTGGGCGGCCATGTCATTTGCCCCATAGGGCTCTGTCTGGGCAGTTAGTGAAGTTGTGAACATTACCAAAATCAAAGAGATCAACAAAGATGGCTTAGGATCCATGACTTGTCCTTTCAATAGGTTGAGTACTGGTTTTTAATATGCAAAGGCAACATCGGCGATGCTTACTCAAAGGCTCACCGTTTCATGCAGTCGAGCAAGGCCTTGGGTGCGAGCTTTAACTGCTCCTCAATCCGGGGAAGATCGTAGTAATGTCCCCCTTTGCTCAACTCGGATGTCAGGTTCAGCTTAACCTGGGTTTGGAGATCGGGTCGGGGTAGAAGGATGATATCTTTTGTGGTTACATTGAAGATGTTCGCGTATTTCGTACTGGTCTTGCCGGGTTGCTTGCAAGCGCGTAAAAGGGTCATCCCATTCGCCAGTGTGGGAGCCGATGTATCCGGAAGCATGACGTTCAGTTGTTCGTCACCGAAGCCGTAGCCGTGGCTCTGGTGTTTGAGGGTGATATCGAGTTTGCCGTCCTTGGCTCCAATGACAGCGGACGTTCCGGTCGCATCGACGATGAGAATGCGGGCATAGGAAACGCTGGGCACGTGATAGGTCTTGAAGAAGGTCACGGCCTCCTCCACCGTCGCACAGCTTGCCAGCATCCGCTCGGAAGGATTGCCTTGTACCGTCTTGAGTTCCGGATCGGGTTCATACGGTTCTATATATCCGGCGACCCAATCATAGGCCAGTCCTTGGGTGTTGAATCCTCCCTGGCCCCACCCGTCATCGAATCCCACAAGAGCACAGCCGTAATGGTCTTCATCACCGGGAATGAACCATAACCGTGTGTTGGGATCCGACCAATCCTCGTTGTTGCAGAAGAGCGTGTCATCCTCGTCAGTGAGTACAAAGACGGTACACGCCTGCGCGAGGGAGATACAGAAAGTCAGCATCAGCATGATGGATTTTACTCTATTCATTCTTTCTCCTCATTATTCGTATCTAAGAGCCTCCATCGGATCGATCTTCGCCGCTCGTCGAGCCGGGAACCAACAGGCCAGCAGGGGTTATGGCAGTAAGCAACACCGGTACGACAACATACGTCATTGGGTCCAAGGGACTAATCTCATAGAGATAGCTCTTTAAATATCGGGTTAGAGCCAAGGCGCAGGGAACTCCTAACATGCAGCCCAGGAGGGCCATGGCCATTCCCTGACGCAGGACCATGACAATGGTATGGCCATAGCGGGCCCCCAGGGCGATGCGAATAGCGATTTCTTTGCTACGACGATGAATCAAATAGGCAATGACCGCAAAGGTGCCGAAGGCCACCAAGGTTACTGCCACAGTAGAGCAAAAGCCGATCATGACGGCACAGAAACGACGGCGGCCCACGGTGTCGGAAATGCGATGCTTAAACGTATCAATATCTGTGATGGGAAGCGCAGGATCGAGTGACTTGATCACATCTCTAATCTGGCTCATAACATCGAACGGATTTGAAGCGGTACGAACGGCAAAAACTATCTGAGCATTGCCATTGTTATCATTATTTGCCGCTATGGGATACGGGAAATAGGCATGCGGCTCATACTCATCAGCGAGTCCTGTGGACAGTGTGTCGCCAACGACGCCGATAACCTCTAATGCCTTATCCTGAAGCCCCCGATTATTATACCAGCCCTCGATCATAACCTGTCCGATGGGATTCTGATTGGGCCAATACCTATTCGCAACCTGTTCATTGAGAATCACATATCGTGAACCCTGGATTAAATCCTGTTCGGTAAAGACTCGTCCGGCACGCACTTTGATTCCCATCGTTTTGAAATAGTCAGAAGAAACGGAATGACGTTCCGGCCAGGCCGCATCCTCGATGTCTATGGAACTCTCAAATGGCACAACCGGTGTCCGGTTGCCGCTTTCAATAAAGGGCATGGTGCTATCCATGGCGATTTTCTCGATTTGTGGTAGCGTTCGCAGTTTTGTTAGGGCTTGCTGACAAAATGTCACGTGATCGGAACTCTCGGGATAACGTGTGACGGGCAATCTTACCTTAAACGATAACAGGTTTTGAGTGTTAAAACCTAGATCCACCCTGACCAGTTGGATGAAGGTACGCATCATGAGACCTGCACCGATGAGAAGAACCAATGCCGTGGCAAATTGTAGGACAATGAGACCGTGACTCAGTCGTTGTCGGGGACTTGACCTCGTCCCGGTCCCGGCCAAAGATGCCACTGAAGCACGCTGTCTCAGATAGAGGCTGGGTGCCATGCTAAAAGCGACGCCGGTGATCATCGACAGGGCAACTGTAAAGGCCAATACGCGACCATCCCAGGAAATTTCACGAGCTCGAGGCACCAAATCTGCAAGTATGCTTTTTATCAGATCGAGGCCTCCGATGACCAGCAGTAGTCCGGCCAACCCGCCTAGCAATGCCAACAGGATATTTTCTGTCAGCAGTTGACGTGCAATCCGATAGGGGGTGGCTCCTAATGCCCCGCGAATGGAGACTTCACGGATACGCGTGGTGGCGCGGGCCAAAACCAAATTGGCGACATTGGAGCAGACAATAAACATCAATAGGCCGACAATGACCAACAAGAGAAGTAAATACAAACGGGTTTCTCCGACAATGTGGTCTAACAAGCCGGATACGTGTAGGATGGGTTTGTTAAAGAATCCTGTTGGATACTCCTCGACAAGACGTGCGGTTAGTGTATCCAATTCCAATTGGGCCTGATTGAGTTCAATATTTTGGCTTAGCCTCGCAATGACAGGATAGTGGCAATACCCACGATAGTCACGATTTTCACGCTCCGAGGGGGTCATCAGGCCATCGATGTCGATCCATACCTCTACGCCTTCAAGTGGAGGATAGTCAAAACTGCGGGGCATAATCCCCACGATAAGACATTCCCTTTGGTCCAATTGAATCGTTTGGTTCAGAATGTCCGGATCACCACCGAAGGTGCGTTTCCATACCTCATGACTGAGCATAACGGTGGGCGTACTTAGGTTAGGGTCATGATCAAAAAAGGCCCTGCCGAGTTCCGGCTGTATTTGGAGACACGCAAAGAAACTCGGCGTTACCCGAGCCAGAGTTACCTGTCGGGGTTCGTTACGTCCAGTGAGATCGACTTGCTTGGTTTCGTAGGTGGCTATATGCTCAAGGGTATGAGCGTGTTCCTGTAGGAAGGCGAAATCGAAATAGGCCATACGGTGACGCCTTAGGATACCCTCGTTGAAGGTGCCATCCTGGACCTGAACCAGACGGTTGGATTCCGGGAACGACAATGGTCGAATCAACACTGCATTGACGATGCTGAAGACCATGGTCGTGACACCGATCCCAAGGCCCAGAATGAGCGTTGTCATGGCTGTATATCCGGGACTACGGCCTAACAAACGCAAGGCGTATTTGATATCGTTGATTAGGGTCGTCATGTAATGACTTTCAATTTACATTGAGCGAAGGTGTATTCTCCAGCGTCTTTCCTTTATTCTTGGGCACTGATTTTTATGTCGTTATAGTGAGGAAATCGATAGGCTGTTTTCATTTATTATCCTTCATGCGCTTGGTGGTTTCTGTTTTTTTTAAGAATAATAGAAACGCACACGTGATAGAGTGGATGATGCTGTTCAGTGGCTGATTATTCCAGCTAAGTCTTGAATAGTGTTAGGTTCAATGCTTAGCGGTGGATGCAGAATTAGACAAAGATCAGCCTGGTACGATTCACTTAACTTTTTTTATGGAGCCGATCATGAAAGCGATCGTCATGTCCATCGCCTCTTTTACAGGTGTTTTTTTTCTACAGGTCGGGCAAATGACGCAAGCCAAGCCGGCTATCGACTACCTGGGGCAAACCCCACCTGGTCAGACGCCTGAGCTTTTTGCACCGGGGATAGTCTCTCAAGACCAGACACGTGAGCACTGTCTATCCTTTTCTCCCCTGGGAGATGAACTGTTTTATACCAGTGGCCCAGGCTGGCCCCAAAGCCGTATCATGCATATCAAGAAGGTCGGGGATCGATGGTCCCAACCCGAAGTCGCCGATTTCCTGAAAGACGATTGGGCCACGCAGCCGGCCTTTTCTCCGGATGGCCGCACCTTGTACTTCTCCAGCAGCCGCGGCAAGGAAGACATCCGCCACTACAGCCTTTGGCGGAGTCTTAAGACTGAAGACGGCTGGTCCGAGCCGGAGAGTGTGATCGATATGGGGGGCGGCCCCATGATGGAATACCATCCCACAGTGGCCTGTAACGGCTCTGTGTATTTTCTGCTCTGGGACTTCCCGCGACAGATCGGTGATCTCTATGTCTCCGAGCAGGTCGATGGCCGCCATGCTGAGCCGGTTTTGCTTGGGTCGCCGGTCAGCGGTCCCTATAACGATACTCGACCCTCCGTGGATCCCCAGGGCCGTTATCTCCTCTTTGGTTCGAATCGGCCGGGTGGCTATGGCGGCACGGATATCTACATCACCTTTAAAAAGTCGGATGGCTCTTGGACCACCCCCCGTAACCTGGGGCCGACGGTCAATACTCCGGCCAATGACGACATGCCCAACATCTCTCCAGACGGGAAATATTGGTTCTTCGCTAAGGATGGGGACATCTACTGGAGACAGGTACCGGACATCGTTGGTAAGAGGATTGTGCTGTTTCAATCTCAACCTGAAGGGCACAACCTTGAATCGCAACTCATCAAGGCCCATCCTCTACCCATGGGGAGCGTTCACCTGACCGGTGGACCGCTCAAACAGGCTCAGGATCTCATGTCACAAACTCTGCTGGAGCTGGAGCCGGACCGCATGCTGGCAGGGTATCGCCTGCGGGCCGGGCTTGAACCCAAGGCTGAGGGCTATGGCGGTTGGGATCAGGTCGATGCCCGCCGTTTGACCGGTCACCTTGCGGGACACTATCTCTCGGCCATTAGTTTGATGTATACCGTCACGGGCAATGAAGAGTTCCGCCAGCGGGCCCAAACTATCCTCGATGAGTTCGAGACCATTCAAAATGCCCAAGGCAACGGTTATCTCGGGGCCTTGCTGGGTTATCGTCCCGATCCCCAGGGAGGGGATTCGACGGAACTGGTCGATGCCCGGGAACTGCTTGAATTGGTCGCGGACGATGTCATTGTGGCCAGTGGCGACTATTGGGAATACCTCAACGGCGTCTGGGCCCCATGGTACGTGTACCACAAGACCTGCGCCGGTCTGCGGGACGCCTATCGCCTGCTGGGACTGGAAAAGGCCCTGGAGATCGAGGTCAAGTTCGCCCAATGGGCCGTCACGGTGGTCGAGCCCTTGAGTGAGTCCAAGGTCCAACGCATGCTGGAGACCGAGTTCGGCGGCATGGGCGAGATCATGGTGGATCTCTATACGGACACCGGTGATCTCTACTGGCTGCACGCCTCGCGCTACTGGGAGCAGGATGCCTTTATCGATCCGCTCAAACGTCACGAGGATGTTTTAGGTGGTAAGCACGGCAACACCCAGATGCCCAAGCTCATAGCCTCCCTGGATCGTTATGCCTGTACGGGCGATGCCGGAGACCTCAGTGCGGCTGCTTTCTTTTGGGACACGGTGGTGCATCACCACACCTTTGCCACCGGAGGTCACGGTCATGGCGAGTTCTTCGGCCCGGCCGATCGCTTCTCCGAATATGTAGATGGTCGCACCTGCGAGACCTGCAATGTTTACAACATGCTCAAGCTGACGCGACGTCTGTTCGAGTTTGCCCCGGACGGTCGCTACGCCGATTTCCAGGAGCGGGCCCTATTCAATCACATTCTGGCCTCGATCGATCCCAATAACGGGGCCACTTGCTATATGGTGCCCGTAGGCATGGGCGTACGTCAGGAGTATACCCGTAGTATGCTCGACGGCAGTTTTACCTGCTGCGTCTGTTCCAGTCTGGAAAGTCACGCGCTACACACTCAGGGCATTTACTATGAAGATGGTGACACTCTGTGGGTCAACCTCTACACCCCGTCCACCGTGCAATGGCAGGCTGCGGGGTTGGCCTTGGTTGTGGAGACCGACTTTCCCATGGGAGAAACCGCCACCCTGCGTGTGACCCAAGGTTCGCCGCGTCCCATGACCTTGTCCCTACGCAGGCCGGGTTGGACGGGGGAAGGTTTCACGGTCAAGGTCAATGGTGAAGTGGTCCCATTGTCTCCGGCCCATTGGATGAAACAAGAACGACGCGGTCCGGGCTGGTATCGCGATCCACAGCGGATCTTGGGTGATCCGGTCAGCGACTATATCGAGCTGGAGCGTGTCTGGCGTGCAGGGGACTGCATCGAAGTTCTACTACCCAAGTCCCTACGCCTGGAGTCGACACCGGACGATCCCGACCGGGCCGCCGTTCTTTGGGGGCCGTTGGTGCTGGCCGGTGATGTCACGGATCTGGCCACTCCCTACCCGGTGCTGAAGGTGGCCGGTCAACCCGTGACGGAATGGCTCAAACCGGTTTTGGGGCAACCCGGTGCTTTTCGCACTAACGATGTGAACGTGACCTTCCGTCCCTTTTACCACACCCATCGTCGCACCTATGGGATCTACTGGCCCCTGGCGACGGCAAACTAAGTCGAATTATTTGGATTCAATCTCAATTTGCAGTATAAGGATTACCCATGAAAACACCCATTGAGTATACCGTTCTTTTCATCTTGCTCGTCGCAGCCTCTTTGTCGCAAGCGGCGGATAATCTGGCCCTGGTGGCAGAGCCGTCGAGTTCCTTTGTCTCCGGCGATACCCGTGTCGAGGCCCTCAATGATGGCTACGTCCCCACCCAATCCGATGATCTCAGCCATGGTTCCTATGGCAATTGGCCCAGTATGGATCCCCAATGGGTGGAGTATCGTTGGGATCGGCCTATTGTCACCAACCGTGTCGAGGTGTATTGGTGGGACGACCATGCAGGTGTTAGTCTACCTGGAAAGGGTCGTTTGCTGTACTGGGATGGCCAGGCCTATGTCCCGGTGACGAGCGAGGCGACAATGGGTGTGGTGGGGGATCGGTTTAATGCCTTGGAGTTTGACAAGGTCACCACCACCCGTTTGCGTCTGGAGATAGAGGGTAATCATGGGGCCTCTACCGGGATCTTGGAATGGCGGGTTCTGGATGCAGGATCGTCATCGACATTTCCTCCGCAGGTGCGTGCGGACGTAGATCGCGTGGTGGTCCTGGGCGGCAAGACGTATTTGCATGCAGTGGTCAAGTCCCTCAGTGACAACGTGGACGTTACATGGAGCAAGGCCTCGGGGCCGGGCTGGGTGACCTTTGCTGATTCCCATCGAGTCGATACAACGGCCACCTTCAGTCAGGTGGGGGACTACGTCCTGCAATGTATGGCTAGTCAAGGTGACTTACAGGACAGCGATACCCTGTGTGTACAGGTGGTGGAGGGGCCGCCTGCGCAAAACTTACATCCGGTAGACACCATGCCCTATCAAATTACCAGTCCGCTCTGGAGTCAGCGGGCCAAGGCCATGATCGTGAACTGGATTCCCCATTGCATTGGCAGGATCAACGATCCCAATCTGCGTGAGGGCGGGATGAACAATTTCATCGAGGCGGCCAAAAAGCTCCAGGGCCAACCCGCCGGGCGGCACCTGGGCTATGTCTTTTCCAATGCCTGGATCTATAACACTATGGAGGCCATCTGCGTGGCCCTGATGGTCGATCCCCAGGGTGACAGTGAGATGATCGAGGCTCAGGCCTTGATGCGTGCGACCCTGGAGGATTGGATCCCCAAGGTTTTGGCGGCCCAGGAACCGGATGGCTATATCCACACAGCCTACACCCTGCGGGATTGGCCCCATTGGTCAGTCGAGCATCGCGCCGATCACGAGGGCTATGTGGCTGGGTACTTCCTGGAGGCGGCAGTGTCCCACTATCAACTTACCGGTGGCCGTGACCTGCGGCTTTACAATGCTGCTAAAAAACTAGCCGACTGCTGGGATGATCACATTGGCCCGGCCCCTAAACAAGCATGGTACGACGAACATCAGGCCATGGAGATGGCTTTGGTGCGTTTTGGTCGCTTCGTCAATACGGTGGAGGGACAGGGCAAGGGTGACAAATACATTCACCTGGCCAAGTTCCTCTTGGACTGTCGTCGCGATGGTAGTGAATACGACCAGAGTCATCGGCCGGTGATCGAACAATACGAGGCCGTGGGTCATTCGGTGCGGGCCTCGTATAACTATGCGGCCATGTCGGACGTGGCCATGGAAACTCATGATGTAGACTATCAGAGTGCGGTGATGAGTCTGTATGACAACATGATTAATCGCAAGTACTATGCCACCGGCGGCATCGGTAGCGGCGAAACCTCCGAAGGCTTTGGTCCCGATTATTCCTTGCGTCATGGGGCTTATTGCGAGTCCTGTGCCAGTTGCGGCTTGATTATGTTCGAGCACAAGCTCAACCTGGCCTATCATGACGCCCGCTATGCCGACCTCTATGAAAATACCCTGTTCAACGCCTTATTGGGCGGCTTGGATCTCGCCGGAGAAAACTTCTATTATCAAAATCCCCTCGCCGCTCGCGGTGCCCGCTACCCCTGGCATGCTGTGCCCTGTTGTGTGGGCAATATTCCCCGCGTCCTGCTCATGCTGCCGACCTGGACCTATGTCAAGGGCCAGGACGATCTCTATGTCAACCTTTTCGTGGGCAGTCGCATTACCGTACCGGACATCGCCGGGACCGATGTCGAGATGGTTCAGGACACCGACTATCCCTGGAGTGGTGACGTGGCCATCACCGTCAATCCTAAGACGAGCCAGACCTTTGCCCTGCACATCCGCGTACCCCAACGAGATATCAGTCAACTCTATCACGGCGAGCCCAAGGCCGACGGCCTTCTCTGGCTCAAACTCAATGGCGAAAGGATTCAACCCGAGGTGGTCAATGGCTATGCTGTCATTGAACGCCCATGGCAGGCCGGTGATAAAATTGAACTGGAATTGCCTATGGTGGTTCAGCGTGTCCATGCTATCAATAAAATCGAGGCCACCCAAGGCCAGGTTGCTCTACGCTACGGCCCCTTGATCTACAATGCAGAGGCCGCCGACCAAGATCTCGATAAAACCCTATCCCCGACCTCACCCTTGTCTCCCCTCTGGCAATCAGACCTCTTACAAGGTCTCTTCACCATTCAAGGTCAGTGGTCGGATGGTTCTAAGCTTATCGCCATTCCCAACTACGCCCGCTGCAACCGTATTGAAGATGAAGGCAGGCAATTGCAGTCTACCGTTTGGATGCAGGAGGGTAGTGATTAGCTCTTGCGGCTCAATTGCCAAAACAGCCCGGCCAGAACGACGAGTGCTATTACCGCAAAAGCCGGAGCCCAAGATCCGGCCCAGTCTGTGCCGATGCCCTTGGGGGCTTGTTTGAGGATGACCGCGACTGCGGCGATACCTACCCCGAGCAGGCCTTCGCCACCTACGAGGCCGGAACCAAAGAGGACGCCTTTTTCACGTCTTAGAGATTTGGCCTCGGGATTGGGGGCCTTCTTTTCCATGAGGTAACGCAGCAGGCCGCCCAGGAATACGGGCACCATGGTGGAGACAGGTAGGTACACGCCCACGGCAAAGGCGAGACTCGGGAGTCGCAGCAGTTCGCAGAGCAGGGCGATGCCCACACCGATGCCGACCAGGCCCCAGGGCAGGTTGCGTTCGAGCACGCCTTCGATGACCACCTTCATGAGCGTGGCCTGGGGTGCAGGTAGGGCCGCGGTGCCGAAGCCGTAGGCCCGGTGCAGGAACATGACCGTGAGGCAGACAAAGGTGGCCGACGTCAGGATGCCGATCATCTCGCCGATCTGCTGGTGTCGAGGCGTGGCGCCCAGCAGGAAACCGGTCTTGAGATCTTGCGAGGTGTCACCGGCCATGGAGGCGGCAATGGCCACCACGCAACCCACGGTGATGGCGGCGGCCTTGCCCATGTCACCGGTCCAGCCCAGGGCCAGGAAGATGGACGAGGTCAGCAGCAAGGTGGCAATGGTCATGCCGCTGGTGGGATTACTGGTGACACCGACCAGGCCCACGATGCGGGACGAGACCGTGACAAAGAAGAAGGCACAGGCGATCACGAGCAATCCGGCGATCAGACGTGGGCCCACACCACCCAACACACCGAAGATTTGCGGCACCAGGCCCATGACAATGAATAACAACAGAAGAGTGACGCCTACGACCTTGAGCGAGAGGTCCTGAGCCGTACGGGGTCCCTGATCCTGTCCCTGGCTGAGGCGTTCACGCAGTTTGCCCAGGCTCAGACGGATGCTCTCGATGATGGTGGGGATGCTGCGAATCAGGGTGGCCAGCCCACCGGTGGCCACGGCCCCGGCGCCGATGTAGCGTACGTAGCGGGTCCAGATCAGAGACGGTGACATGTCGTTGATGAGCAGTTCGGTTTCAGGATAGAGGGGCAGTATGCGCCCTTGGCCCCAGTACGCAATGGCCGGGATGATGACCAGCCAGGACAGCAGTCCGCCGCCCACCATGATCAGGGCTACACGCAGGCCCAGGATATAACCCACGCCCATCAAGGCGGGTGAAACGTCACAGCCCAGCTCGGCCTTCTTGATAAAGGGAAGAGTGACATGCAGTGAACTGGGAATCAGTTTGAGGCCGTTGATGATGAGTTTGTACAGGGCCCCCACGCCCAGGCCCCAGAACACGTTGTGGGCCCGGTTGCCGCCGGCGTCACTGGCCACCAGGACCTCGGCGCAGGCCGTGCCCTCGGGATAGGGTAGGCGTCCGTGTTCCTTGTCGATGAGGAACTGACGCAGGGGAATCATAAAGAGCACGCCGATGAGTCCGCCGCACAGGGCCAGCAGCACCATCTGCAACAGGCTGGGATCGAGCTGCCAGAGGAACAGGGCGGGCAGGGTGAAGATGATCCCGCTGGCCAGGCTGCTGGAGGCCGAGCCCACGGTCTGGGAGAGGTTGGCTTCCAGGATGGTGCCCTTTTGGCCCAGGCCCTTGAGCATGCGAAAGGCCGCCACGGTCATGACCGCCACCGGGATGGAGGTGGAGATGGTCAGGCCCGCGACCAGACCCAGATAGGCGTTGGCCGCACCGAAGATGATGCCGAACAGCACCCCCAGGCCCACGGCCCGCCAGGTGAACTCGGCCGTGGATCGCCCAGCCGGGACATAGGGTTGGTAGGGTTGCGACTCGGTTTGCGGCTGATAGGCACTGGCATCTAGGCCTTTGCTGTCGTTCATGACGGCTCCTTAGTTGTTAATCATGTTGGCATGATTGTAACGACTAGATTGGGGATGTCCATGTACCACAGCGCATAAAAAAGGGGCCCCGTATCGCTGGGGCCCCGTGGCGCTTGCGTTGCTATTTTTTGGGATAGAACGCATTGAGATACAATTCGCGAATTTCGGCAAACAGGGGATACCTGGGATTGGCACCGGTGCACTGGTCGTCGAAGGCCATTTCCGTGAGCGTGTCGAGGTTGTCCTTGAAGGCCTTCTCGTCCACACCTGCGTTTTGGATGCAGGCCGGGATGCCGATCTCGTACTTGAGCTTGTCGATGCCCTTGATCAGGGCCTCCACCAATTCATCGTCGTTCTTGCCTTCGAACCCGACGTACTGGGCCAAGCGGGCGTAACGGGCCTTGGCATTGGGGTACTCGTACTGCGGGAAGGCGGCCTGCTTGCGCGGGGCGTCCACCGAGTTGTAACGGATGATCTCGTTGATCAACAGGGCGTTGGCCAGGCCGTGGGGCAGGTCGAACATGGCGCCGAGCTTGTGGGCCATGGAGTGACACAGTCCCAGGAAGGCGTTGGCAAAGGCCATGCCCGCCATGGTGGCGGCGTTGAGGACCTTCTCGCGGGCCAGGCCGTCGGTCGGTCCGTTCTCATAGGCACGCGGCAGATACTTGAACAGGATACGCGTGGCCTCCATGGCCTGGCAGTTGGTATAGTCCGTGGCCGTGACCGCGACCATGGCTTCCAGGGCGTGGGTCAAGGCGTCGATGCCGGAAAAGGCAGTCAGGCTCTTGGGCATGTTCATCGTGAGGTTGGCGTCGCAGATAGCCATGTTGGGCGTCAACTCGTAGTCTGCAATGGGATACTTGCGCCCAGTGCTTTCGTCCGTGACCACGGCAAAGGGCGTGACCTCGCTGCCTGTGCCTGCGGTAGTGGGAATGGCCACCATTAGGGCCTTGGCCCCCAGCTTGGGGAAGGTGTACACGCGTTTGCGGATGTCCATGAACCGCATGGCCAGATCCTTGAATTCCACGTCCGGGTGTTCGTACTTGAGCCACATGATCTTGGCCGCGTCCATGGGACTGCCGCCGCCAACCGCGATGATGACATCCGGCTCGAAGACCTGCATGCGCTCGGTGCCCTTGCGGATGGTGGCCAGGTCGGGATCGGGCTTGACCTCGAAGAAGACCTCGCACTCGATGCCGAGTGGTTCGAGCAGGTCCGTGACTTGATCGGTCATGCCCATGTCGAACAGGGGCTTGTCCGTGACCACGAAGGCCCGCTTCTTGCCGGCCAGATCACTGAGGGCCACGGGCAGGCAGCCGCGTTTGAAATAGATTTTGGGGGGCACACGGAACCAGAGCATGTTCTCGCGTCGCTCGGACACGGTCTTGATGTTGAGCAGGTGTTTGACGCCCACGTTTTCCGAGACGCTGTTGCCGCCCCAACTCCCGCAACCCAGGGTCAGGGACGGTTCCAGGCGGAAGTTGTAGATGTCCCCGATGGCCCCCTGGCTGGAGGGCTGGTTGATCAGCACGCGACCGGTTTCGATGCGGGTGCCGAACTGTTCGATGCGATCCGAGTTGGTCTGGGCGGTGTAGAGCACGGCGGTGTGGCCCATGCCCGCGAACTTAACCAAGGACACGGCCGTGTCCACGGCAGCGTTGTAGTCCTTGGCCTTGTAGAGACCGAGGACCGGCGAGAGTTTCTCGTAACTGAAGGGTTCGTTGGGCCCGACCTCTTTGGCTTCGGCGATCAGGGCCTTGGTCTCTTCGGGTACTTCAAACCCGGCCATCTGGGCGATGGTGGCCGCAGGTTGGCCCACGATACCGGCGTTGAGTTTGCCGTCCTTAATGATGGTGTCGGCCAGGGCCTGGCGTTGTTTCCCCTTGACGATGGCGGCCCCGCGTCGCACGAATTCCTGACACACGGCGTCATACACGGCCTCGACCGCAACGACCGACTGCTCGGAGGCACAGATCATGCCATTGTCGAAGGTCTTGCTCAAGAGGATCGAGTTGACCGCCATCTGGATGTCCGCGGTCTCGTCGATCACGGCCGGGGTGTTACCCGCACCCACACCGATGGCAGGATTGCCCGAGGTGTAGGCGGCATGCACCATGCCCGGTCCGCCCGTGGCCAGGATGAGATTGATTTTATGGTGAGTCATGAGGGCCTGGCTCAGGGCCACGGTGGGCGTCTCGATCCAGGCGATGATGTCACGGGGTGCGCCCGCTTCCACAGCGGCGTCGAGCACCACCTTGGCCGCAGCCATGGTACACTGCTTGGCGCGGGGGTGGGGCGAGAAGATGATGCCGTTACGGGTCTTCAACGCCAGCAGGGCCTTGAAGATCGCGGTGGACGTGGGGTTGGTCGTCGGTACGATTCCTGCCAAGAGGCCCACGGGCTCGGCGATCTTACGGATACCGTAGCTCTCGTCATTCTCGATGATGCCGCAGGTTTTGGCGTGTTTGAATTTGTTGTACACGAACTCCGAGGCGAAGTGGTTCTTGATCACCTTGTCCTCGGCAATGCCCATGCCGGTTTCAGCGGCGGCTTGTTTGGCCAACACGATACGTTGGGCATTGGCGGCCATGGCCGCGGCCCGAAAGATCTCGTCGACCTGGGACTGGCTGAACTGGGAATACTTGGCCTGGGCCTGGGCCACGCGGTCGATTAGCGTGTCCAAGGCCTGGATGTCATCAGGGACGTTGGGTTTCTCCATGACCGGGGTTTTGCTTTTGTCGTTCTTTTTGGTTGCCATTGGGGTCAACTCCTCAAAAAAAGTTCTGGGCTAAGTTTGTTTAACCGGTGGCGACTGGAAGACCTTGTCACCGGCTCGTTGTTTCAGTTGTTGATTGACGCGTTGGGCCGAGACCAGGCTGTTGGTCAGGGTGCAGTTGCCGCCCACACAACCGCCTGCGCAGGTCATGACCTCAACGAAGCGAACGTTGGGCGGGCGTTTGGCATAGGTCTTGAGCCGACGCAGGGTCTTTTTATCGAGGCCATCCACACGTTCGTGGGCCAGGTCGGGATCATCCAGACGTGTGCATACGGCCTGGGTCACTCCGCCACTGACGCAGAAGCCGCGTCCCAGATCCGGATCACCGACAGCGGCATCGGGCTCACACTGATCCACCTCGATACCCGTGGCCACCCACAGGGCCCCCAGTTCCTCGAAGGTCAGGACCAGGTCCACGTTGGGATCTAGCTGTCCCTCGGCCCGCTTGGCCAGACAGGGACTCAGGAACACGGTCACGGTCTCGGGGTGGTCCTGCTTGACCTTGCGAGCCGTCAGGGCCATGGGGCTGGGTGTGTGCGACACGTGCTCGCCCAGTTCCGGGGCGTGACAACGCACGGCCTCGGTCCAGGCCGGACAGCAGGAACTCATCAGGAAGCTGCCGTCGGCGTCACCGAGTTCCTGGAGTTCCTCGGCCTCCAGGCTGGCGGTCTCCTCGGCACCGTCAGCCACCTCGGCCACGGCGTCGAAGCCCAGTTGCTTGAGAGCCGTGTGCATACGGGCCGGTTCCGTGGGGAACTGGCCGAGCAAGGCCGGGGCCATCAGGGCCGTGACATGCTGGGGGCCGTCCAGGGTCTTGAGCACATCCAGCAGGACGCTGCGGTCCAGGACCGCGCCAAAGGGGCAGGCGGTCATGCACTTGCCGCAGTGGATACATTGATCCGGATCGATCTTCTGCGTACCGGTGTCGGTGCGTTCGATGGCCGCTACCGGGCAGGCCTCTTCACAGGGGACGGCCACATGCACCACCGCGCTGAAGGGGCAGGCCTTGACACACTTGCCGCAGCCGATGCACTGGTGTTCGTCGATATGGGCCCGACCATGGATCACGGCGATGGCGTCCCGGGGGCAGTTGGCCATGCAGGGCCGCGCCATACAGCCGCGACAGGCGTCCGTGACATAATAACGACTGCTCAGGCAATGGTTGCAGGCCTCGTCTAACACCTGCAAAAGAGGACCGTGGGTTGCCGTGTCACGTTCTAAAGCTTCGCGACCCTTATCGTTGAGATAGACGGGCGTGTCCCCCATGTGGGGTTCCAGGCCCAGGATCGCGATGATGCGTTGGCGGATCAAGGCCCTGTCCAGATGCACGCAACAACGCGAGGGTCGTTCGTTTGCAGGGCGCAATTCAAAGGGCAATTGATCCAGGGCAGTCGCCAAGGTGCCGTTGCGATAGAGTTCGCAGATACGAATCAGGATCTGACGGTGTAAGCGCAGGGCGTAGTTGTCCAGGTTACGATTCATCCTCGGCCTCCTTGAGCAAACGCGTCACCTCATCGATGACCGTTTGGATCGTGGCACCGGCCAAGAGCTCGCCGTTGACGTGAACGTAGGGGGCCTGGTCGTGACCGCGGTCGCGACAATAGCCCAGGCAACGCATGCCCTTGACCTTGACCTGGGACAGACCTTGCTCTTCGAGCAGTTTGGGGAGCATCATCAACTCGGACCCGCCCATCACGTGACAGGCTGTGCCCGCACAGATTTCCACTTCGATCGTCTGAGTCGTTGCCATTACACATACTCCAATTGAACCTGTTTGACGTAATTGTTTTGCAGGAGCGACGCGATGCGTTTGATCACGTTGCGACGAATGTCCAGTTCCACAGGCAGACGTGGGTCTTGATGGGCCTCGTTGACACTGGTGCCCACCACCATCTCGATCTGGTCACTTTCGAGCAGCAGCTCCACCAGTTGGGCCGCGGCATTGGTGGCGTTTTCGGGCAGGCCCTTTTCCAGATACTCGACCACCTTGCTTAAGGTAAACATGCCTTCGGTCACCAGGTCCACGCCCTCCATACGGCTGGGCAGCGGGACCTCGGGGTCGTAGTCCTTCAAGTCAGTGGTGACCTCGCGGTTCAATTCACGGGCCATGATATTGCTGGTGGTACCGCCGCAGATTACCGTGCGTCCGGCAAAGCGGTCCAGACGTTGGGCGATTTCGCTATCGAGTTCGATGGCATAGGGCGGGCCGCTGACCATAAGCAGACGACGCGGGCTGCGCAGATGTAGCACGGCACAGGTCATGTCGTCACCGGCCTGATCACCATCAAGTTCCAGGGCGCGGGCCACCAGGCGTCGGCTCAACTGGCGCGCGGAGATGTCCGGTTCGTCCTGCACCAGGGCCGCGATAAACTCACACATTTCTTCCTGGCCCCAGCCCAGGGGGTAGGTGTCGGTGCCCATGCCTGCCTGGGTGATGCCGTCCGAGACCAGCAACAGCCGGTCACCCGACTCGGCCTGGAACTGCCAATAGCCCAGTTCGCGTTGATTCCAGCGTTCGGCCTGGATGTGTTGACCGGTCAGGCTCAGGCACTCGCCTGCACGCACCAGGATAAAGGGCGGGTTGCCGTGGTCCAGCACATGCACGCGCCCGTCCACCCAGGCGTCGGCCAGGGAGAAGGTCGAATAGCTGATGTGACGCTCGGGGTCTACGGGCAGGGCGTCCATGAGAATCTCGGCCGAGCGGCGGGCCTCGATGTCACCGGAGACATACTGGATGGCCATGGCCGCGGTCAGGCTGGCCAGCGATGCCGCTTCGATGCCGCTACCCAGGCCGTCGGCCAGCACACCCATGACACGTTGGCCCTCGTGCAGCTTACGGCATTCGAACACGTCGCCCGAGACCGCGTTGCTGCCCTTGGCCTGTTGGAAACAGTCGAGGTCGATACAGCAGGTCATAATGATCGCCCTCCTGTAGGTTGGGATTCCTTTTGCGGTTCGGTCTCCTCGACCTCGACCGGGCCGTAGGTTTCCACAATCGAGTTGAGGATGATCTCGGAATCGGCGGCGTTACTGCCCAGGCGTTTGGCGATGTCCTGTACCGTGCTGAGCGAATTCTGAATGACCTGGCGGGCCTTGCGCACCACGTCCTCACGTCGCTGCTCGATGTCAGTGACATCTTCGACCAGGGCCCCGGCCACACAGGCCGGTTCCACCAAGAAAACCGTGATGCGTAGGATCTGATCCTGCACGTGCATGGTTCGACTGGCACAGTCCTCGCCTGTGGCAAAGACCTTTTCAAAGGAGTCGCGGATGGGCAGGAGCTTGTCGAGGTTGGCGCCCTTGAGGCCGGGTACGCATTCGTTGATGCGTTCGACCTCCGGGCCCATCAATTTCACGAAGCGTTCGTTGGCGTCCACCACCTTGAAGTTGGCGTCCACCATGATCACACCAAAGGGAATGGTGCGGATCAGGGCGTTGGCCGTCTTCTGGGCCAGACGTCGCATGTACGAGACGCACATGCTCTCCTCGGCCTTGCCGGCTAACAGGGCCGCGGCAAATTCACGACAGGTAAAATAGCCGCAACCGCCGCAGTTGAGTTCGTCGCAGTCGCGCGTCTTGCCCACGCGGGCCAGGGCTGCGAGGATTTCATCTTCACGGTAGCGACCTTGACCGGAATCCTGGGCTACAATGGAGCGGTCCATAACGCCGGTGACCTCCAAGGCTGGGTGGCGGTCATTATGGTCGCTGATGTCCATGACCTGCTGGCGGGCCAGGAGCGTGCCCGGGTTATGACTACGCGGGCCGTTGATGCAGCCGCCCGGGCAGGTCAACAGTTCCAGGAACATAGGCGGTCGTAAGGTTTCGGGATCGAGGCCCTTGAGGGCCAGGGCCACGGATTCCATGCCCGAGACCGAGAGTGTACGAAACCGGGGGCTTTCGCAGTAGCGATCCACGGTGGCACACATGCCGCCTTCAATGGGATAGAGCCGACCGCCGCGGGCAGTGACCGGGGCAAAGCCCTCATGGTCGGGTGCGGCCATGGCCGGATCGATACCGGCCTGCTCAAACCAGCGGTCCAGTTCCTCGAAGGTCAGGCTTACGTTGACACGGTCGGGGAAGAGGTCGGCCTCGCGTTTCTTGGCGATGCAGGGTCCAGCAAAAACCACGGCAATGTCCTCGCCGTAGATTTGACGGAGCATGCCTGCGTGTACGCACAGGGGGCTGTGCAGGTTGGTCAACGAGGGGCACAGTTCCGGGTGTTTCATGCGTACATAGTCCACGGCCGCTGGACAGGCGGTCGAGATCAGGAGTCCATGGTCCAGGGTGGCCAGTTGGTCGGCTACGGCCTGGGAAACCTGTTCGGCACCCAAGGCGGTTTCACTGACCTCGGTAAAGCCCAGGGCTCGAATGGCCCCCAGCAGGCGTTTGGGGTCAATTTGGTCGTAGTGGCTGGCAAAGGAGGGGGCCAGGGACAGGATGACCTTGCGATCCGAGTTCACCAGGTCCCGGGCCTTGTCGATATCGTCACGTACGTGCTTGGCCCCGGCCGGGCAAACCTGGACACAGCGTCCACACATGATACAGGCCTCGGCCATGACCACGGCAGAGCCGTCCTGAATGCGGATGGCCTTGACCGGGCAATGGCGTACGCACTTATAGCAGTCCTGGCATTCGTTCTTTTCCGAATAAATTGGTTCAATGCGGTCCATGGCATTCAACCCCCAAGGCCGCGATGACTTCGGTTTGAACCCGATCCACCGTGGCGTGGTTCAAGATCCGTCCGTTGATTCGTACATTCGGTCCTTGCATGCACACCCCCTCGCAGCGGCTCCCCTTGAGGGTGATGCGGTGCTGCCAGGGTTGTAGAGCGATCCAGTCGCGGATGGCCGTCAACAGGTGTTGATTCCCCCGAGAAAAGCAAGAACTGCCCATGCAAATCACGATTTCAACAAGATCGTTCATAAGCCCCCATTTGGCTGTCTCAGGTTCATCGTCAGTTCCACTATGGAACTTATGTATAAAAGGTAGCCTTAAAAGATGGCTAAGTCAATATATATGTGAAATAAATCACAATAAAAAGATGTATAGTTTGTTTATGGCTATTGTGATCGTGTAAAAATGTGCGATATGGCAACAAATAATGCCTTTAAAAGGTGTGAATGTATATAGGGAAACTATGAAAAAAATGTCGCTTGATGGTTTTCATCCCCCGTTTTATCGCTATTGCGGTTTCTATTTTCCAGCTTCGAGGTGAAAATCTAGGTCTCAGCTGCTATTAGTACTTACAACGGGTTAATCTCTTGTTTTCTGGATTTGAGCTTTGAAGGAGCCTGGCATGATTAGACAATGTTGGACGCTGAAATTAAGTATCTTTTTGACAATGGCGTCCATGGCTTGGGCATCTGATCGGACGGTCGTGGATCTCTCAGGTCTGGATTGGGTTCTGCGTTTGGACCCGGAAGCGACCTGGATTGACGACACGCTGTATGTGCCACCGGTTGAGCTCGGGAACCTACCGGTCAATCCACCCAGCATGGGGTGGGAGGATCTGGAACGGCGCCCGGGTCGGATTGTGCATTTGCCGGCCACGGTGGAGCAGTTTCACTGGGGGGATAATGGCAACAGCTTTGGCGTGGGGGGCAACTACGTGGGGGTGTCCTGGTTTACCACTAAGCTATCTGTTCCTAAAGGTTTTGAAGGTCGTCGTGTGGTTTTGGACATCGAGAGCGTGCGGTTTCGGGCCGAGATCTTTGTGAATCGCCAACTGGTAGGCTATGACCTGGTGAACAGCACGCCCTTTGAGGTGGACATCACCGACGCCGTGACCTATGGAGCGGACAACGAACTGGCCTTCCGTATTACCGATCCGGACGGTAATTTCAATTGGAAGGATTCGCAGAACTACACCTGGGGACAATACCGAACGATTCCCTCGCATGGCTTCGGCGGCATCACGGGTGGTGTGCGTATGATCGCCACGGATCCAACCTACGTTGATGATGTGTACGTCAAAAACAAGCCGGATCTACATGAAGTGGACGTGGTGGTAACCTTGGTCAATCCCGAGGCGATGACACAGGCCGGGCAGGTGACGTTGGAGCTGCGCGATGTGCCCGCAGGGAAACTGCTCAAGACCGAAACCGTCAATGTGTCACTGACGCCCGGTGTCCATGAGCAGACCGTGACAATGCGTTACGACCAGGCCCAGCCCTGGAGCGTGGAGTCTCCCAACCTCTATACCCTGATGGCCCGTTGGCAGGAGGATGGCGATCGTGTTACCCGGCGTTTTGGTTTTCGCTGGTTCGAGGTGCGGGACGTGGATGGGGACAGACAGTGCTATCTCAACGACAAGCGGATTGTCTTGCGTTCAGCCATTTCGTGGGGCTTCTGGCCGGTCAACGGGATTATGCCCAGTGAAGAACTGGCCCGACGTCAGGTCTCCATTGCCAAACGCCTGGGCCTGAACATGTTGAACTTTCACCGTGCCATCGGTCAAAGCAACGTGCTCGACGCGGCCGATGAGTTGGGTCTGCTCTATTGGGAAGAGCCTGGTGGTAATCAGTATCCGGATAACCGTTTCAATTACACGGATCCAGTTGGTAGGATGCAGGCGGACTTCTACCTGGGCACGCGTACGGCCAAGCTCATGCGTATGGTCAAACGCGATCGCAGTCACCCCAGCTTGATCATTTACAACATGCACAACGAACGTGGAGCCATGCCCCAGGCCCAGGACTACGAACAGATGGCCGCGGCCCATCGCCTGGATGAGACACGAATGTTGCTTTACAACTCCTCCAATGGCGAAAATCCCGAAGATGAGCCGCATGCCCGTTTCAAGACACACCTGCGGCCCTATGATCATACCTTCTATGACTATGGCTGGTGGGACCGCCACCACGCTGGTGGTCCGGGCGTGTATCACGACAACCTTTACAAGGGCCCCCATGAATATCTACGTTACACCGATCATCGTGACGAGGCGATCTTTTGGGGTGAGGAGGGGGCCATTGGTACTCCTCCGCGACTGCAGTTGATCCGGGACGAGATCCTCAAGCAGGGTCGTGACATTGGGTGGCAGACGGCGGATTACCTGGGCTGGTATCAGGCCTATGCCGACTTCCTGGCCGCCAATCCGGGCTTTCAACGGGCCTTTCCTGATGTGGATGCCATGACTGTGGCCATGGGTAATGTGGCCTACACCTACCAAGGTCGTGTCATCGAAAACATCCGCATCAATAACACCACGGACGGTTATGCCGTCAATGGTTGGGAAGCGATCAAACTGGAAAACCATTCCGGTATCGTGGACAACTATCGCTTTGCCAAGGGCGATGAGGACCTGATCGCCCGTTACAACCGGTCCCTGTATGTGGCAGTCAAGCTCAACCATAAGGTCCTGGCCATGGGCGATGCCACCACCGTGGATTTTCATATCGTCAATGAGTGTGATCTAAATGGGACCTATACACTCGAAGCATCACTCGTCGATGCCCAGGGACAGGTGCAGGATCAGGCCTCCTGGCCGGTGCAGGTTACCGGTGGGCATACCTATGGTGAGCCGCTCCATGCGGGTTGGGATGTCACGGTGACGTCACCGGGGTACAGCCTGGTGCAGGCCCGGTTACTGCAGGACCAAGAGGTGGTGGCCACGGGTGACGATCAAATCTTCAGTGTGGCCCTGGATCGTTCCGGCATTGCTTCCGGTGGTCAACTCGCAGACGACTCCGGAGTGCTGGCCAAGTTTCTGGACGCCATGGGGATCGAGCATGGCTCGGACTATCGTTCGGGTACGCCCGAGGGTGACTATGTTCTGGTCGGTGAATTCGAACCACAGCAGTGGGGCTCGGGCAAGTCGGATTTGCTGGAATGGGTCTACAACGGCAACTGCCTGGTGATCGTCAACAATGCCGAACGTTGGGCCGAGTTCCTGGCTGATAAGGAGCTGTTGGATTACCGCGGGGCCAAGGTGTTGGGCAAGTCCTGGTACGGAGGCAACTTTATTGTCAAGGATCATGACCTGTTTGAGAGTCTGCCGGTAGATTGTGCCTTTAACTGGGAGTACCAATGTCTGGCCACTTATAATCGCAAGCGGTTGGGGTTGCGCGTTTTCAATGGTGAAACCGTGGTGGCTTCGGTCTCGGATCACAAGAAGGAGGTCTACTCCAGCCTGAGTGTGATCCCCGCAGGCCGGGGTTGCGTGATCCTTTCGGCCTTGGATTTATTCTCCTGCTTGCAGGACATCGAACCCTTGACGGATCAACCGGACATTGATGGCGAGAATGCCTCCATGGGGACCTTCAATACCTCGCGTAAGAATCCAGCCAACATCGTGGGCCAGCAATTGCTCTTGAATCTCTTGGATTATGCGAGTCATCATGCAGACACTTGGGTTAATCGGTAACCAGACGCAGGAAATCTTGCAGGGTTCGGCCGGGCTCGTCGGTAAAGGATTCGGTTAGAACGTCGAGTTGCTGGATACGGTCCAGGCGGAAGTTGCGGAAGTCGTTGCGCAGTTCGCACCAGGATGCCAGCATCCAGCGGGGAGCGAAGAAGGCCAGGCACAGGGGCCTGATGATACGGCAGGTGGGTTGGTCTTGACCGTCCAGGTAGTGGAGTCGGATTTTGGTTTGGTTGCGAATGGCCAGACGCAGGTGTCCCATGTGGATCTTTTCCGTGGCCATGCCCTCGAAGTTGGGTGAGTAGAGGGAGGTGGATTTAAGAGTCTCTTTGAGATCGTCGGGAATGACGGTGTCAACCTTGGCTAGGATGTTGTCCGCGGCCTGGGCCAGTTTATCGTCGCTCCAGCAACTCACCATACGGGCCCCCAAGACCAAGGCCTCGATTTCGTCCTGGGTAAACATCAGTGGCGGCAGGTCATAGCTGTCGGCCAGTACATAACCTAAGCCCGCTTCACCCTCGATGGGGACACCCGAACCGATCAGGTCCTGGATGTCACGGTAGACGGTCCTGACCGAGACCTCCAGTTCACAGGCTAACTGCGCCGCTGTGGTCAAGTCACAGCGGCGCAGGATTTGAATGATTTGAAAGAGTCGGTCAGCACGACGCATATTACCTCGGTTCCGGGGTTCACGGTTGGCCCCGCTCAAACGCCGCGGGGGCTTGGTTCAAAGTTGACTGAATCTGTATCTAACAGAAAACCGTGAACGGTGAACCTTATTTAACCGTGAACCTACATTATTCCTTCATACACTTCTTGAACTCTTCAGTGGGCTCAATCGGACTATAAACATAAATCGAGACGCCCACCGGGTCAACCGAGATAAAGCTGCGGTCGCCCCAGGGGTTGTCCTTGAGGGGGACCAGGATGGTCAGGCCCGCCTGACTCAGTCGTTGGTGTTCGGCATCGACATCATCGACCTCCAGGCAAAGGGTCACGCCATGGCCGCCATAGGGATGACCTTGCTCGCAGGGGGCCATGAAGGCGATTTCTATCCCAGGATTGGATTGCGATCGCAGACCGAGGTAACCGCCGGGATGATCAAAACTCACCTTGAATCCCAGGTGTTGCGTGTAGAATTGACGGACGTCGGCCAGTTGGTCAGTGGTGACGATGGGGCAGAGCTTGTTAATCTTCATTTTATCTCCTTGAAATGAATGGGTTATCACTTAACGCAGCTACAATACCATAGCCCTACTGACAGCTTACTGTCAGTAGGGAATAAAAAACTGAGTACTTCGGGGAAAAAGAACTATTTGGTCATGTTCTAGCCAAAAATACTTGCAATCAGGGGCAATCGGTTGAAAATCAAAGAGAATCAACGCTACATTATAAGCATCAACGGAATGAGTGATGAAAAAGAGGGGCCTTGAACAACGAAAGGATTTGATCTGTAGATGGAGTGGGTGAACGCTATTCAACCTGCTCTGGTTTAATAAACACATCAATTATGGAAGGAGTTGAACAATGAAACGAACATGGATGTTCAGACTGTCGTTGGGATTACTGCTTTGCCTGTCACTTTTTGCCTATGTGTCAACCCCGTGGGGAACCCAAACCGAGGCTCTGGCCGCACAAACCTCTGCCTCAGCCACCTTTGAGCTGATTTTGAACGATACCAGCTTTGGGTTCTTCGATGAATGCTCGGGCATTGGATCCAGTAGCGAGATTGTCAAAAGTGAAATCGTCGGGAGTGACGGACAACTCACCAAAAAGGATCCAGGCAAGATTACCTACCGTAACATTACCCTCAGCCGCCCCATTTCCGGTGCCAGTTCGGTTTGGTCCTGGCGGAATCTGATTGAAGAGGGAGCCCCGGACCTGGCCAAGCGTGACGGGACCATTTCGCTGTCACAGGGGGCGGGCGTGGATCTGGCCATTTGGGAAGTGGTGCAAGCCTGGCCTGTGTCGGTGACCAATGAAGGATCACGTGAAGTGGTGGTGATTGCCGTGCAGTCGTCGAGCCGAATTATGTAAGCTTCGATCTTTCAAAATAGTTATTGCGTCTAAAGTCCCTTGGTCTCTGTGTGGATCAGGGGGCTTTTTTTATGTTGTGTAGGATTGATTCCGCAAGCTCATTAATGTTTATGACCGCGATGGGGGTAAGGTGATCGGTTATCAGTTATCGGTGATCGGTATTGATAAGACTCTTAAGGTACATAGAAAACTTCATTCATCAGTTGAGAAGAATTTGGATGACCATTCCGGATTAATTCAAGTTTATCTTGGTTCTCTTGCCACCATGCTTCTATACGCTTCAAGGTAGAATCAAGGTATTGAGTTGCATATTGGACACTGAGAAGTCCGCTTCTACCTCTTTGGTTGGTAATTTGATAACCACTGGATTTTGAACGGTCCCTACTCCATTGCCATGAATCCCCATAGTTTGAAGAAACGATTCTCATTATTTGCTGCAATAGAAGCCATTGGCCTTCTTTGCCAAAACGATTATCGTTTTGTACCCATCCTTCACTCATCAGGAGGTGTATTCCCTCTACTCTATTGGCACGAAGCAGAGCCATGGCAGCAGCCGTTCTAATATTCGGAGAGTCGGACTGGTATATTAACGATTTTAAGAAACCATCCAACTTTCTTTGCTGCTGAATGGGAAGGGTATTAAAGCATCCAAGAATGCCTAGATAGTGTTCTTGGATTTCAGGGACGTCTTCCTGATGGTAGGCTTCCATTAGACCATCAAGAAAAAGATAGCCTTGTGATCTGTTGACATCGTCAGCATCTGCCATTTTTCCGAGAAGATCAAGAGCGGCTCGTTTGATATGCTCATCGTTATGCCTGAGTTTATGCAATAGAATAGGTGTCGAATAATGACTAATACTCCGGAATGAATCTTCTAAGTCATATTGTATTCCGTACTTTGGTCTTTCGTAGGTGGTGATAAGTATTTCAAAGCAATTTTCTAGGAAGATGTAGAGAAATTGTTGTTCTTTTTCCTTTAATTCTTTTCCATCGGCAATGAGCAGGTCTTGCCCTGATTGTTGCTGGCTTTGAGCGATAAAACAATCTCCATCCAAGACAATCAAAACGGGTTGATGTGATTGGATATTATCCAGAAGAGGGCGGGGGAGTTGAGGAGCGATCTGTTGAAGTCGTGTGGGCCAGTGTCCGTCCTGTTCTTTAAAGCGGCGAGCTTCCAGGATTAACTGATGGATGTGTTTGTCAAAAAGTCTTTGTTGTCTTTCAAGTTCTTCACGTTGAGGAGAACTCCCTAGTCCTCCGGGACTGATATAGTTGCGGACTTGATTCCACCGTCCATGGCGGATGCAATGCAGAACATGTTGCCAGTAATTGGAGGCGATTGCATCACTGACGTGATTTAAATAGTACTTATGCTTGAGCTGTTCAATTTCGTCTTCGTTGATTTCGTAATGTTCATTATATAAGGATTGGCTGATTGCCTTAAACGCATCGTAATTGAACGAAGTCGTTTCCGCCTTTAAAAGGATGATGTTGAGTAACTGGATTAATGGGAATTTGACACTTCTAGAGTAGTAAAGATCTGTGTAGTTTTGACACATGTGTTGATGGATTTTGCTTAAGATCTGAATTTTAGAGATAGCCGCCTCATACCGTTGTTCTCCTAAATCAAGCATTGTGTCTGCTCTCAGGGCCGCTGTTTGACTATAGATGGCAGCTCTGATTATTTTGTGGAAAAGAATAAAGTTCTCTGGCGTTTGGTTGAGTGTTTCTGGTGGCTGGTAGAGTGGAAAGCGACAGGTCGGCAGTTGAATGGCCTCTAGGAGTAAATAGTTGTTTTTGGAAAAAGTGTCGATTGCATCAGCGATATCCGGGTACTGTGATCGTTGCCATGGATGATTTAAAACAAATCGCCTGGTTTCACGATCATCTATGCTAAAAATGACATTGGGATCATTGCGGATGGTATTTGCATCTACTTCACTTACGGGTTGCAGTAAGTCGTTGAAGGTTTCAATGTTCTTATAGTCAGCTAGCAGCTTGGCATAGATGAGAGCTGCATTCTCGTCATCTGGTATAGCTCTGGCTCGATCTAGGGCTTGCAGTCGTTCTCCGGCGGAGGGGGAAAAGGCATGATACAAGATTGGGAATGTGATCAGCAGTGCGAAGAGGAAAAAGATAGCACTGAATTTCGAACGCTTAGACTTGGTTTTCTCGCTCATGTGTCTGGCTTGCTCCGATCACCTTAGTTTTGTTACTGTTCACCCCTTTTGATTATTATGACGATGCTGCTCATTGAATGTTAATCAAAAACCAGATCACCGATCACTGATAACCGATCACTTGTTTCTCCTCTTCCTCTCTTCTTAAGTTCTAACGAACCAACACCCTCTCAATCTCAGCGACCAACTGCTCAGCCAAACGCCTCGGGCACAGCCCTTGGGCGACCATGTGTGACTTTCCTTGAGACGTGCTGACGGTGATCTTGAAGTAGGGTCGTCCATTGACGGTCATGTTGCTTTTGACTTTAAAGCCCTGGATGTCACTGAAGTTCAATTCGACGGGGGACTTGAGCAAGAGATATCCCTTGGCCAGGGTGAGCCTCTGGGGGTAGACCTCGATTTGACTGCGGAAAAACCAGGTCTCCACGAAGATATAGATGACCAGTAAATCAAAGAGGCCAAAGACAATGGGGAAGATCAGGGGGGCATGCAGCTTGATCATTACGGCAATGGCCCCGGTCCAGAAGAGCATAAATAAGGAGATGCCCAAGGCCGGGCCTTTGTTGCGGGCCATGGGGATTTCGATGCGTTGACCGCCGGAGGGCAGGGGCTCGATGTTGATGTGGGCTTTCGAAAGAGCGTCTAGGCGATCCTGTGGGGATTGTTCGGTGGCGATTATGGCTGAATCAGCAGTGATCTGTGGGTTGCTTTGGCTGGTACGGTAGACCGGGACCTCGAAGCGGGCGGCGTAATCGACTCCCGGGACCTTGGCCATAACCTCCAGCCGCCAGAAAATCTGGTTGCGGGTATTGGACTTGTCGGTTTCGCTGGAGTTGTAAGGGATTTGAAAGGAGACCGGGATCACGGATTGGGTGGGGTCGTACTCATAGAGTTCGCGTTCAATCACGCGGGTGTCTTCCCAGCGTACATGCTCGCGCGTGTGTTTCTGCTTGCCCGATCCGGTGGTGACCTTGTTGATGCAACTGAGCGTAAGATGGAAGCCGTCTTCGGGCTTGATGTTGACCTTGGTGTGGATACGTCCCTGGAGGGGCCCGCCAATGACACCGGGGATCGAGGGCATCTCAAAGGTGGATTGCCCGAACTTGAAGCGACGGATGATTTCGCGGGTGGCCCAGATGATCAGCCCCAGACCGATGGCGGGAAAGATGAGCCCAATCAGGGCCAGGCGATTGCCGTCACGCACTTCACCGGGCACGAAGATCAGGACCGGGGAGGAGACCAGGTTCCAGAAGAGGGCGGCGATGATGGCGGTCCACATGCGGGCCAGGGATTGCCCGGCAATGTGACCGTCACGCCATTGCAGGTGCCAACGCCAGGGTTCGTCTGGGTGTTGCAGCTTGAGTTGATCTTCTTGTTTGGCTCTGCGTTGACCCCAGCAGGCTCCAATGAGCATGCCGTAACCGACTCCCCCAAAGACCAGGACAAAGATCATGTAAAAGAACAGGTTGATCCATCGGGGATTGCGAAACAGGATCGATTCGCTGGGATCGTCGGGGTTCACATAGCAGCGGAAGGGTTCGCCTGTACTTTGATGTCGTTGGAGCAGTTTATGCGTGTCTTGATGAAAAGATCCCAGGTTGTCCGAGCCGCTGTGCATAGTGACACGTTGGCCGGTATAGGATTGTCCCTGATAGTCGTATTGATAGCGGGCCGTGACCCTATAGGTGGTCGAGTCGTCGCTATGGTGGGTCTCCAGGTCACTGGCTATAATCGTGGCAGGCACCTCGATCCAGGATCGCATCGCCTGCCATTGCATCAGGCATGAAACGGTGAGATAGCCCATGAAGGTGCCAACCCCGGCAAAGGGGAGCGAGAACAACAGGATAAACAGCCAACCTGAGATTTGTTTCAGTGGTCTCATGTGATGATACCCATCCTTACGTTTGCAACCAGTTGTAACTTATTTGGTAATATATGGCTATGTCCTTCGTCTACCTCGATAAGAATGAAAACAATCCATTGAGATTTGGCAAGGAAAAATGATCATGAATACGGTTTCTCATCCACAAGGCAACATCGTTTCCGGGGCACTCTGGATCCTGGGCTTATCGATTCTGCTCTGCTGGCTCCCGGTTGCGGGGCCCTTGCTGGCCGGTTTCGTTGGCGGTAAAAAGTCCGGAGGCGTGGCCAATGGCATTGTCGCCGTATTTTTACCGGCCATGGTGGTCGGGGCCTTCTTCTTTCTCTTTGGGACGATATTAACCGGTTTTCCCCTTATCGGTTTCATTGCCGGATCCGGTAGCTTCCTCGCCACCGGATCCGGCGTGGGCATGCTCCTGGTCGGAGCCATCATTGGTGGAGTGTTGGCCGAGCATTGAACTGGCAGTTATTAGCGAGCTCGGCAACCGTGTGGAGGTCTATACCCCTCATGAAATTCCTCGACGGAGTCATTGCGAAGGAGCGGTAGCGACTGCGGCAATCTCGGTCTCTTCGCATTGAATCTGGGGTTGTTACGCAAAATGTAGTAACAAAGAAGTGATCTTCTACATTTTAGTTTATCCATTCCTCTTTTCAAGCCCCCCGTGATAATGGTAAAAGATGGAACTCTCCAGCGATCACTGATAACCGATCCCCTATTTATAGCACCTTCTGCACCTCGAAGTAGAGGAGGTTGTGGTCGGAGTATTTGCTGATCCAGGTCTGTTGTTGGTTCTCTGAGCTTTTGTCGATCCAGCCGCGCACGCTGACTTCTGCACCTTGGAGGTTTTTGAATTGGAGGTGATCGGCGGCGATGACGTGGTCGAGGTTGCTGCCGGGCAGGTAGTCGGGGTTGCCGTTCCACCAGGTCAGGTCGTGGCTTTTCGTTAGGCGGCGCATGTGTCGGTAGCCACAGCGACGGTCGAGTTCCTGGATTTCCTGCTCGGCACTGATGTCGTGGGCGTGGTAGGGGTAGTCGAAGCCCATGGTGTTGAGGTCGCCCAGGAAGAGGTAATTGGCTCGGCCTTTGGGGTCGGCCTTGTCCAGTACGCCGCGGAAGGCCAGGGCCCGGCGGATCATATCGTCACGCAGGCCGAAGCCCTTGGGATCGGGCAAGCTCTTGAGGTGGAGGAAGAGCAGGGGGTAGAGTTGGCCATCGACCTGGACCGTGACGAGGACACCGGGACGCAGGCTGCTCTGGCCCGACTTGAATTCGAGCTTTTGGGTGACAAAGACTGCGAGCCGTTTGTGCACGCCCACCAGGATTTCCTGCATCTGCGGGCCTTCGGTCATGTAGAAGTTGTGATCGGGCATGGCTTTTATCAGGGGAAAATATACGTCCGGGCTGCGCACTTCATAGATGGCCACTACGTCGGCTTGTTGTTGGGCTAGGAAGTTGATGATGGGGTTGATGGGACGCACAGGGGTGTTGGATCGGCCGTCAGTGATGCCGAAATGTTCCACGTTCCAGGATGCCACGGAGAATGCCTTAGCCATGATTCGCTCCTTCTATAGATGGTTACGGGTGTCAATTGGGGGTGTCGCTCTTGAAGAATATGCCATCTCGGGGGTACTATAACCGTTAATTGTCGATGGTGCAAATCCGGTATGGGGTAGTTTACAATCGCTTCGCAAAAATGTGAAGTTTCGACATTATTGTAATTTAGTTTCCTTAACAAAGTTATAAGGGCTCCTTAAGAGGTGTATAAGTGGATTTGGCCGCATATGCTATGGTCATCTCTCGTACAATTTTGTAATCTGGTTAGGCTCGGACCATGGATGGGTGTGCGTTTCTGTAAACAATCGATGTCAAAGGCTGTCCTCTGGGGCATTGATAGATCCTGAATGATTGAGGTTTTTTATGAGTAAGCAACCGACTGAGAACAATCAAGAGAGACTCAATGCCTACGGCATGCCCGAAGGGCGTGGACTGTACCGTGCCGACTTCGAGCACAGTAGCTGCGGGATTGGTTTTGTGGCCCATCTCAAGGGTCGCAAGAGCCACTCCATCATTACCGAGGCCCTGGGCATGCTCTCCTGTATGGAACACCGCGGTGGTACCGGTTTTGATATCAAGTCCGGTGACGGTGCAGGCATTCTCTTCCAGATCCCGCACGAGTTGTTCATGCTGGAGTGTCCCAAGGCGGGCATCAAGCTGCCCAAGTTCGGCGAATACGGTGTGGGTATGACTTTCTTCCCCAAGGACGAAGTCCAACAGGCCGAGTGCAAGGGGATCGTCGAACGAAACCTCAAGCTGCTCAAGCTGTCCCTGTTGGGCTACCGCATGGTGCCGGTGGACAACTCCGACCTGGGGCGTGACTCGGCTGAAACCGAGCCCAGCGTGCAACAGATCTTTATCGGCAAGCCCGAGGGCATGACGGTCGAGGAGTTCGATCGCAAGCTGCTGGTGTTCCGCAACTACTCCGAGCGTGTGGCTCGCGAGACCGTGCAGGGCCTGGGACGCGACGGTTTCAATATTATCTCCTGCTCCTACAAGACCATCAACTACAAGGGCCAACTGGTCACCGATCAGGTGCCGCGTTATTTCCTGGACCTGCAGAACGAGTCGGCTGTCTCGGCCATTGCCATGGTGCACTCGCGGTTTTCGACCAACACCTTCCCGTCTTGGAAGCTGGCCCAGCCCTTCCGCTATATCGCCCACAACGGTGAAATCAACACCAACAAGGGCAATATCAACTGGATGCGGGCCCGCGAGGTGCTGCTGGAATGTACGGCCTTTACTCGCGAAGAACTCGAGATGATCTTCCCCATCTGCGACATCCACGCCTCGGACTCGGCCAATATCGACATGGCCATCGAGATGCTGGTGCTGTCCGGCCGTTCCCTGCCGCATGTGCTGATGATGCTGATCCCCGAGGCCTGGCAGAACCAGCCGGACATGGATCCGGACAAGCGGGCCTTCTATGAATTCCACTCCGCATTGATGGAGCCCTGGGATGGTCCGGCCTCGATCTGCTTTACCGACGGCGTGCTGGTGGGTGCCACCCTGGACCGGAACGGCCTGCGTCCCTCGCGTTACTGTGTGACCGAGGACGATATGCTCATCATGGCCTCCGAGACCGGTGCCATCAACGTGGACCACACCAAGGTCAAGATTCGCGGCCGTCTGCAACCGGGCAAGATGTTCGTGGCCGACCTGAAACAGGGCCGTATCATCTCCGACGAGGAACTCAAGGCGGATATCTGCGGCCGTCAGCCCTACAAAAAATGGGTGGATGAGAACATGGTGCATCTGGAAAAGGAACCCATGTCCCCGGACTATGCCCTGCGACTGCCGGACAAGCCCACGCTCTTCCGTCGTCAACAGGCCTTCGGCTACACCTATGAAGACGTCAATGAACTGCTCATGCCCATGGCCAAGACCGGCAAGGAACCGTTGGGCTCCATGGGAGCGGACAATCCATTGGCTGTCCTGTCGGATCGGCCCGTGCATCTGTCGCACTATTTCAAGCAACTGTTCGCCCAGGTGACCAACCCGCCCATCGATCCGATTCGTGAGCGTGTGGTCATGGACCTGCGTACCTACCTGGGCGGCTTCAAGAATGTCCTGACCGAGTCGCCGGAACATTGTCGCCGTGTGGCCGTGTCCCAACCGGTACTGACCCGTGGCGAACTGTCACGCGTGCTCTACCTGGACCATCACCACTCCCGTACCAAACGCCTGGAGATCGTTTTCCCCATCGAGAACGGCCCCGGTACCCTGGAACGGACCATGGACCGTATCTGTCGCTATGCCGAAGATGCCATTGACGAAGGCTACTCGATCATCCTGCTGTCGGACTACGGCATGACCTCGGGACATGCCCCCATCCCCTCTGTCCTGGCGGTGGCTGCAGTGCACCATTACCTGATCCGTGCCGGCAAGCGCGGCAAGGCGGACATCGTGATCGAATCCGGTGATATCCGTGAGGTGCATCACTTTGCTACCGTGCTCGGTTACGGGGCCTCGGCGGTCTGTCCCTATATGGCCATAGGGACCATTCGTCATCTGGCCAACGACGGCCTGCTGGGCGACCTGGACGACAACGCCGCTGTCGCGAACTACATCAAGGCGGTCAACGGTGGCCTGCTCAAGATCTTCTCCAAGATGGGCATCTCGACCCTGGCCTCCTATCAGGGCGCCCAGATCTTCGAGATCGTCGGCCTCAACTCCGACGTGGTCAACAAGTACTTCACGGGTACGGTCAGCCGTATCGAGGGCCTCAGTCTCGACGACATCGCCCGCGAAACCGTGCAGAAACTGCGTAAGGGCCACACCCGTCGCAGTGGGGCCCCCAAGGTGCTCGAACCGGGTGGCGAATACCACTGGCGTAAGGACGGTGAACGTCACCTGTTCAATCCGACCACCATTCGCCTGCTGCAGGAATGCACGCGTGAGAACGATTACGATAAATACAAGGAATACTGCCAGGCCGTAGACGATCAGAGCAAGGCGGCCTTTACCCTGCGGGGTTTGATGGAGTTCGAGTCCGATCGCAAACCGATCCCCCTCGACGAGGTCGAACCGGCCGCGAACATCCTCAAACGCTTTGCGACCGGTGCCATGTCGTTCGGCTCCATTTCCTGGGAGGCCCACACGACCCTGGCCATTGCCATGAACCGCATCGGTTCCCGTTCCAACTCGGGCGAGGGCGGCGAGGATCCCAAACGCTACGAAAAGCTGCCCAATGGTGACGACATGTGTTCGGCCACCAAGCAGGTGGCCTCCGGTCGCTTTGGTGTCAATAACTACTATCTGTCCAAGGCGTCCGAACTACAGATCAAGATGGCCCAGGGAGCCAAGCCCGGTGAGGGTGGTCATCTGCCCGGTCACAAGGTCAACGGCTGGATCGGTCGTACCCGTAACTCCACGCCGGGTGTGGGGCTCATTTCGCCACCGCCGCACCACGACATCTATTCAATCGAGGACCTGGCCCAGTTGATCTTCGACCTCAAGAACTCCAATCGCGACGCCCGCGTCAATGTCAAGCTGGTCTCCGAAACCGGTGTGGGCACGGTTGCGGCCGGTGTGTGTAAGGCCAAGGCCGATGCGGTCTTGATCTCCGGTTACGATGGCGGCACCGGTGCCTCGCCCTTGAGTTCCATCAAGCACGCCGGTCTGCCCTGGGAGCTCGGACTGTCCGAGACCCACCAGACCCTGGTGCGTAACCGCCTGCGGAACCGTATCGTGGTCCAGGCCGACGGTCAGATGAAGACCTCGCGTGACCTGGCCATCGCTACACTGCTCGGTGCCGAGGAATGGGGCGTGGCCACGGCGGCTCTGGTGGTGCAAGGCTGTATCATGATGCGTAAGTGTCACTCCAACACCTGCCCGGTCGGTATCGCCACCCAACGCGGCGAACTGCGGGCCAAGTTCAATTCTTCACCGGACTATGTGGTGAACTACTTCGAGTTCCTGGTTGACGGTCTGCGTGAGATCATGGCCGAGCTCGGCTTCAAGACCATCGATGAGATGGTAGGTCAATCACAGTGTCTCAAGTTCCGCGACGATGTGGATCACTGGAAATACAAGAACCTGGATCTTTCTCCGATCCTTTACAAAGAGACCATCGGTGCCGACGAAGGCGGCACTTTCCATTGTAAGAGCCAGAACCATATGCTCGAAGAGGTGCTCGACTGGAAGCTCATCGATGCAGCCAAGCCCGCTTTGGAAAAGGGCAAGAAGGTTCAGGCTGAATTCGATGTGGTTAATACCGACCGAGCCGTCGGTACCATCCTGTCCAATGAAATGGCCAAGGTCTATAAGGGTGAAGGTTTGCCGGATGGCACGATTCACTTCAAGCTCAGCGGTTCCATTGGCCAGTCCATGGGCGCGTTCCTGAGTAAGGGGATCGAGCTGGAACTGGAAGGCGATGCCAACGACTACGTGGGCAAGGGCCTGTCTGGTGGTCACCTGGCCATCTATCCCAACAAGGGCGTGCCGTTTGCCGCTGAGAACAACATCGTGGTCGGCAACGTCTGCTTCTATGGTGCCACCGGCGGTAAGGCCTTTATCCGCGGCGTGGCCGGTGAACGCTTCTGCGTGCGTAACTCGGGCGCCGAGGTGGTGGTCGAGGGCATTGGGGACCATGGTTGTGAATACATGACCGGCGGTCTGGCCGTGATCCTGGGGCCGACCGGACGCAATTTCGGTGCGGGTATGTCCGGCGGCGTAGCCTACGTCTATGACCGTAGTGGCGACTTTGCCGAACGCTGTAATATGGAATTGATCGAGTTGGATAAGGTCGAAACCGATAAGGACGTTGTCCAGCTCAAGACCATGATCGAAACCCACCAGGCCAAGACCGGCTCGACTGTCGCTGCTGACATGCTGGAGGATTGGGATATCACGCTCGAGAAATTCGTGAAGGTCATCCCCACCGACTACAAACGCATGTTGGGCTATATCGACCAGGCCCGTCAGTCCGGTGACTATGAAACAGAAGAACAGATTATCGATGCGGCGTTCGATATGCATATCGCTGCCTTGAACGCCTAAATCGAAGGAGAACTCGTCATGGGAAAACCAACCGGTTTTTTAGAATTCGTCCGACAAACCAATCCAATGCGTCCGGAACAGGATCGCGTTAAGGATTGGAATGAGGTCTACGTCCTGCGTGACGAAGAGACTTGTCGCCAGCAGGGGGCTCGTTGTATGGATTGCGGGGTGCCGTTCTGTCATCGCGGTGAGCTGATGCAGGGCGGGGCCAGCGGCTGTCCGATCAACAACCTGATCCCCGAGTGGAACGACCTGATCTATCAGAACCGCTGGCGTGAGGCCCTCGATCGCCTGCACCACACCAACAACTTCCCGGAATTCACCGGCCGCGTCTGTCCGGCGCCTTGTGAGGCGGGCTGTGTGTTGGGCATTAACGAACCGGCTGTCACCATTCACGATAACGAACGCACCATCATTGACAAGGGCTTCGAAAACGGTTGGGTCGTGCCCGAACCGCCGGAGACTCGCACCGGTAAAAAGGTGGCCGTGATCGGATCGGGACCGGCGGGCCTGAGCTGTGCCGCCCAGTTGAATAAGGCCGGTCATACGGTCGTGGTTTACGAACGTGCTGATCGCGTGGGTGGACTGCTGATGTACGGCATTCCCAACATGAAGCTGGACAAGGCCGTGGTGCAACGCCGTGTGGACATCCTGGAGGCCGAAGGCATCGAGTTCCGCACCGGTGTCGAGGTGGGCAAGGACATCTACACCAAGGAACTTCGGAAAAAGTACGACGCCGTGGTCTTGGCCACTGGAGCCACCAAACCCCGTGACCTCCCGGTCGAGGGGCGCGACCTTGCGGGTGTCTACTTTGCCATGGAATTCCTTCACGCCAACACCAAGAGCCTGCTCGACAGCAAGCTGCAAAACGGCAAGTACATCTCCGCCAAGGGCAAGAAGGTGATTGTCATCGGCGGTGGCGATACCGGTACCGACTGTGTGGGCACGGCCCTGCGTCACGGCTGCGAGAAGGTGACCCAGCTGGAGATTCTGACCAAGCCCGAGACCATGCGCAATCGCGTGAGCAATCCCTGGCCGCAGTGGCCCGGCAACCTCAAGACCGACTACGGTCAAAAGGAGGCCATCACCCTTCAGGGCCAGGATCCCCGCAACTTCTCGGTCATGACCACTAAGTTCGAAGGCGATGCCGAGGGCAATCTGGTGGCCCTGCACACCGTCGAGGTCGAGTGGGTGGACAACGGCAAGGGGGGACGCATGCCCCAGCCGATTACGGGCACGGAAAAACGCGTCGAAGCCGACCTGGTCCTGCTGGCCATGGGCTTCCTCGGTCCCGAGGATCCTGTAGCCGAGCAACTCAATGTCGAACGCGACGGCCGCTCCAACTACCAGGCCCAACACGAGGTCTACACCACTAATGTCGAAGGCGTTTTTGCCGCTGGCGACTGCCGCCGAGGTCAGTCCCTGATCGTCTGGGCCATCAACGAAGGTCGAGGAGCCGCTCGCGAAGTGGACCTCTATCTGATGGGTGACACAGTTTTGCCTTAAAGAAAAAACGAAACATTAAAGGGCCATGATTTTCTTGGAAAACATGGCCCTTTTTTATGGGTTCACACTAACTGCGAGAACCTCGACTCTATAATCTCAACGCTTATAACTTGACGAAAACGACCCTGTCAGGTAAACAGTAACAAATTTGCCCCTAGTTCGCTGCTTCCGGGTGGGTACATAAACGGTTAAATAGGGGCTACAGGTGAAGAAAAGACTTAAAGCGGGCCCGGTGTCCGCTAGTTTATTATATGGACATGTTGAAAAGTGCAGAGTTGGTTGAGTACGGATCTGAAAATAGTGCCGCAGGCTGCACCGAACTCTGAATTTTGAACTGGACGAAGGACGCTCGATGCCAAAACGCAAGGATATCAAGAAGATTCTGATCATTGGTTCCGGTCCCATTATCATCGGACAGGCGTGTGAGTTTGACTATTCCGGTGCCCAGGCCTGTAAGGCCTTGCGGGCCGAGGGGTATAAGGTGATTCTGGTCAACAGCAACCCGGCCACCATCATGACCGATCCCGAGCTGGCGGATCGCACCTATATCGAGCCGATTACGCCCGAGACCGTGGAGAAGATCATCAAGAAGGAACGGCCGGACAGCATCCTGCCGACCCTGGGGGGGCAGACGGGTTTGAACACGGCCGTGGCCCTGGCCGAGAGCGGCGTACTCAAGAAATACAAGGTCCGTATGCTGGGGGCCAACCTGCGGTCCATCAAGCGGGCTGAGGAGCGGGATTCTTTCAAAAAGATCATCGAGGACATAGGCCTCGAGGTGCCCAAGAGCGGCATCGTGCACACCTGGGAACAGGCCGAAAAGCTGGTTGAATATGTGGGCTTCCCCGCGATCATCCGTCCCTCCTATACCCTGGGCGGCACGGGTGGTAACGTGGCCTACAACATGGACGAATACAAGACCATGATCAAGTGGGGCCTCGACTTGAGCCCCATGACCGAGGTTCTGGTCGAGGAATCCGTAGTGGGTTGGAAGGAATACGAGCTGGAGGTCATGCGGGACCGCAAGGACAACGTGGTCATCGTCTGCTCCATCGAGAACCTGGATCCCATGGGCGTACACACCGGTGACAGCATCACCGTGGCTCCGGCCCAGACCCTGACCGACAAGGAATACCAGATCATGCGGGACGCCTCCCTCAAGATCATCCGGGCCATCGGCGTGGAAACCGGTGGTTCCAACATCCAGTTCTCGGTCAATCCCGCCAATGGCAAGCTCTACGTCATCGAGATGAACCCGCGGGTCTCGCGCAGTTCGGCCCTGGCCTCCAAGGCTACCGGATTTCCCATCGCCAAGATGGCGTCGCTGCTGGCCGTGGGCTACACCCTGGACGAGATCCCCAACGACATTACCAAGAAGACCCCGGCCTGTTTCGAGCCGACGATTGACTACTGTGTCACCAAGTGGCCGCGGTTTACCTTTGAGAAATTCCCGCGTACCAGTCCCTTGCTGACCGTGCAGATGAAGTCGGTGGGTGAGGCCATGGCGATCGGGCGGACCTTCAAGGAGTCGTTCCACAAGGCTATTCGCTCGCTGGAGATCGACCGCTACAGCCTCGATTCCAAGCATTTGCCGAAAGACCTGACCGACGATACGCTACGTGAAAAGCTGCGGATCTTCTGCTGGGACAAACTCTGGTATCTGGCCGAGGCCTTACGACGCAAGTTCACGGTCGAGGAACTCTATGAGTTGACCATGATCGATCCCTGGTTCATCAACAACATCAAGGACCTCATCGATCTGGAAACCAAGATCAAGAAGGCTGGGGCTCTGGATAAGATCAATCCCGCCATGATGCGGCAGATCAAGGAGTATGGCTTCAGTGACAAGTACCTGTCGACTTTGCTCGATACCGACGAGGTCACCCTGCGGGCCACACGCAAGGACATGGGTATTGCCCCGGTCTACAAGCGGGTCGATACCTGTGGTGCCGAATTCGAGGCTCATACCCCGTATCTCTATTCCACCTACGAACAGGAGTGCGAGGCCGAGCCTACCCAACGCCGCAAGATCATGATCCTGGGCGGCGGACCCAACCGTATCGGCCAGGGCATTGAATTCGACTACTGCTGTGTGCATGCTGCCTTTGCTTTGGAGGAGATCGGTGTCGAATCCATCATGGTCAACTGTAATCCCGAGACGGTCAGTACCGACTACGACACCTCGGATCGCCTGTACTTCGAGCCTTTGACCTTTGAAGATGTGATGAGCATCGTGGACCTGGAAAAGCCGGACGGTGTGATCGTGCAGTTCGGCGGTCAGACCCCGCTGAAGTTGGCCGTGGCCTTGGAAGAGGCGGGTGTGCCCATCGTGGGAACCAGCCCGGACAGTATCGATCGGGCCGAAGACCGCAAACGCTTCAACAAGCTGGTCGATAAGCTCAAACTGACTCAGCCCTACAGCGGCACGGCCATGAATTATGAAGAGACCAAGAAGATTGCCGACAAACTCGGTTATCCCCTCTTGATTCGTCCGTCCTTTGTGCTGGGCGGCCGGGCCATGGAAATCGTCTACGACGACGCTGCTCTGGAGGCCTGTGTGGCCAATGCCTTGGAGGCCTCGGGCAAGCACCCCATTCTGGTGGATAAGTTTTTGGATGATGCCACCGAGTTCGATGTGGACGCTATCTGCGACGGCAAGCAGGTCGTGATAGGCGGGATCATGGAGCATATCGAAGAGGCAGGTGTTCACTCCGGTGACAGTGCCTGTTCCCTGCCGCCGGTCTCGGTCAGCAAGAAGATCATCGACGAACTCAAACGTCAGACCAAGCTGCTGGCCCTGGAACTCGGAGTCAAGGGCCTGATCAATATCCAGTTCGCGGTTAAAGACGACGTGATCTATATTCTGGAGGTCAACCCCCGTGCCTCGCGTACCATTCCCTTTGTGAGTAAGGCGATTGGACGTCCGCTGGCCAAGATGGCGGCCAAGATTGCCGCCGGGCTGACCCTGGAAGAGTTGGGCTTTACGAAAGAGATCGAGAAGGAATACTACGCGGTCAAGGAAGCCATCTTCCCGTTCTTGAAGTTCCCGGGAACCGACACCCTGTTGGGACCGGAGATGCTCTCGACCGGTGAGGTCATGGGCCTGTCCACCGATTTCGGTACGGCCTTTGCCAAGAGCCAGCTGGCGGTAGGCAACAACCTGCCGACCTCGGGGACGGTTTTGATCAGTGTTAAGGATCGGGACAAGAAGCGGGCCGTGGAGTTGGCCCAGCAGTTCCATGAAATGGGTTTCAAGATCCTGGCCACCAAGGGAACCTGTATCGAGTTGATCAAGAATAATGTTCCGGCCGAGTTTGCCTTGAAGATCAATGAAGGTCGTCCACACATCGTGGATGCCATTATCAACCAACAGGTGGATCTGATCGTCAATACCACCATCGGCAAGCAATCGATCGAGGATTCCTTCTCGATTCGTCGGACGGCCCTGGAAAAACAGATCCCCTATGTCACGACCATTCGCGGTGCCGGGGCCGTGGTCAAGGCGATTGATGCGATCAAACAAAGCAAGCTGGGCGTGAAGGCGATTCAGCTGTATTATAAGTAAGGAGTCAGGACTCAGGAGTCAGGACTCGGAATATAGAATGTAGAATATAGAAGGACGTGGCTACTGTGAAGGCTGTTCTCTTACTTGAAGATGGGACCGTGTTTAAGGGTCAGGGCTTTGGCGCCGAGGGCTTTAAGTGCGGTGAGGTGGTGTTCAATACCAGTATGAGCGGGTATCAGGAGATCCTGACCGATCCGTCCTACTATGAGCAGATCATGACCCTGACCTATCCGCTGATCGGCAACTACGGCACCAACGAGGTGGACTGGGAAAGCCGCAAGGTCTATGTCAGCGGTTTCGTGGTCAAAGAGAACTGCCAGTATCCCAGCAACTGGCGCAATCAGGACTCGCTAAGCGATTACCTGGCCAAGAATGGCGTACCGGGTATTGAAGGCCTCGACACCCGCATGCTCGTCAAGCACATCCGCACCCAGGGGGCCATGCGGGGCATTATCTCGCACGGTGAGACCAATACCAAGAAGCTGCGTGAACAGCTCGAGTCCTATCCCGGTCTGGTGGGACGTGATATCGTCAAGGACGTGGCCTGTCGCAAGCCCTATACCTGGGACAAGGGTGTGGTGGATGCGATCACGGGCGAGGAATGCCTTCCCGATGCCCAATTTAAAGTTGTGGCCCTGGACTGTGGCATCAAGCAAAACATCCTGCGTCTGCTGCGGTCGCATGGCTGTGACGTCACGGTGGTTCCGGTCAAGTCCACGGCCGAGGACATCCTGGCCTACAAGCCCGACGGCGTGTTCCTGAGCAACGGCCCGGGTGATCCGTCAGCTGTTAAGAAGGCCATCGCCGCTACTCAGGGGCTATTGGGCAAGGTGCCCATCTTCGGCATCTGTCTCGGTCAGCAGATCCTGTCCCATGCCCTGGGTGGGACCACCTTCAAGCTCAAGTTTGGTCACCGCGGGGCCAACCACCCGGTCAAGAACCTCCGCACCGGCAAGATCGAGATCACCAGCCAGAACCACGGCTTCTGCGTGGACCTCGACTCTTTGGCGGACAAGGGCGTGGAATTGACCCACATCAACCTCAACGACAACACCCTGGAGGGCTTTTGCTGTGAAAAGCTCAAGGCCTTCAGTGTTCAATACCACCCCGAAGCCTCGCCCGGCCCGCACGACTCCCAATACCTCTTCCAGGACTTCATCGAGTTGATGGGGGAGAGGTAAGCTTAGAAAGCCTCCATGTTCTCTATCTGAATAATTGACGCCTCTTTAGTGTCGTTGTACAGTATAGATTAGAGAGTTTACTGTATAATGCATTCGTCACAGAGGTGATCATGGCCAAGATAGAAGGTATTCGGGTCCGGAATTTCCGAGCGTTGCGAGATGTAACCTTAGGCCGATTGTGGAATCAGCAACAGGCAGATCCGCTTACCCCAATGACGGCCGTTATTGGCAAAAACGGAGTCGGTAAAAGCACCCTGTTTGATGCGTTTGGATTCCTGGCGGATTGCCTTAAGTCAGGCGTCGAGGAGGCATGTGATGCAAGAGGGCGTGGTGGTTTTTTTAAAATATTGGCACAAGGCGAAAGCGGTCCCATTGAGTTTGAAGTCTATTATAAGGAGGATGGCAATGCCCGGCCCATTACCTATGAACTTTCGATTGATGTTGACTCTTCGAAGCGACCGTATGTACTTAAGGAGCGTCTAAGACAACGACGGAAAGGTCAAAAGCATGGTTGGCCGTTTTCTTTTCTGGTTTTGAACAGCGGAAAAGGTGTTGCTTGGAAAGGGGAAAAAGAGGGTCGTCAGATCGATGAGACTAAAGGTGATTTTGACCTTCTCGGATTGATGGAATCTCTAAAAAGTGGTGTGGCTAAAGAGGAGTCGAAAGAGACCGAGGTTGTGGAACTGGAGGATCGACGAAAGCTGGGCATCGCTACGTTAGGTTCTCTGAAACAGCACCCCAGAATTTCAGCTTTCCGGCGATTTATTGAAGGCTGGTACCTTAGCTATTTTGCGCCTGATGCAGCTAGGAGCCTGCCGCTGGCCGGACCACAAAAGCATCTCAATATTCACGGGGATAATCTAGGTAACGTCGTTCAGTTCATGGAGCGAGAGCACCCCAAACGATTTCAGAGCATTTTAAACCGGATTGCTGAGAAAATTCCAGGTATAGACAAGATAGATACCGAAAAAACCAATGACGGCAGGTTGTTGCTCCGGTTTAACGATAAAGGCTTCCAAGATCCCTTTTATGCGCAACAGATGTCTGACGGCACATTAAAAGTTTTTGCCTATCTGCTGTTGTTGGAGGATCCGACTCCGCCGCCTTTTTTATGCATTGAAGAACCGGAGAACGGTTTGTATCACAAGCTACTTGAATCCTTGGCCAAAGAATTTCGCGATCATGCGACTGGACGAAAAGGCGGGTCGCAGGTTTTTGTAACGACTCACCAACCGTATTTTGTTGACGCTCTCGAATCTAACGAAGTGTGGATTCTTGAGAAAGATAGAGATGGTTTCTCCGCTATACGTAGGGCGAGTGACGATTTCATCGTGAAAAACATGGTTGCCGAAGGCTTGCCACTGGGGGGACTTTGGTACAGCGATTATCTGGACGCGAGGTGATCGGATGCATCTCGAGATTCTCGTTGAAGACCAATCCGGTAAGAAAATGCTCGATATTCTTGTCCCGAAAATTATCGGTGATGCCCATACCTTTAATGTGCATCCCTATAAAGGCATTGGTCGTATTCCAAAGAACCTCGGCAATAGGAGAGATGCCAGCAAGCGAATCTTACTTGACCAGCTCCCAAAGCTTATCCGTGGTTATGGCAGGACTTTCGCTAATTATCCGAACGATTATCTCGCAGCGGTTATCCTGGTATGTGATCTTGATGACAAATGCCTCAAAGCCTTTCGCCAAGAGCTTTTTAATATTTTGAATGCCTGTAATCCCAAGCCAGAAACCCGGTTCTGCATTGCGATTGAAGAGGGAGAGGCTTGGTTTCTTGGCGACATTCCGGCTGTCAAAGCCGCTTATCCAAAGGCAAAAGACGCGGTTCTAAATGCATACGTGAATGACTCTATATGCAATACGTGGGAGTTGTTGGCAGATGCGGTCTATGTCGGAGGCTCTTCCACACTTTCCACCAAGGGCTGGCAGGCAGTCGGTGCGGAGAAATCCCAATGGGCTGAAAAGATCAGTCCTCACATGGATGTAGCCAATAACTCGTCTCCAAGTTTTGTGTATTTTTGTACAACGCTTAGAGAATTGGCCGGAGTTTAAAAAGGGATTTTCAACCAACTGAGGTTCGTTGTTGAATTGGTGTAATGATATCAGCGAGAAGGTGTGAATATCCCTGCATTTGATCGGATCAGGGAGTAATGTATGCCAGATGCTGTCAATGACCGTTCCTTGCCCGAGGCCAAGATAGCTCTGTTTCGCTCATTGTTTCGGGGGCGGGCGGATGTGTATGCCCGGCGGTTTGAGAGTCGGCGGTCAGGGAAGGCTGGGTATCAACCGGCTTGTGCGAATGAGTGGGTGCGCGGGGTGTGCGAGAAGCCTCGGGTTAAGTGTGTGGCTTGTCCTCAACGGCGGTTTTTGGAAGTGACCGATGAGGTGATACGCGGACATCTGATCGGGCAGGACGCGGGCGGACGGGATTTTGAAATGGGTGTTTACCCGATGTTGCTCGACGAGACCTGTTTCTTTCTGGCGGTGGATTTCGATAAGGCGGGTTGGTGGGACGATGCCTCGGCCTTCTGCTCGATCTGTCGTGACATGAAACTGCCTGCGTCACTGGAGCGGTCCCGTTCGGGCAAGGGTGGGCATGTGTGGTTGTTCTTTGATGAACCTATGCCTGCGGGATTGGCTCGACGGCTGGGGACACATATTTTGACCGAGACCATGGAACGGCGACCGGATGTGGGGCTGGATTCCTACGACCGATTCTTTCCCAATCAGGATACCCTGCCCCAGGGGGGATTGGGCAATCTCATTGCCTTGCCGCTGCAAAAGCAGGCGAGGGAGTATGGCAATACCGAATTTCTTGATGAGGCGGGCCGACCCTATTCGGATCAGTGGGCCTATCTGTCGTCAGTAAAGAAGATTGAACGAGGGGGGATTGAAGATGTGGTTGCCATGGCGGAGCGTAAGGGACGCATTGTGGGCATTCGTATGGCCTTGACCGAAGACGACTACGAACCATGGACGAAGTCGCCGTTGGGGACAACTTCCTTGAAGGAGAAAGAGCCGTTACCCGAGCAAATGACATTGGTCCTGAGTGACCAGATCTATATGGCCAAGGATTCATTGTCCCCAGGGTTGCGTAATCGGCTGATCCGTTTGGCGGCCTTTCAGAATCCCGAGTTCTACAAGGCCCAGGCCATGCGTCTGCCCACCTATGACAAGCCGCGGGTAATCGGTTGTGCCGAGCAGAGCGAGCGAGATCTGATCCTGCCTCGGGGGTGTTTGGAAGAGGTGCAGGCATTACTCAAGCAACTCAAGATTAAGGTTGTGCTACGGGATGAACGTTTTGCCGGTGAAGCACTTGACGTTCAGTTTACTGGCACACTGCGTCCGGAACAGGAAAAGGCGGCTCAGGCCCTGTTGGCTCATGATATGGGGGTGCTGGCCGCGACCACGGCCTTTGGCAAGACCGTGCTGGCCGCCTGGCTGATTGCCCAGCGTAGGGTCAATACCCTGGTAATGGTGCATCGTTGTCAGTTGCTGGAGCAGTGGATCGAGCGTTTGTCGATGTTTTTGGGTTTGCCCAAGAAGGCGATCGGGCGTATGGGCGGTGGACGTCACAAACCCAACGGTCAATTGGATGTGGCCTTGATTCAAAGCCTGATCCGGAAGGGACAGGTCAAGGCGTGCGTCGCGGACTACGGCTACGTCATTGTGGATGAATGTCACCATCTCTCGGCCTTGAGTTTCGAACAGGTGATTCGTCGGGCCAAGGCCCGCTATGTCACGGGGTTGTCCGCGACGGTGACACGTAAAGACGGCCATCATCCTATTATTTTTATGCAGTGCGGACCGATTCGCTATCGCGTGGATGCCAAGAGCCAGGCTCGGCAGCGGCCCTTCGATCATACGGTCCATGTGCGACCGACTTCATTCGAACCGGTCCAACCCGCCGATCCGGATAAACGCCTCCAATTCCAGGCCTTGTATGGAGAATTGATCGCGGATGAGCAGCGTAATGCCATGATCTGCGGGGATGTGTTGCAGGTCGTGGGGCAGGGCCGGTCGCCGTTGGTGTTGACCGAGCGTAAGGAGCATCTCGACGACTTGGCGAATCGCCTGACTCAGGATGTCCGGCATGTGGTGGTGCTCAGCGGAGGTATGGGGACCAAGCAGATGCGGAAAACGGCACAACACCTGGCCGAGATCCCGACCGACGAGTCACGTGTGATCCTGGCCACGGGCCGCTACATCGGCGAGGGATTTGACGATTCCCGCCTGGATACCCTGTTTGTGACCCTGCCGGTCTCCTGGCGGGGGACGATCGCCCAGTATGTCGGACGCCTGCACCGGCTCAACGACGGCAAGCGTGAGGTGCGGGTTTACGACTACGCAGATCTGAAGGTCCCCATGTTGTCACGCATGTTCGATCGGCGGTGTCGCAGCTATGAGGCGGTGGGGTACTCCATTCTGTTGCCTGCCAGTGCCGTGCCTGGCTGGCCGCCTGAGGTGCCCTTGCCCGTCGATCCGAAATGGAAGAGCGATTATGCTGCCAGTGTGCGGCGTCTGGTACGGGACGGCGTGGATGAATCGCTGGCCAATCTTTTCGTATATGCCGTACGGACCGTTAGTCCGACTTCAGAAGGGATCGATCGGGCCCGCAGTGCCAGCGAGGCCCTTCTATACCGTCGTCTGGAAACCTTGCCGGAAACCGTCGGTCTCTTTCAACTCAACGCCAAGCTGCCGATTCCCTTCGACGGTTGGGGGCAGATGGAGGTGGATCTCTTGTGGCCCAAGGGTAAGGTGGCGATCGAGTTGGACGGTGCCCAGCATCTATCCGATCCCGAAGCCTATCGTCGTGACCGTCGTAAGGATGTCCTCTTGCAGGAGGATGGGTACTTTGTGTTACGATTCCTGGGCGAAGATGTTGGTAAACATCTGGATTCAGTGTTAGATACGGTATTGCGAATCGTTAGTCGGCAGCAAGTTACGTGATGTCTTAAGTCATTTTATGACGGATTTCATTGGGAAAGGAGATTCATTGTGGCTAATAGGGTGCGGTTGGGATTTTGTTTCTTGGTGTGGATGGTGTGTGGGACGGTGGGGTGGTCGGAGCCTAATTCGCCGGGCCTGTGGATTGTCGTCACCGCTCCAGGGCATTTCTCTGATATTGAGTCCCTATCTCGATTGCGACAGCAACAGAGATTTCAGGTGGTCATCGCTGATAGTAATCAGTTGTATGTGATGCAGGATTCTCTGGAGCAACGAGCAACGAAGGTGCATGAATTTCTGCAGGAGCAATATGATGCTCATCAAGGCACTATTCATGTGGTATTGGCTGGGGCCATCGCTAGGGATCTATCGGCGGAATCGATGTCGACTCACCTTCCCAGTTTCCTAGGGCGTCATGGGCGTATGGAAGGCAAGCCCAGTGATGCCCTTTACGGTTTTCTGGATGACGAACATTTGTCACGGGTGACTGTGGGGCGGTTGCCGGCTCGAACTCGGGAAGAGATGCGGGGGATAGTGGAAAAGATCCTACGCTACGAGCAGAATGGAACACCCGGTCCCTGGAATTATCGCTTGTCTGTTTTGGCTGGAAATCCGGGAGGCTCGACTCCGATGCAACGGCCGTTGGCTGAACAGGTGGTTCAAGCTGTCGGGCGGGAGCGTTTGGCTCGTGTGCATCCGAACTGGATGATTCAAGGGATGATCCATGCGAAGGGTTCACCCTTTTATGTGTCTGATGCAGAGTTGCACTCGCAATCCCGAGCGTTGCTGGAGGGTGGGCAGGCCTTTTCATTCTACCTGGGCCATTCGGGGCCGAGTGGGGTGAGTTCCGAAGGGGTGGATATCCTGACAAGAAATGATTTTGGCCAGTTGACGATCAGGGGGCGACAGGGGGTTTTCTTTTCGTGTGGCTGTTATGCCACGGCACTCAAGGGTGATTCTTTTTGGGGATGGAAAATGGCTCATGATGGTTACGCCTGGGCTGCGATGCGAAATCCCCATGGCCCAGTGGCTGTGATGGGAGGTGCAACCGTCAGCAACGCCATCTTCGGGCAGGTGGGGTTCGATCAGATGATCGACTGTCTAAGTCGAGAAGATTCACCGCAGCGGCTCAGTCAGTATTGGCAGGCTGTACAGGAGGGGATCACTCGTAAACCCATCAATCCGTTTTTGTTTATGATGTATGATAATGCCGATGGAAGTGGAGGACGTGTTCCATTGGCTGAACAGCGGCAGGAGCATCTGGAAATGTGGAGTCTCCTAGGCGACCCTGCCATGATGATTCCTACGCCCTCCAAGGAAATTGAAATTGCGGATATTTCACCAGTGACTTTAGGGCAGGATCTTTGCATAACGGGAACAGTGAATCCCCTGTGGGATGGCGGCACTGCCAGGATGGGTATAGAACGTCGTTTTGAGGATGTTTTTGTGGTCAGCGATCCACGCCGAGAGTCTCAGTCTGTGTGCCTTTGGGCGAATGAAGTGGTGGTGTTGGGAGAGAGCAGGGTCGAGGTGCAGGGGGGACGCTTTGCCACGACTTTCAATATTCCCGGAGATTTTCCCTTTAGCGACGTTGTCTTACGTGTTTCGATCGATAAGGGGGAGAAACGAGCGATGGTTACAAAGCGGTTGATGGTTGAATCTCCGTCCGTTGAAGGCGATATTGAGGAGCAAGAGAACTTGTAAGGCCGTCGGCCTTTAGGACTTCGCTGATACGATTTGATTCAGTGCTGGACACCCATTGCTATCGAAGGGTATACTGGCAATATTCTGTAGGTATCTAGTAGACCTAATTGAGCAGGTGATTTGACAATGGATTGTTCGAGGCTAGACCATGGCAGGAGAAAAGCCCAAAGTCGTTGTTGTCGGGGGCAGTTATGTCGATCAGGCCCTACGTTGTAATGAGATTCCCTCTGCGGGTTCCTGTGTGAACGGATCGGAGTTGTGCTACAGTGTCAGCGGGCCCGGCCCCATTCAGGCGGTGCAGGCTGTGTTGTGCGGTTGCCAAGTCCATTTGGTCAGTAAATTAGGGGGCGATCCCTTTGGCCCCTTAGTGCGTGAAACCCTGGAGCGGTATGGGGTCAATACCGATTATGTGACCACGGCCGAGGCCATGAACACCGGGGTCTATATGACCATGGTCAATGCGGCCGGTGAAAACGCGGGTTGTCACTTTGCCGGGGCCAACACGGCCTTGCAAGAACGGGATATCGAGGCCGCCGAGTCGGTCATTGCCGATGCTTCGGTTTGTCTAATCCATGGTCAGCTTCCTCAGGATACTATTGTGGCGGTATTACGCTGTGCTGAGGTGCATGGCACGACTGTGATTCTTAATCCCGTGCGGCCCCTGAGCCTGACATCAGAAGCCGAGCCCGTGCCGTTGGAATATTTTACCGCGGATATCGTGATCCCCAATCTCTATGAAGCTGCGGATATCGCGGACCAGACCACGGCGAATATGCGTACGGCCAAGATGATCGGATCGGACCTGGTGGCTCGCGGAGTCAAGCATGCAGTCATTACCATGGGGCGACGTGGTTGTATGCTCGTTGATCGAGTGGTGGCTGACCATGTACCGGCCTTTGAGGTTGACACCGTAGACCATACCTGTCGCGGTGATGCCTTTGCCGGGGCCTTGGCCGCCTATTGTGCGGTGGGTGGGACCATGCGGGAGGCAGTGGAGTTTGCAGCAGCAGCCGGAGCCCTGGCCTGTACCCAGTTTGGCTCGATCGAAGCCTTGCCTTCCAAGTCGGATATTATTGAATTGCTGCAAAAGGATTCGCTGTAGGCCAGAGGAGTTAGTCCTCAAAGAATCGCAATTGCTCTAGCGGTTCTGCGTGCTCCAAGGCCAGGCGAACTTCGTCGATGAATTCCGTGACACTCTTGTAGTCTCGACAGATACTGGCAAAGCGGACATAAGCGATTTTATCCACAGCCCGCAGGTACTTCATAATCACCTGGCCAATGATGGCGGTGCTGACCTCTTTGTCATAGTGCTTAAGGAGGATCTCTTCGATCTTGTCCACGATCTCCTGGATCTGTTCGGGAGAGACCGGACGCTTGTAGCAGGCCTTTTCCAGACCGGCGGTGATTTTTTCGCGATCGTAAGGGACGTGACTCTTGTCTTTCTTGATCACGGCCAGGTGGAAGCCTTCGCTGGCCCGCTCGTAGGTGGTAAAACGACGTCGACAGGCCAGGCACATGCGACGTCGACGGATGGTCTTCCCGCCATCGCTGGAACGCGAGTCAATGACTTTATCTCGATCTTCTGTACAGAAGGGGCATTTCAAGGGGCACCCCGCATCTAACGGCCACGATTATTGCTATGCGAGGTCATTGGAGTCAATGGGCCACCGCACATACTGCTTAATTTTACGAGGCTCGCTCTGCATGTCAAAAAAAAAGAGCCGCAATGATGATTGCGGCTCTTGTAATGCCTGTCTTTTTACTGGACTAGTTGTATATGAAGACGTTGGACGTCCCACTATAAGCCCCGCCAGAGGTGGTGTAACCTAATGACGTGAGGTTTATATTACCATTCACCGTGATCGCATTTAAGACCTCGTCCATGTTGAAAAAGGCCGTAACGGTGGTGCCCGTTTCATCTGAATTCGAGATGGCCAGCAGAGACTTGATCCCATAGGGAACCAACCAAATTCCGGCCGAGAGATCGAGTTGACTTTCATCAAGCCCGGTCAGCTTAATGGTTGCCAAGAAGAAATCTGAGGTCAGGTTGTTACGATCAATGATGTTAGGCAGGTAGTTGACTTCGATTAACATCTCCTCGACAACGGTAATGGTGACTGTGTCGGGCTCTGAGACGAGGGTTCCGTTGTGTACGATCAACTGAATCTCGTATTCGCCAAGAGCCAGGCTGATGATGGGGGAGATACCTGTGGCGGAATGCAATCCGCCTTCTCCGTCGGTCCAGGCCCAGAAATAATGCAGTGGGTTTCCACTGGGATCGTAGGAACCACTACCATCCAGGGTGACCAGGGCGGTTGTACCGGAGGTGAGGGGGACCGTCTGATCGGGTCCTGCATCGGCAACCGGAGGTAAGTCTATGCCGCTGTCGCCGAGGTGTTCATGGGCACCCATGTCCACAATGGGGGGGGCACCGTTGCCTGTATCGATGACGCTGGGGTCATCCATGAAACGGTACTCGCCACCCAAGTCGGTTACGATTTCCAGTGGAACCGCCAGATTGTCAGCTGCATCGATACAGGGTGAGAAATCTTTGAGTCTGAAGTCATCGTCTTCGTTACCAGGGATGTCATCTACACCGTTGACGTCGTTAAAGTCGGGAGGGGCCACAATGTTGCCTACGCCGCCGAGCCATCCGACGATGACGTCGCTGTAATTGACGTCGATGATTGAACTGTTGGCGTTGTAGATTTCGTTGGCGTCGTCCCAGAGGATGCTGTTGCTGACGAAGACTTCACTGGGGTAGGGTGTTGCGTAGAGATCAACACAGGCCATTCCAGAACCCATTGGGGCATAGTTTCCGTAGAAAGTGTTGTTGATAACCGTCAACAGGGTATCGATGCTGGAAACCGCACCGCCCACTCCGCTGGAAACGTTTCTGTTGAACAGGCAGTTAACCAGCATGGCTTCAGATGACTGACTGGCTATGGCACCACCATCAGACGCTGCTACGTTGCTTGCAAAGATACAATTGACCAGGGTTGGGGTGGAATAATAGTTATCCATAGCACCGCTATTGCGGTTGCTGTAATTCGATTGGAAGAGGCAGTCTTCGTAATAGGGCCAGGTTCGAGAGGCATTACGCACAGCACCGCCGTAGGATTTGGCTGTATTATTGATGAAGCGGCAGCCATAGAAGGTTGGGCTGCTATAATTGTTATGTAACGCACCACTTTGAGCTCCCCCGCCATTGCTCTCAAAGGTACAGTTGACAAAGTTGGCGTCTGAGGATTGGCAATAGGCTGCACCGCCGTATTTACCGGATTTGATTGCGTTGTAGGTGAAGTTACAATCTTGAATTAGGGGATAGGATCCATGAAGATAAAGGGCCCCTGCGTTGTTTTCACTGTAGTTGGCCACAAAATTACAGTCGATGATGTTGGGATCAGAGTTATAGGCGTAGAGTGCTCCACCTTCTTTGACGGAACTGTTGAGGGTGAAGATGCAATCTTTAATGGTGGCGCTGGCGCGATAGAGATCGATACCGCCACCGCGTCTGGCAAGTTCGGGCCAGGGATCATTGGAGTCGTCATATCCGAGCCCTCCAATACCACCGGTGATGGTAAAGCCATCCAGGATGGCATTGGGTTCGGTCTCATAGCCGGTTACGACGGTAATCGAATTGTTCCAGCGTTCAACCAGGGTGGGTAAGGTGGGTACGAGGCTTAAGTAGTTGGCGTCGTTGATGTCTCCAATGAAGGGATCATCGCCATCAAGATCACCGGAAAGGGTACTGATATAGATGTTGGGATCGCGGTCATCGGGGGTAAGTGGGGGGACAACGGTCAAGTAATTACCATGGTAACCGCCCTCTATGGTGACACCTGTTAGGAGGTTAAAAGTGGCCTCACGGCCCACCTGAGGATTGAAGACACCATCGGTGGGCTTATAGGTTCCCTGGGCGACTCTAATGGTATCACCAGATTGGGCAACAGCCAAGGCGTCTTGTAGGTAGGCATAGGCGTATTGCCATGATGTCCCCAAGGGAAATCCAGTTGAATTGGCGTCAACATAGATGATGTTGGCATTTGCCGGTGAAATCATCATGGCCACACAGGCTAGGATCAATCCAAGGGTCGTTATGTTCGATAGCTGTCCGTGGAACCTCATTTTTTTGCTCCCTTCACTCATTTTCAAATCAGCACTCATGTTATGCTTCTCCGAAGCCAGAAACCAGTGAACCAGGAAAGATCTCAAGCAGGCTCACGGCAAGTTAATTTAAACCAATATTTTACGAGAATAAACCCTGAGTTTTAGCTAAATTTACATAGCAAGAGTTATATCCGGGTGTTTCGGCAATTTCAAAGAGCTTCTGACCCAAAATTAGGGCACTCAGTACAAATATTAGAGCCTGAGATTTCATGGGTGTGACAGAGAAATTATTCAGTCAAATACGGATAATCCTGTATTTAAGCTGATAATCGTCATTAATGACGGATTAGGAGGGGTGGCGCAACTTAAAATTAATGAATTTAAGGCTTTAGGGGGAATTTTTACCATTGGGCCTCGTTGTAGGGACCAGTAGGGCCTTCTGGCTTGGGCTTGGGCATGGATCTGATGATGGCCTCGGCTAAAACCACGTCTCTGGGATAGGTAATCTTTAGGTTGTAGGGATCGCTGGGCACAGCAGCCACGGGTAGTCCGAGAGCCTCTACCAGCTGGACATCATCGCTGATGGTGGAGCTGTCTAGGTTGGAGAGATTGGCGTAAGCCTTTTTAAGTGTGTTAATTTCAATGACTTGTGGTGTTTGGGCTTCGAATAAGCCTTCTCGGGATATGGTTTTGTCGATATGCTCGCCTGTGACCTGTTTGAGGGTGGGGATTACCGGGCAAACCGGTACGGCCGCACCGCTAGCTTGAGCTGCGACAATGGTCTTTTCGATTAGTTCTTCCGTAACACAACAGCGGGCTGCGTCGTGAATAGCGACTAAATCAATATCATCACGCAGTTTTTTTAGGGCGTTTGCAACGGTCTCAAAGCGATGTTCCCCTCCCAGGCAGACCTGGGCCCCGAAGAAGGACAGGTTGGCTCCCCATCTGATCTTGAAAAGTTCCTCTTCGTCGGGGGAGATGGCCACCAGGATCTGGACAGTGTCATCGCGGTCGGCAAATAACTCAACGCTCCTAAGGAAGGCGGCTCGGCCAACCACATCGACAAAGGGCTTTTTTCGCTTTCCGCCAAAACGGACACTTTGACCTGCTGCACAGATGATGGCCGCTACTTTTTTCATAACCACATTTTCCTGCCTATTTTAGGTGTGTTTTGGCCCAAGCGTCGTCAGACTACTAGGAGCAATTTTGCCCACGAGTTTACGCATAAGACGCTAAAATGGGAAGAAAAATGGTGAAGTGACTATCCTTTCTTGTCTCATGACCCGATACCATAAGGAGTTACGTTTATTTTGATGCCTCGGTGCCTAAGCTTGCAAAACCCCTAGCTCAGGATTACGATTGAGGCCCTGATTGATCACATTGGAGTGACTATGGACGAAACAACCAAACCGGGGCAATCCCCCATCATATCGGTCGTGGTCCCCTTGCTCAACGAGCAGGACAACCTGGGCGAACTGTATATGCAGATCACCAATGCCCTGCATGATGGGGATCCCTATGAAGTCATCTTTGTCGATGACGGCAGTACGGACCGAAGTTTTGAGATCCTGAGCGATTTCCACCAAAAGGATCCTCATGTACGCGTTATTCGTTTCCGCAAGAACTTCGGGCAGACCGCGGCCATGAGCGCGGGCTTTACCCATGCCCGGGGTGATATCATCATCCCCATGGATGCAGACCTGCAAAACGATCCTGCCGATATCCCACGCATGGTTGAAAAACTCAATGAGGGCTATGATGTGGTCAGTGGGTGGCGCAAGAAACGGCATGATCATGCCATGACCCGCCTGTTGCCCTCCAAGATTGCCAACTGGATCATCTCCCGCACCACGGGCGTGGGAATCCACGACTTCGGTTGTACACTCAAGGCCTACCGCCGTGAAGTGCTGGCCGAGACACGGCTCTATGGCGAGATGCACCGCTTCATTCCGGCGCTGGCCAGTTGGGCCGGTGCAGACATTACCGAGATGGTGGTCAACCATCGTCCCCGAACCGCTGGTGTGGCCAAGTATGGTTTGGGGCGTACCTTCAAGGTCGTGCTGGATTTGATGACGGTCAAGTTTCTCGGCACCTTCTCCACCAAGCCAATCTATGTTTTCGGTGGACTGGGAGGCTTTTGCGGTTTAGCCGCATTTTTGGGTGGCCTGATTTTGATCTACCAGAAATTTGTGCAAGGCTTGTCCGTCAACCGCAATGCCCTTTTCTACCTGACCGTTCTGATGATCACCACCGCGGTACAGTTCATCTTGATGGGCCTGCTGGCGGAACTCTTGGTTCGCACCTATCACGAATCACAAGATCGGCCGACTTATGTTATCAAGGATGTTTTGGATTCTGCCCCCACACAGGAGCAAGCATGAGTTCACAGAAAAGCAAGGTTCTGCCTCCTCAACCCAATGAAGCCAAGGCCTCATGGGCCTGGCTGTTTTATGTGATTGCTGCTGTTTTGGTGGCCATCCCCTTTGGCCTGGGTAAATACTTTGAATTAAACTCGCCCGGGGTCTACGATGCCGGGGCCTATGTCTATTCGGCCAAACGGATTTTGGACGGAGCCCAAATCGGCGTGGACGAGAAACCCAGTGCCCAGGTTGGCACGCTGATGGTCAACATGATGGGGGTCAAGTTCTTCGGCTACCATGACAACTCCCCCAAGATCATGCAGGGCATCTTCCAGGCCGCCGCCTTGATTTTGATGTTCTTAGCACTCCATGCCCTGTGGGGCCGATGGGCTGCAGTCATCAGCACCTGGTTAACCGCGTTTTATCTTTCAGCTCCTACCATTGCCAAGTTCGGCAATGTCAAGGAACAGTTCATGATCGCCTTTATGGTCATGGGCATGAGTTGTTATTTGTTGGGTCAGGTCCGTGACAAGAAGATCTGGACCCTGCTCGCGGGTTTCTTTGTGGTGTTAGGCCCGTTGTTCAAGCAGACCGGTGTCTCGGCCTTTGGGGCCATGGTCTTGTTTGTTTTGATCCAGCCCCTGCTCAAGGGACGTACTTGGAAAGAGACCGGTCGTGATATTCTATGGCTATTGGCCGGGGCTGCGTTATCGCTGGTGCCGATCTGTCTTTGGCTGGCCAGTCTCGATGCACCCCTACGTTATTATCCTTATAGCAGTATCATTCGCTTTATCATTCCTATGGGCAGTGAAGGGGCAGGGGGCTATGTGGCTGATGCTCACAAGCTGGTACAGACAGGAGATCTGGCGGCCCGTGTGGGACGCTATTATGCCACCTTGATCCTCCCCATTACCTTGGCCGTGGTCGCAGGGGTATTGGGGCTCATTCATTTAATCCAGCAACGCAAGACGCTGCCAATGGGATCAGTACAGGCCACCAGTCGGTTTGTCGTCCTGTTGGGGATCTGGTGGATTCTGGATATGTCTTTGGCCTGGATCAGCCCCCGTTCATATGAACAATACTTTTTACCCCTGAATGCGTCTGCCTTGATGTTAGGGGCCTATGGGCTCGGATGGTATACCCAAGGTTTACGTCAAAGCCCGGTCAAGATCCGTTGGATTGTACCGGGATTAGTGGCCGTCATGATTGCGGTATTTATGGCTACGCCCATTGTCGCGGGGACCAAGACCAGCCCCCATTCCGGGACGTCCTATGGTGAACGTAGACGGGGGTATGTGCAGAAATGGCATGACATCCAAAATCGTCGTAAGATGATTCATCTTGCCTCTCAGATGCCAGATCCGAAGAATAGACATGCCGGTAAGCAGGCCTGGGAGATCATTGGGGATATGATCCGCGAGCAATCCGATCCCAATGATCGTATCTACGTCTGGGGTTGGATGCCTGGTATCTATGTACGAGCCCAACGCATGAGTGCAGCTCGCAAGGCTTTTGAGAGCAACATGCACACCGTGCCACCGGAGGAATTATCACGCCGTGTCAGTGACCTTCTGGAGGATTTTGAAAAACATCCGCCCAAATACATCGTGGATACGCGTAAAAACCACTTTCCGTGGATTCGTCCATCGTTGGAGCTCTGGCCGCGTACGCAGAATGGATTTATCCCTGAAAAGGCCAACGCTCAAATCATGGATCAGTTCGATCAGTCCTATTTGCGTTACCTTCAGCAGTATATGGCCCAAATGGAACAGGCCGGTCGTGGTGCAGCGGATCCCAAGGAATTGGAACGCTATAAGGCCATGAGGCCCTTACGGGATTATCTGGTGCAAAACTATCGTGTGGTTCAGGACTTTGGAAGCCATGTCCTCTTTGAGCGGAAATAGGGTGTCAATGACATGAAGATCTTGACCTTGAACCATGAATTTCCACCGGTTGGCGGTGGGGCCGCACCCGTGGCTTTGGAATTGTGTCGTAATCTGGTCCAGCAGGGACACCACGTCGATGTGGTGACCATGCACTACAAGGATCTGCCGCGTTACGAAATGGTCGATGGTATCCATGTCTATCGTACCCCGGCTTTGCGTAAGCAGCCCAATATTTGTCACACCCATGAGATGATCACCTATGCCCCCGGTGCCATCGGGCGTGTCCTTAAGTTGGTGCGGCAGCAGCGTCACGATATCATTCACTGTCACTTCCTCATCCCGGGCGGTCCTTTGGCCCTGATGGTCAGCAAGTTGACCGGTGTGCCCTATGTGGTGACAGCCCACGGCAGTGATATCCCGGGTTACAATCCCGATCGTTTTCAGTTTCAACACAAGCTCACTAAGCCGATTTTAAAGTCTGTCTGTAAACACGCCCAGGCCGTGACCTCGCCCTCGCTCTATCTCAAGAGACTCATGCAGGCCAACATCGGCCCCTATCCCATTGACCACATCCCCAATGGGATCGATGTCGAGGGCTTGGGCTGGGATTTGACGCGTCCTAAGGAGAACATCATCCTGGCCACCGGACGCCTGCTCAAACGTAAGGGTTTTCAAACCCTCATCAAGGCAGTCCATGATTGCGACCTCCCCTTCGAAGTGCACATTGCCGGGGACGGTCCCTATCGCGAGGAACTGGAACGACTGGCCCAAGGCTCACAAACCAAAGTGGTCTTTCATGGCTGGTTGGATCCGGATTCACAGGCACTCAAGGATCTATACGAACGAGCTTCCATTTTTAGCCTGGTTTCATCCAACGAAAATGCTAGCATCTCCCTGTTGGAGGGTATGGCCGCCCGTTGCGTGGTCATCACCAGCAATGTCAGCGGTTGTCCCGAAACGGTGGGCGATGCCGGTTTCCTGATCGAGTTCGAGGATGTCGAGGCCCTTACTCAGATCTTACAAGATTTGGCTTCCAATCCAACCAAACTGGATGAGTATGGCCAGCGTGCAGCCCAGCGAGTCGCCGATAAATTCCTATGGCCTGACATTTCAAAGATGTATGTCGATGCGTATCACAACGAGGTGGCTCCTTGATGAATTTTGAGAAATCTTACGAGGTTTGCTTGTGAGCCTGCGTGTTCTTTATGTTATCGATCACCTGGGTTGTGGTGGGGCACAAGTCGTGCTGAAGAATATTCTCAGCTATCTTGATCGATCAAAGGTTGAACCCTTGGTCTATGCCTTGCGACAACATCCTAAGCCCATATGGGTGAATGCAGAGGTCGTCACCTTGACGGGGGGGCGTTACAGTTTCAAGGGTGCCAAGGAAATCGCACGACTCTGTCGGGAACGCAAGATTGATTTGGTGCATGCGAATTTGCAAAAAGCCAATATCTTGAGTCTGCTCAGCGGGGTTACTGTTCCAGTGGTGATTCATGAGCACGGGGAGATCTTTTCACAGAGTTGGGTTGCCAAGGTCTATCGTTTCCTATTGAGAAGTTTGCGTCATCGCATGCGGGGAGCCATTGGAATTTCTCAGGCAATTGTAGAACGTGTGGCCCAGGTTACAACCCTATCCTCACAACAGGTTGTCACGATCACCAACTTTATTGATACTCAACGTTTTGATGCGAGTCTCTATCAACGTGATGAGATTCGTCGACAATGGGGGATGGAAGATAATACATGGGTGCTCGGCTTTGTGGGCCGTTTAGATGAATGTAAGGGGGCAGATGTACTGGTTAACGCAATGGCGTCGCTCATTGAACTTGGGATGGATGTTCATGCAGTCATCGTAGGAGAAGGTGGAGAATACGCGAGTCTCAAACAGTTGATTCAATCGTTGGCCTTGGAGCAACGGGTTAAACTCTTGGGATTGGCCGAGAATCCGGCTCAACTGATGGTGGGTTTGGATGTCGGGGTGGTTCCCAGTCGTCGAGAGGGCTTTGGCATGGTGGCTGCGGAGTATCTGGCGATGGGGGTACCGGTAATTGCTTCGCGGACGGGAGGGTTGCCTGAGGTTGTTGATGATGGAGAAAATGGGATTTTAGTTCAGCCAGATGATCCTGGAGCGATCGTGGAGGCCTTTAAGGAGTTGTCGAAAAATCCTGAGGGGATCGAGGCCATGAGAGCCAGTGCCTTAGCCAAGGGAAGGCGTTTGGGCGGAGAGCAACAGATTCGACAGCTACAGGATTGCTATCAACAATGGTGTAAGCGCTTACCCTGAAGTCATAGGGTAATTGTATCGGGCGAGGTAATCCTGTAGGACGTTCTCTAAATCCTTCTGCTGTTGTGGATTGAGTTCCTTGGTGTACTTCAAATTGCTATTACGGAGGGAGTAACGACTGAGCCGCTGCTCAAAAGACGCTGTCCATTCCAGATGGCAAAATTCGGTGACCTGTTTGAACAGGGCAATCGGATCCGTACAGAGGTCTTCGTATTTGACTTCAAGCAAGTGAGATGGGTCGAGGCTCTGTTTCGCCTTTTCTGCGGCGTCCATCAGGATCTTCCATTGGATGGCGGCCAACACGATAAAGGAGCGGTCATATTGTTCCCATTCCTGTTGTTGTTCTGGTGTGAGAGCACCCCAACGCCATTGGTTGGGCCCTTCCCATCCCTTCCAGAAATCGACACTGTAAAGGGAATTGGCGACACCTCTGCCGTCTCGGATGACGTGTACGAATTTGGCGTCTGGGAAGGCCTCGGATAGATACCCCAGGCGTGGCCAACCTGTGACCTTGAGTAAAAGGCGACTGCGTTTACGCGTGGTTAATTGTGAAGTGGCCTTGCGAATAGAAGCCTTGGTCTTTTCACTCAAATCCGTGGCCAATAGATCGCGACATGGTGTGCTGAATCCCTTGGCGTGCGTTTCCCAGAATCGATATCGTTCACCCGGAATGAAAAGTCGCTTGAGCGGTTTTTCGAATAGGGGCCAATCGATGGCATTCATGAGCATCTTGTTGGGCCCGGGATTCTTGGGGAAGATCTTGTTGAGCACCGATAGCCAGGTCAGGTGATGATGTTCAGACAGCATCTTATGGAGTATGGTGGTTCCGCTTCTGCCTGTGCCAAAGATGATGATGGGATTTTTCGGTGCCATAGGATCTCTTGGATTCAGTAATTTGGAATTATGAGCAGAGTTCGTAGCCAAACTGGGTTAACAGATCACCGAGCTCTTCGTTGATCTGTTGTTTTTCTTCCTCAGTCAATGATTTCCAGCGACCGCGGCAATCAGTGATCGGCTTGTTGGTTTGCCAATTTCGATATTGGAAGAGGTTGCCTTCCTTTTTGCCGCCCCCGAAGAACATCTCTTTCTTGTTGCGATAGTAATGTTGCTGCATGGGATCGACATTCATGCCCAGGAAGGCCATGAGCGATTCCATGGTTTTGTCATAGTCTGTGATTAGATCTTCGTAGTGGAGTTTGTAGACTTGCGGGTTGTCCTGCCAAGGGAGCATCACCTCGTTGAGTTCTTTCCAACGGTTGATGCAGTGGTCAATGGGGTGGACCTTGTGAAGTGAAGCCACTACATCTCGGCCATCACGGATCAGCCAGATGATTTTGGCCAAGGGGTAGCGTTTGAAGATTTTATCGACATGCTTGACATTGCCATTGCTTTTTTCCAGCCATCGTAACTTGCCATTGGCCTTACAGGCCATATCACACAGGCGGAAGACCATGCGTGCGTACCACTCGGGTTTGTGTATCCGGTAATCGATAAAGCAGTTGGTCTCTCCAGGGACCATATAGATGGCGTGGTGAGCACCAAGGATTCTAGACAATAAGGTGGTACCTGAATGTCCACATCCCATTAGAAAAATGGGATTGTCCATGGGGGCTCTGAAAATGATGTCTCGGAGAAGCAACCCCAACCCACGCAGTTGATGAACGGGTAAACGCATTCTTGGTTATCCTTCAATTTGGCTAGCCATTAACATTCTGCTATTGAACTCTTACTTATCTCGGCCTTTAAAGGACCGTAGTTGAGCCCTCGGCATCGAATTTTACTGATTAACAATAAACGACTTAGGGGTATTAATGAAAACTTTTATCTTACGTTAAAATGAGCATTTTTGCAATGGTCGTTGTATTTATCGGGCAATGTTGACTCGGTCCTGGAAGGGAATAATATGGAGGGAGAAGGGGGCCTTGGCTTGGAGCATTGAGACTGGTTATGTTTGTGGAAGTTTAATGATTAAAACGGCATAACCTGAGGGATATTGTCTATACATGTAATAATAAGGGAGGGGGCAATTTTCTGGTTTACTCCCTGTTTTTATCTCAGGAAGATTATGCTTATTTTCGTTGCGCATTTCTCAAAAAAACCGTTTATTCCTCTGAAAATGAGTCACAGTTACTCTTTAATCAGGCCCTGTACATATGAATATGAGCGGTTGTCATGTTTGTATTGTTTTTGTTGTAAGTGGTTCTTTGAAAACGAGTTGCGACTAAAAGTGGTTCGGAATTGTTGGGTGGTGAAGATTTTTTGTCCTGCTGTTAAGCCGAATCACTGGTTGTACGACATAAGGGCGCTGGGGCCGATGGTGCCTTCTGTTCAGAGTGGTTCCGGTTTGATACTGGGAAAATGAAGCTCCGGAGGCGATGAAGGCCTAGGATTCTATGGCATGACGGAGAGTTGTCTTTGTAGACAGCTGTCTTGTGGGGCCTTAACAAGGGGCCAGTCAGTTCTGGCAATCTATTTGTTATAGGATTTATTGCTCAACAGGCATCTGGACATGATGAATTTCATAGGGATGACTGAATAAGCTCCAGTTTATGGCATGGATTGATGGTATGAAATGGGTAAATAAGCTGAGGTACTTGGTGATATCTTCGCCCGCTGTATAAGGCGTCAAATGATCTTCCGATAATGAAGTGTGTGTATAGAGAAAGGATCGTTCCATGAAAGCTCTGAGAATGATATTGATGGTCGGGTTGATGTTGGCCTCTATAGCAGGGGTACAGGCAGATACAGTCGATTCACTGTATTGTAATGTTGGAGGCAGTTCCTGTCTGACATTTGACGGCAGTAACGACTATGTCAGTCTTGGAACCAACTCATCTATTCAGCTTGCCGGTGACCTAACGGTCTCTGCTTGGGTGAAGCTGGGTGAATCCAATTCGGGCAAATTGATGGGGATTGCTGGAAAACTGGTCTTCCCCAAAGGATTTAGTATCGTACGTAACAGCTCTAACAAGTTTTGTTTGTGGATGGGTGATGGCTCTCAATTGTGGAATTTAGCATCCAGCACTTCATATACCGATACCGACTGGCACCACGTGGTTGGTGTGTTGAAGTCGGGAGTTTCTTACATTTATGTGGATGGCAACCTTGAAGGAACTGGAGGCAGCAGCCTGAGTATTGTCGATAGTGGTCAGGTCGGTACAATCGGTCGGCTCTACGGCAATTACAGTCAATACGCCTTTAGTGGTTCTATCGATGATGTCCGCTTTTATGATCGCGGTTTGGATTCTTCCGATGTTGCGATCGCCATGATTTCCGTACCGACATCCCCTGACACCGGCCTTAAAGGGTATTGGAATTTTGATCTTGGTAGCGGTCAGATTGCCATGGACTCTTCGCTCTACGGCAACCATGGCCGGTTGGGCTCGTCGAGTTCCAGTGACTCTTACGATCCGACCTGGACTGACATCAGTGGCCAGTGCGTCACGGAACGGACTTATTACGTCAATGCCGCAACGGGCTCGGACGGCAACACGGGCTTGACCTCGGAAACGGCCTTTGCCACCATTCAGTATGGTATTGACAACTGTGCTGACGGTGACACCGTAATGGTGGCCGACGGTCTCTATGCGGGCATTGGCAATGTTGCCTTGGACTTTGGGGGTAAGGCCATCACTGTGGTCTCTGAGAATGGAGCCGGTACGACTATAATCGACTGTGCTTCCTCGGCTCAGGGGGTGTATTTTCACTCGGGTGAGGAAGCCGATTCGATCCTGGATGGCTTTACCATTGTCAATGGCCAGGCCTACTATGGGGGCGGGATCTACTGCCAGAGCAGTGCCCCCACAATCCGCAACTGCATCCTCTCGGATTGCACCGCGACCTATGGCGGCGGTTTCTGTGCCCGTCAGAGTGGAACGGTTCAATTGATCGATTCCAGTCTGGTTAATAATAGTGCCATTCACGGTGGGGGTGTCTATCTCAATACCACCACCACCGCTCTGACGAATTGTGTGGTCGCTGACAACACCGCCTCAAGCAGTGGTGGAGGCCTGCGTTGCGAAGGCAACAACTACCAGCCCACCTTGACGAATTGTACAGTGGCCAATAATGATGCCGCCTCCTACGGGGGTGGGATGTTGATCAACCGCAACCAAGTGACACTCAAGAATAGTATCTTCTGGAACAACGCAGCCGTCCAAGGCGGTCCTCAATTAACCATTGAGAACTCCGGCTTGGCAACGATCAACTACTGTGACATCATGGGTGGATCCGATGACATCCTGACCCGTACCAGTGGCCAACTGACCTGGGGCACCGGGAACCTGGAAGAAGACCCGCAGATGCCCTATGCTGATGGTGGAGACTATCACCTGGCCAGTGAACGTGGTCGGTATTGGCCTGATCACGACGTGTGGATTGCCGATGACGTCAACAGTCCTTGTATTGACGCCGGCGATCCTACTGATGATGCCAGTGAAGAACTGGCTCCCAATGGTGGTCGCATTAATATGGGTGCCTACGGCGGCACGGCCTATGCCAGTCGCACACTGGAAGCCGCTGGTGAGGAAATCTTCTCTGATCGTGATGACGATGGTGTCGTTGATATCGACGATTTGTTCCTCTTGATCGATGAATGGCTTTATCTCTTTGGACAACAGGCTCTCTAAGAGTTGGGACATTGTTTGACTTAAGGGTCGCGTCAGCAAGGGTTGACGCGACCCCATTTTTTTGGGGGGGTCAAACAGGGACCATGGAATTGAGTTGCATCATCTCAGTCAGGTGTTAACATGGGTGTGATAACCTGAAGGATCCATGGGAGACTGTATGATGAAGATGATGCTTATCGTTTCATTGATCGGATGGGGGATCATGATGGGGGCCGTATCAGCGGAAACCGAGGAGAATGAGATCTTCCCGGGTAAGGCCCATTCTTTACTGGAGTGTCCCTCACTCAAACCCTGGACGTGGGATTTAGAACAGGGGATTGTGATTGATGACTTTCATTATCCCCCCTATGTCCCCGAGTCAGACCCACAGGCCGCTCGCACCAATCGTTTGCTGATGCGTGTGGTGGAGCGGTTGGGTCCGGCCGGAGTCGTGAGTATGGCCCACCATAAAATCCTTTGTCATGATCAGGATCACGCCTTGGATTGGGTTGTGAAGGTGATGGTGTTCAAGTCCACCAGGGCCTGTGAGGCCTTTTGGGATCGCCATGTCGCTTCACAGGTGCGTACCGGATCTATCAAGGTGGACAACCTGGGCGACGTCTGCTGGAAATGTACAGGCCAAGCCATTACCACTCTGCATTTACGTCGGACCAATGTCTATGTCGAGGCCAAGGGACGTCAAGATCACGATGCGATTCTTCTATGGGCGCAAACCTTGGATCATAAAATCATGAATCCGCCCGCACCCGTATCCACAGAATCGTTCGATCCCAATACCGTACCCTAGGTGCCGCATGTTTAAAAACCTCCAGTGGTAAGGCTTGTGGTTGACAGGCTCTAGGTCCTCCTTGATAATCCGCTTGGCAATGACTATTTGAATCCACGCGAAAGGAGACCGCATATGATCAGGACACTACTGCTAACTGGGGTTGTGACATCATGGATTTTTATCATGGGCTGTAGCCCCGCCCCCTACACGGTCGAGGATCCCAAGTCGGTCCCCAAACTACAATTTATAGAGACCGAAACCGGCCGCTGGTTGGTTCACGATGTCAATCGTCCCGTTCCGGATGTGGTTCATCCAGGCGAGCCCTGCTTTAAATCCGCTCCTGCCGATGCCATCGTCCTTTTTGATGGCAGTGATTTGTCACCATGGAGCAAGACCGATGGTTCACCGGCCCATTGGCAGTTGATCGAGGGGGCCATGGAAGTACGCCAGGATGGAGACCTGCGTACGCGTCAGGAATTTGGTTCCTGTCAGCTCCATCTCGAATTCGCCACCCCCGCTATCGTGGCGGGATCGAGTCAGGGACGGGGCAATAGTGGTGTGTTTCTGCAAGGGCGTTACGAAGTCCAGGTGCTCGATTCCTATGATAACCACACCTATCCCGATGGCCAGTGCGGGGCCCTCTACGGCCGTTCCGTGCCCCTGGTCAACGCTTCACGGGGTCCGGGCCAATGGCAGAGCTATGATATTCTCTTTCGTCGTCCCCTCTTTAAGGACGGCGAGGTGGTGCGCAAGGCCCGTTTTACCGTCTTGCACAATGGGGTTCTGATTCAGGATCATGTCGAGTTGGAAGGGAGTACGGATTGGGATGGCCCCTATGCGGTCAAACCCTATCGCCCCCATGGCGATACCGGCCCACTGAAGTTACAAGACCACGGCAATCCCGTCCGTTATCGCAATATCTGGCTTCGCCCTCTGGATGACTGATCACACTAAGCCATAAAAAAGGCGGTGTCCCCTTGGATGTGACACCGCCTCGTAAGGATCATTGTATGCTGATCAGAGCTTGATCTGGAGCTTGGCCACCAAGGCCCAATCGTAATTGGCCTTGGCTACGCCAATCGGAATCCCGGCACCCAACTGCATGGTGGGGCTCAGGTTGATGTTGAATCCCGGGGTGATGTAGCAGGACTCTCGGTACTCTTTTTGGAGGGCGTTATCTTCGCGTTCATTGCCATAGCTGGCCTCTACCATGACTTCATAACCCATCTTGGGGCTATAAACCAGTCCCAAGCCCGCTTTCCAGAGCTGTTCGTCGGCCTTGCCGCTCTGGCCGTATTCACGGGTATTGGACAGGTGGCGGTAGGACAGGTTGCCATGCCAGAAAAAGTCGTCAAAGGCCTTGCTGGCCAAGAGTTCCGCTTCCCAGCCGCAGGCCCCCTTATCAAAGCCACGCTGGGCATTGCTCAGAGAAATGATGCCTCCACCGCGGAACGATAAGGTGGGAAGCCAGGAGGCGTGGTCTTGTTCGGCCAGTTGCAGGGTTAAACCCGTGCGAATATCACCGGCATCTCCTTTTTCTGAACGATCGGTACCCGTGCTGTGTTTGGCATAGCCAAAGGGCAGGGCAACGTCAAATTGCAGTCCCTGTGTTAACCCCAATTCCAGGGCCGCTACCCCGAGGTATTGATCGCGGTCGATGCTCTTGTTGGTACCGGCTTCATATTCACGGAGTTGCATGTTTTCCCAGTATCCGGCCTCCAGAGAAACACGGGCACGACCGGCGTCCAACAGATAGGCATCTTTCAGGGTCAGGAGATAATTTTGCTGCCAGCGTTCGGGGTCCTCGGTCTCCGGGTTGTTCTGGGCGAGTGAGAGATTGGCGGTCAGGCAGAGGGTCAACAGTAAGGTCCATTTGATAGCGTCAGCGGATTTCATGGTCTTTTTCCTTAAAGCAGCGGGATGTGTTTCCATTTGGCCTGTTACACTACCTCAAAGCATGCACGCTGTCCAGAGTGATTTTACAGTACTGATAATGGGGATGGATTAAAGATCACAGATGACAGATCGCAGATCGCAGTAAAACAGTTAAGGTGTCTAACTGTGATCTGTGAACTGCGATCTATAAACTATTAGAGTGATTCTTGCGACACTTTTTTCAGGGTGGTTTCCGGTAGGCTATTGCATTGATAGGCCTTGAAGTCGGTAACGTCCTGGAGCTTGAAGGTGGGCACGTTATCCGCGGTATCAGTCTTGATATGGTTGAATTCCGCATTCGCTACGTCCTCCAGGATGAAGGCCGGGCGTCGATCTTCGATTTCAAATCGAAGCTGCACATGGTTCATTTCCAGCCCCTTGACATGACGCAGAAAGAAACCATAGGCCGGGATCGGTCCGAACATGGAGGGCTCGGGGTAACGTCCTTCGTTTTCCGGTACCTTGATTTGGGCCTGCTCGGCTTTGCCGCCACCCTGGTAATCGATACGCACATTATTGAGTTGCACATCTTCGATAGGGTGACCGGGTACGCCGCTGATGATCGAGGCGTGTTCGGGATCGGCATTGGTTACGATGACGTCACTGATCTTGATGCGGCGGAGTTTGCCCACGGGCACGCCCTCGGGGCCCCGCATGCGCGAGCCCAGACGCAGGAAGATGGGCGAGTTGGTGATGTCCCGCATGGTGATGTTGCTGATGGTCACGTCTTCCAGATAGCCCCCGTCTACGGTCTCCAGGGCCATGCCGCGGCAGCGGTCGAAGATGCAGTTGGAGATGGTGATGTTCTTAAAGCCCCCATTGGATTCGGTGCCGAACTTGATGCGACCGGTGACCGGGTCCTGGTCCGGGGCGATCATCTCATTGCGTTGATAGGTCCCGTCCAGAAAGGTGCCGCGGTCGAAACCGCTGACCTGGCAGTTGGTGATGGTCACGTTCTCAGTGGCGCGGGCAAAGCCCAGGCCATAGGAACTCTTGAGCACCAGGGCGTCGTCGAAGGGGGCGTTGATCGAACAGTTGCTGATGCGTACATGGCGGCAGCAGTCCACATTGATGCCGTCACGGTTGGTATCGATCTTGAGATTGTCCACGGTCCAGTTGTCCAGGCCGGTGGCCAGGATGCCGAAGTGGCCGCCAAAGAGGATGGAGAAGTCCCGCATGATCACGTTCCGACAGAGCTTGAGGGCAATGGCCTTGTTACCGTCACCGGGTTTACGCGTGTCCCAACGTCGCAGACCCTTGCCGTGGATCAGGCCGGGGCCGGTGATGGAGATATCTTCCAGGTTCTCGCCCCAGATCAAGCTGTCATGCCAGTGGCTGTGACCGAAGTCCTGATAACGCAGGTCCCCCCAGGGATTGGGTTCGGCTGCGTCATAGCCCTGGTCCTCGGTGGGTTCAGCGGCCAGGATGACACTGCCATGGTCAAGGTGCAGACCGATGTGGTCCCGGAGACGAATGGAATAGCTCAGGTAGGTGCCGGCTGGGAAGAACACCGTGCCACCGCCGGCCTGGGCTGCGGCCTCGATGGCTTGGTTAATGGCAGGTGAGTCTATGCTATGACCATCACCGGTAGCCCCGTAGTCTTTGACGTTATAGAAAGCGGCCGACAAAGATAGGTTCAGCGCGAGTACGAGGACAGCGGATAAGTGCAGTTTTCTCATGGCAGAATCTCCTTATAATTGAATTGCCTAGAATAACAGAATCCCATGAAATTGCCAGGGTTTGTCTTGACCCTTGCACGCGGCGTGCTACCATCGGCCGATGCAGCGTAAGATCAAATTGACCATCGCCTATGACGGCACCGACTATCATGGTTGGCAAATCCAACCGGGGTATTCGACCGTTCAGGGGACGCTCTGCGAGGCCGCCAGCCAGACCGATGCCGGGGTTCATGCCCAGGGGCAACTCGGTCTGTTGCAAACTCCACACCCCATGGCCGTCGATAAGTTACAGGGGGCCCTCAATGAGGCCCTACCTGCGGGGATTGTCATTCAGGCCGTCCAAGAGGTGCCGCTGGACTATGTGCTGCTCGATCATGTCCAGCGTAAGTGGTACCGTTACACGCTCTGTCTGGAGCGTGTGCGGCCCTGGCGGTTGGCACGCTTCTGTTGGCATTATCCGGGAGAGCTGGATATCGCTGCCATGCAACAGGCCGCCGAGACATTAGTAGGCCAACACGACTTTGCCTCCTTTGCCGCTCGCCTGGAGCCCGGCCAGAACACCGTGCGGACCTTGACACGTTGCCAATTCTCACAGACTGAATCAGAGGGGGCTCGGCTGTTGCATTTCGATGTCGAGGGTGACGGTTTTCTCTATCACATGGTGCGTATCATGGTCGGGACCTGTGTGGACATCGGGCGTGGTCATTGGCCTGCTGACCCTATACATGAGATCCTCACCTCATGTGATCGCCAGGCTGCCGGTCACTGCGGGCCCCCTCAAGGCCTGTGCTTTATGGAGATTGCCGAGTGAAACGACTGCTCTCTACTGCGCTGCGTCCTTATGGGGCCGTGATCCTGGCCATGTTCTGTTTTGCCTTGTCCTTTGTGTGGTTCAAGCAGGCCATTGTCACCTACGGTCCGCTGACCATTGTCCTGTTTCGGATGGGATTATCTTCGGTCGTATTGTTGGTGTTTACGCATTTAACCAATCGGCTGCGTCTTCCCACACGACGTGACTTTCGCTCTTTGTTGCTCCTGGCCTTTTTCGAGCCCTTTGTTTATTTCATGTGCGAGAGCTACGGCCTGCGACTGTTGTCGTCTACGGTCGGGGCGGTCATTGTAGCCACGATCCCCCTGGTGGCACCCATCGCAGGGTATCTTTTCTATCGGGAACGTATGACCTGGCGTCATTTGTTAGGGATCGCGGTTTCTTTTGGGGGTGTCACCCTGGTCGTTTACGAGGTGGGAGTCGGCTTTACCGCATCCCCCTTGGGAGTGCTATTGGAGTTTGGGGCCGTGCTGGCAGCCGTGGCCTACACCGTGGTGTTGCACCGTATCTCGGATCGTCTCAACAACCTCTCGATCATCTTCTATCAGAACATCCTGGCCTTTGTCTATTTTTTGCCCTTTTGGCTCGTCATCGAGGCCCGTACCACCTGGAGCACTCCCTTCGATCCAGCTGCCATGGGGGCCATTGTCAAGCTCTCTCTCTTCGTCTCGACCCTGGCCTTTATCTTCTTTACCTACAGCGTGCGTCACCTGGGCATTACCAAGGCCAACATGTTCGTCAACATGGTCCCGGTGTTCACTGCTGTTTGTGCCTATTTCATTCTAGGCGATCCCCTGACCCTTACCAAGGTGACCGGTATTGCCATCGTCATTGCCGGTCTTTTCGTGGCCCAACTCAAGGCCGTCAAGACCGGACAGGGGCCAGATCCCATTCCCCGGACCTAGTCCGGAGGGGCCTGTGAACCGAAGGGCCGAGGAGCAGAGGCACTGAGGCATAGAGGGGCAGATAAACCGTGTAGCGGATTCTAGCCGTAGGCTCGGGGCCGAGTGATGTTGAGAATGCCCATTGCATGGTAGAAGGGTTGTGATTAAGATCTGAGGGTATATTGATCAAATCAGTGAAAGGAATTGCTGTGAAGTTATCGCAATGGAGTTGGACCTGGGGCCTGTTGGCCATGATCTTGCTATCGGGTTGTGCTGGGCAGGTCGTGCGCATTTCGTGTCAATTCGATCCCAATACCCCGTTGACCTATGAGTTCACCAGTTCTCGTGAGATCGAAATTCATTGGGGCACTCCCTCTGCATCGGGAGATCCCAATCAGACCAGCGTGATCCATGAGTCCCTGGTGTATACCGTGACCTATCAACCCGAGGAGGCCGATGCCCAAGGACTGACGCCTTTACACGCTACCTGTACTAAAGCTCGCGTGCGACGTTCTAACAGCGTGGGGATTCGGCGGTCGAGTCGTCCAGATGCAGCCGAGGGATTGGCGGGTAAGAGCTTTGACGTGGTCGTGGATCGCAAGGGCCGTTTGGTCGATGCCTCGGGTTTAGAGGCCTTGGTTGCGACCCTCAGTCAGGACGCCTTTCGTGAGGGCCCTGGCGGCAGTCGGGTCAAGGATCCCGAGATGATCTACGATGTCGTGGCCACTCAGTGGCAGCTGTGGGACGCGGCCGGTAGTAAGGGAAGTGGTCCCATCCTCGCGGGATCATCATGGTCCTCTCAACAACTGGTTCCAGTTCCCATGGTCAAGCGGCTGGGACGTGATCTCACCTATCATTTAGAGTCACAGGGGCAGACGGCCGAGATTGCCAGTACGTCCACCTTGTCCACCCAGAAGTTGTCGGAGGATTGGCCTGTGGCCTATAGCGGTAGCTTTCAGGTCTCCGGTACCTTTGGTTTCTTGCGAGGCTATCAAGTGCAGGGGCTCACGGGCGAAGGCGTGGATCGACTGGATGTGGAAACCGGGATTCTATCTTATAGTCATCATCGGTTTCAATGGGAAGCGACTGCCAATCCCTTGCCTCTGACTACCATTGAAGCCAATCCCAAACTCGTCATCACTCAAACCTTAAAGATCGAATTGCTATAGAGGAGGTCGTGGCCTTGGAACGTAAGAATCTCTGGGCGCCTTGGCGCATTGGTTATATCAAGACCGCAGCGGACAAGCCCGCCCATGAATGTTTCATTTGTCATGGGATAGAGAACCCCCAGCAGGAGAAAGAGAATCTCGTCCTTTGGCGGTCCGGCCTGAGTGTGGTCATGCTCAATCGCTATCCCTACAACAACGGTCACCTACTCGTTGCCCCTCAACGTCACATTGGTGACTTGGACGATTTGGACGACGACGAAATGCTGGATTTGATGCGTTACGTGCGTGAGGCTAAGCGATGTCTGGCTCAAGCCATGAATCCGCACGGCTATAATGTCGGGATCAATCTGGGGCGTTGTGCCGGGGCCGGTTTACCGGGACACCTGCACATCCATATCCTGCCCCGTTGGAATGGTGACACCAACTTCATCAGCACCTGCACGGATGTCGAAGTGATCAGTCAAAGTCTGGAAGAACTCTGCGACCAACTTAAGGAGACGGCAACCGAACACGGTTTCTTCGATGTGGACGATTGACTCGTCAAGTTTGTTTTGCGAGGGTTCGATACATCTCTTCGGTCAGGTCCAACATGCGTTCCTTTGAGAACTGTTGGACCCAATCCCTGCCTTGACTGGTCAGTGTCTTTCTGAGGTCTGGATCCTGGAGTAGGGTGCTGATGGCCTGGGCCAGAGCTTGACTATCTTTCATGGGGACAACGAGCCCGGTTTCTCTGTGTTTGATGACCTCGAGTTGTGGTTTGAGGTCAGAGGAGATGATAGGGGTTTCCATAGCTAATCCTTGCAGGAGGGTTTGAGGAATTCCCTCATTGGCATAGGATGGATGGACCAGGATGTCGAGTGATGCGATGATGTCTGAAATATCCTCGCGATGTCCTGTCATGAGAACGGTGTTGGCGAGGCCTCTTTCACGGATGTTCTCTTCTAAGTCAGCCCTGATGGGGCCGTCACCTACAATCAGGAAGCGGGTTTGTGGGAAGGCGTCTTTAATTTGATGTGCAGCGTCGATCAGGTATCGATGTCCCTTCCAGCTTCGCAACACGGAAACGGTCCCCACCAGGGGGGTATCCGGGGCCAACGAGAGTGCCTCTCGAATATCCTTGAAGGGGGCCGTGGGATCGAACTGTTTGAGATCGACACCGGTTGGGATCGAGAGGATCTGTTCTGCGGGGATGCGGTTTCTCTCCATTAATTGCTCGCGGATAGCCTGCCCGGTGGTGGTAATTCGGTGGGGTAGGTATTGGTATAAAACCGTGTTTTGCAGTCCTGTACTCACGGGTGTTGACAGGTGCCGGGTACGAATCAGGATTGGACGCAGCGATGAAAGCCGAGTGGCGATTCCGGCAACCCAACTGTCATTGGAGCTGTGGGTGTTGACGACATCGGGGCGTATCTGTTTATAGAGCTTGAGCAGGCGTGTCAGCGTGACGGGCCAATCTTTCCGTGAAAACGAGAGCGGCACCGTTTCAAAGCCATGTTCGGATGCCTTACTCAGGATTCCACTGTCAGGTTGGGCTACAATTACGATTCGATGTCCCCGCTCACGCATTCCAAGAGATTCCCTGAGAATGCGGATTTCCTGTCCACCCCACCCGGTTGAGGCCTCTGTATGGATAACGGTCCATGTCTGTTCTCTGTTTTTCATGCAAGGGTTATACTTTTTGGACCCAGGCAGGGCAAGGGGGAAACGATGAGTTTGTAATGGCAGAGGCCTTTAACGGGCTTGAGAAGCCTGGATGAGAATCGATAGGGTTTGATCCAGATTATGTTCTGGGGTTAATGTCGCCACTGTGGCAGCGAGGGCCTCACCTGCTGGAATCTTCATGGCACAATTGACGCTGGCCAGAAAGTCGGATCGATCACTGGGCATGCCGAATACCGAGCCATTGATCCCTTCCTGGATAACATCTGAGGTTCCACATACGCGGGTGGTTACGACGGGGGTGCCACAGGCTAGCGATTCAACGCCTACATTAGGAAAGGGATCGTACCAGGATGGGACCAAGGTGACATTGGCGGCGTGGAAGTAGGGGCAGAGATCATGGGTCGGGGCAAGGAAGCTCACGCGAGAAGCAACACCGAGTCGCATGGCCATCCGGGACCAGCGTGTGGTTTTGTCGCGTCCCATCACAACTAGATGTCCATCTTTCAAATCCCGTAGCATGGTCAGGGTTTCCTGTACTCCCTTGCGACGGAAGCCACTGCCCGCCAGTAATAGCAGGGGTTGGGAGTCCGCGAGGTTGAGTTCGGCACGAATATGCTGTCGATGGGTTTCTCGATTGCTTAAATTGAAGCGTTTCGCATCTACGCCATTGTAGATGACTGAAATTTTACCTGGATCCAGGTCCGGGAAGCAAGAAAGGATATCACGCTTGACCATGTCTGAATTGGCAATCAGGTAGGGCGTGTTGTGGATGCAATTTTCTTCCAGTTGCAGTAAGGCCCGTTGAAAGGGGCTGAGCTGTACGGTCAGGTTTTTAAAGGGGGATTCGAATTCTCGGCGTAGAGACAACCACCTTTTGTGGACACCTTCGCCGCCGCGCCAGACCTGTTGCCCCACGGTTCGTTCCAAGCTCAAGCAGGCATCGTATCGATGGTCGCGTAGGTGCTGGGAGACACCTTCTGCAAAAGAGAAGACGCGTGCCTTACGTGAATGCCGCTTCATGGGTATCTGATGAATAGATACCCCCGCGGGTTCCTGCCCAGACCAGGAGGAGGTCAGCAAATGAACCCGAAAGTCCCGTGCCACACAATGTTGCATCAGGGTTTGAAGGTAGCCCTCACCGCCTCCAAACGAAACGTATTTGGTTTTAACGAATGCGATATCCATCAACCTGTCAACATAGTATTTGTTTGTCGAATGGGTTAAAGCACGTCAGATTGTTGATTCAGCCGTTTTGAAGAGGTTTTGATGTTTTTAATCGGGATAGAGTTTTTTTCGCGTTGCGATAACAATTTTTCGAAATAGGCGATCGTCTTTTTCAAGCCATCTTCCAGAGGAATAGTGGGTGCCCAATTCAGCTCTTTTTGGGCCAAAGAGATATCCGGTTGACGTTGTCTGGGGTCATCGGAAGGTAATTCTTTAAATATCAACTTAGAGCTGGATCCGGACAGATCGATTACCAATTGAGCCAATTCCAGCATGGATTTTTCAACCGGGTTGCCAAGATTGACAGGCCCTGTGAACTCTGGGCGAGAATTCATCAGGCTTATCAGGCCTGATGCCAGGTCGTCCACAAAGCAGAAGGAACGTGTTTGCGTACCATCCCCATAGATCGTAATGGGTTGGTTTTGCAGGGCTTGCATGATGAAGTTTGAGACGACCCGTCCATCCTGAGGATGCATGCGTGGTCCATAGGTGTTGAAGATGCGTGCGACCTTAATCTCTAGATCATGTTGTCGATGGTAATCGAAGAAAAGGGTTTCTGCACATCGCTTACCTTCATCATAGCAAGAACGCACTCCAATGGGATTCACGTGTCCCCAGTAGTCCTCGGTTTGCGGATGAACTTGTGGGTCTCCATAAACCTCACTGGTCGAAGCTTGCAGGATTCTGGCTTTGGTTCTTTTAGCCAATCCCAACATATTGATGGCCCCATGTACGCTTACCTTGGTGGTTTGTACAGGATCAAATTGGTAATGAATAGGTGAGGCAGGGCAGGCCAGGTTGTAGATCTGATCAACCTCCACATATAAGGGGAAGGTTACATCATGGCGCATAATCTCGAATGATTGATTGGGCATTAGGTGAGCGACATTTCGTCGCCTTCCGGTAAAATAGTTATCAACCGCCAAAACCTCATGGCCTTCTGCCAATAGTCGTTCACACAGGTGTGAACCAATAAAACCGGCTCCGCCGGTAATCATAATTCGTTTCATAGTAGGTTCAATTCATTTAAATATAATTGTATTAAGAAGACCTAATGCCGTTTTGTAGCAATTGAATGCGGTCTCATTTGTGCATTAAGTTGAATAAGTTATATCACAAACAGTATTTATATCTCCCACTTTAATGCTGTACAAGAGGGAATCCATTGCTTTGTCCCCTGGGTGGAAGAATTGTTTAGAGGTGGTCAAACTCTTTTATATAGGTTATGCTTAGCCATTAAGATTTGATAGAGACGCAACAGTTTGTTTGTATGGATGAAGCTGTTGTATTGGGACATATATCGCTTTCCACCACCTTTAAAGTGAAGAGCCAAGGCGCGTACACGGCGGCCATCATCGGACCTCTCACAGTATGGAATCATATATTTGTCTTGCTGTTCCCAGAAAATCTTCTTGAAGGGGCGTCTTTTTTTCTTGGTTTTCATCACATAGCCATCATCCTCTTGAATGCAGTTGTCAACAAACCAATCCTTTGTAATGGGTTTATAATTGGCAACCAGAGAGGGATTTTCTTTTTGATAATTACCGAGTAGAGTCATATCACTCAAGTATTCCTTTTTGCCAATCTTAGCTCCCTCATTTTTTCTTTTCTGAAAAAGATCGATATTCTCTTGGTTTTCAAAGAAACGAATAACGTAGTCATTGAAATGCGTCAGTGACTTCAATCCACAGAAATAGGCGCAGTGTCCACAATTTTCTGAAATGGCCATTTCGTAGTCTTTAAAATAACCAGAGAATTCCTCGAAAGATGTAAACAACATGGCATCGGAATCTAAATGAATAGCCTCCTGGACATTGCATAATTTCATCGCTGCTTCAAGATAGAACCAACGTGAGATGCAAAAACGCTCAAACTGAATATCATTTCCTGAAATATGCTGATATATCGCTAGGAAGTGTTCATGACGCTTATCTTCTAATTGATCTAAAGTCACACAAATCACGCCTATTTTTTTTAACGTTAATGGAACAAGATCCTTTTTGTCTAGCAATAGGTAGATTGGGGTTTCAGGATTAAATGCCTTGGTGTTATCAATGGCATTGACGAGGTATGGTGGTACGGGGCTGCGGTGTATAAAAAAAATCCCTTTTTTCATATCGCACTCCTATATTGCCGGCTATGATTGATGCAGCCATTATTGTGGTCTGGTTTTTTGTTGTGTTTTTAAGTGCTTTTAGTTAAATAATTTAAAGTTAGTCTTAAGCTAAAATGAGGGCGTTAAAACCTAAGGCCTTCACTGGTCTTGACGGAGTTTAGGCTCCTAAAAAGCCCCGCTCATGATCATATTGAAGGGGTGAGTATTTTCAAGGCAAAAAGTGCTCAAGGCCATATTGTTACCCATTGTCATGGGTGTTCATATAGATTAGTAAGCGTTACTGTTAACCTGGGGAAATTCATTGCTTTGCTTCTAAAATGGTAGGTATAATTCATCGTTTTGGGAATAATCAGGGATCTAAGATCATTTGGATGTAAGTAAAGGCTTGAGTCTACCATGAACTATGGAATCTAAATATCGAAATCTATGGTGAGACGTAAAGTAAAAATTGCATTTTTAGGAAGAGTTCCTCATGAGAAAACCAAGAGTGATCAGTTTTTTCTAGAACTGCTCCGATCCTTTGGTGACGTCACGGTATTTCGTCGTGAAGCCATGCCTACAAAGCAATTGGTCAAAGAGGTTAATGAACTTTGCCCTGATATCGTCATTTTTTACCAACTACCGCCTTCACCGTCGAGACATCTCTGGCCCTTGAAATGTAAAGAGTTTGTCTGGGTCCCCATGTGGGATGGATTCCAAAGACTGAATTGGCGGAAAAAAATCGGATATCGCTTATTCCATTTACGTGTTATTAGTTTTTGTAAGCAAATCCATGACTATTTGAACACTCAGGGCATTCCTTCTCTGAGTGTTCAATATTTCCCTAAGCCGAAGTGGGGTTTAGAGCGCATCAATGAGAAGCGATCCTATACTATTTTTTTATGGCAACGCGACGAGCGAATCAACATAGAATCTATCATGAAAATGATCGGAGTCGAGTATATCGACAAAATAATCTATAAGGGAGATGTCCCGCCAAGCGATTCGTCGAGCTATCCATTTGAAATCGAACACCTATCGGATTGGCTTGATAGAGAGACCTATTTGGACAAGGTTAAAGAAGCTGATTTCTACATCGCTCCGAGATTTCAAGAAGGCATTGGATTTAGCTTTTTAGAAGCCATGGGCCTCGGTAAGGTTGTTATTGGTTATGACGATGCTACGATGAATGAGTACATTCAAGATGGCAAGACGGGACTGTTGTTTGATGCCCAATTTAGCCTGCGTTCATATTTGCATAAACCTCAAGATATGAAAGAATCAATACTTAACTATTGCCAAGATGGTTATGAGCAGTGGTTGAAATCTAAACAAGATATTCAAGAGTTTATTCTAGGAAACACTTCAGATTGACAGAGCAGCAATGAGTAAATTATCTCATAAAGCCAAGTATTATACCCTATCAACGAAGCATTTGCTGACAAGAACCAGGAGGCCAAAGGTGCGAACGAAGGATTTCTTTGGGCGCACAATACAAGGGATCATTCGAACGTATAAGCCGAAAAAGATTTTGGAAATTGGGTCCTGGGATGGGCGAGGATCGACCATGTGCCTCTTGGCGAAAATGGACTACCAGCCGCAATTTGTGAGATGTGTTGAATACTTTTCAGAAAAGGCAAAATATATTGAAAAGAATATTCAGCCTCTTTTTCCCTTTGTGGAGATTCATAACTGCTCTTCAATATCTTATGAACAATGGTCCTGTAAAGATTTTGAGCGAGATATTTGGAGCCAACTCTCCAAAGAGGAGCAGGAGAATATGAACAAAGATAAGATTTTTAAGGCTTGGCAAGATAATGAGAGCGTGTTGAAAAGGGTCAAGACGAGTTACTTTGATGAACATCCAAAGGATGATTATGATTTCGTTTTAATAGACGGTGGGGAATGTACTGGATACGATGAGTTTCGTCTATTGGAAAAGCGATTTAATATCATTGCCTTGGATGATGTTTTTTATGCGTTCAAGAGTTTTTGGGCTTATCAAGAGTTGCTCAGAGATGAATCGTTTGAACTGATCGCATGTTCCCGTTTTGTACGTAGAGGCTTTGCCGCTTTTATGAGAAAGACAGGGAAATGAAAAAGGTAACCATCATTACCATTGGGGATGCGCACGCGGGAAGTACGAAGTTCAGGATGATTCAGTATTTGCCTTTATTGAAATCGCAAGGATTTAATGTCACTGTGATAACCCGTCAACAGCTTCTTGAGAATCCTAACATATTAACGCCTACAGACATCCTTATTAACCAGAAATGTCTTTTTAAGAAACCAATTCTTCAGAAACTGCGTGATCATAGTAAGCGGCTCATCTTCGATTTTGATGACGCCATCTATACCCGTCCAGGAAAGCCTTATTCCTTTTTTACTCGGCATAGAGTCAGGCGTAGATTCCGAGCTTGTTTGCAAACCGCCGACGTTGTGACGGTAGCTAATGGAGTTCTCGCAGAGGCTGCTCAACAACATTCGTGTCATGTGAAAATCGTACCCATGTCTTTGGATATGGATCTATGGAAGCCGCAACCCAAACCATATCAAGACACGATTTCCATTGGATGGGCTGGAGCACCCCATAATTTGAAATATGTAGAGTCATTAGATTCTGTGCTCTGTGAAATTTTGGCAAAATACCCCAATGCAAGATTGTTGGTTTTTTCAGGAGAAAAACCTAAGTTGACCTGTTGCTACGATTACCACCCTTTTGTTTCCGGGGAAGAGCATCTCTTTACGCCGCAGTTGGATATTGGATTATTACCCCTGACTGAGGACGAATTTACAAGGGGGAAATCTCCTATAAAAGCGATCCAATACATTGCGTGCGGAGTACCCGTCGTAGCGAATGCCTTTGGTGCAACAAAGGAAATTGTTAATGCGGACAATGGCATTTTAGTGCAGTCAGAACAGCAATGGGGTGAAGCTCTTGAGACGCTGATAACAGACCGTGAGCGACGTCTTCAGATGAGTATGTATGCTCGTTCTCATGCATTGGAACGCTTTTCTGTAGAAGCAGGTTTTCGTGCATTGCTTGAGGTTTTGTAGTTAGCCATATGAGTTGATAAAGATGATGACACTATGAGAAATAACTTCGCCCCCATTGGTATTTGTACATACAACAGAGTCAATCATCTTCGTGCAACGGTTGAATCGCTACAGAGTAACTCTTTAGCCAAACAATCAACGTTGTATATCTTCTCCGATGCTCCCAGGCCAGGGGATGAGGACGCCGTCAAAACACTTCGAGATTATGTTAAGACAATCGATGGTTTTAAAGAAGTCGTTCCAGTTTTTCAGAAAGAAAACAATTTACTGAAAAATACCTCGGGTGGCCTTAAGATGTTGGTCGAGAAGTACGGCGAAGCGATTTACATGGAGGATGACAACGTAACCTCGCCTTGTTTCCTGGAGTATATGAATCATTGCTTGGATAATTACAGAAACGAACGAAAGGTGATGGCTATTTCGGGGTATTGTCCGCAAATAAGGATCTCTAGTGCTTATCCCTATGATGTATATTTCACTCCGATATTTTGTCCCTGGGGATTTGGTGTTTGGAAAGATAGGGTCGCTTCTGTAGAAAAACTACAGGCAGAGGGAGTGCTTAAGGTAAAATCCGGTGAGAATACGTTACTTCGATATTATGGGAAAAACCTCGTGCGGAGGGCGAATGAAATCCCCGATGTGGATGCATTTTACTTTATGGATACGGTTGTTACATTATTTTCTCTTAGGCATAACATGCTCACGGTTACTCCTAAATATTCATTAGTGAAGAATATTGGATTTGATGGCAGTGGCTTGCGGTGTAATGGCCATGATAAACAATTCGATATAGAGTTATGTGAAGGCTTTTTCCCAAAAAAGTATCCATCCAAAGTTGCTAGCAATCCTTATTTTGACCGTGAAATTTATCTCATACAGAGTTATTCCAAGCACCCAAAAGGATTAAAAAAATACTTGTATCTTCTAAAAAGAGAGATTGATCGAGTGTTAAAACGATAGCAATGAACGACAAGAAGATATGGATGCCTGTTACTTTTGTATGTGATATATCTCAATGTATTAGATATTGTCACAAGAAGGCTATTGCGTATCATTAAACAAGAACATAATAAACAGATGCGGGTAAGGTTTATCGCTCAGATACATTGGTATGAGGAGAAGGACATTGAGCCCAAAGGATACGGGGAAATATAAGGTTGCTTTGGTAGGCGGTGGTATTAACTCTGCAGTTGGTTCTGCTCATTATTCAGCCATAAATCTAAGCGGTTCCTTTGAAATTGTTGCCGGAAATTTTAGTCAGGATAGAAAGATTAATGCCGCAACCGCTCAAGCGTATTCTGTATCAAGATCCAGAAATTATTGTAGTCTTGATGAGCTTATACAGAATGAAAAGGAATGCATTGACGTTGTTGTTGTTCTTACTCCGACAAATATTCATGCATCACAAGTTATTCAATTGATTGAAAATGGCATTCCAGTTATCTGCGAAAAGGCACTGGCTTGTTCAGTACAAGAAGTCGTGGATATCCAAAAGGTATTAAAAACTAAAAATGGGTTTTTAGTCGTTACCTATAATTATCTTGGCTATCCAATGATTCGAGAATTAAAACATATGATAGCAAACGATAGGTTAGGGAAACTGCGACATATTCAAATCGAAATGCCGCAGGAGGGTTTTATTCGTAGCGATAAGCACGGTAAACCTGTTGTTCCGCAAAAATGGCGTTTAGAAGACGGCGTTATTCCAACCTTATCGTTAGATTTAGGTGTGCATTTACATATGTTCATTCAGTATCTGACTGAAGAACAACCACTTGCGGTTGTTGCAAGGAGTGAATCAATCGGACATTTTTCTCAAATTATAGATAATGTAAACTGCATCCTCGAATACACAAATGGTCTTACGTGCAATATGTGGTATAGCAAGATTGCGACAGGGAATAGGAATGGAATGAAAATTAGATTCTATGGAGAAAAGGGATCGGCGGAATGGGTACAAGAAATCCCCGAAATTTTGCACATCGCTTGTACCAATGGGAAACGATGCACAATAGATCGAGGTTGTGATGATGTTCATATTTGTAATCAGTCACGTTATACACGCTTCAAAGTTGGGCATCCTGCGGGATTTATTGAAGCCTATGCCAATTATTACCATGATATAGCTTCGGCATTAGCGATCTATAAAAAAACGGGAGAAATGGTTTTCGACAATTGCTTTGGTGCAGAAGAGGCACTTGTGGGGATGAAATTATTTGAAGCGGTTGAGAAGTCGTGTATATCGAGATCATGGAAGACGGTATGAAAAAAAGAGTTCTCTTAGTCGATACAAATTTTTCAGCGAAACCGATATATGACTTTTTGCTCTCAACGGGTTACGAAGTCTATGTTGTGGGCGGTAATCCACTTGATATCCTTGCCAAGGCCGTCACTAATTATATTCATCTAGATTATTCTGATGTTGATGAACTGAGGACTGCAATACGACGTTACGGTTTTGATTATATTGTTCCTGGCGGCAATGATTTGTCATATCAGGTTTGTGCCCAAATTAATGAAGGGGAGGGGTTCTCGAATATTGATTCTGTTGAAGTCACTGAGAAGATTAATAATAAGAAGAAATTTAGACAGACATCGCTTGCCCTAGGACTTCATGCCCCCATGATCCTCGATAAAAATGAAATTAAGGATCATATTCCCGTCATCATAAAGCCCGTGGATGCATACAGTGGTCATGGTATGACCGTTTTACATGAAATGAATAATGAATCTATTGAACAAGCGATCCAGCTGGCTAAGCAAAAATCTAAAACAGGTCAGTATGTCATCGAGGAGTATGTTCAGGGGCAACTTTATAGCCATTCCGCTTTTATTGTTAATGGGACTATAATAAAGGATTTTATTGTAGAAGAGCACTGTTTACTGAATCCCTATGTTGTTGATACCAGCCGCGTAGTTTTTGATTTTGATAAACAAATACTAACGAAAATACGAAATGATATTACTACACTAGCACAAGGGCTGGCTCTTGTCGATGGCTTGGTCCATACGCAATTGATATGTAATCAAGAGGATTTCTGGCTTATCGAAGTGACCCGAAGGTGCCCAGGAGATTTATATAGTATGCTCGTAGAGTATAGTACCGGTTTTTCGTATGCAGAATATTATACTCGTCCATTTATTGAAGAAATCCATAAACCTGGCGAAGCGGACCTCCAAAGATCATTTGTCGTACGACATACGATGGCCTCTGGTAAGCCCACTGTTTTTAATGCTATCAGTTTTAAGTCCTCTGTACATATCATGAAGAGCGTTCCCTTAACGGTGAGTGGAGATGCGATTAAGGAAACGCCTTATAGTCGTGTGGGTCTGATGTTTTTTGGCTTGCAAAATAAAGCGGAACAAGAAGAGTTAATGCAACAAGTGTTCAACAAGCAATTATATGTCATGGAGTGACGCGGGATGATCACATTTTCTATAATTGTGCCTACCTATAACTCAGAACCCTATGTTTCTGAATGTATTGAAAGTGTCCTTAAACAAGAACCTGGTGATTATGAATATGAAGTGATTATCATTGATGATTGTTCCACTGATAAAACAGTTGAGTTGGTTAGGTCGTTTGGTCATGCGAGTCAGAAGGTTAAAATGCTGAGTACTGAACGTAATTCTGGCCCTGGGATTGCACGTAATGTCGGTATTAAGCATGCTGTAAGTGAATGGATATTGTTTTTAGACAGTGACGATTTATTTGAAGAGGACTTTTTAGACAAGCTCGCAAAATTTATTTCAACGAGTGCTGGGAATGATTGTGACGCTATTAGTTTTAACAGAAACGATATGGAAAGTCTTAGCAAGGGAAGGCCAGGACTTCTTAAGGATTATCTTTCGTTAAAAATGGATGGTTCTGTAATTTTCACTGCAGTTAAGAGGTCTCTATTCATCGATAATACCATTCATTTTAGTGCCGGATATCATGAAGATGTTGACTTCTTGTTTAAAGTGTACTTTTACGCAAAGAAGATTATGTGTTATCCTGATGTGCACTACATTAAGAGAGATCGCCCTAACTCTATCGTAAATACGATAACCGAAAATCATATCAGGGGCTTTTTTCGAGCCTATCAGGAGATTATTACTTTCTTACAACAGAAGATATCGTTGTGTGAACAATACCTTGTGTCATTTTATACTGGACTAGTTGGAGTCGTGGCCACGCGGGTACGTGCGATTTACACTCAGAAATTAGATGATTGTACTGCACTGAAGATATATATAACACTTGACCAGCAATGGCGGGATGTTCTTTCATCGTTGGGTTCCGTCTTCTCACCCCCTCCTATCGAGACCAAATACGGTTTTATTACCAAAATGTTTTTAGAGACAATGGCAACAGAACCTTCTCATGCGATCAGTCAAACGATCCAGAAGAAAATGGACGTGCTCATGAAGCAATCCTGGAGTTGCCAAGATTTGCAACTTTCACTCTTTTGTACTCCTAATGAAATAAGAACATGCTGTAAGCGATTCTTTGTCGATGGGAAGATGAAAGGAGATGTTTCGTTGGTGAGAGAAGAGGAGATGAAACATCATCTTCCTGATAATGAGATAATCCTAAAAGCGAAGAGAGACTTGTATAGAAGGATCAACTGTGGTGAGGAAACCGAATGTACAGGATGCCCATTTCTAGAGTTTAAGGAATGGCAACCAATTGACTCATTGGATGTCTCGTATCTTTCTTTAGAATATCAAACGGTCTGTAATATGAAATGTATTTATTGCGACGATAAATATTACGGCGGTGAACATGAAAAATATGATATCCAAGAACTGATACATAATCTCGTAGACTCACACAGTCTCGATAACATACAGACCATTGTATGGGGTGGCGGAGAACCTGTTATCGATAATTCATTTGAGCCACTTATAAAAGCCCTAGCGGCTAAATTCCCAGAGTTAAAACAACGTGTCATCACCAATGGAATCATTTATTCCGAGATGATCAAGACATTACTTGAAAGAGATCAGTTAGTCATTACAACAAGTATTGATGCCGGAACTCCTGATACTTTTGTTGCCATCAGGAAGAGCAAGCAGTTTGATCGTGTATTTGAAAACTTACAGAAGTATGCACAGTCACATGCACATAATGTGACTGTGAAGTATATCATTATGGAAGGTTATAATACCGCTCAACATGAATTGATGGCATTTGTAGAGAAATGCAAGGAATGTGGGCTCTTGGGCTGTAATTTTCAAATTAGCTGCAACTTTAAAGCTGAAAGGATCAAACCTTCCGATGTAATTCCTGTTGTTATATTAAATGGACTCTTAATTGAGGCCGGTGTGAAAATTGTGTATGTCGACGATTTATTACGACAACGTATGCGAGGAGTCGCGGAGGGGGCTGAAGTGATTGTCTCTCAAGAGCTAAAGGCTCTAGGTCTCAATGAAGCCGCATTTGCTAAATCACAGGAACATAAAGACGTCGTGCTTTGGGGGGCAGGCTGGCAGACAAAAAACATGTTAGACAACACTCTTTTCTTCAGAAAGACAAATGTTAAATATATTGTAGATGACTCTTTGCCCAGCAAAGTCGGGCAGCGGTTTTGCGGCTATGAGATAAAACACCCTTCTGAGTTAAAAAACAACTCGTACCCGGTCCTTATTGCGGCAGTGCAAGGATATCCAGTAATTTATGATTCATTTGTTAGACTTGGTCTTGAAGAAGAACGCCTCATCAAAGGACTGGTGATTTAATGCTATACGACATTACGCTCCCGATATCAAATGAACTACCAACCTTTCCGGGGGATCCGTCTATTGCTATTGACAGGGTATTGTCTATTGATCGTGGTGATCCCTGTACTGTGTCTCAGGTTACGCTTGGTGTACATACAGGTACGCATATTGATGCGCCTGTGCATCAATATGCAAAAGGAAAAACGGTTGATACGATAGCGATTGAACTATTAATTGGTAATTGTCAGGTCGTTGAAATCGATGTTGCAGAAACGATTGAAGTAGATCACCTTAGAGAGAAAGACCTAGGAAGTTATGAGAGGGTGCTATTCAAAACACGCAACTCTAGAGAATGGCAACGTACACCATTAACTTTCAATTCCTCATACGTTGCACTTGGACTAAGTGCCGCTCGATATCTTATTGAAAATAAGTGCAAGCTCGTCGGGATAGATTATTTATCAGTGGAAGCCTTTCACTCAAAAGATAACGTGGTGCACAAAGAACTATTTTCTCATGATGTTGTTATTTTAGAAGGAATCGATCTTTCGGATGTTCCAGTAGGCGAATATGAATTGCTATGCTTCCCATTAAAACTGATGCACTGTGATGCCGCTCCAGCAAGAGTGTTCCTACGGAGTGTCGAATAAGAATCGTAAAACCATAAAGGGTACTATTGAACGGACTTCTGCGGAAACCACATTTTGAATGGGTATCTATCCAGATATTGCATTGGATTTTTGAATCTCAATGATAATGTCACATATGCGATTCACTTGATCTTGTTTTAAATCGTAGAATATTGGCAAGGTCAATATTTGTAACGCAACCTTTCTTGCGACTGTTATGTCGTCTTGGACTTGCACATTCTTGTAACAAGGGAAGTCGCAGATTAAAGGATAAAAATAGCGTCTCGCGTAAATATTGTACTCTTTGAGTTTGTCGTAGAGATGATCGCGTGACATGCCAAATTCGCTTTCGATAATTTCGATGGGCATGTAAGAGTAGTTATATTGAGTACTAGAGTCGTGCTTCGTTGGTAGATGAATCCCTTCGACACCGCTGAGCCGTTCACAATAGAGATCATAAAGGCCCTTACGTTTTTGGATCAATTGGGGTAGATAGGGAAGCACCATTGATCCCATTAATGCCTGAACCTCAGTCATCTTGGCATTTGTACCGGGCATGACGACTTCAACTTCATTTTCAAAACCAAAGTTTTTCAAATAATCAAAAATCTTGGCGAATTTGTCATTTTGAAACGTTAACATGCCACCTTCAAAAGAATGGTAGAGCTTGGTGGCATGGAAACTGAACATGGACAAATCGCCGTAATGAGCAATCGTTCTCCCTGCTAATTTGACACCAAAGGCATGGGCTGCGTCATAAATAAGTAATAAATTGTGTTTCTTTGCGATGCGAGAGAGGGCTTCGTGATTACATGGACTTCCAAAGATATGGACCGCCAGGATAGCTGTTGTCCATGGAGTGATAGCGGCTTCAATTTTATCTGGGTTGAGAGTGTAGAAGTCAGGTTCAATGTCCACAAAAACAGGGCGTATTTTATTCCAGAAAAGGGCGTGTGTTGTTGCCGCAAAGGTAAACGGCGTGGTTATGACCTCTCCTGAAATCTCCATCCCTTGAAGACCGATTTGAAGGGCAAGGGTTCCGTTATTAAACAGACAAAGGTTTTCTATCTGTAAGGCCGCTCGTAATTCGTCTACATATCGCCTGACAATAGGTCCGTCATTGGTTAACCAACGGGTATTCCAAATCTCTTCCAGTCCTTTTTTGAACTCTTCTAATGGAGGTAAAAAAGGCTGGGTGACATAGATTGGGTACTTAAAGCTTTTACTCATCATAAAGGCATTAAATCCTGTTATATGGTTAGCGATTTGTATTGCATTTGACGTACTTCCAGAAAGTATATTGAGCATACAGCTTGGCAATGACGAATCCTCGCCAGCCATCACGAAATCCCTGTTTGATGAGGTACATACGCCAAAAGGTCCAGAGGGAGCGGAGGTGTCCTTTAAACAGATGTCTCCCTTTGTTGTGAAGAGAGGAGTACCGGTTTTGTTTGTCAATGAATTCGTCAATGCTATGGTAGGCGAGGTGGTGCATATGGTTTTTAAGCCTGCCGAGAGGACCTTCTACGATGACCTTCTCATGGACTTCCGCATGGTCGAAATGTCCCTTTGTTCTATTGAAGAGACGAAGGGATAAATCAGGATATAAGCCACCGAAGCGAATGTCCTTGCCGAAAAAGTTATTGAGCCGTCCAACGAGATATCCATCGGCATGGGGAGCTTTGAGGGTTGCGTTAATCTCGACTTGGAGCGGTTGTGGGATTTCCTCATCGCAGTCCAGCACGAACACCCAGTCGTGTTGGGCAAGTTCCACGGCACGTTGTTTTTGTCGTCCGAAACCGAGCCAAGACTGATGTTCAACGCGGGCTCCCATTTTCTGGGCGATCTGGACGGTGTTATCGACTGATCCGCTGTCCAGTACGAGTACCTCATCTGCAAAGGCCGCAGAGTTAATAGCTTTTGCGATCTGGGCCTCTTCATTTTGAGCAATCATGACAACGGACAAGGGCTGTTTCATGATGTCAATTCATCCGTGACTTAGACATCCAGGTTCGTCACTTCCAGGGCATGATCCTGAATGAAGTTGCGACGTTCTTCCACATTGTCTCCCATAAGAATACTGAAGAGACGGTCGGCTTCACCTGCATCGTCGATTTTGACGCTGAGCAGGGTTCGGGTCTCTGGATTCATGGTGGTGTCCCATAACTGGTCGGCGTTCATTTCACCAAGGCCCTTAAATCGTTTGATTTCTACGCCCTTGCCTCCGATCTGACGGACACCGGAGGCCATATCGCCTAGGTTGGCGATTTCGTAGCTATCTTCACCCCGGAGCAGTTGGAACTTGGTCGGCAGGGCCTCGCCAGAGACGGTGCGATGTTGTTTATGGAGGAAGTCACGCAAGTCCATTTGGTAGTCACGTTGCAGGATTTCATTGATGGTGTTGACCCGTTCGATTTCGTGTAGTTCTTCGCCGACATAGCGGATCTGGTCATCGCGTTGGCTTTCTTGCAGGGCCTCGGCCTCTTGGGCCAGGGCTTCCAGGCGTTTTTCATAGGCGTCGGTGTCGCTGAAGACTTCGTCGTTCCCCTCGACTCGAACCAGGTATTTGGGGAGGCGTTGGCCATTGTAATAGTTTTTGACGAATTGATCGAAGTGCACCCCGCGACGCAGTAATACGCCGATGCTGCGTTCGATGTCACTGGCAAGCTTGACTAGGGTTTGGAGAGCTTCGCCCTCCAAAGTCCGCGCAGGGGTGTCACTGGGAGCTATCTGAGACTCAATCATTTTTTTCACGTCGATGTCACGGATAAGCAGTTGGGTATTGGACAGACCCCAGGTGGTCATCTTCTTGCGCATCTCGGCTTCGGTGAGGACATACTCACTCTTTTTCTGTCCCTTGGCCCGTACCTCGTAGAGAGGCGGTTGGGCAATGAAGACCTTGCGGTTTTCAAGCATTTGTGGCATCTGGCGAAACAGGAAGGTCAACAGCAGAGTGCGGATATGGGCTCCGTCAACGTCGGCGTCGGTCATCAGGACCAGTTTCCCATAGCGGCATTTTTCCAGATCGAATTCATCGGCTCCGATCCCTGTTCCCAGGGCACTGATCATGGTGCGGATTTCGTCGTGACCCAGCATCTTTTCCATGCGGGCCTTTTCCACATTCAGGATCTTACCCTTGAGCGGTAGGATAGCCTGGATGTTTCGGTCGCGTCCGGCCTTGGCCGATCCGCCGGCAGAATCCCCTTCGACAATGAAGATTTCGGTGGTTGATTTTTCCTTGCTGGCACAGTCCCATAGTTTGCCCGGCAGGTTGGCACTGCTGAGGGCCCCTTTACGGCGGGTCAATTCACGTGCCTTGCGGGCGGCCTCGCGGGCGTGGGCGGCCTGGACGGCCTTGTTGATGATCTTACGGGCATTTGATGGGTGTTCTTCCAGGTATTGGGCCAACTGCTCGTTGACGGCCATCTCGACGAAGCTGCCCACCTCGGGATTGGTCAATCTCACCTTGGTTTGGGCCTCGAAGTGAGGGTCGGCCACCTTGACTGAAACCACTGCAGTCAGACCTTCACGTAGGTCGTCACCTGTGGTGTTTTGGTTGTCCTTGATGATCTTGTTGTTCTTGGCGTAGTAGTTCATCGTCCGCGTCAGGGCCGTGCGGAAACCGGACAGGTGAGTGCCGCCGTCGATGTTACGAATGTTGTTGGCAAAGACGAGGACGTTTTCGTTATAGCCATCGTTGTATTGCAGGGCCACTTGGCAACTGAGCATCTGCTCGTTGTCTTCTTTGGACAGGTAGATGATATCGTCGTGCAGAGTACTCTTGGCGTCATTGAGGTGGCTGACGAATTCTTTGAGCCCTTCTTCGTATTGGAAGGTTTCTTTCTTTTGATTGCGGTCGTCACGGAAGGTGACCTTGATGCCTGCATTGAGGTAGGCCAGTTCACGAATACGCTTAAGCAGGGTGTCGTATTGGAATTCATGATCACCAAAAATCTCTTCGTCGGGCATGAAGGTGATCTTGGTACCACGTTTGTTCGTCTCGCCCAGTTCCTGGACCGGGCCCTTACGTACACCGCGAGCACATTCAAAGTGGAAGTGCTTGCCATTCCGGTAGACATCGGCTTCCAGCCATTCGCTCAAGGCGTTGACGCAGCTGACACCCACACCGTGTAGGCCGCCCGAGACCTTGTAGCTGTCCGAATCGAATTTGCCTCCGGCGTGCAGGGTGCAAAGCACAACCTCCAGGGCGCTGACCCCGGCGTCCTTGTGCATGTCCACTGGGATGCCACGGCCGTTGTCCTCGATGGTGCAACTGCCGTCGGCCTGGATGCGTACGGTGATATCATCGCTTTCGCCAGCCAGAGCTTCGTCGATGGAGTTGTCCAACACCTCGTACACCAAGTGGTGGAGACCGTTGAGCCCACGGTCTCCAATGTACATGTCCGGGCGTTTGCGTACGGCCTCGAGGCCTTCGAGGATTTTGATATTTTCAGCGTCGTAATTCTTGTCCGACATATGCGTCCTGCGTCTTTCTTCTTAGTTAGGTTCATAGGTTCACGGTTCCAGGTTCACAGTTGATTGAGCTCTCGTCAATTAACCGTGAACCGTGAACTTTTTAACGGTGAACCCCATTTGTTTATCCCAGCACTGTTCTGATGCGTTTAATCCCTGCTCGTGGGCAGCGGTCTTGCATTTCCTTTAAGAGAGCCTGGCTGCACAATTGAAATTCGTACATAAAGGCGGGCGAACGCACCGCTACAGTCAGTTGCCCCCGGTCAAAGGTTTTAAGACGGCACTGTTGCTTGAGTCCTGGTGGCACGATGGCTTCCCAGGTCTCGATCACGGGATCGGTTTGCTGCTGACGTCGTTCCAAGGCCGGGGCCAAAAATTGATCCACCAACTGTCCCAGTTTGCGCGTCGATTCTTCCGGCCTGGGCCGTCGCTTGGGAATGTTAAGCTGGCTCCAATCCTCAGTCACGTGGTTTCCTAGGCCAGGTTAATCGGCATCAGCACATACAGGAAGTCATTGCCACTCTTGATGAGTCCCGGTCGATCCGGTTGCCCCAGGTACAAATCAAATTCGTCGGCCTTGATCACCCGCAGGGCATCACTGAGGAACTGCGGGTTAAAGCCGATGCTGATATCGTCACCAGTGTACTCGATGGTCATGTTGATCTCTGCGGCCCCGGCTTCAGGGGCACGCCCGGAGAAGACCAACTCATTGGTGGTAATGCTCAGTTTAATACCCTTGGACTCTTCGCTGGCCAAGAGCGAGGCCCGCCGCACCGCACTGAGCACCGCGTCGGTGGGCAGGGGCAGGCGTTTGTCATTGTCCTTGGGGATGATATCTTCATATTTGGGGAAGCTGCCCTCAACCAGGTTAGAGGTGATGATCACCGAATCGCAGTGGATGGCGATCTGGCTGCCCATCAGTTTCACGGCCAGGGTGTCGTCCTGGTCCGATCCGATCTTTTCCAACAGCAGCATGGTCTTGGCCGGGACGATCAGTTTCTGTGCTGCGATCTCGTCGGCTGGAGCGGCCTTGAGGTTCACGCGACTACGGGCCAGACGTCGACCGTCCGTGGCAACCAGGGCCATCTTCTTGCCCTTGATCTCCCACAGCACTCCATTGATGGCGTAACGGCTGCTCTCCTTGGCTGTGGCAAAGAGGCATTGTTTGGTGCCTTCCTGCAAGACCTTGAGGCCAACCTCGATGTCCGGTTGGCCATCAAAGGCAGGGACATTGGGGAACTGCTCGGGATCTTGGCTGTAGATGGTAAAGTGGCTGTCAGTCCCGATGATTTCGCAGGTGCCGTCCTCGTGGGTTAAGGTCAGGACCTCATCCAGGCTTTCACGCACGATCGCAGCCAGCTTGTCGGCATTGATCACGGCTTCGCCCGGGGCATCCACCTTGACCTCGGATAGGACATAGTTCAGGCCGATTTCCAAGTCTGTGGCAAAGATCCGTACTCCATCTTCGTCAGCGGAGATGCGTACGCAATGCAGGACCGGCTTGGGTGTACGACTGGGGACCACTGAGGTCAACAGCCCCAGGGCCTCGGCCAATGCTTGTCGATTGAATTGGACCTTCATGTCTTGGCTCTCTCTTGTTCAATAGTCTATTATTAAAGGACAAGGTAGTTTACCTCAGAATAGGGGACTTATCCACCTTATTTTCAGGGTTCAATCCAGGGTTTTAAGGGCCTGGAGGCCCTTTCATAGGGCTTGGCCTTGACGGTGTTGTGATCATGGGACATGATGCAAGCAAATCGAGTTGTTCACCCTCGTCCTGGAGCTGAAAGATGCCTGATGTGATGGTTCTGTGGAAACATCCTGTTTTTTGGGGTTACCTCCTCCTGATAAACCTCGCCGCGGTCGTTATCTATGGAGTAGACAAGCATCGGGCCCGACGACAGGGACAACGTGTCCCTGAGGCTACCTTGCATTTATTGGCTGCGTTGGGGGCCAGCCCGGGTGCCTTGTTGGCCCAGCAGATGTTTCGACACAAGACACGAAAAAAGTCATTTCAGGTGACTTTTGGGCTCATTGTACTGTTGCAGGCCTTGCTCGTATGTTGGCTGGTAGGCGTTATTTAACCCGGCGGTAGCGGCGATAGTCGATCCCCAACTCCTTGACCTTGTAGGTGATGATACGAGCTGTAGATCCCAGGTCACGCGATGCAGCCGTAAGGTTGCCATTGCAGCGTTTGAGGGCATCGACAATTATGTCACGTTCGAACAGGGCCACACGTTCCCTGAGTGATCCGGTACCAATGGTGTCCGACGCATCGCTGGTTTGCAGGGTGGGGGGTAGGTGGTGGCCATGAATCACCCCATCGGAACTGAGCAGGACCGCCCGTTCTACGCAATTTTCCAACTCTCTGACGTTGCCGGGCCAGTGGTAGGCCACCATCATGTTAATGGCCGGGGTGCTGATGCGGCGTACATCCTTGTTCATGCGTTGGGTGTATTTTTCGACGAAGTGGTCTGATAGTAGTAAAATATCGTCTTTGCGTTCCCGCAAGGGCGGAATGATCAGGGGGAAGACGTTGATACGATAATAGAGGTCTTGGCGGAACGAGTTATCTGCTACGGCAACCTCTAAATCGCGATTGGTTGCACAGATAATACGGGCATTGGTCTCCAAAGTCTTGTTGCTGCCGACCCGCTCAAACTGACGTTCTTGTAGGACACGCAGGAGTTTGACCTGGGTAATGGGAGAGAAATCGCCGATTTCGTCGAGAAAGAGGGTGCCACCATTGGCCTCTTCCAGGCGTCCCTTACGACTTTGTACTGCTCCGGTGAAAGCCCCCTTTTCATGGCCGAAAAGCTCGCTTTCCAGTAAGTTTTCATTGAGTGCCGCACAGTTGACCTTGACAAAAGGGCCATTGGCGCGGGGGCTGGAGTAGTGGATGGCGTGGGCTACCAGTTCCTTACCCGTGCCGGATTCGCCCCGTATCAACACCGTGGTATCGCTGGGGGCCACTTGATGGATCTGGCCGTAGATATCTCGCATGGCACCAGAGTTACCGATGATGTTTTCGGGCCTAAAGCGATCCTCTAGTTCAGAACGAAGCCGGATGTTCTCGTCTTCCAAGGCCTGGCGTGCAGAAGCCTCTTCACGACGGGTGCGTACATCATGGGCGATCATACTGGCGACAATGCTTAGAAGCTGTTTGTCTTCCTTGAGATCACGGGAAGAGTCATACGGACGCTCAATGGATAGGGCACCAATGAGGTCGTTCCCCGTAGTGATAGGCACACAAATGTAACTTAGCTCTTCGGTGTCCAGGTCTGAACGCCCGAAGCGGTTGAGAAACAACGGTTCTTGGGTGACCTTGGGGACAATGATGGGTGTTCTCGATTCGATGACACGTCCGGTAATGCCTTCGCCTATTTGGTAGCGAACCTTACGACTGTATTCTTCGGGAAAACCATGAGCCACTTCGATCATAATTTCCTTGCGATCCGGGGATAACAGTGTTAATGTGCCGCGCTTCATGGCTAACTCGTTATCTAAAGTATCGAGAACTTCGGCCAGGATCTGTTTCTGGCTCATACCGGCGGCAAGGATATTGCTGATACGGTAAAGTGTTTCGAGTGCTTGGACATGTAGAGTGGTATTGCTTGTTGCCTTGGGGGTAGCAGTGTCATCTTTAGCAGACATATTTCGGTCTTCCCTATTAGTGTCATTACGATTTTGGTTAAAGAACCAAAACAACGACATAATTGTAGCGTCGCCGAGTGCTGTATGCAATTGTGTAATGGTGATTAATTTCGGTTAGAGGTGTGGTAATGACCTTAAGTGCTTGTTAATAAAAGGCATATGGATAATTGAAAAGCTGCTGGCACACGTCTTGCTTATCCCCAAACGAGCCTGGCAGTTCGTTTTAGAATTGTAGATTAAGTTGAAAACAGAGTTTGAAGGGAAAAGAAATGAGTTTGAAGGGTAGGATGACATTGGTAGTTTCGGCTTTAGTTGCAATGGTTGCTCCTGTGGCAATGGCGTTGGATGAAGTGGAAGTCAGTGTGAGTGCAGACTACTACAGCAAGTATGTATGGCGTGGGCAGGAACTTTTCGATGGCTCTGTCTTCCAGCCAGGTGTCGGTTTGGCCAAGGGTAACTGGTCTGTTGGATTCTGGGGCAGTATGCAGATGGAAAGTGATTCTGCTGGGGATAATAGCGGTGAGTTTACCGAAGTGGACTATTCCATTGATTACACGGACACCGTTCCAGGTGCAGAGATGCTCAGCTATTCAATTGGTGGCATTCTTTACGATTTCCCCAATACCGCGTTTGTAAGCACTTTTGAAGTGTACGCCGGTTTGGCCTGGGACACCTTGCTGAGCCCATCCTTGACGGTGTATCAGGATGTCAAGAGCGATGGAACCTATATTTCCTTGGCTGCCGGTCATACACTCGAATTGACTGAGGAAGTAGCTGTGGATCTGGGTGCCAGCCTGGGTTGGGGTAGCGATAAATACAGTGAGGCCTACTGGTCCAGTTATACGACTAGTTCTGCTCTCAATGATCTGGCCTTCTCGGCTTCTCTGCCCTTGGCTATTGGGGATGTTTCCGTGGTTCCGGCTGTGGGATATGTCCTGATCATGGACAGTGACATCGATGACGGTCTTACCGCTGCAGGTGCTGACAGTGATTTCTTCTACGCTGGTGTTAGTCTGTCAATGAGTTTCTAAAGAAGTGTTCAAAGCCTTTTAGTGAAAACGGGGATAAGCAATGAAAATGAGACGACTTCTATTATGTGGTGTAGTGTTCTTGGCCCTGGCCTCTGTGCCAGTGTGGGCTCAGGATGCAGCAATTGAGGCCGCTCCGGAGGTAACCCCTCTGGAGGAAGCAACGGGCCTGTTGCAAAACAATATCAATGTGGTTTGGACCTGTGTTGCGGCCTTTTTGGTCTTCTTTATGCAGGCAGGTTTCGCCATGGTCGAGGCCGGCTTTACGCGGGCTAAGAATGCGGTCAATATCTTAATGAAAAACCTGATGGACTTTTCTGTCGGGACCATCACCTTTGCCGCTGTGGGCTTTGGCTTGATGTTTGGCGAAAGTAATGGTTTCTGTGGTACCGGCCACTTCTTCCTGTCCGATATGGGTGATGGAGTCTTGAGTTGGAACTGGACCTTCTTGATCTTCCAGACGGTCTTTGCGGCCACGGCTGCTACTATCGTGTCCGGTGCCATGGCTGAGCGTACCAAGTTTATAGGGTATTTGGCTTACAGCGTTTGTATCACCCTGTTTATCTACCCGATCTTCGGCTCTTGGGCTTGGGGTGGATTGCTGGATGGCGGTGGATGGTTGGAAGGCAAAGGTTTCCTGGACTTCGCCGGTTCGACCGTGGTTCACTCGGTCGGTGGATGGCTGGCCTTGGCTGGTGCCATCGTTCTGGGACCGCGTATCGGCAAGTATGGTCCGGATCGCAAGCCCAAGGCCATCATGGGGCACAATATCCCGCTGGCTGCCTTGGGTGTCTTTATCCTGTGGTTTGGCTGGTTCGGATTTAACCCCGGTAGTACCACGACCGGCGACGGTTCGATCGGTTACATTGCCGTGACCACTAACCTGGCCGCTGCTGCCGGTGCGATCGTGGCGATGTGCGTGTCTTGGATCGTATTGAAGAAGCCGGATGCCTCCATGAGTCTTAATGGGGCCTTGGCTGGCCTGGTGGCCATCACCGCTCCTTGCGACGGTGTCTCACCCATGGGAGCTGCCATTATTGGAGCCGTCGGTGGTGCCTTGGTGGTCTTCTCGGTCCTGTTCATCGACAATGTGTTGAAGATAGACGACCCTGTTGGAGCGGTAAGCGTTCACGGCGTATGCGGCGCCTGGGGGACGCTCTCTTGCGGGTTGTTTAATCTAGATTCCGGGCTGTTCTATGGCGGTGGCCTAGGCCAGCTAGGCGTACAAGCCTTGGGTGTTGGCGCCGCCTTTGCCTGGGCCTTCGGTTTAGGCTTGGTGATCTTCTTTGCGATCAGCAAGACAATTGGCCTGCGAGTTACGGCAGAAGAGGAACTCAAGGGGCTCGACATCGGCGAGCATGGGATGGAAGCATACACTGGCTTCCAGATCTTCAGCACCACGTAATGACTGTTTGTCTTTTACGAGTATTATTAACGCTAAAGGGGCCTGTAACATCGCAGGCCCCTTTTTCTATGCGCTATGGGTTTGTGGGTTGAACTCTTAATGCTTTTCTGTAACACTGACCGACAAAATCTAAGGATGGATCATTCCCTTGTATGGGGGATGCGGTTCATCGAACAGGATTAGCTAAAATAAAGGAATGCAGATGAAGACAGGGGCATGGATGGTCTTGCTGGGGATCTCGTGGGTGGCTTGGGGATCCGATAGTTGGGTGACCGATCAACAATTCACCTGCGATGCAGAGATTGCGATCAAGAGCAAACATATCTGGCGGGGCCAGCGCATCAATGAGGACTTTGTTTTCCAGCCAGGAGCTTCATGTACCTATGGCAAGCTCAGCGGTGGAGTCAAGGCCAGTATCGGCCTGACCGACGCCCATGGACGCAAATATGAGGTCGAGCGGGCTGATTTCTTTGCCGCCTGGACCGAACCCTTGGAGTTTTTACCCAAGACCACCTATAGTCTCGGTTTTAACCATTATAGCTTTCCCAGAGATGATCGAGCAGCGACCGAGATTTTTGGACGCTTGGATTTTGACATGAATCTATCACCATCCTTGGCTTGTTATTTCGAAAGTCACAGTGCTGATGGCTTTTACCTGTCTGCCAGTATCGCACGCACCGTCCAAAGTGAAGTGGACATGCCCTGGGGGCACCCATTGCTTTTGGATCTTGGGGCCAAGCTGGGTTGGGGATCAGGTAACTACAACAGCAAATACTGGGGAGTCACAGAGGCCCAGGTCAACGATCTGGTTTTGTCAGCGGCTATGCCACTGGATTGGAAAGGGTATGTCATCCGGCCGGAACTGTCTTATGTCGGGGCTGTGGGCAAGAAGATCAAGAATTCAACCGTCTATGGGGGAGATAATACCTATGTCTATGTAGGTGTGGGGGTAAGTAAGTCTTTTTAGTCGCTTAGGTCAGGTAATAATCGCCAAAAAGATAATCTTGTTACGTTTGTTCTCTTCTTAGACAAAAACGTCCTGTGGATTTGTCTTGTTACAAAAATGTGATCCAGTTGCTGTTCTCGATTTCTTTCCTGTTTTCTTTAACGCTATTGTAATCCATGCTTTATGTTCATTTTGCGTGTTGGCACGCCATTTGTTAATTCAAATCCAATAACGTTTTGAGGTTCATATGCCAGGCTCAAACAGATGAACCGAAGAAGTTGACAATGGTGACAATCATGATGAATATGTGTGAAGGGACAGACCCATGAAATTAGTGGTAGCGTATATTCAGCCACACAAATTAAATGATGTAAAACAGGCCCTGTATAAAGCCGACGTTCGCAAGATGTCGGTAACCAATGCCTTAGGCTGTGGTGAGCAGCAGGGTTTTGAAGAGAGTTATCGCGGTGTCAAGTTTGAAGTGAACTTGCTCAAGAAGCTGAGGATTGAGATCGCTGTGAATGAAGAATACGTACAGAAGGCTATCGATGCTATTATCGCCGGTGCCCAAAGTGGCCAGATCGGTGACGGTAAGATCTTCGTGATGGATTTGGTTGAATGCGTACGGATACGTACCAAGGAAACGGGTAAAGAGGCGATTGGTTAGTCTCCTCGTGTCCTTTGACACACGCAACATTTAAGTAGCCAAGGGAGGTCTTTAGAACAAAAAACAATTGCCGCGAGTTCTTCCCTTAAACGGCAATGCTGTGCAGATGTCTGTGTGTAACAGACAGAAGGTTGTCGCCCCAGTCCTGGTCAAACAGGATTGGGGCTTTTTGGTTGGGTAAAGATAATCACGCCTGCGAGGATTCGAACCTCGGACCTACGGATTAGAAATCCGTTGCTCTATCCAACTGAGCTACAGGCGCTTGTGTCTTAAAGGTCGGCAGTATAGCAACTTGTTCGTTTGACTGTCAACGACGCATTTGTCGGTAAATCTAGGGAGCCACTGGATCTACGCCTTCGGAGGTCATGATGATCCGCTTGATGGTGCCGTCCGGATTGTAGGTGAGGTTGTCGATGCAGACGGAGCGGCGGTGACTGGCCCCGGCAGTGGGGATGCTACCGTTGTGGTAGATGAAGTAGTCGTTGCCCTTGTAATGGATGATGGACTGGTGATTGGTGTTGCTGTTGCCCGCCACCTCGTTGAGGATACCCTTGAACTCCCAGGGGCCGTGGATGCTTTTGCTCATGGCGTAGGCGGTCTTTTCCGGGAAGTCGTAGGCGTAGCTGAGGTAGTACCAATCCCCGTGTTTATGTACGTAAGCGGCTTCGGTGAAGCGGGGCAGGTCGATCTTCTTGAAGTCGCCGTCCATTTCGATCATGTTGTCCTTGAGCTTGGCGTAGCGACAGGACTGGTTGCCCCAGAACAGGTAGGCCGAACCATCATCGTCGATAAAGACGGCCGGATCGATATCGTCCCAGCTGATCCCGACGTCCGTGGTCATGTCGTTGGTGATGATGGCTGAACCACGGGCGTCCTTGAAGGGGCCGATGGGATTGTCGGCGACGGCCACACCAATGGCCTTGCCATGGATGTCCTTGTGGGAGACGGTGACATACCAATAGAATTTACCCTTGTGCTCAACCACATGGGCGGCCCAGGCATCACCACTAGCCCAGGTAAAGTCGCTGGCCTTCAAGGGGACGGGATGTTCGGTCCAGGTGGTCATGTCAGTGGACGAGAACACCAACCATTCGTGCAGTTCGTAACGGTTGCGATTGGGTGGGCATTCGTCGTGCCCGACATACAGATAAACGGTATCATCCCAAACCATGGCCGCGGGATCGGCGGTGTACTTATCCGTAATAATGGGATTGGCCCCTTGAGCGATGTAGCACAATGCTACGATGATGAAACTCATCCATTGTGTGGGTCTCTTCATTTGATAACTCCTCTTCTGTATTCTGAGTTCTGTATACTGTATTCTCGAATTAAAATTGTTTCTGGCTATCCAAGAGGAAGGTTACGGGTCCGTCGTTAGTGCTGCTGACATGCATGTGGGCACGAAAGGTGCCGGTTTCGACGGGAATGCCTTGGTCTTGGATCTGCTGCTTTACATGTTCATAGAGGCGGTTGGCCTCGGTCGGTTCAGCGGCCAGGTCGAAACCGGGACGCCGTCCCTTGCGGCAATCTCCGCATAGGGTGAACTGACTGACGAGCAGAATACTTCCGTTGATATCCTTGATGCTGAGGTTCATCTTGCCGTTTTCATCGCTGAAGATGCGTAGTCCAACAATTTTCTGAGCCATCCATTGAACGTCAGTATCAATGTCTTCCGTGGTAACCCCCAGATAGATCAATAGACCCGTATTGATGCGTCCCACGCATTGGTTATCGACAGTGACTTGAGCTTGACTGACCCGTTGAACGACGGCTCTCATAGATGTTCCTCCATAGGGAAATCTCTAAAAAATGCTTTTGCAACGAGAACGAGCGAATTTTCAGCCGTTTGTAGTCAAAATGATTTTTAGAGGTTTCCATTAATTAAACGGACCGATTATAGTCCTAGGAGGTGAGTTTGCAAGTACTATGCTAGATAGTTCCTGTTGCGGAAGGTTTTAAGTGGATATTGTGACAACAATAATGGACAAAAAATCTGCTCCCTTTAAAATGGGTTCGCCAAAACTCAATAAGGGAGCAGATATGAGATTAAAATCCACTTACCAACGTTACTTTGATTTCAGTGAACCGTCAAGCCTGAAGGTTGTCCAAGCCTATCGACAGAAGTATCAGATGCTATCAGAACTACTGGATGCCAATCCTCAATTGCTAGCACTGGCTCATCAGGATTGGGCCGATTTGCTGTCGTACTCCAATAAAGGACGCCGAGCGACGTTTACCACCGAACACTTGCTACGGGCACTGATCGTTAAGTTTGTCGAACAATGCAGCTATCGTAAAACGATCATTTACATTGATGGCAGTGAATTCCTGCGTCATTTCGTTCGTTTGGAGCCCGGAAATACCATGGACTTTACGATGCTTAGTAAGGCGTTTTGCTTCTTGCCACCTGAAACCCTCCTGGCCATGAATCAAGTTCTCGGCCTCTATGCCATTGCCGAGGAGAAGATCAGCAGCCAAAAGCAGCGTATGGACACCACGGTGGTTGAGGTCAATATCCACTATCCAACGGATTCTTCCCTGCTTTGGGATAGCTTTAGAACCCTCGCGCGTCTGATCCGCAGCCTTCAACGTGAACTGCCGGAATTAGGGTTGGCTCACCGTTTCCATGACAAAAAGGTCAAGAAGTTGTATACGTTCATTGGTCGTAACATCTCCAGCAAGAGCAAGGCCACACAACGCAAGGTCAAGAAGCAGTATCGAATACTGATCCAACGCGTTCGCTGGATTCATCAAGCCGGCCAGGACGTTTTATCCCGAGTCGAATCCGTGGGTTACGACGCAGAGGCTTTGGCTCATTACCTGCCCTTGGTAGGCCAGATTGTCCAACAAGCCGATCAGCGTATCCTGCAAGGTGTAAAGCTGGCCGCCGATGAGAAGCTCTATAGTCTGTTTGAAGAACATACCGAACTGATCAAACGCGGTAAGGCCGGCAAAGCCATCGAGTTTGGCCATAAGGTTCTCCTGGCCCAAACGGATGAAAAGTTCATCCACCACTATGTGGTGATGCCATCTCGCCGCGAAGACAAGGATCTCCTTGCCCCCGCCTTGGATGCCCACAAATCTTTGTTTGGTCAGTACCCGAAGGTTTTAGCCGCCGACAAGGGCTTCTACGAAAGCATGGAGAAAATCGGTCTCCTTGAAGAGAAGATTCCAACGGTTTCCATCGCCAAAAAAGGACGACGAAACGCCCAGGAGTTGACCCGTGAAACATCAGAGGACTTCCGTGAAGGCCAACGTTTTCGGGCGGGTTCAGAAGGCAGTATTTCCGTCTTAAAACGTGCCTTTCACTTAGATCGTTGTCGTTTTAAAGGATTTAAGAATTATGCCGCCAGTGTTGGCATGGCTGTCTTATGCCATAATCTGATATTGTTAACGCGATTGTAAAGGAGGACGTGTTGTAAACATAGTCGTGCGATTGAGGGCATGGCAAAGGTCCGTCTAGATATGGCCCCTTTAACTCCTTTGAGGTGCCCTTGAATCGAGAAACGGCTTTCACACCGAATCAAAGTATAGATGATCAAGCCGCGATGGCTGAAAAACACGTTTCCACAACAGGAACTAGATAGGTAAATCGAGGGGAGAGGACACTTCCGTTAGAGGGATTGAAAGGATGACAGTGGTTCCCTGCCCGGGTTGAGATTCGATGTGGATTGTCCCTCCCAGCATTTGAATAAGTCCTTGGGTGACAGCCAAACCAGTACCAAGACCACCATAGCTGCGATTGACACGGGTATCGGCCTGGGTAAAGGCCTCGAGAAGTTCACCTTGGGCTTGCGTTGGGAGGCCGGGCCCTTGATCAATGATGGCCAGACAAAGCTGGGTGGGATGATCATGGGGCTGGGAATAAATCTTGATTTTGATCACGCCAGTTGGCGTGAATTTGACGGCATTATCTATGACGACCTTGAGGCACTGTAGCAATCGTTGGGGATCTGTGACCAGTGTATCGGGAAGGGCTTTGTCACAAATCAATTCGCATTCCAATCCCTTATTCTGCGCCTTGGTGCGGGCAATGGTTTCGATATCATGTATAAGAGAATCCAGGGGGTGTTGGGACATTTCTAGGACTAAATCACCGGTCTCAATGCGAGAGATGTCGATGATGCTGTTGACCATGGCCATGAGTTCTTCACTGCTGGAGCGGATATGGGACAGGTACTCCTCATGGGTTGGATCGAGAGCATCATCGCCCAAGAGAGTACAAAAGCCAAGGATATGATTGAGGGGGGATCGCATTTCATGGGTGACATTTCGTAAAAGTCCGCTTTTGGCTGCCTGGGCTTTACGTGCATCTTCTCGGGCTTGTTGAAGTGTCAGGGCAATTTCACGGTGCTCTTCGATGTCTCGTAAGATCATGAGAATACAGGTTTGTTCCAACATGTGTGTTTGACGCCCCAGGGCTCTAACATTCAAGGTCTGATGGCTGGTGCAAATCAATGATAACTCTTGAGAAGACTGGCCTGTATTAAGAGTTTGCTCCATGAACAGTTCGAAATCCGATTGACTCATTGGGGAGATCAAGGTTGTCATCTCCTGAGTGTTTTGCCCTGCTTGATTAAGATCAAAGAGGTCCCGAGCGGAGGGATTGGCGGCGAGAATGACGCCCTTGGAATTGAGTACAAACAGGCAGTCTTGCACAGTATTGAAGATCTGTCGATAGGTTTCTTCGCTGGCCCGCAGGGCACGATCGGATTGTTCAAGATTGTGGAGCATGCTGTTGAAACTGGATTGTAGATGGGACATCTCATCGGCCTGTGAAACTCGAATGCGTTTGCTCAGGTCGTTTTTTTGGGCAATGTCATGAAAATGTTGACTGAAATGTCGCAAGCGGCCCAGCAAGGTCCAATGTAGTCCCGCATACATGGTCAGGAGCAATAGACCGCCGACGATGAAGATTGAGAAGGTGGAGAAACGCATGGCTGTGATTCCCCTGGATAAAATTGTCGCAGGAATGACTGCTTGGATAAATAAGTTGTTCTGTTTTTCCAAATCGGGTAATTGCTGATAAGCGGTGATGTATCCATGGGGAGTATATCGGAGGGAGATTTGTGCCTGTGATGTTGTTCGATGAATCTCGGAAAGTATGGGGGGGGGTGCTTGCTCATCCCATTTTTCGAGAGAGAAGGGCACTGAGAGTTCCTGACTCCATTGATCGATGCATTCACGATCCAAGAAACGCCCCATCATCAAGGTGCCGCGGCTGGGGCCCGTTCTTTCGCTCGTCACGATCGGCATGGCACTGAAGAGCATGTGACCTTGAGGACATTCTAGAATTCCGTTAATGGCATCATCAGGGGATTGGTGTTGGAGCAGTTGATGATCCGGTGAGAGTTGGCCCTGAGCGAGTATGTCTAAGGACAGAGGCATTTCTTGACGCCAGTTGCAGCCCTGTCCCCAAATCAATTGGCCTTCAAGGTCGAAGATGGCCAGCATGTTGATCTGCATATGGATGAGGCTTTCCAGGAGTAGATTGGATTCCTCGTAGTCCGGATTGTGATCTATCACATACTCATAGGTGTCATCCCAGGCAGCCCAGTCTGCAACTTTTTGTGAGACTGAGGTTAGTTCGTGATCGATCAAGCTGACAATGCGTTGCATGTCTTGTTTGGCTTCGGTTTCCTGGAGTAATACGAATTGAGGAAAGAGTACTTTCTGTTCAATTTGCCAATGTAGGCCGGCATACACTAACGCAGAAATGGTTAGCAACGCTACAACTTGCCTGCGTATCGAACTGAAAAGCCATTGCTTTAAAGCCTTGAACATCTACAAGATCCCCCGTTGATCTTTTCAAAACACGCAGGAAATCATCGGCTTTGTATGGGGGCGGGTGTATTGAGGAATGGAGTATTTACAGTGGAATTAATCGTTTCATATGTTCGGTTGCTAGAGCGGGTTAGGAGTGAAGGTTTATTGTTGAGATTATGGGGCTTAAGTTCGGTTTGCTTTATTTATAAGTAGAGTGAAACTGACTGATTTGCCGGGGTATGAAGATTATCGGTTTAGGCCAGGCAAAATAGTGATTGGTATACTCGCTTCAGGGCTTTGCTGGCTTTTGATGTTGCGGGAGCGTTGTTATGGTTTGGGATGTAAGAAAAAGGCCGGAACGGGTGAGGTTCCGGCCTTGGGGATTTAAGAGGGTATTTACAGGTTTAGCCCAGTGCCTTTTTGTAGGCCTCGAATTGGGCCTTCATGCGTGCAGGCAACTTGTCGCCGGCACTGTTGAGGTATTCTTCGATCTCATCGAGTTCCCCCTTGAACTCAGCAGCATCAACCTTGAGTAGCTCCGCCATATCCTCCGTTGGAATATCCAGGCTGGTCAGATCCAGGTCTTCTACCTTGGGCATCAGGCCGATGGGGGTATCGATAGCGTCAACCGTACCATCAACACGCTCGCACATCCACTTCAACACGCGGCTGTTATCGCCAAAGCCCGGCCAGAGCCACTTGCCTTCGTCGTTCTTGCGGAACCAGTTGACGTAGAACATCTTGGGGCCCTTGTCGCCCAGCTTGTCGCCCATGTTGAACCAGTGTTGCCAGTAGTCACCAACGTGGTAGCCGATGAAGGGTTTCATGGCCATGGGATCGCGACGAATCGCAACCTTGACGTCCAGGGCTGCAGCGGTCGCTTCTGAAGCGGCGGTCGCTCCGATGAAGACGCCGTGGTCCCAGCTCTTGCTTTCGCGGACCAGGGGCATCATCTTGGTGCGGCGACCACCAAACACGAAGATGTCGATGGGGACGCCGGCAGGGTCTTCCCAGTCCGGGCAGACCACCGGGCATTGACTGGCCGGGGCGGTAAAGCGGGCGTTGGGGTGGGCACCCTTTTCTTCACTGTCCGGAGTCCACTCGCGACCCTTCCAGTCAATACCGCTCTTGATGTCCTTGCCCATGTCTTCCCACCAGACGTCGCCATCGTCGGCCAATACGCAGTTGGTGAAGATGCTGTTTTCCTTGAGGGAATCCATAGCCATGGGATTGGTGTCGTAGCTCGTGCCTGGAGCCACGCCAAAGAAGCCGGCTTCCGGGTTGATGGCATAGAGACGACCGTCATCACCGATCTTCATCCAGGCAATATCGTCGCCGATACACTCACATTTCCACCCTTCGATAGCGGGTTGGAGCATGGCGAGGTTGGTCTTGCCACAGGCAGAGGGGAAGGCTGCGGCGATGTGGTATTGCTTGCCTGCGGGCGAGGTCAGACGCAGAATGAGCATGTGCTCGGCCATCCAGCCTTCGCGGCGGGCCATGTTGGATGCGATACGCAGGGCCAGGCACTTCTTGCCGAGCAGGGCGTTGCCGCCGTAGCCTGAACCAAAGGACCAGATGAGGTTTTCGTCGGTAAAATGCGAGATGTACTTCTTCTCGACGGGGGCACAGGGCCAAGGCACGTCTTTTTGGCCGGGTTCCAGGGGGGCGCCAATGGAGTGCAGGCAGGGGATGAATTCACCATCTTCGCCCAGGGTCTCCAAGACCTGGGTGCCTACGCGGGTCATGAGGTGCATGTTGACGACCACGTAGGGGCTGTCAGTAATTTCAATACCGATCTTGGCAATAGGGGAACCGATAGGGCCCATACTGAAGGGAATCACGTACAGGGTACGGCCCTTCATGCAGCCATTATACAACTCCTTCATGGTGACCTTGAGTTCGTCAGGATCGATCCAGTTGTTGGTCGGGCCTGCATCTTCCTGCTTCTTGCTGGCAATATAGGTCCGGGCCTCAACACGCGCGACGTCAGAGGGATCCGAGCGGAACAGGAAGCTGTTGGGACGTTTGGCTTCATCGAGCTTGGTCGTCATTCCGGTGGAGACCATCAGGTCCATGAGCTCGTCATATTCACGTTTTGAACCGTCGCACCAGACGACCTTCTCTGGTTTACACATCGCCTGGACTTCTTCAACCCAAGCAAGGAGTTTGGCGTTTTTCGTCATTTTATACTCCAATAAATTTCATTTTGTAGGCTCTGACAATCATACGAAAGAGCCTGCATGGTTACCCTATTCACAAACAAATGGACAGGCATTTATCCCGCTGCCTGTCTCAGTAGCTAATGATACATCATGGATTTCTACGATATTGCCGTAGTTCGTGGCGTAATAGCCACTTAGTAAACAAATTGATCCCACCGGATCGGTAGGATTCTATCGGCCAAGGGGTAGTGTTGTCAAGTGTTTTTATTAATCCTGATGACTTAATAACTTAGGCTTATATTGTTGATGTGAGGGTGTTCTTGGTGGGGTTTAAAAACGAGTGTGGACTTGATTATTTTTCTAAACTCGCTCTCAGAGATCTGGTCTTCAACTCGTTTTCGTATTTCGGCCAACGGGGCTTTGATTGTAAGTGAGGCGGGATTGGTCCCCTGTAGATGGATGACAATGGTGTCGTTTTCAGAAAGTGCTCGGATATGGCAAGCATTGGTGATGGCTTGGATTATGCGGTTGAAAATGGGCTCCAACAAGTCGGGATTGGTTGGGATAGAAGGCTCAGTTGGAGAGGGGTGAAGTAAACTGAGTCGTTGCCGCATGTCTTGCCAAGTCGACTCGGCAGGCAGGTTGGGATCGATTTTGGGAGGGCGGGGGGCAGGGCCCTGGAGAGGAAGGGGCCTGTCCAGGGGTATGACAAAGACGGCTCCATATCCCTCCATGTAGAGCGAGGTGGGAAAGAGCGGATCGCTTTGTGGGGATGGCAAAAGTAAACGCGAACGATCTTGGAGAACGTCCTGAAGGATTGCAGCCATGGTGAGAAGGTCCTCATGGATGGGGTTGAGATTGATCTGACAATCAGGGTCATTCATGCAAATAACTGTACGTAAAAGATTTGTGGTGTGAGAAGGGGGTGACACCAAAGTCGGTTGCAAGGATGTTGCAGCGACGATGGGAGACTCTTCGGTGGCCGGGTGGACCAGGGGATGAAAGTCTTGGGATGCTAGATCGGAGGTCAGGTTTTCATAACTGCGATAGGCAGGCAGAAATTCCCCGTCTATTTGAGAGGGGATGATGCGTCCAGACCATCCAGAGGGGACCTTAGCTTGGTAATGCCCCTTGGCATCCGTCAAAATGGAATTGGGGAGCCCCTGAATAGAGATCCCGGGCTGCTGGGTTGATCCAGTGATAGTGATCCAGCGCGGATGCCCCTGGTAGTCTTCATGGTAAGCTGGGGTATTGATATCATTGTAAGTTCTTTCGGGCGGATCAAACCGTAATGGGTCGCTAACAGGCCGAACTGTGCCAGACCAGGGAGCAGGCACTTCAGCCTGGTAGCATCCGTCAGGGCCGGTTTGGACGGTTGTGGGAAATCCTTCCAGTTGGATATGAGGGTGCCCAATACTTCCTTGGATCTTAATCGTTTGGGGAGTTGGGATTGAGGTTAAATCTTCGTTTTCAGCACTGATATTGGGGGTTTGATTATCAGATGTAGCAGATTGATGATTGGGAAAATCTACCGGTTGAGAAGTCGATAGGCTGCAACCTGAAATTAAAAGCATCGCTATCATTGTTAAAATGGCATTTCGCATATAGGCCATCCTGTCAGTTGGAGAGGGGTTATTGATTGGTGTTTTCATAGGTCTAACCTCGACCGACTCACTGACTTGATTGAGAAAAAGGGTAGGTTGGTGGATAAGATTTTGACTTGGAAGTGGTTATGGTGCCCTGGATAAGGTCGGAATTCGGGATGATTTTCAGAGTGGGAGTTTGTCTTATCTCATTAAAAACCCAGGAAATAGAAAAAATCTGTTGAGAACACCGCGCAACATGATTAGTATGTTACACCTTAGTCGTATTCGAGTTATACTGCCGAACTTGTTTTTAGCTATTTGAGGTGAAAACATGGAAAGAACAGGATTACATAGTGCGGCATAGTAGATGCACAATTGATCTACCTTGCAGCACAATCTGTGCGCTCGGCAGCCAGGAAAACAGTTTTTCCACTTCGAGATCGAAACGACGAATTGGTTTTTGGTATGGTGATCATGCCAAGGATACTGAAATGACAAGAGCCATGATGGAGGCGGTTATGTAACGCGGCTTTGTCACAACAAGGATTCGTCGAGTCGAGGCATGAAGTGGAAATCAAGTGGTGGTTTCCACTTTTTTTTATGGTTAACGAAATAATGGTCGTCTAATGACGGAGCTAAACAACATAGTCATGGGCCTAGGAAAGTAGGGGTAACCAATGAATCAAGAATTGTTGAGAATTGTCGAGAACATCGCCCGCGACAAGAACATCGATAAGGAGTACATCTTTGTCGATCTTGAAGAGGCTATGATCTCGGCGGTGAGGAAGCACTTTGGTGATCCCGAGAGCGACATTGTGGTACAGATCGACCGCAGCACCGGGCAGGTTAACGCCTTCAGGGAGCAACAGCCCATTGATATTCGCCAACTGGGACGTATCCCAGCCCAGACGGCCAAGCAGGTCATGATTCAGAAGATTCGTGCCGACGAGCGTGAATCCATCTATAGCGAGTTCGTTCAACGCAAGGGCCAGATCATCAGCGGCAATATCGTCCGTTACGAAGGAGGCTCCCTGGTGGTGAATATGGGCCATGCCGTTGAAGGTTTCATGCCCAAGGGCGAACAGATCATGGGCCAAACCCATCGGCCGGGCGAGCGGGTTCGCTGCCTGATCCTGGACGTCAAGGAGGCCTCCAGCCAGGTCAAGATCATCCTGTCGCGTACCCATCCGGATTTCATTCGGGGGTTGTTCGAGTCCGAGGTGCCTGAGATCAGTGAAGATATCATCGAGATCAAGGCCTTGGCCCGCGAGGCCGCTTATCGTACCAAGGTGGCGGTGTCGTCTTATGATGACAAGGTGGATCCCGTCGGAGCCTGTGTGGGTGTGCGCGGTAGTCGTATCAAAAACATCGTCGATGAATTGGGCGGTGAGAAAATCGATATCGTCCGCTGGAACGAGTCCAGCCAGATCTTGGTGGCCAATGCCCTGATGCCGGCCAAGGTCAGTGAGATTGCCCTGTGCTTTGAACTGGGGCGGGCCACCGTGGTGGTCGGTGAGGACCAATTGAGCCTTGCCATTGGTAAACATGGACAAAACGTACGCCTGGCCGCCCGATTGACCGGCTGGGACATCGACATCCTGACCCCGGATGAATACAACCAGGGTATCGATATCCTCAGTCAATGCCTGAGGACGATCGAAGGAGCCGGTGATGTCATGGTTGATAAGTTGATCGCCCTGGGTCTCATCTCGGTGATGGACCTGGAGGATGTCGGTGCTGAGCCGCTGGTCAGTGAATTGGGCTTGGATCCGGAATTGGCCAAGCAGATCGTTGCCGCGGCTACCGCAGAATCCGAGCGTCTGAATCGAGCGGCCAAGGAAAAGCAGGCGGAGAAGGAATTGGCCCAACAGACCCAACGCAAACAATTTGATACGTCGCAAGATGAAGGTTAGTTGACGGAGGTATTTTGGCTGCCACACGTGTATACATTTTGGCGAAGGAACTCGGGGTCAAGAGCACGGCCATTGTGCAGAAGTGCCATGACGAAGGGTTGGATGTCAAGAACCACATGTCTACCATCTCGGCGGGATTAGCCGCCACGATTCGCGAATGGTTCTCCGAAGGGGAAAATGTCACGACCGTAGAGACCACCAAAAAGGTAGACCTAGACAAGGTTCGCGTCAAACGCAAGAGCAAGAAAGAGCCCGTGTCCGAGCCGGAATCGACCGATGCTGTCGAGGTCCAGGCCGACGAGGCTTCAGAATCTCCGGCCCCGGCCCAAGAGACTCCTGTCGCGACAGAGGACGCTTCCGAAGATACTCCATCAGAGGTGGCCCCATCCCAAGCCGAACCTGAAGTCGCACTGTCTGAGGATGCCGGTGAGCCTGAAGCTCAGCAAGCCGAGCCCGAATCCCCAGAGGAACCGCAAGCCAAACCCGAACCTGTAAAGCCTGCAGGTCCGGTGATTTTGCCAGAGCCTGAACCTCAAAAGGTCAAGCCGGCCGGTCCCCTGCTTAATAAACCCAAACCGGCCAAGTTGTCCGGTCCGCAGGTCGTGCGTATCGAAGCTCCCGAGCCAGTGCGTCCTTCACGGCCCAGGCCGCCGCGTAGTCGTTTTGGTGGCCCTGCTCCTGCTGCAGCTGTGGGTGAGGGAGTGGGCATAAGTACCGAACGCCAGGATATGGCCGGAGGAAAAGGCAAACGAGGTGGCGGTGGCAAACGTGGCGGACGTGGTGGTGCTGGCAGTGGTCGCCGTGGTGAAGGCGAACAACGTGACTCACGCGGACGCGGTAAGCTGCGGCAAAGGGATATCGACGAACGTCGGGCCCGTCTCAATGCCGCCGGTGGCGAAGGCATGCGTATGCGTCCCTCTCGTCGCATTGCGTCCGGAGGTGGGCAGGCCCAACAACCCGTGGTTCGTCCCGAGAAGGCCGTAGTTAGCGAGCCGATCACCGTTAAGGATCTTTCTGCCGCCCTGGCTGTCAAGGCCGGCGATATCATTGGAAAACTCATGATGCAGGGCGTCATGGCGACTGCCAACCAGGCCATCAGCGGTGAGGTGGCGGAATTGGTAGCCATGGAGTTTGGCGTTGAGCTGGTGGTCGAATACAAAAAGGCCCAGGTCGATGAGATCAAGGCCGAGTTCGAAGCCCGCGAACGCCAGCATGTCGTCAAACGCCCGGTGGTGGCCGCGATGCTCGGTCACGTGGACCATGGTAAAACCAGTTTGCTCGATCGTATCCGTTCGTCCCAGGTGGCATCCGGTGAGGCCGGTGGGATTACCCAGCACATCGGGGCCTCGCAGGTCACGCTGGGCGAGAAGATCGTGACCTTTATCGATACGCCCGGTCACGAGGCCTTTACCACCATGCGTGCTCGCGGTGCTAACATGACCGATGTGGTGGTGCTGGTGGTCGCGGCCGATGACGGCGTGATGCCGCAGACCGCCGAAGCCATTGCCCACAGCAAGGCCGCAGAAGTGCCGATCATCGTCGCACTCAATAAGATTGACTTGCCCGGTGTGGATCTCAACCGGATCTATGCCCAGTTATCCGAGCACGAGTTGACCCCGACCGAGTGGGGCGGCCAGACCGAAGTGGTCAAGACCAGTGCCATCACCGGTGAGGGCATCGAAGATCTGCTCGAACATATCGACTTTATCGCGGAACTGCGTGGGCTCGAAGCCGACGATACCATTCCGGCCACGGGCTGGGTGATCGAAGGACGCATGTCCACCAAGCGTGGGCCGGTAGCCACCATGCTTATCAAGGAAGGTTGCCTGTCTAAGGGGGACGTGGTGTTGGCCGGGAGTACCTATGGTCGCGTCAAGATGTTGCGTAACAGTTTTGGCCGCACCATCAAGAAGGCCACCAGTTCGACTCCGGTCGAGATCATTGGCCTCAATGATGTCCCGGCTGCGGGTGACGAATTCTTCTGTTTGGGAGATGTCAATCGCGCCAAGGATGCCGCTGAGGAACTCCGCATGCGGAGTCGTGAAGAGACCCTGGCCACCCGTTCACAGGTCACCATGGACAACCTCTTTAGTGAAATCGCGGCCGGTCACGTTAAGGAACTCAAGATCATCCTCAAGGCCGACGTCAAGGGCTCGGTGGATGTGTTGAAGAAATACCTGTCCGAGCTGAACACCGACGAGGTGAAGGTCAATATTCTACACTCCGCTGTCGGTGGCGTCACCGAGGGTGATGTGGTATTGGCCGAGGCCTCCAATGCCATCATCATTGGCTTTAATGTGGTCAGTGATGAACGGGCCGGCAAGTTGGCTGAGTCCAAGGGCGTGGATATCCACCTCTACAACATTATCTATCGCATTACCGAGGACCTCAAGAAGGCCATGGCCGGTCTGCTCGATCCCGAGGAAAAGGAAAATGTCCTCGGCAGAGCCACCATCCGTCAGGTCTTCAAAGTCACTGGGGTGGGCACCGTGGCCGGTTGTTATGTCACCAGTGGTGTGGTGACCCGTTCGGCCAAGGCCCGCTTGGCTCGCAACAACATCGTGATCCGCGACCATATCCCCCTGGACTCGCTCAAGCACTTCAAGGATGATGTCAAGGAGGTTAAGTCGGGTTTCGAGTGCGGTATCAAGTTAACGGGCTTCGACGATGTCAAGGTCGATGATATGTTCGAATTCTACGAGATCATCAAGATCGCTCGGACCTTGGATTAATAGAGGTGATGACGTTTGTCCGCTAAACAATATATTCCCAGCCGACGACAGGAAAAGGTCTCGCGGCTTGTCATGCAGGCCGTGATGGAATCGATACAGACGCTGGCCGATCCCCGTATCGAGGGGATCGTGAGTGTCACGCGTGTGGAGATGTCTTCGGACCTGCGTTATGCCGAGGTCTATTTGAGCATCTACACGGACCGTCCGGGGGCGCAACGCAAGACATTTGAGGCCATCGTGCATGCGACGCGACATATCCAGTCGCATGTGGGTGATGCCGTTCGTACCAAGTTCTGTCCCAAGTTGACGTTTCATCAGGACGATAAGTTCAAAAAGACCTTGGAGATTATGAACCTGATTGACGAGGCCTCCAGTGAATATGCAGGTCGTGACGTAACGCCGGATGGGCAACCGGTTAACCCGCCGGAGGCCGATGGTGATGTTGCAGATGAGGAAAGCTAGGAATTAGACGCTATGAAAGACAGTAAAATTTACGCCGACAAAGTTGTAAAACTCTTTCGCTCCTTGAAGCGAGGTCGCGACAAGATCAAACCCGTGACCTACGACGATCCTCTGGTCGCCATCGTCCAGGGCTTTATCGCCGAGGCCGTACCTCTCACAAAAATTGATCGTGCCAGTAAACGTGTTGATGATTACTTTGTGGATCTCAACGACCTGCGTGTGGCCCGCTTTGATGAAATTGTAGAAATTATGGATGCCGACGATAATCCAGGGCTCAAGGTTGCTGAGAATTTGACGCGAGTCTTAAATACCGTCTATGATCAGCAACACGAACTGAACCTGGTCGAGTTGAAAAAACTGGGCAAGCGTCCTGCCAAACAGGCCCTGGAAGAAATCGAGGGACTTAGTCACTTTGTCCAGTGTTATTGCATGCTCACCGCCTTGCAAGGCCATTCCATTCCGTTGACCGATGGTATGATCGAGTACCTCAAGCAGGAGGAGTTGGTCCATCCCAAGGCCGATCGTCACGACATCGAAGGCTTTTTGTCACGACAGATCTCGGCCAAAGAAGACTATGAGTTTTACTGGCTCCTGCGTGAGGTCAGCGAGTCGGGCAGTGCCACCCGGAAGAAGACCACCAAAAAGACGGCCAAGAAGAAAACCACCAAGAAGAAGGCCGCGAAAAAGACAGCCAAGAAGGTCGTGAAGAAGGCTGCCAAGAAAGTGACTAAGAAGATCACTAAGAAAGCCACGAAAAAGAAAACAACTACAAAGAAGGCTTAAAATAATACAGATTGGATTTTGAAGAAGAAAAGCTATGGCTGAAAAACTATTAAAATTGGGTATCCCTGCAGGGAGCTTGCAGAAGGCGACTCTCCAACTCTTTAACAAGGCTGGCTTCAATGCCAATGAAGCTTCACGCAGTTACTATCCGCATATTGATGATCCAGAAATTAAGGCTGTTTGTTTGCGTGCCCAGGAGATGGGACGCTATGTGTACGATGGTGTGTTGGATGCGGGCATTACCGGTTATGACTGGATCTGTGAGAATGAGTGCGATGTCGTTGAAGTTTGTGAATTGCCCTATAGCAAGGCCACCAGCAATCCTGCCCGTTGGGTGCTCTGTGTGCCGGAAGAATCCAAGGTTACCAAGCCCGAGGATTTGGCCGGCGGACTGATTGCCACCGAACTGGTGAAGGTGACTGAGCGTTACTTCCAGGATAAGGGCGTCGACGTCAAGGTCGAGTTCAGTTGGGGAGCCACCGAGGTCAAGGCGCGTCTGGTGGATGCCATCGTCGAACTTACCGAAACCGGCAATTCCCTGCGGGCCAACAACCTGCGTATCCTGGACACCCTGATTACCTCCACCACTCGCTTTGTCGCCAACAAGGCGGCCTGGGAAGATCCTTTCAAACGTGAGAAGATCGAGAACTTGGCCATCCTATTGACCGCTGCGATCGAGGCACGTTCCAAGGTGGGACTTAAGATGAATGTCAAACGCGATGATCTTGAAGCCGTTCTTAAGGTCTTGCCCGCAGAAAAGAGTCCCACTGTATCCAATCTGGTGGACTCTGATTACGTGGCCATTGAAGTCATTTTGGATGATAAAGTCGAACGCAACCTGGTGCCCGTACTCAAACGCGCCGGTGCCACCGGGATCATTGTGTATCCACTGAATAAGGTGATTCATTGATAGGTTGAAGGAGTCGAATGATGAACAGGCTGTCTGTCCTTGTGCTGGGTTTGATTTTGGTTACCTCCGCGGGATGTCAACCCTCTGAGAAGGCCCCGGAACTACCGGTCATCACGGATGCCAGTGAGGCCATTGCCAAGATTGGCGATCTTGAAGTCACGGGCCAGGACTTGCATAAAGAGATCCTTAGTGCCTTGCAGCCGAACCCTCGTCGTTTTCGCCCCAATGTCGAACCCGTTGAGGCTGACGCGATCTTGTTGCAGCTGATCGGTGATCGGGCCTTGGTGTTGGACGCTCGTCAACAGGGGTTGCTCAATGAAGGTAGTGCGCCTGACCGGATCAAACGATATCGTCTCAAGCTGTTGGTCAATGCCCTGGCAAAGACCGTGGTGCCGACCATGCCCGAGGTCAGTGACGAAGAGATGACCGAATTCATCAAGGAGAATCCCAAGGCCACGGCTCAGGACGCCAAGGCCAAGCTGGCCAATAACAAGGCCGCGGCCATCATGGAAGAGTTCTATCAGGATCTGGTCAAGACCCGCAACTATAAGGTCAACAGCCCTAACTGTGCCATGGGGGCCAAGGTCTATGAACGACTGCAGAAGAAACCGGTCAAGGAACGCAAGCAGTTTTGGGTGCAGAACTATCAATTCGATGAAGAGGTTACTGATCAGGAAAAGGCCTTGGTGCTGGCCGAATGGGATGGAGGCAAATTTACTCTGACCGATTTTTTTGACGCCATCAGTCAGGTCGCCCCTCCCGGTCGCCCCAAGGATTTGGTCACCGGTAAAGGATTTGAAAGCTTTTTGGCTCGTATGATTCGTCGTCCGGTGATGCAGACTGAGGCCTTGAGTCGCGGTCTGGACAAGCAGCCGGAGGTGGCTGCGGATATGCGTGCCTACGAAGATCGTGTGCTGATGAGCGCGGCGCGTAGTCGGATCAATGAAAAGGTCGTCGAACCCAGTGAAGAGGACCTCAAGGCCTATTATAACCTGACCATCGGTCAGGCCGATCTAATGACACGAATGAAGGTCGATGAGATCTGGTGTAAAACTCGCGATGAGGCACAAAAGGCCCGCGTCGCCTTGGATGAGGGCAAGGATTTCAATGAAGTCCAAGCCACCTATACCCTGGCAGAGAAGCCTCGCCCCCAGACCGAAACACCCCAGAGTATGGGGCTCGATTGGTCGGCCCTGCAAGGGGCCCAGGTCGGAGATGTGGTTGGGCCTGTCTTCGGTCACTTCAATCGTGGACCTGCCTGGCGTGTGATGCGGGTTGTCGAGGTGGAAGAACGCGACTATCCCGGGTTGAATAAGGTCAAAAGCAGCATCCAGGAAGAAATCCACGAGGCCCGGCGCGATGAACTGATGAATCAGAAGCGAGCCGAACTCCTGGCTGAAATGCCCTACGAGATCCTTACGGCCCAGCCCGAGGTGTTCGATCCTCGCTACATCCCAGAGACTCCCTGAGTCTGCTAATCTTGCAGGTTGATTCAAAGGCTCTGCCAAGGTGGCAGAGCTTTTTTTTTTTGGATGGATTTAGAGAGGGTGCTGAGATAGGTTTAAGTTGTTTTGTTAGAACGGTTTAAGTTGCGGGGGGGGGAGACTGTGCATAGGGGCTGGCACAGTATTTGCGAAACGGGTCAGTATTATGGTGGAATCTGTGCCACAATCCAGTGAAGTGAATCTGCTGGCCAGTCAGGGCTGTTGGGCCTGGCCCAAGGCTGTGGTGGAGTTGTTTAAGCCGCGCGGGGTGAACCTGATCGTGGTCAACAGCCCGGCCGAGTTCACTCAGGTGCTGCGCCACAAGCGGGTGCATGCTACCATCGTGGATGCAGACGCGGGCATGGGCCAGTTAGCGGCCTTACGGACCATCCGCACGGATTATCCCCGTGTGCCGTGTTTGGTGCTGGCCAGTGAATGCGGCCAGGACATCATGGATCATGCCCTGGGTATGGATGTCTTTAGCGTCATTCGAAAGCCTGTGGACATGCAGATTTTTCGTCAACAATTAGACCGGCTGTTTGTCAAGCGTTACAGCAGCCATGTATTCGCATAATAAACAAAAGAATATTGCCTGGATTTGAGGCAAGGTGTTTGTGAAAGGAGAAAGGATCTTATGAAGATTAAACCATTGGCTGATAAGGTACTGGTTCAGCGTCTGGAAGCGGCGGCCACCACGGCCGGCGGTATTGTGTTACCCGAGACCGCCAAGGAAAAGCCCAAGAGTGGCAAAATCGTGGCTGTAGGCGATGGCAAGTTGCTCGATGACGGTTCCCGTCGCGCCCTGCAGGTCAAGGCGGGCGACAAGGTGCTGTTTACCAGCTATGCCGGTACGGACGTCAAGATCGATGGCGAAGAGTACCTGATCATGGACGAAAGCGACATCATGGCCGTGATTGAGTAAAAACTAGTTAATAGATCGCAGTTCTCAGATCACAGTTATGTACGAGAACTGGTTAAGCAAGACACTCTGAACTCCATATCAAAGGAGATATGCAGAAATGGCAGCAAAGAAAATCGCATTCGGAACCGAGGCACGCGAAGCCATCAAAGAAGGCGTGCAGAAGTTGGCCGCAGCGGTCAAGATCACCCTGGGGCCTTGTGGTCGTAACGTGGTGATCGAGAAGTCCTTTGGTTCACCCACCGTGACCAAGGACGGTGTGACCGTGGCCAAGGAAGTGGAACTGGAAGATGCCTACCAAAACATGGGCGCCCAGATGGTCAAGGAAGTGGCCTCCAAAACCTCGACGGTTGCTGGTGACGGAACTACGACCGCCACCATCCTCGCTGAAAGCATATTCACCGAAGGCCTTAAGAACATCACCGCCGGTGCCAACCCCATGCAGGTCAAACGCGGCATCGATATGGCGGTAGACGCCATCATCGCTGAGCTGCACAAGATCAGCACTGCAGTTGAGTCCACCAAGCAAATCGAACAGGTCGCCACCTGCTCGGCCAACCATGACACCGAGGTCGGTAAGAAGCTGGCTGAGGCCATGGAAAAGGTCGGTAAGGACGGCGTGATCACCGTGGAAGAGGGCCAGTCCCTGGAAACCACCGTGGACCTGGTCGAAGGCATGCAGTTCGACAAGGGCTACCTGAGCCCCCATTTCGTTAACAAGCCCGAAAACATGACCGTAGAGCTGGATAAGCCCTATGTCTTGATCAACGAAAAGAAGATCAGCTCGGTTAAGAGTCTGGTACCCGTGTTGGAGCAGGTGGCCAAGCAAGGTCGTCCGCTCTTGATCGTGGCCGAAGACATCGAGGGCGAAGCTCTGGCTACTTTAGTCGTCAACAAGCTGCGTGGCGTGCTGCAGGTCTGTGCGGTCAAGGCCCCCGGCTTTGGCGATCGTCGCAAGGCCATGCTGGCCGACTTGGCCGTCTTGACCGGTGGCGAGGCCATCTTCGAAGATCTGGGCATCGACATCGAGAACGTACAGCTGTCCCAACTGGGTCGAGCCAAGCAGATCAAGATCGACAAGGACACCACCACCATCATCGAAGGTGCCGGTGACGTCGCGGCCATCAAGGGACGTATCGAGCAGATCAAGGCCGAGATCGCCAACAGCACCAGCGACTACGACATCGAGAAGCTGCAAGAACGCCTGGCCAAGCTGGCCGGTGGCGTGGCTCAGATCAATGTTGGGGCTGCTACCGAGGCCGAGATGAAGGAGAAGAAGGCCCGTGTGGAAGACGCCCTGCATGCCTGCCGTGCTGCGGTTGAAGAAGGCATCCTGCCCGGTGGCGGAGTCGCCATGCTGCGGGCCCTTAAGGCTCTCGATAAGGTCAAGGTCAAGGTCAAGGGTGACGAGCAAATCGGTGTGGACATCATCCGTCGCGCCGTGGTCGCTCCCATCAAGCAGATCGCCAAGAACGCCGGCCTCGACGGTTCCATCGTGGCTCAAAAGGTCATCGAGAACGAGACCGATCCGTTCTTCGGTTATGATGCCCTGGCCAAGCGTTACGGCAACATGATCGACTTCGGTGTGATCGTGCCGACCAAGGTCGAGCGTACGGCCCTGCAGAATGGGGCCTCCATTGCCTCACTGCTGTTGACCACCGACGCCGTGGTCAGCGAAATTCCGGAAAAGAAAGAGGCGCCTGCCATGCCTCCCGGTGGCGGCATGTACTAAACGCAGTGCCTCTCTATGTTAGACATGATGGCGGGCTCTGCGGAGCCCGCCTTTTTTGTCCAGTGCATCGTCAACACTAAAAATTTGGGTTATTGCTTGCAGCCAACAGGCATCTGCGGCGTCAGAAAGCCTCGCCCTACCTACAAGTAGGGCTTCGTTTTCTTCCTTGCATCTACCTATTGGGTGCGGCGCAATAACCCTAAAGTTTAGCATTGAAGACGCACTAGAGAAAGGAGAACCCATGTTCTTCAGAGTCACCAACAATTTTATGAGTCAGGCCTCACGCTCTGTGGCCACCAGCATCCTGGTGGTGGGCCTGCTACTGCTCGGTTTCGGCATGCTCATCCTGGCCATGCCTGAGGTCTTTGCCTTGCTGGCCGCCTTGGTCTTTTTTATCCTGGGATTGGGGTGTGCCGCCACTGCAGTCAAGATCCTCTGGATGCAATACCGTGTGGATCGTCAAAGTCCGAACATGGACGAACCGGTCATCCGTAGAAACGTACGCATCCACACCCGTCATTTCACTGATCTGTAGACCTAGAAAGGTTGCATTGGCAACCTCTTTGTGATCTAATCCATACAGAGTTTCGATTGGATCGCCATTGAGGGAGATTGCCAATGGTTAACTACAGCTTCCAGCATCGTGAGGAGAGAGCCTTCACCTTGATTGAACTTTTGGTGTTGATTGCCATTATAGGCGTTCTAATGGCGATTTTGTTGCCGACTCTTCGTGTTGCCAAAGAGCATGCCCGTCGTACGGTTTGCGCAAAGCGCATGAATCAGCAGTATCTTGGGTTTATCAGTTTTGCTCAAGATCATCGCGGTCAGTTGCTCGATTTAATCCCCTCTCAATTTGAGACATATCCCTGCGATTTGACTGTCGATAGTGCTAAGCTATTGCTGCATTACGGTTTTCATAAAGATCAATTCTATTGTCCCTCCAATCCAGTTCAACGGATGTATCAGGAAGAGATGTGGGGATTTGCAGATGAGGAGGAATTTGTTCATTGTGGCTACTGGTACATCATTGGAGATGAAGAACGCAATGCGAATGTGCCTATTCGTATTCGCAGGAAGGATCAGAAGAGATGGATTGCCTCCATTTTAGCAAAGAATGCCAGTACGGCTGAACTCATTGTAGACCAGACCTTTAGTCGTTCGGCCTCGTCATCAAAGCGTGCGGTTTTTCATGTGGAACAAGGGGCTGTCAGTATGCCCGATCAAACCAACCACATGGGACATCAATATCGTCCTTATGGAGGCAATGCCTGTTTTTTGGATGGGCATATTCAATGGCGGACGTTTGAAGACCTCTCCGCTCGAATTGAGATCGTCAAAAACTATGAATATTGGTGGTAGTGAGTTCGACTACAATTCGTTTTCATCCAACCACTGTGAGGTCAGGATGGCAAGGTCTTCGAAATCCACTCGGCAATCTCCATTGACGTCTCCTTGGGGTGGGCCTGTGCAAATCGTGATGTCTCCTCTCATGCTGTCGGGAAACAGAACGCAGCGATAGCCCGGTTTCGATTCGGATATGACCATGGCTTGGGCCAATGTTTCTGTGAGCGTGAAGCGGGCACTCCCCAAGTGGGTATCCTGCCAAGCCACGTCCGGGTCATACTCCCATTCCGGATGGATTCCATCGGCAGTTGACAACAGTACGGTGTCCTGATCCGCGCTAGTCCCCTGGGCTACCAACTCGAACGGATAATCCAGGTCGGTGTTGATTTGGTAACGTTCGCCCACATGCAGATGAAGGGTGGGATTGAGTTCCTCAGTCGAGACTACCGTTGAAGACAAGGGTTCCAATGTCTCCATGAAGTAGGCCGTGTCTTCGACACCCCCTAAGGTCAGGGAAGCGTGATAACTGGGGCGGGGACCGGTGAGGGCGGTGATGTTGTCGAGCCCCATGATCCCGAGGATATGTTGTGGGTGGCGTCCCGGAGGTGTCATAAAGGGATCATGCCGAATCAAGAGGGTGGTTACATGGCTCAGTGTATCTGTCAAAATGCCCGGCCCGTCCGGGGCTTTGGGGGTCGTGCTACCGATTAAATGGGTTAAATCGGCCGGTGTGAGTCCCAACTCGACATGATGCCAATTGCCGTCACTCTGCACCTCCACTGCCGTGGTCGTGATGAATTGTCCACCCGGACCAAAAAGGACCAGACGTAGAGACAGGTCAACGGTGCTGTCGAGGTATACATCCAGACCAATACCGGTGATTCCATCCGCGCGGTAATCCCCGGCCCAGGTCGTGGAGTTGCTGGTGCCTATGTGAAAGGGGTAATTGGTCTGATCCAGTTTGAGATAAGGATCGTCTGGGCCTGCCGGCCCACCCAAGGCAATGCTGTGTGTCGGACCGCCTTGCCATTCTCCCACTCGACCTTCGGAAAAATCATCCACGCGTCCGACCAAAAGTGACGCCTGCACGGGTGCTGCCACGAATACGATCAGAAGAGTCCATCGGATTGTTGTTTCCATCTTATTCCTTCCTTTCTCTGAATTAGATACCAACGCTTGTATGTACGGTCGGTTGATATCGAATGTTTGGTCGTGTATCCGTGCCGAACCATTCAATGAGTCGTAGAAGGGGAGTCTTCCTTACAGATAAGATGGATAGAAAACGAAAAGTTTATGGATGGGGAGTGGTTGGCGAGGTATCGGCGTGCTGGTATTTGTCCTGTTGGACGATTTTTTTCATATCCCGCAGGGTTTCGTAGGGTTGCGAAATGATGGAGCTATTGACCAGCCAGGCCGGGAGATCTCCAGACGGATCACTGAGTAGTTGATACACCACTTCCACCTGTCCCTCTTGCTTGGGAGTAAACTGCCAGAAGCCCTCGAGACGTTGCACGCGAATGACCTTTTCCTTGGCTTCGATGTAGTCGGGTTTACCGGTTTGTCGGACCGTCACCACCGAGGTGTTGGGGTCGATGGTGATGACATTATGGACCACGGCCTCGCGGTCCATGACCGGCCAGGGCGCATCACTAAAGGACAGGGTCACGGTTTCATGGTCGTTGATCCGTTCGAGGACCTTGCTGGTGGTACAGTTGGCCACCCATTGCGGGGTGGCTTCGACATCTCGGATCAGGGCCAACAGACTGGTGATCGAGGTCTCAATCAAGGTGATTCCCTTGAATTCAATCAAATCATTACCCTCGATGGGGCGGGTATAGATCTGGATGCCGTTTTTGTCCTGTGCCAGTTTCCAAGGTTGCGGCTCGGGCTGGACCTCTTGTGCAACAGAGCAACCTGCCATTAAAACTGCGATCCAGATAATGATACGGTGTTTCATATGCGAATGATCCCGTTAACCACGAATGAATCGATTATACTCGATTGTTTGCTGAATCCCAAATTCGAATGAGCATAATAACGTACAGCCTAACGCTAGACTCTGTTGGGAGGTTGAGCATTAGGAGGTGGATTACTGGGGTTCACCCTCCTTGAGAGGCTCCTTCCAGTCGCGATCCGTTAGATTATGGGTCCCCAGGCGAAATAGGACCGGCAGGTTGGGATTGGATGGGAGGGAATGCACGTTTAGCATCCAGAGGGATACCTACCTCGGAGAGAGCGGCGTTTTGGTATTTTTTCTGCTGAACTATGGCTTTCATGGCTCGCAAGGTTTCATAGGGTTGAGCAATAGCCGAACTGTTGATGAACCAGGCAGGGAGTCCTCCGCCGGGATCGCTGAGCAGTTGATATACAACCTCGATTTGCCCATCACTTTGGGGTGTGAAACGCCAGAATCCTTCAAAACGCTGCACGCGGATTGTTTTTTCTCGCTCGGCGATGGCGTCGGGTTTACCTGTCTCGATGACTGTCACCATCGACGTGTCTTGATCGATCGAGATTAGCGTGTGGATCACGACATCTCGATTTTTCATGGGCCAAGGGGCCTTGCTGAAGGAGTAGCTCAAGGTTTCGTTGTCATCGATCCGTTTGAGGATTTTGCTTTCCGCGCAATTGGCGATCCATTGGGGTGTGGCTTCGGTATCTCTGATTAAGGCCACCAGACTGGAGATGGAGGTTGGGATCTGGGTGACCCCTTTAAACTCCAAGAATTCGATCCCTTCGATGCTTCGGGTGTAGACCTGAATACCGTTTTTATCCAGAGCCAGTTTCCAGGGATGCTGTTCCACTTGGACCTTTCGTGGTGCCGAGCAGCCTGCGATCGTGACTGTGATCCAGATGATGATTATTTTGGTCATTGTTATTGCGGTTTGACCTCGATGAGGTAGTCCTTCAAATCGCAATCGGTCAGGTCTTCGATGCCCTCGACCACGCGTTGGGCATTGAACATGGCACCGGCGGCCGAGGTGTGGGTGTGGTCGGCGGTGGTGTAGAACAGCGGGCCGACATAATCCGGACCGAGCTGTTCGAAGGGCACCACGATGCGTTCATTCAAGTCAATGAAGTGGGCTCCTCCTTGCTCGGCGGCTTGCTTGGCCCACAGACCCCAGTCTTCGCTGGCACGAGGGAGTTTGCCGTTTTCATCGAAGTTGTTGCGTGGAATCAACGAACAGACCAGGGCGGTGGCGCCGCGGGCCTGGGCTTCGGCAATGAACTGGCGCAGGTACCAGCCATAGGAATGGACTACTTCGAACTCGCCGCTGAGCATGTTGTCAATGAGTTCGATGTCGTCGCTATTGTTGCGAATCGTGCCGCGGGCGCGACGGTCGTCGTTGATGGGACTCGAATCGTTGTGGCCGTACTGCATGATCACGTAGTCGCCGGGCTTGATCTTTTGGACGACCTTTTGCCACAGGCCAATACTGCGATAGGAGCGGGTGCTGGTGCCGCCCATGGCGTGGTTCTCCACGTTGATGCGGGTGCGATCGAAATAGTCCGCGATCGGGGCACCCCAACCCCATTGGCCGTTGGAGCCGTCACCCTTGCGTCCGTTACGTACGGTCGAGTCACCGATCACGAACAGGGTGGGTTGATTGGTGTCCGAGACGGGCTGGACGTCGGGCATCCAGGGGCCGGTCATCCATTCCTCCACCTGCTTGACCATGACGTTGGAGGCGTAGGGGGCGATGCGTTGGCCTTCTTCGTTGAGGGATTGCACCAAGGGACAGTCGTCCAGGGCCTTGAGGCCGGAGACCACGATGGCGGCGTTGAGAAAGGCACCGTCGGGACCGGTATGGGTATGGTCCTTGGGAAAGAGTTGACGCACCCGTAGCGGTCCGAGGATCTCGTACTGATCGGCCACCATCTCGCGGATGGGGATAAAGTCCAACTGGGCCTGTTCGGCGACCTGTTGGGCCAGGTTGCTGAAGATACCGGAGCGTTCGACCTTCCCATCAGGCCAGACATTGCGGGCGGTCAGGCTCAGGATGATGGGGGTGGCCCCCTTGTCCTGGGTGTCTTGAATCATCTTACGCAGGTACCAACCATAGGTATGGACGACCTCATGTTGACCGGTGACCAGGTTGTCGATCTCCTCGGTTTCCTCGCCCAGGCTGCGGATCGAGCCACGGGCCCGGCGATTGTCATTGATCGGCCCGGCGTCGTTGTGACCGAACTGGATGATGACCGTGTCACCGGCCTTGAGGTCGTTGACAATGCCGTCCCACAGTCCCTCATTGATGAAGGTACGGCTGCTGCGTCCCCCACGGGCCCGGTTGACCACGGTCAATTGACAGGGATCGAAGAATTTCTGGAGGTGACTGCCCCAACCGTTTTCTTCGCCATTACTCGCGGTGGAGTCTCCGGCGATAAACAGAGTGGGGGTGTCCGCCCAGACAGAGACTCCCAGGGTGAGTATAATCAAAACAAACATTAGCCGCCATGAGGTGTTCATGTGCATGAGTCCTTCCTTAGTGTTCAATTCGTATTACTTCGACATCCCGTACCCTAGGAAAAAGCGGGTGTGGGCCGGTTGATTGTAGCCCACATTTTGCCATGCAATGCCCAATCTGTAAACCGGGTCGTGCATGAGGGTGGTGATACGGTGTTCGGTGGGGATGGAGGTCGAGAAGATTCGCAGCTCCTTACCGTCGTTGGTACGCCAGATGACTTCCTCACGCCAGTCACCCAGGATATCGGCACAGAGGCAGGGATTGGACTTGGAGCCATTGTTGACCACACAGTTGTAGAAGCCGCCGTTAACCAGCCGTTGGGTGGTACCGGTTTGGTAATCCCACTTATCGATGACACCCACACGGCCCATGCCACCGAAACCGCGGAAACGGGGTCTAGGTTGGGCCTCATTGGGACGTTGGTCTGGTCGGGGTTGATCAAGCCGGGATCCCCTTTCAGCGAATCCAGGACTGGGTTGCTCGGGTCCACCGGGGCCGTCTTGGTTAGGATTGAAGGGGGGACGTTCTCCCTGGGGACGCTGTCCTGGCCCCCAAGGCCAGCGGGGTCTGCCCCCACTGCTGGCACCGTCCAGGATTTCCCGTAACAAATCGCCGTCCCACCAGATGCCCATATTGCAGGAACTGGGGTGGGCATCGGAGATCTTTTCGCCGGTAATGCTGTAGAGGCCGTCGCTGTTGTTGGTCCAGCATTCGGCCCCGGGGTAGCGGGGATCGATGTCCATGGCCAGGCCACGACCGGTATCGCCCAGGTCGAGACCCCAGAGGACCTCGCCGGTGCGGCTGTCGCTCAACTCAGCCCCGTAGGGATGACGGGGATTTTCATGGATGGACCAGGTCTCCAGGCCGGGGCGGTTGGGATTGAGGTCCGAGGTGTGCTGGGCATCGCCGTGGCTTAGGTTTTTGGTATAGAGGCCCGTGCCGTTATCGTCGATGGCGATGGCCCCGTAGAGGATCTCGTCCTTGCCATCGTCATCGATGTCGGCCACGGAGAGGGCATGGTTGCCCTGACCGCGGTAATCATCCAACTCTGGATGACCATAGGTATCGAAGGTCCAGACGTGGCTTAGTTGGCCATCCCGCCAGTTCCAGGCCGCCAGGACCGTCCGTCCTACGGTCTGTCCTTGTTGTCCCTTGCCGGTGTAATAGCCGCGGCACATCACCAGACTGGGCCGTCGGCCGTCCAGATAAGCCACACAGGCCAGGTAGCGGTCCATGCGATTGCCGTGATCGTCGCCCCAGACCTCGATCATCTGCTCGTCCGTGGGGTTGTCGCCGGCAATGGGGTGACGTTGGGGCACATAACCGGTGGTAGCCAGGGCCTGGCCCGTGAGGCCGTCGAAGACGGTCAGGTATTCCGGGCCCCGTAGGATCATGCCGGTTTCGTCCACCCAATGGGCATTGGGATCGCCAATGACCTGACCGGTGCCGTCGATGGTGCCGTCGGCGGTCTTGCAGGCAAACTCGGCCTTGCCGTCGCCATCGAGGTCATAGACCATGAATTGGGTGTAATGAGCCCCTTCACGGATGTTGGTACCCAATTGGATCTGCCAGAGGCGGGTGCCATCCAGTTCGTAGGCCTCGAAGATGGGGGGGCTGGTGAGTCCACGGCGGGAGTTGTCTGCGCTGCGACCGGCCTGGTGCAGGACGATTTCATATTGGCCATCACCGTCGAGGTCGCCGACCGAGGCATCGTTGGGCTGATAGCCCTCGGTCACCTGCAATGGGATACTCAGGTAGGGCTGTCCCCAGGCCTTGGCCGGGATTGAGGCAGGGAGTTCATTGCCATCCATCACCGGGCGAACGGTGTATTCCTGAGTAGGCGAGGCACTGGGATCGAGGTAGTTGGTGCGGTCGGAGATAGGCTCGCGGTTGAGTTTGACATCATCCCGGTAGACGTTAAAGGCCACGGAATCCGGATCTGAGGCCAGTAAACGCCAACTCACCAGTGCCTGACCGTTGTTTTGGGGCACCACAACCAGGCCACGGTCCAGGGCCTCGATTTGACGTTGGGCGAAAACAGGGCGGATCAATAGCAGTAGGCCCAACCCTAAGACCTGGAGGAAATGTGATTTCATGCAAGTTGCTCCATATTGCGGTTATCATCAGGTTGGGGCTAACTGTCTAACGATGTCAATGTGTACCCCCTGCGATACCTCGATTTTTCAATAAATTATGGTTCTTTTTTTAACCGGGAGCACTGGCCTATTGTGAAATCAAATATGGGACGGCCCGAAATCATTTCACCTCAGATGGCTGGGAGAGAGGATGTTAACGGTCCCAGCGTCAGTGGGGTCCAGTGTTTTGATTGGCGCAGTTAAGGGGTGCTTGTCGACAAAAGCCATTCATTGATATGGCAGAAAGGATGGTTGAATCGGCAAATTCGCATGGCGAATGGGACAACTGGTAGCCCTATAAGAAAGGTGATATTGCCGGAAAAACGAGAATCTCAACAAAAAAAATGAAACTGGGCAGCTGGGCAATATTGCCCTTGACTGAGACCGGTCGATTTCCATACCATTGAAATGGTATTATAGGATCCTTCTCTGGATTATCTGAAGGGTGAAAAGGATCATTTCAAACGGTAAGGAGGTTTTTGGCCCCCTGTCATGGTGATAGGGCGGTCATCGTATTGACAGAGACGCTGTCTGTATTCATCACACTATTTCCCAAACGTAAGACTAAGGCGGCCTCAGGTGTCTGTGGCCGTGAAAAAATAGATGTGTGGTTATCAACGATACTGGTTAACTGAAATTAGGAGGACTAAGAACATGTCAAGAAACACATTGTTGATCCTCGCCGTGGTGGCGGGATTATGTATGGGCCCTGCTTTGTGGGCCACGGAATTCGAACTGATCCCCACATTCGATATCATGATCGGTAATGACAGTAGCCAGAGTGCCACCTCCAGTGATAGTTCTGGATCGGGCATGCACATTCGAGATGTCGATAGCCGTCGCCGGGTGGGATTTGCTGTTTATGATCTCAGTGAGGTTAAAGAGCTGGGCGTTACGTTCAGTGATGTCAAGATCAGCAACTATGGTCATGATACCGGTGATATCCAGGTTTACGGTGTTCTAGAGGAGTATGAAGATCTCGTGACCGAAAGTACCTCCTGGAGTACGGCCCCGGGTGTTGTCAATGATTTGGCCCAGAATGCCGCTGTAGAACTGAATCTGGAAGAGCTGACCGACCTCTTGTTGACCTTTGACGGGCCCAGCAAGGGGACGAGAGAGGAGACGGATGTCAGTGAAGAGCTGTCCGCCTTCCTCACGGCCGATACCACAGGGATCGCGGTCTTGATGTTTGCCCCTCCCCAGGGTGGCAATGCCATTCTCAGAACGATCGATCTCCTTGATGGCGACGATATTCTGGGAGGCAGTTGGTTGGTCGGAGAGATTGGCGGTGAACTGACCAGCGCCAGCGCACCGAGTCCTTCAACCGGTTTGGACGATGTCTACAGTGCCACGGATCTGACCTGGAAAGCCGGCGCCGATGCCGAGACGCATACGTTGTATATGAGTACGAATTTCGATGACGTCAACGAAGGAGCCGCTGCGGCCTTGGTGGCTGAAGGCCTGACCGAGACCGTCTATACACCGGAGAGCTTAGTGTTTGGGGAAACCTACTATTGGCGTGTGGATGAAGTTGGTGGTGAGGTTTATCCCGGTATGGTCTGGAACTTCACTGTGGAACCGGAGTTCTACACCATCACGGATATCATTGCCACAGCCTCCAGTTCCGAGTCTGAGGACAAGGGACCGGAGAAGACTATCGATGGTAGTGGTTTGAACGACGATAAGCATGACACCGTGAGCACCCATATGTGGATGACGAGTGGCGATAACGGGACGCCTTGGATTCAGTATGATTTGGGACGTGCCTATAACCTGTCTCAGATGAAGGTCTGGAACGGTAACGTTCAATATGAGTTCGTTCTGGGGTATGGTGTCAAGGATGTTCTGGTTGAGACCTCCTTGGATGCCGACACTTGGACCGAGGTCGAAGAGATCACGGAGTTTGCACCAGGTAGCGGCTTTGATGGCTATGTCCTGAATAACACGTTTGAGCTCAATGGACTGAAGGCTCAATATGTGCGTCTGACTGCGTTGGACAACTTTACCGCCGATTCCAATAACGTCAGTCTCAGTGAGGTACAGTTCACCTATGCTCCGACCTTTGCTCGCGTGATTGCCCCGGTTGACGAGGCCACTGACGTGGATGTCGAGCCGGATCTGGCCTGGCGGGCTGGGCGTGGCGCTATCGAACATCAAATCTATCTGGGTGCCGATGCCAATCTGGTGGCCGCACGCGATGCCTCGACGCTGGTCGATACCATCGTGGGTGACGAATTGTCAGTCGATGGCCTGGTGTACGATACCAACTACTATTGGGCGGTGGATGCCATTTTCGAGGCCGATGTGGTCAGTGGCGATCTCTGGAGCTTTACCACGCCGGAGTATCTGAACCTGGAAGATTTTGATTCCTATACCAGAGAATGTACCCGTATCTTCTATTACTGGTTGGATGGATATGGTTACGATGATCATGAGGAATGTGACATTTCGGCCTTTGGTGGTAATGGCAGTAGTCCTTCTTGCTACGTAGGTTATTGGCCGCCTGATGACAATGGTTCCTGTGCCGAGACCTCGTCTACCTATGCCGGGATCCAGTCCATGCCGTTCGAATATAACAACACGGAATCTCCCTACTATTCCGAAGCAAAAGCCAAGGATAATCTGTTGGCCAGTGATTGGACTGTGGGGAGTCCGGACAACCTGACGCTCTTCGTCAAGGGCAATCCTGCCGACATGGTTGAGGTTGCGGATGACCACCTGATCGTCAGTGGAGCCGGTGCCGATATCTATGGCTCAGCCGATGAATTTCGCTATGTTTACAAAAACCTCAATGGCGATGGTTCGATTGTGGCCCGCGTGGCCAGCCTGGAGAACACCAATGGCTGGGCCAAGGCCGGGCTCATGATTCGTGCTAGTGAAGATGATGCCGGTTCTGCCAATGTTTTGGTCTATGTCAGCCCGGAAAACGGTCTGCGTATTCAGAACCGCGCCTCTTCGGATGGCGATAGCGCCAGTGATACCTCGACGGCCAGCGATGAACAGAAGGCCGTGACCGCCCCGGTTTGGTTGAAACTCGAACGCGTAGGCAGTGCCTTCTCGGCCTACTATTCCATGGAAGAGACCGTGTCGAATTGGATCCCCGCTTCCGGGAATCCGGTGACCGTGGCCATGGTGTCCAAGATTTCGATCGGCTTGGCGGTCTGCAGTCATGAAGCGGGTCTCGCGACCGTGGCCGAATTCACCGATATTGTCACCAGTAGTTCGGTAAGCGGTGACTGGGAAGCCCTGGCCGTGGGTGCCGATATGCCGGTCAACAGTGCCGATCCCATGTATGTCAAGGTGACCGACGGTTCCAATAAGACCGTCAAGGTGACGCATGACAATGCGGAACTCACCCAAGCGGGAACCTGGCAACAATGGGACATCCCGCTGAGCACCTTGAACAATGCCGGTCTGGATCTGACCGATGTCAAGACCATGGCCGTGGGTGTCGGTGACGGCAGCTCGTCTGCAAACGGCACCGGCATTGTCTTGATTGACGAGGTTCGTTTGACTCGTTCTGCGGACTGATCGGTTGCCAGTTTTTGATGTGTGATCTTTAAAGACGTGCCCTGTTTCGACGGGGCACGTCTTATTCTGTGTACAACTTGTTTCATAACCAGTTGTGGTGCTGACTTGGATGTCAGTTCGATGTAAATGGGAAAAGGATCGTTGTAAGTCATTAATGACGTAATAAAGGAATCAAGGTATGTACAAAAAAGTAGTTCATTGGGCGATTGTGCTGATCGTCCTGAGTTTTGTCTGGGCGGTTCAGGCCGCCACCCTCACCCTCGACAGTGACGCGGATACCTATTTCCGTGACGGCCGCGGTCCTTTCGGCGCGGATACGTACATGTGGTGCGCCAGCGGCAGCTATAGTTTTGTGGGTTATATGCGGTTTGATCTGTCGGAGATGTCCACGATTACCGAAGCCACGTTGACACTGCATACCGTTTCCGACAAACAACATGACCTGGTCAACAACGCTCGTTTTGCCGTGTACGGTTTGGCGAATGTCAGCGGGAACACGGATCAGGATTGGGATGAAGCCACCCTCACCGCTGCGGATGCAGGTGACGAATGGGACATCGATTATTCCTTTGCCGCCAGTCTCAGCGATGGCCGTGTCGTCAACCTGGATGCGGATCAAGGGGCTGACGTCACTGAAGTGGTCCCCGGTGATTACGCCGGAACCTGTACGCTGTCCGGCCCCGATCTGGTGTCCTTTTTACAGGCCCGTGCGGATGACGGCGGCCTGGCGACCTTCATCATCGCCTTCAACGATAGCAACACCAAATATACCTCATACGGTACCAAAGAAGCCGATGCAGAATATCGCCCCACGCTGGAAGTGACCGGGGTCACCGGACCCAGAACGCATGCCAGCCTGCCCAGTCCTGATGATGGAAAGAGCGATGTCTATCAAGCCACCGAGTTGTCCTGGACCCCCGGCGATTATGCGGTCAGCCATCAGGTGTATTTGAGTACGGATGTCGATGCCGTCGATAGTGGTGACTCCGCAGTCCTGGTGGCCGAGTTGACCGATCCGGTTTACACCCCCGAGTCGTGGTTGGAGTTGGGGACGACCTATTACTGGCGTGTCGATGAGGTCAATGCTCCCGGCGATGACACCGTGTATCCGGGCAGTACCTGGAGTTTCACGGTCGAACCCGTGGCCTATGACCTGACAGTCACTGAAGTGACCGCTTCCAGTGTCGAGATGGAAAGTCGTCCTGTGGATAATCTCGTTAATGGTAGTGGCCTCAACGGCGATGCCCACAGCAACGATGCCGACGCGATGTGGACGTCCGATTCTGCCGACGCCCAACCTTGGGTTCGGTTCGCCTTTGACCAGCCCTATGGCCTGGTCGATCTGAAGGTCTGGAACTACAACGGTGAATATGAATATGCCCTGGGTTACAGTATCCAGGACGTTTTGGTCGAGACCTCCTTGGATGCCGAGACCTGGTCTGTGGTCGAAGATGTCAATGTCTTTGCCCAAGGCACGGGTGAGGATGGTTATACCCTGAACAACCACTTCGATCTAGGGGGGCTCAAGGCTCAGTATGTCCGTTTCACGGCCCTGAGTAATTATGCCACCAGCGGCATTACATCTGTCGGCCTCAGTGAAGTGCAGTTTACCGGTATGCCGTTGCATGCCCGCGTTCCATCCCCGGCCAATGACGCCATCGATGTGGATCTGGATCAGGTCTTGCAGTGGCGGGCCGGTCGTGGCGCGGTCGAACACCGGGTCTATTTCAGTACGGATAGCAATGCCGTGGCCAATCGTGACGAAGCCGCCCTGTTGGATACGGTGGCCGGTGACGAATTGGCTCTGAGTGACATCGAACTCGATCGTACCTACAGCTGGGCCGTGGATGCAGTGCATGATGACATCATCGTGCCGGGTGCTCTCTGGAGCTTCTCCACCCCGGACTGTATTGTGATCGACGACATGGAATCCTACAGTGACAACGAGTACGATCGGATCTTCGACGCCTGGCAAGATGGCTATGGTACGGATAATGACAACGGCTCTCAAGTCGGTCACAATGATCCCGTCTTTGCCGAACTGGAAACCGTCTTTGCCGGTTCGCAGTCTATGCCCTATTACTATGACAACACCCGAGGCGAACAAGAGGCCTGGGCCGAATTGGACCTGGGCGGTCAAGACTGGACCGTCGGTGGTATTGGGCAGCTCAGTCTCTTCTTCCTGGGTGAGCGTGACAACGAAGGGGGCGAACTGTTCCTCGAAATCAATGGCAAGCGTATTGTCAATGATGTGGTCCTCAATAGCGGCATCTGGAGTCAGTGGATCATTGACCTGAGCACCGTGAGCACCGACCTGACCCAGGTGGACAGCCTGGTCCTGGGAGTCGCTGATGAAGATGCCAAGGGTCTGCTCTACTTTGACGACATCATCCTCTATCGTCAGGCTCCAGTCGTGGGCAGTGATCAGGCCCAGGATCCGGGAACCACGGACCTGGAACTACTCTACAGCTTCGAAAAGAACCTGGACGACAGTTCCACCCATGGCTGGGACGCCTCCGCTCCCTATACCCTGTTCTATAGCGAGAGCTTGCAAGAAGGTAACCTGGACCTGGGCGATGCGATCTCTCTGGACGGCGTCGATGGTTATGTCGTGGCCCCTGAGTCGGTCGGTAACTTGATGGCCGGATTGTCCGATTGTACCTTCTCGGCCTGGGTGAGCCTCACCGAGGATAGTACCGTCAACTGGCAACGTGTCTTTGATTTTGGGAACGGGACTACCGATTATCTCTTCCTGACGCCTCGGGCCGCCACCGCCGATCCTCCGGAATTCGGTATCCTCTCATCGACCAGTGCCAGCGGCGTCGAGCAGGACGTGGCTGCCGGCGACGCCCTCTCTGATGGTTGGCACCATCTGGCCGTGGTCATCGACGATATGACCCTGAATCTCTATGTCGATGGTATCCTGGCCGGTACCGACGTCACCGACACCCTGCCCCAGGATGTAGGAGCCACCAGTAACAACTGGTTGGGTCGTTCCCAATGGGATGGAGACGGCTACTATGACGGCCTGCTGGATGAATTCTCCATCTACAGTCGTCCCTTGAGCATGGAAGAGGTTCGTTACCTCGCCGGTGCTCGCTAGTTCGTTGGGTTTGAATTTAAGTGATAAAAAGAGGCCTGTGTTGATTGCATCACAGGCCTCTTTCATTTTACTGACACTGCAGGGCGTCTTGTGAGACGCCTTTGGTTTATCGCATGGGGTGCAATGAGACCAGGATCATCCCGTCTTCGATCTTGAGGTCGTGCTTGCGTAGGTTGGACGAGTTTTCGTTGAGGCATTCGCCCGTTTCCAGGTCATACTGCCAGCCATGACGGGGGCAGGTGGCGATTCCGTTTTTGATGGTGCCGTTGGTCAGGTCGGCGCCCTGGTGTTTGCAGCCCACTTCGATGGCATAGAAACTGCCGTCCGGACGTTTGATGACACCCACCTTCCTGCCAAGCATGGAGAAGGATTTAATGGTGATGGTTTCGAAATCCGTGACCTTGGCGACCTTTACGAATTGCATATCAAGCTCCTGGTTGAGTTAAGAGTTATTCCACACCGAAAAAGAAATAAAGCCTGCGCGAGTAATCACCCGTTGCCAGGGGGCGGGCACTTTGGGGACCAAAGACGCCTTCAAAGGGTTGGCATTGGTCACCGCCGTATCGTTGGGTGAACTCACTGTCAGGCCAATAGGCCGGATCGAACTTCTGGCCAATGGGCGGAATCAGATCCATAAACGAGATGTCACCGGCGGGGAAGGGGGCCTGCACCATTTCTTCGGGCAGATAGTCTGGCGTGTAGAGACGCAAGTTCAGGGTACCCTGTGGATCGATGACCGATATACGCCCCTTACTGGTTTCAAAGGTGGCCCAGAAAGCGTCACCATGATAACCCCGGAATTCCGGATACTGCCAGGGGGCATGCCCGGTCATGGCCGTGTTGTGGCCCTTTTCCCAAAGGCCGAACCGAACCCCGGCCAGACGGTTCTTCCAAACACGCGAGGGCCCATCACCGAGCCAACGGACTCCATAAATGTGACGTTCGGGCAAACTGAAACTCGCCCCCAGATAATCGACGTGACCTTCTTGATGGTAATCGTAGACCAGTTCCAACCATCCACTGGGATACAAGGTCCATTGAACCATCTTCATGTTTCCACCGGCATAGTCGATCTGGATTGTGTGACCTTCACCTTGGGGGTGATGCGTGATAGTAGTGACGTTGCCATTGTCACCACCTACTAACATCGGTCCGTTGTTGAATGAAATCTCTCGGAGCTTACCCAGGCCCTTGCGTTCACGTCGCACTTGTGCCAAATAGCCCGTGTTGGGATCGATCATGACCAGTAGACTCTGGCACTCCAGCATGTGGTAAGAGGGTTCCTCTCCTCGCCATTGGTCCTGACGATACTGCACGGCCTGGGGGCCGTCCATGTGAACGACCTCCTGGGCCCAGGTTTGGCATGAGCGTATTGGCCATACCCAGGTCATCACCTCACGTCCGGTCCAGTCAGTGGCCACCAGAGTGAGGCCATGATGGGACTGCCAATCTTGAGGGAGTGGCAATGATAAGGTACTGATCTGGCCGGGTGCCGTTTGAGGCCCTTTTACCTGGCCGGTGGCCGCGACATGTTGTTCGCCCGTCTGTGCCAAGGGGCCGGTCCAATCCACCAGTTGCCAGGTAAACCCAACACGATCCAGGTTTGTCATGTCGTAACGGTTTTCCATCTCGATGCAGCCGTCGAAGTCCTCGGGCAGGGATTGCATGGCGATGTGGATCGGTGACCAGATCTCCTTGATGGCATAAAAAGAAGCCTCCTTCTGGCGGTAGGGCCCGACAATGCCGTCCGGGGCATCGGTCATGTGCGGATCGATCATGCCCTGGCGGTCGGGACGGCGAATCGCTTCATCCGCATAGGCCCAGGTGAAGCCACCAGCCGAGGTCGGGTGGCTACGCATCACCTGCCAGAAATCCTCCAGGCCCGAGCCATGACCTCCGTCGTAGAGGCCGTGCAGCATTTCCGTGGGCATGATGATGGCCCCTTGTCCCTCATTGGGCAGGTTCATGGCCTTCAACTCATCCAGCTTGTTGCCTTTGGCATACTTTTGCTGTAGGACCTCGTCTGGTCGTTCCAGCAGATCGACCAACTCGAAGTACTTGGGGTAGTGCTTGGTGATCACGTGGTTATGAATCCAGGTCCGCTGCTCGCCGGGGACCAGAACGGGGCGGGCTTGAGGATCGTGCCGGGTGAACTCGGCATTGAGGTTCATGTTCGTACCACCCTCGTTGCCATTGAGCCAGAAGATGACCGAGGGATGGTTGCGATCGCGCTCGACCATCTGCTGCACCAGTTTCTTACCGATGTCATCGGAGTAGGCCCAGTGCCAACCGGCCAGTTCCTCCAGCACGTAGAGCCCCTGTTCGTCGCAGACCTCGATAAAGGACTCGTCCGGCGGATAGTGAGACGTACGTACCGCATTCATGTTCATATCCTTGAACAGGCCGACATCCAGCTCATCAACCGTACGGCTGACCGTACGCCCGGTGTCGGGCCAGAACACATGCCGATTGGAGCCCTTGAACATTATTCGGTGGCCATTGATGAAGATCCCTTCGCCCGGACGGATCTCCACCGTACGGAAGCCAAAGCGTTCGCTCTCGCTGTGCAGGACACGATTCCCCTGCATCAGTTCGATGCGGGCCTCATAGAGATAGGGCGATTCGGCACTCCAGGTTTGTGGGTGGGCGACTTGCGTTTTGACTGTAGCCGATTGCTGTCCTGCTTTCAGGGTTGTCGTCAGTGGATCGGCCATGAGTTGTCCCTGGGCATCGACCACAGTGACACGCAGTTGATCGGCCTGTTGGATACCTATTAGATCCGCGGTCAACATGAATGATCCGTCCGCTTCGGCTGTGATGGCGCACTGCTCAATGTGCTCAACCGGTTTGGCCTCCAGATAGACCGGGCGATAGATTCCGCCAAAGATCCAATAGTCACCTGCCCGTTCGGCTCCATTGACGGTGTCGTCGCTGGACTTCTTACTGACCTTGACCTCGAGCCGGTTCTCACCTTCGTAAGTCAGCAACTTACTGATGTCATAGCGGAAGCGGTAGAAGCCCCCTTGGTGGATGGGACCGGCCAATTGGCCATTGATCTTGACCTCGGTGTCGGTAAACACCCCTTCAAAGACAAGGTCCACCTGCCAACCCTGCCAGTCCTGGGGGACAGTGAAGCTGTGTTTATAAAGGCCTTGTTCTTGGGCACGGTCATAAAACAGGTCGTCCTTGTTCAAATCGCGTCCATAGTTAAAGGTGCCAAAGCCTTCGGTCTCCCAACAGGACGGCACCGGGATCGTGGTCCAAACTTCGCTATGGCGTCCGTCCGTGCAATAAAACTCCCAATCCACGCGGTGGTCCTTGTCAGTACCAGAGAGATACTGGACCTGTGTTTGGGAGGGCAGGTCAACCGCAAAAACGGGGCTGAGACCGGTCATAACGACGATGGCAGTTACAATCCAAAAATCTGAACGATCGAGATGGAATGAGTGCATTACGCCCCTTCCTTTGATTGTCTATCCGTCAATAGCAGAATTTCTACCACAGACTGGAATTAAAGATGTTGCGCTCATGGAGTGATGATACCTGCTCAAGTGGGGCACTTCAAGGGGTGAATATTGTCTCAGTATTCAATGGTAGGGGCGGGCACATCAGCAACTCAATAGGGTTGCGGGCCCTTACAGTCGGGGGGTGTTGACAGTGATCATCAAATCGACCATAATCAATGCTATCTTGAGGATTGATAGATGGTTATCAAAAAACACGAACAGACACGAGAGAGGGGACGAGTCAATGTCCCACTTTTCATCGCAACACTTCTTCCCTTCCCGCGTCCTAAGTTCGTGCCCAGTAATATCGAATCATCGCCCGAAATCGGTATACCACCGACCGGGACGGAGTTTGCGCAGCAAACGTAGGGGCGGCTCCTCTCGTTTGTAATCGTAATCAGTGAGTGTAACGAACGGTACTCGTAATCGTAATCGAATCCTCGATCACACTTTTAGAAGCCGATTACGATTACCGCTGCGCTGATTACGATTACGATATACGAAAGACCTGTCTGTCACCTCGACCGCAGTGGAGAGGTCTATTCAAAATAAAGCCTGCCGAAGGCAAACCACTAGCCAATAACCAGAAACTAGAAACCAACAACCAAACTCACAGTCGATCCAAAGGACTTTTAACCATCTCACCGGGGGCATTGAGACAATGTAGGTAGATTTTGGTCGTCTCGATACTCTTATGGCCCAGTAATTCCTGAACCACATGGATGGGTGTCCCTGACTCTAATAAATGAGTTGCAAATGAATGACGAAAGACATGAGCCGTGATTTTTTTGCGGATCCCAGCCAAGTTAGTAGCACTCGAAATGGCCCGATTGACTGTCCCCATGTAAACATGATGCCTGCGGACAACACCAGTACGAGGGTCTTTAGAAGGATAGTCTGCAGGGAAGACGTATTGCCAGTTCCATTGTTTGGGCGCATTGGGATACTTACGGGCATAATAGTTCGTAATCGTAATCAGTGAGTGCAACGAACGGTACTCGTAATCGTAATCGAAAACAATGCCTACTATTAAATTCGACCACGAAAAACTTGATGTTTACCAAAAGGCCATAGAATTTGTAGCCTGGGTCTATAAAATCGCGTTTAAGCTTAAGGGACAGAATCGTTTTGCACGTGACCAACTACTACGAGCCTCTCAATCTATTCCGCAAAACATTGCAGAAGGAAATGCTAAATGCTCTACCGGTGACCGGCGACTTTTTTTTTACATTGCTCGCGGTTCCGCAATGGAGTGTGCTTCAATTCTTGACATCCTATTAATTGGCAAGGCCATAGACGATTCTGAATTACAAGAAGGAAAGAAATTGCTGAGTCGCATTGTGTCAATGCTGACAAAAATGACTTGAAGGTGATTCATCCCGAACTGAACGGATAAAAAAACGATTACGATTACCGCTTCGCTGATTACGAGTACGTGGAATTAGTAAGGGAATTAGTAAGGGAATTAGTAAGGGAATTAGTAAGGGAATTAGTAAGGGACACTCACTTTCTTAGGAAACGGGGTTGACAGATTGGCCGGTTGGTCTTAAAAGGAACCTTGCACCGAGATAGGATTTCCTTGATGACGTTTAATGGATTTGTGAATCTATGGATTTAGGAGGCGTCATGGCTAGAATGGCTCGTGTCAAGATGGAGGGTGAGGCAGCGGCGTATCATGTGTATGGTCGGGTCTGTGGTTCGCAGGGGGAGTATCCACTGGCCAGGCCCCTGTGTCGCAAGAGATTGATCGAACTGCTCAAGCACTATGCCAACGGCTACTGTTGCCAGGTGGCGGCATTTCAGATCATGGGGTCGCATTATCATGTGGTGATCCAATTCGAGGCCTATCGCTCCTTGACTCCGGAGGAACTCAAAGAACGGGCTTTATGTCTGTATCCCGGTTCCGAAGGTGAGATCGATCAATGGCCCCAAGTCAAATGGGACCGTCTGCAGGAACGACTGTTCGACGTCTCTGAGTTTATGCGGAATCTGCAGTCAGCCTTTGGTCGCTTCTACAACAAGACCTATGGCCGTTTTGGACGGTTTTGGGCTGAACGGTTTAAAAGCACCCTACTGGAGAATCATCAGGCCTTACTGGATGCCATGCTCTATGTAGAGCTTAATGAGGTTAGAGCCGGCTTGGTGGAACGCCCGGAAGAATGGAAAGGGGGTTCGCTATACCTGCGTGAATTGGGGCAAGGCGACTGGTTGATGCCTTTGACGCAGTTGTTCGACAAGACCTCCAAACGAGCCTTGACTGAGTATCGTTGCCTGTTGTACTACCGGGGAGCCGTTCCCACCAAAGCGGGGCAAGCGGCGATCCCTCAACGGATCATCCAGGAGGAAGAGACACGCGGTTTCAAGGTCAACGGAGCCTATAGAAGAAGGCTGCGTTACTTTGTCGATGGGGTAGTCATTGGCAGCGAAGGCTTTGTGCGTCAACACATCGACCGACTACGACAGCGTGGTGTTTATTCCCAACGTCAACATCCGATCAGTCACCCGGAGGCCCCGCACCTATCCCTACGGGAACAACGCTCGACGGCTATCGCGTTTTAGGCGTTGAGCAACCTCTGAAATCCAGTGTCTATAGACAAACCACCCACTATAACAACCCGTGTCTAGTCCAACTTTATAGATTCATCCAATCCATCCCACCCATCCTCAAGCAAATCACCTCTACACGGTCGTTACTTACATAACATTGATCACTTAAGATCTTTCCACCTCCTTCACAAGCACTTTTGGACTCATTCTATATAAAGGGAACCTCTAAAATTCATTTTGACTACGAACGGCTGCATTACCATCTGGCTGCGTTGTCAGGCAAAAATGGGTCCTCGATGATGAATAGCATCGACTCCGGCCCATTTGAACCTTCCGCCTTGCCAGATGAAAATTCGCTCGTCCTTGTTGCAAAAGCAATTTTTAGAGGATCCCTTAATTCTTTTAAAGGTGACTGTCCCTAATTAGAAGAAAGAGGATGTGAAGTTTGATTGGATTTAACAAGAAGAGCCCTGCGTTGTTTAACACGCAGGGCTCTTCTTGTGTTTAATGCTTGTCTCTTGTGTGTTATCGTTTAGTGCTTGAAGTGACGCTTACCGGTGAAGACCATGGCGATGCCGGCTTCGTCGGCGGCGGCGATAACCTTGTCATCGTTCTTGGAACCACCGGGTTGAACGATGGCGGCGATGCCGGCCTTGGCGGCGTTTTCGACATTGTCCGGGAAGGGGAAGAAGGCATCCGACCCCATGACCGAGCCCTTGGATTCTTCGCCGGCTTGCTTGAAGGCGATCAGACCGGACTCGACGCGGTTCATCTGACCGGCACCGGTTCCGACTACGCGTTTGCCCTTGACCAGGACGATGGTGTTGCTCTTGGTGTGCTTGGCGGCCAGCCAGGCCACACGCAGGTCTTCCAATTGTTCGGGGGTGGGCTTGACCTTGGTGGGGTAGGTCAGCTGATCCGGTTCCCAACCGACCAGGTCGCGTTTTTGCAGCAGCATGCCGCCGACCACGCAGCGCACGTCGTATTCGTTGCTATCGATGCGGGTCTTGTCGATCGGGCCGGTCTGGATCAGACGCACGCGATCGCCCCAGGACTTGAGCGTGCGGATGATCTCAAGGGCGTTCTCTTCAAAGGACGGAGCAATGATGACCTCGGCAAAGAAGCCGCTGGCACCCAGGGCCTTACCGTAACGGCTGTAGGATTCCATAATGGTGCGGGCCAGTTCCTCGTCCACCTTGCGGTTCAGGGCGATGATGCCGCCAAAGGCGCTGACGACGTCACCCTCGTAGGCCTTGCGATAGGCCACGCGGATGTCCTCGTCCACGGCACAGCCGCAGGGGTTGAGGTGTTTGACGATGACCACGGCGGGTTCGTCGAATTCCTTGACCAGTTCAAAGGCGGCGTTGGTGTCGAGCAGGTTGTTGAAGCTGATGGGCGTGCCGCCGGGTAACAGCTCGCCACTGCTGACGGAGGTCTCCACGGCCGAGGCGATCTTGTAGAAGGCTCCGGATTGGTGCGGGTTCTCGCCATAGCGGAGCACACCCTCTTGAGCCAGGGGCAGGCTGATGCGTTCGGGGTAGTCGATGCCGGCCTTGGCGTTGAGGTAGCGCGAGATGGCTGCGTCGTAGGAGGCGGTCAGGCCAAAGGCTACGCGGGCCAGATCGGTGCGGACCTCTTCGCTGACGGCCCCGCCGTTTTGTTGCATCTGGGTGAGGACCTTGTCATATTGGCTGGCGTGGGTGACCACGGTGACGTATTTATGGTTCTTGGCGGCCGAACGGAGCATGCTGGGGCCACCGATGTCGATATTCTCGATGGCGTCTTCCAGGCTGCAGTCGGGCTTGGCCACCGTCTGCTCGAAGGGGTAGAGGTTCACACAGACCAGGTCGATGGGCTCGATCTCGTGTTCCTTCATGGCCGCGGCATGGCCGGGATTGTGACGCATGCCCAACAGGCCACCGTGAATCTTAGGGTGCAGGGTTTTGACCCGACCATCCATCATTTCCGGGAAGCCCGTGACCGACTCGATCCCCACGACCGGGATGCCTGCATCGCTGAGGGTTTTGGCCGTACCGCCAGTGCTGATGATCTTGACTTGCATCTGGCTCAGGGCCTGGGCAAACTCGACCACGCCGGTTTTGTCCGACACGCTAATCAAGGCAGTTTTGATTTTAACGTCCATTTGTCCTTCATCTCCAATAGTGGTTGATTAATCGGTTCTTTTCGGAAAGAACCTCAGGCCCCGGCCTGCGACTCATCGTGAGTCATCGTGGGCTGTACCAAAAATTGATGCCAGCCTCAAAGCCGGTTCAAAGGCTTGTGATGCACTCCTTTGCACCATCTTATCGGGCATAGTTTATACGCGTAGAGGTCGGTTGTCTATGATAACCAGGTAATCTCAGTAATTAATCGTTCTTTGTCTCTGATTTGTTGTACTGGCAGGTGATAAAAATTGCCTGTTTTAACAGGGCTGGTTATAGCTCGACGAAATCTGCTAGATCGACTTGATGGTCCTGCTCGAATTGCTGCATGGCTTCGATCCGCTCGATGTCGTCATTGATGCGGTTGACCAGCTTGAAGATGTAGGGCTTGCCAGCCAGGCGGTTTTTGAGGTCATCGAGCATGGGTTCCCAGCGGCCCCCGTAGAGCTGGGATTTCAAGATGACGAGCATACGATGCTCAGGGCTCAAGGCCTTGACATAGACCTCGACCTCGGCACTGAGTTCGTCCCGGCTCCCATCTGGTTGTCCTGTTTCGAGTTTACCCATAGGTTTTTCTCATCAGCACTGGCCGTTAACAGCGTCGAAAAGCAGTCTAACGGCCCATTTCGGGCATTGCAACTGTTTTCGAGTCAGGTCGTCCGAGTCTGGTCTTGCCTTAGTTACCACATTCACTATACTTAGACAGCTTGGCTACCCGATTGAGTGGGAGCGATTGAATGAAGGAATAAACAGAACTTTATGCTCAGACAACGATTGATCTTTGGCTTTTTGATGGCGAGCTTCTTTGCGGCGTTGGTGGTACTGGACGGCTGGTGGGATGGCTCGATAAACTTGGATCCTACCGATGATTCCCCACGCCAGGCCGTGATTCTGACGATTTTGGTGGCCCTGATCGTGATCGAGGCTGTGCGTGAATTCGGAGCCCTGGCCCGGTTGCGCGGGATTAAGCTGGCCGTGCCCGTGGCGACGGCTGGGGCGGTGGCCCTGGTGACCAGTTGGTTCTGGCATGCCTCTTTCGGGGTGTCCCTGGGACTATACCTATCATTGACCTTGGTGGCTAGCTTTGCGGCTTTATTGATTTATCAGTACTGTACAGCGGGATTTGACCAGATCATGACCCAGTGTGGGGCGGGGTGCCTGGCGTTGATGTACCTAGGGATCATGGGATCGTTTGGTCTGGCGATTCGTATCGAGTACGGTTTGTGGGCCCTGTTGATGTTCGTGGCCGTGATCAAGGCCTCGGATATTGGTGCCTTTACCGTGGGCCGCTTGATTGGGAAACACAAGTTCGCACCGCGCGTTAGTCCAGGCAAGACCTGGGAGGGACTTGGCGGTGCCATGGCCTTTGCCAGTGTTGTGGCAGTGGTTTTTGCCCTAACCACGGGCTTGATGTCCTGGCCGGTGGGGATCCTGTTTGGGATGATCTTTGCTGTCGTGGGCCAATTGGGGGACCTCACCGAATCGATGTTCAAACGGGACGCCCAGGCGAAGGACTCCGCCGCCTCTGTCCCCGGCTTTGGTGGGGTGTTGGACGTATTGGATTCACCCGTGTTTGCGGCCCCGTTTGTGTACAGCTTTTTTTGGATTCATTCCTGTATTGTGGGTTAATTCAGGGGGTGGTAATGGAAGCGACCTTTGAAATCAACATTCCAGTCGAACAACAGGTGGGGCTTTTTGGTCCGGCCGATAGCTTTTTACGTCATATCAAACAGACCCTGGGGGTGCGCATCGTTGCCCGTGATTCGGTCCTGACCATCATAGGCGAGGAGGCCAAGGTTGAACTGGCCTGCTCAACCCTGGAGAGGTTGCAGGTGCTCTTGCAGGATGAGGGTAATCTCAGCCTCGCTGATGTACGCAGTGCCCTGGGGGGACAGCAAGCAGCCCCTGCCATGGATGCCAAGGGAGGGCTCCCAGTCTTTTCCGGCAGACGTCTGGTGCGGCCCTCAACCGGTGGACAGCAATACTATATCGAGACCATGCTCAAGCATGACGTGACCTTCTGCATGGGCCCGGCAGGTTCGGGCAAGACCTATCTAGCCGTGGCCATGGCCGTCTCCATGCTCAAACGCAAGCTCATCCGGCGCATTATCCTGGCCCGCCCCGCGGTCGAGGCCGGTGAGAAGCTGGGCTTTCTGCCCGGTGATCTGGCTGCCAAGGTCAATCCCTATCTGCGTCCGCTCTTCGACGCCCTGGAAGACATGATGGACTTCGCCCAGATGCGTAAGTTCCTGGATTTGGATATCATCGAGGTGATTCCTCTGGCCTTTATGCGGGGGCGGACCTTCAACCAGTCCGTGGTGATCTGTGACGAGGCCCAGAACACCTCGGCCATGCAGATGCTTATGGTCTTGACACGCCTGGGTCATGGCTCCAAGATGATCATCACTGGCGACGTAACCCAGACCGACCTGGACTCCAAGCAGACCTGTGGGCTGATGGATGCGGTCACTACCCTCAAGGGTATCGAAGGTATCGGTATGGTGAATTTGAGCGGTGACGATATTGTACGGCATCAATTGGTCCAGAGTATTGTGCAGGCCTATGGCCGGCGTCAGCAGGGAAATGGGCAATAACCTTGTTTTAGCAGGGACCGGTAAATGCCGACATCAAAGCTAATGCTATGAGCCTGTTTAAAAAGACCAATCCCAGACGATCCCACCTCCGCAAGAATATGGCTGCGGATCGGATCAATCGCTTTTCCAGCTATCTGGATACAGACCTGATCGCTTCGGCCATGCTTTGGGCGATCACCATGGCTGTCAGTGGTTTGATCCTGGGCTTCGATCTTTTATTGGAGGGATGTTTTCGGACTTTCCTGGGTTTGAGCCTGGTGAATCTTCTGCTTTACGTAGGGATCGCTTTTTACGTCTTTCATTATCAAAGTCGCCTGATTCGCAACCACGCCCGGGCCATGATTCTGGGCGGGATTTCTCTTAGTCTGTTGCTTTTGGCCAAGATTGGGGCATTGTCCACCCATTCCGGAACCATGGGATCGGCTTGGGCAACGGGCACCGCTGTCTTACTGAGTATTATTGTGGCCATTGCCTACGACCGTCGTTTTGCCTTGGATGCGGGCCTGGTCTACGGCCTGTTCGCCTGCCTGGGATTGAGTACCCTGGAGAATTACCGCTGGCCTCAGTTGTGTGGATTGGAGCTTTATGTGGTTCTGGCTAGTGGGGTCATGGTCTGTAGCTTTTCCCTCAAGGAAATTCGCAAACGTATCAAACTCCTCCAGGTCGGGGCTTTGGCTGGAGCGGTGGTCTTTATCTGCGCCTTGAGCGTTGGACTCTTAACCCGTGACGCGGACTCTACTGTCGTCTGGCAGGATCTATTTAAGACCGCCGGTTGGCATGCCCTTGCCGCCCTGATCATGGGGCCACTGGTCAATGAACTGTTGCCCTTGATCGAACAGTCCTTCCGCATTGCCGTGAGCATGACCCTGTTGGACTACAGTGACGCCAACCAACCCCTACTCAAGAAACTGGCCATGGAGGCCCCCGGGACCTTCAGCCATAGCCTGATGATCGGGACCATTGCCGAGGCGGGTGCCGAGGCCATTGATGCCAATGGCCTGTTGGCCCGGGTGGGGGCCTATTACCACGATATCGGTAAGATCAATAAACCCAAGTATTTCACCGAGAACGAAATGGGCGACGAGAGCAAGCACTCGGACCTCTCGCCCACCATGAGCCAATTGATCATCATCGGCCATGTCAAGGACGGGATCGAGATGGCCAAGGAATACAAGCTGCCCGCCGTGATTCGTCAATTTATCGAGAGTCACCACGGCACCACCTTGGTGGCGCCGTTCTACCATGCCGCCAAGAAACGCTATGAAGAGGCCGAGGCCAGCGGTAACAAGCCTAAGGATGCCCATCCGCCACGTGAAAGCGAGTTTCGTTATGCCGGTCCCAAGCCTCGTTCCAAGGAGGCCGCCATCCTGATGATTGCCGATGCCGTGGAGAGTGCGGTGCGGTCGCTGGAAGACGTTTCTCTATCCAAAGTTGAGACCGTGATTCACAATATCATGATGAAACGGCTGCAGGACGGTCAGTTCGACGAATGTGACATCACGCTGCGGGAACTGAGCCTGGTGCAGACCGCCATGGGCAAGACCATCGCCGCCCATTATCATGGCCGCATTGCCTATCCCGAGGCCGCAGACGAGCCCCAGCAGGGTGATAAATCCGAAAAGAAGAACTCCCAGTAAGGTCGTTGATGATCACCATTGAACTGTGTCAGGACTTTAACGAGATTGAAGTTGATTCGCAGCGGATCATGCAGTTGATCCGTCGGGTTTGCGAGCGTTTCGAGCGGACTGAAGGTGTGGTCAGCCTATCCCTGCTGGGTGACGAGCAGATCATGGCATTGAATCGCCGTTACATGGAATTGGAAACGACCACGGACTGCTTCAGTTTCGATCTGAGCGATGAAGACGAGCCGGGATTTTCCTTTGAAGTCATCGTCAATGCTCAATTAGCCGTACGTGAGGCGTCCCGGCGGGGGCATAGCCCCGAGGCTGAATTGGCCCTCTATGTGGTTCATGGCCTGCTACATAATATCGGCTATGACGACCTGACCGAGGGCGAGGCCCAAAAAATGCATCGGCTGGAAGATGAAATTTTGGAGTGTTTTGGATACGGAACCGTATATAATAGCAGGGAAAATTAGATCAGCCTCGACGTAGGGGCGGTCGTGATGTCTTTGAAAGGGTTTTATCGGTGGGCCATTTAGGTTTGGCTGTTGTCTTGATCTTTGTTTTTCTCGTTGCAACGCTGTTTTTTTCCGTCAATATCATCACCTTGCGTTCGTTTTCTCGCGCCCGTCTGCAAGAGGCGTTCAAGCTGACTTTCCACCGCAACGGTGTGGATCAATGGCTTGACGGCCTGGCTGACAACCTCGAAAAACTCATCCTGACCGTCGGTTGGTATCGTCAGATCTGTCAGATCACCACGTTGGTCCTCTTTCTGGCCCTGTTCAATGTCCTGTTGCCCGATCGTATGGTCTGGGGTTACGGTCTGGCCTTGATCTCCACCATTCTGGCTTCCTCTATTTTCAGTCTGGCCATTCCGCATGCCTGGTCCAAGTATGCCGGGGAAGAGGTTTTTTGTCGGTCCTATAAACTGTTAATGGCCCTGGCTTGGGTAGCGGCCCCGATTTTTTATCTCCAGGGCTGGTACGATGGTGTTGTCCGCCGCTTGATCGGCGTGGCTGAGAGCACCCCCGAGGAACAGTTGGAGGAGCGTCACGAAGAATTCCTTACCGAACTCGAACAGCACCGCATGGATGGGGCCGTGGACGAGGAAGAGCAGGAGATGATCGAGAACGTGCTCGAACTCAGCGAGAGTACGGCCGACGAGATCATGACCCCACGGACCGACCTGGTGGCTGTGGAGTCGACCTGCGACCTGCAAGCCGTGCTCAAGATCGTTACCGAGGCCGGTCACTCTCGTCTGCCCGTCTACGAAGAGAATATCGACAACATCATCGGCTTTGTCTATGCCAAGGATCTACTGGGCGAGATCGGACAGGATCCCAAGCAGTTCAATTTGCATGATAGGCTCAGGCCCCCGTTCTTTGTACCCGAGAGTAAGTCACTCCGCGCTCTACTCCACGAGTTCCAGGCCCAGAAGCTGCACGTCGCCGTGGTCTTGGATGAATACGGTGGTACCGCCGGCATCGTGACCATGGAAGACATCCTGGAAGAACTCGTGGGCGAGATCCAGGACGAATACGAAAAGACCGAATCCGAATCCATCACCGAGATCGATCCCAACACCTTCGAACTCGACGCCCGCACCTATGTGGACGACCTCAACGACGAATTCGAAATCGATCTGCCCGAGGACGAAGACTACGACACGGTCGGTGGCTTTGTCTTCACCCAGCTGGGTTATATCCCCAAGGCGGGTGAGACCTTCGAATACAAAAACCTCACCTTCACGGTCCTCTCGGCCGAGGCCCGCCGCATCAACCGCATCCGCATTGTCCGTTCCGCATAATTTTTGTCACCATATTTATTCCTTTGTTCACATAGAACATATCTGTTGGGGATGAGTTTATCGGTCCTCTCCGATTGGGTGACATTATTGTCTCTATTTCCCTAATCCAGATTTTAAAAGGTAGCCGAAGTGTAGGGCTATTGGGGGTTGTTGACTCCACCCAGCAGACATGCCTTGGGTCTCGATGGAGACAGTAACCGCATAATGTTTAGACACGTTTCTGAATGGATAGGACGCCATGAAAGACAATGCAGGTATGCATAGGCTCATGTTGACGTGGGTCACAAGAAGGTGTTGGACTTGGGTTGTGATGGTCGGGATGGTAACTTCTTGGACCTGGGGACAGACGATTGAGGCCCCCGATGCCGGAGCCCTATTGCGGGAGCAACAGCGACAACAGCAATCCGTCCCGGAACGTTCGGTGCCACAGGAGGTTCGGCTGTCGGAAATCACCCTACCTGTGCCCGATCCCAACGCTCTCTCGGTCGTCATTCAAGAGATTCGTTTTACCGGAGATCTGGATCTGGTCAAGCAGGCCCGTTTGCAGACTCGACTCCAGGGAGTGGTGGGACAGCAAGCGGATTTTCGTGGTTTGCAGACCCTGGCCCGTTGGGTGACCCTCGATTTGCGCCAACAGGGGTATCTTTTGGCACAGGCGATTTTGCCTCAACAAGACGTCACTGAAGGGGTTATCACCCTGCACATTATGCAAGGACGATTGGAGGGGCAAGCCGGTGATCTCTTTGATCTCCAGGCCGAGGGCCTACGTCTCAGTGAAGATCGGTTGGAAGCCATGGCCGCCACCGCATTGGATCCCAATGGGGCCGTGCGTCAGCAGGATTTGGAGCGGGTTCTCTTGCTGATGAACGATTTGCCCGCGGTGTCCGTTCAGTCGGTGTTGCGTCGCGGCGAAGAGCCCGGGACCACGCGTCTCAATCTCCAGGTCACGCAGGATCGCATCCTGGAAGGAATGCTGTGGGCGGATAACTATGGGAGTCGTTATAGTGGCGACTGGCGCGGCAATACCCAAATCCTGTTGAATGATCCCTGGGGTCAAGCCGATCAGATTCGGGCCTACGGAACGGTGGCACGGGACTATACCTCCGGAACCGTGGGATATCAATGTCCCTGGGGAGTCCAAGGCATGCGTTTCCAAGTGGATGTCACGGCCTTGGATTATAACATCGGTAAAGATTTAGCCAGTGCACGGTTAGAGGGTTCCGCCTTGATGGTACCGGCGCGTCTGTCCTATCCCTTGATTCGAAGTCGGCGCAGCAATCTATACCTCAGCACGGGAGTCGCCCTTAAATCCCTCAAAGATGAACAGGCCGGAGTGACCTATCGTGACCGACGCGTCTATAGCGGTGGGGCCTGGCTCCATGGCGATCGACGCGATTGGCTTGCCGGGGGTGGAGTCATGGAGTTTTCCCTGGGCATGGTTCATGGGGCCCTGGATGTGTCTCGTTGCAGTCAGGATCATGCGGTCGATCAGACCACCGCGGGTGCGGATGGCGGTTTTGCCCGCTTCAATGCCCGTCTGGCTCGCACGCAAAACCTGCCCGGGAAATTTTCCTGTTACAGCAGTGTCCAAGCCCAGTGGGCCAAGGAAAATCTCAATTCTTCGGAGCAGTTCAGCCTGGGCGGACCTTATGGCATCCGGGCCTATCCCGTCAATGAAGGACGCGGTGACGAGGGCTGGATGGCCAATGTCGAGTTACGCTATCTCCTGTCGCAATCCCCGTCCTTGGGGCAGTTGCAAGTCAAGGCCTTTTACGACATCGGCAGCATCAAGTTACACCACGATCCCTGGGTGGGTGCCATCACCACAGCGACCGGACGCAATCGTTATAGCCTTTCCGGTGCGGGTTTAGGGGTGACATTGATCCGGGCCGGTCGTTATCAGCTCAGTGGAATATGGGCGGCGGCCATCGGCAGCAATCCCGGCCGTTCCGATACCGGCGGGACCGATGCCGACGGTCTGGAAAAGGATCAGCGGTTTTGGCTGCAAGGTATTCTGTGGTTCTAGCACTCTCTCAACCTTACGACAAAGGATGTGGTTATGATACGCTTTTATAAGGTCTCCATTCGTCTTGCTCTGGTTTGTTTGTTACTGATCGCACCCGGTCTCCAAGCGCAGCCCGCTTCTTCCGAGTTACCTACGGGTGGGGTGATTACCTCGGGCACGGGCAGCATTGCCACCGATGGCAGTGCCATGACGGTCACGCAAAACAGCGATCAACTGTGGACGACCTGGGATAGTTTTAATATCGGCACAGATGCCAGTGTGACCTTCGATCAGCCGGGTCGTGACAGTGTTGCCTTCAATACCATTGTCGACCAAAATCCATCACAGATTTTTGGCTCGTTGTCGGCCAATGGTCAGGTCTTCTTACTCAACACCTCAGGGCTCGTTTTTGGTCAGACGGCCCAAGTGGATGTCGCCGGATTGGTGGCTTCCAGTTTGGATTTGGCTGCGGCCGATCCCGCCAATGGGGACTATTCTTTCGCTAATGCCACGGATTCCGGCCTGGTCTCAAACTTGGGCACGATCACGACCGGCAGGGGTGGTATTGTGGCCTTGTTAGGCTCACAGGTAAGTAATGAGGGCACCATCAGGACACCGCAAGGGAGCACGGCTCTTTTGGCCGGCAACGAGGTGACGTTGGATTTTGCCGGGGATGGTCTGATTGCCTATGCTGTCGAGCGGGGAGCAGTCGATGCTCAAGCGAACCAAGGGGGATTGATTCAGGCCGATGGGGGCCTGGTGGTCATGAACGCCGTGGCCGCAGACGAACTGTCATCGTCCGTGATCAATCATAGCGGTATAATTGAGGCCCAAGGCATGGTTGAACGCGAAGGACGCATTGTATTGGATGGCGACCAGGTCTATTTAACCGGAACGCTGGACGTGTCTTCGATTGAAGGACAAGGTGGGACAATCACCGTTACCGGTGACGTGATCGACGTGCAGGACGCTCAACTCGATGCCTCCGGAGCCATGGGAGGTGGCGAGATCTATGTTGGCGGCGGCTGGCAGGGATCGGATCCTGATTTACGTAATGCCACGACGGTTGTCGTTGACGAGGACGTAACAGTTACGGCCGATGCCACCACCCAGGGTGACGGTGGCACTGTGGTTTTCTGGAGTGACGAGTCTACAACCTTTGCCGGTGACATTTCGGTACGCGGTGGTGATAGCGGTGGCAATGGTGGTCAGGTCGAAGTTTCAGGTAAGCATGATCTGCTCTATACGGGCTATACCGATGCGCGAGCGCCATTAGGGACGACTGGAGATTTATTGCTCGATCCAGATACTATCAATATTGTCGATGGAGGAACCGGTGCTGGAGCCATTGATGGGGCCACGGTTTATGAAGCGGATCTGGAGGCCCAGGGTGCCAATGTGACCTTGTCTTCTACAGGCAATGTGACCTTGGGTGACTTGACTACGGATGGTGTGTTGGCCATGCAGAACAATGTGGGATTGTCAATCACCGCAGGATCAGATGGTAGTGGGAGTTACTATACGACCGACACTGATGACGAAATTCGCCTTACTGGAACAGGAGAGCTTTACATTCGGGCCGGTAATACGGGTTCCGGCTCGGTCACATCGGGCAAGATTACGACAGGAACTGGAAAGGTGACTCTGTGGGGTGCCGACGGATTGACGGTCGGGAATACAATTACAACTAACGGAGGAGACGTCGAGTTGTGGGGTGATTCTGATAACATGGGGGGAGGGAACGCTTACCCTAAATCAGAGCATCACAACTATGGGGGGGGATGTTGATTTGGATGCCGGCAGTGGAGGTGTATATGTCAATGCGGATATCAGCACGAGTGCGGGACGTTTGTATTTCGATAGGTTGGGAACGACATGGAATGCCACCTATCGTCTGGCAGCTAGGCTTGTTTCAACGGGTGATGTGGATATAAATCAAAATCTACAGTTTGGATCAGGAGCTGAAATTGATACGACGGGGACTTTAACCTTTCAAAGCACCTCAAGCATGCAGAATTCGGGAGCCAGTCTTATTTTTAACGGCAAGTGCTTTTGATTTTCAACAGGATATCACCGGGAACAGTGGCACCATTACCCTCAAGCCCTACTCGGCCAATACCAATGTGGATATCGGTTCGGCGGGTACGGGGAACATGACCATCAGCAGTGCCAATCTGGGTCGTTTATCCGGTTTTGCCAATGTCACGATCGGACGTTCAGATGGAACCGGAACAACGAAGGTGGTCAGCGATTCCACTGTGGCGGCCTCGGATACCTTTACCCTTAAGAATGCAACGGTCAATGTGACGGGAGGAACCTTGGCCAATACCTCTGGGGATATTGCCTTGATCGGCAATGTTGTCGATGTGTCGAAGGGAGTGACGGCCAATAGCGGCAATGGGACGATCACCCTGCAGCAACTCACCGCGGCCAATACCCTGACCTTGGGAGCCGACATCGAGAATGCGGATATCGCCAATCTCAATGCCGGTACCCTGGTGTGGGGCGTAGTGACGGGGGGGCACTGACCATCAGTAGCGATATCACCAACACGGCTGCGACCGTTCATCTCAAGAGCGGCAGTACGGTGACCGCCTCGGCGGGAGCGATCGACGCGACCAACCTGGCCGTCACTGCCGGTGGGGGAGCTACACTGACCGATAGTAGTTTTAACTACACCAATCTGGCCCTCAACGTCGGTGGCGATACCACCGTGACCCGTGAGGCCGCCGTGACGTTCGGGAATATCGATAGTGTCAACGGATTGGTCATCGGTAATTCGGGAACGACCAGTGTCACGATCAATTCCACCGGTAGCGATACCGATATTACCCTGGGGGCACCCGTCGCCAAGAGCGGCTCGGGCGATGCCTCGCTCTACCTCAAGGCCACAGGGGATGTGATTCAAGCGGCCTCCACTGCCGTTACGGCCTCGGCTGGCGAACTGGATGTGGTCTACAATGCCGACACCGATACCAATGGCGGCGGCGTGATCCTCGGCCAAGGGACCTCGATCACGACCAACGGCGGTAACCTCGTGATGGGCGGCGGCACCTGCACCACCACGGCGGCCTCGGCGGCGGCCATTGGCACGGGGGTGGCTGGTACGGCCGGCATCCTGATGGGCAGTGAAGGGGGCAGTGATGTCAGCATTAATGTCGGGGGTGGATCGATTCTCCTTTGGGGCCAAGGTCCTACGGCAGGGGGGGCGGGAGTGCGACTCTATGGCGTGAATATGGATAGTGGTTCAGCGGGAACCGTCAATATTCGCGGGGACGGGGTGTATGTGTTAACCGATTCCGGTAATGGGCACGGGATTGTCATTCAGGATACCAGTACTATTCGCGGTGGCAGTGGCGGTATGACGCTGACGGCCAATGCCAATGTCAACACCGGCGGTCAATGGAGCTATCCCCTCTGGCTGGGAAGTGCCAGTGGTGAATCCGATGGAGCCACCCGTCTCTACACCACCAATGGCGGTACCATGACCTTAGCGCTTAATGCCCCGGCAGCCACGGGGACCGCTGGGAGTAATTATTATCTCTATGGCAATGGCACGATCGGTCACGCCAGTCAGAACGGTAATGTGGCCATCACGGCCACAGGGAACTCCACGGCCGGTCTGGGGCTGCTTACGCTCAACGTGGCCTCCGGCAATCTGACGATCAGCGGCAATCGAAGTGTCTCCGCCACCTCAGCAACCATTGCCGTGGGCGGGACCACCGATGTGCAGGCGGGGGGCAGTTCCTATGATATCGATTTGAGTTCCTCTTCGATCGATCTGACCGGTGCATTTACGGCCAGCAGTGTAGACGATCTAACCCTGTTGGATTCCGATACCTTGATCCTGGGGGCCATTACCGCCAATGGAGCGATCGATATCGCCACCACCACCGGTGATTTGACCGTGACGGGAGACATTACGACCACCAATACGACCAGCAGTGCCCTGGTCCTCAATGCCGGCAAGGCAACCGCGGCCGGGACCTCAACAGGCGGTGACCTCATTGTCACTGGGAGTCCCACACTGTCGGTCGGTTCGGGGGGACGGGCCACGCTCTATAGTGGTGACATCTCCGATAGCTCGGGCTTGAGCACCCTGGTGGGATCGGGATCGGGCAACTTCCGCTATAATAGCGATGAAACCACCACCAACTACAGCACGGCCCTGAGTACTGGTACCTATGCCATCTATCGCGAGCAGCCCACCCTCTCGATCACCGCCGATGACGAGGCCATCACCTATGGTGCTACCCCTTCCTTGAGTACGACGTTAACCGGCGGTCAGGTCAATGGGGACACCGAGGCCCAGGCGATTTCCACAGCCGCTTCAGTGAGTGTCAGTGGTTCAACATCGACTGCGGGCAAGTATACGGTCGGGGCCCATACCTTAACGCCCTCCAGTGCAGCCAGTGGTTTGGGCTACGCCTTCAGCTATACCAGCGGCTCCTTGATCGTCAGTAAGAAGACCTTGACAGTCAGTGGTCTCAGTGCTGATAACAAGACCTACGATGGGACGACCACCGGCACGGTGACCGGCGGTTCACTCAGCGGCTTGGAGTCCGGTGACTCGGTCAGTTTCGGTACGGCCGCCACCTTTGCCGATAAAAACGTGGGCACGGGTAAGACCGTGACCCTGGATTACAGTATCAGCGGTACGGATTCCGGTAACTATAATGTCACGGATAGCAGTGACACCGCCAACATCACGGCCAAGGCCTTGACCATGACCGGTAGTAGTGCGGCTAACAAGGTCTATGACGGGGCCACCACGGCCACCATTAGCCAGGGAAGTCTCTCCGGTTTTGTGGGGTCAGAAACCGTGACCGCCACCAACAGCGGGACCTTTGCGGATAAGAACGTGGGCACCAGCAAGACCGTGACCGTGGCTTACACCCTGGCCGACGGCACCAACGGCGGGCTGGCCAGCAACTATAGCCTAGCGAGCGACAGTCTCAGTGCCAATATCACGGCCAAGCCCCTGACGGTTACCGGCAGCGTGGCTGCGGACAAGCTTTATGACGGCGATACCGACACGACTGTCACAGTCGGTAGCCTCACGGGTTTTGTCGGTAGTGAAACGGTGACGGCGACCGGGGCGGGCAATTTCAGTGATGCGGCCGTGGGATTGAACAAGGATGTCACGGTGGCCTATAGCCTGGCCGATGGAACCAACGGAGGTCTGGCCTCCAATTATTCCTTGGCCTCCCAGACGTTACAGGCGGATATCACCGAACTGTATCTCTATGTCACGACTTCCGACGCCCAAACCTCCGATGCACAGAATGATCGGGGCAGTACACCTCCGCCGCCCACGCCTACTCCGGATGCCGGGCCCATGGATCCGTTGGCCGGTCTAGGCGATCTCCCTGACGATTCGATCCCCTCAACCACTCTCCAGGTGGAGGTTACTTGGATCGAATCTAGTGGCTCGGGGCAATCCGAGGTCTTGGAAATCTCAGGGCAGGGTCAAGACCTTACGGTCAATGGGGGGGCTGGTTTTGGTGATCGCGATGTCTCGGGAATCGCATTAGAGGCCCACTTATCGCGAGTTTCAGTGTCTCTGGCCAGTGGTCAGAATCTGGATATCGAGGTGGGATTGACATCGGATGGTCGGTTGGTCGTGGTCGTACCTGCCACGGTCACCATGGGGAACCGCAGTCAGGAACTGGTCCTGGCCGCGTTGGGAGCGGCTCGGACGGATTTGGGCATGGATCTCGATCAACTCCAGCAGGTGGTGATTCAGGTGGCGAGCCAGGAGTCCTGAGGTTCTATTCGATCCATTTCAAGAGTAACGGGCATGTCGCCAGAGGATGCCCTATAGGGAACCCTATAAAATTCTCTTAACTACGAAATAAGCAGTTGACAAATCCTACAAGGTTTGGCTATAACGGTAAATAAGTTAGTTGGATTAAAAAACCAACTAACTATCCCGTGCCTGGACTAATTTGTAGGAGTTTGGAGTGATCGTTCGCGATAACCATCTCAATACGTCGCGAGTTTTGCGGCTTATTGCCCTTAAAAAGGGCATTAGTCGGGTTAAAATCGCCCAGGCCCTCAAGTTAGACAAGTCTTCTGTCTCCGGTATTGTCAATCGCCTTTTGGAACAAGGGATTGTCCATGAAACCACAGTGGGCAAATCGAGCATCAAGGGGGGGCGTCGCCCGGTGTCCTTGGCGATCAAAGGGTCCTACGGGGTCATTCTAGGGCTGGAACTACAGGCCAAGTTCTACCGCATGGTAGTGCTCGACCTGGATGGCCAGGTGTTGGCCTCTGAATTCGACTCGCTGGAACTGGATCGCGATAATCTGGTATCAACGCTTTTGGAGTTGGTTGGGCGCATGCGCAAGCGTTTGGCGGCTCGCCAACTGCCGATCCTGGGGGTGGGCCTGGGACTCTCCGGTGTGGTGGATTATCATCAAGGCCGCATCCTCCAGTCCATTCCTTTGGAAATTACTCAGCCCCTGTCCTTGTTGGATCAGATCGGTGAACAGCTGGATGTGCCGGTCTTTATGGACAATGACGCCAACTGCATTGGGTGGGGAGAGTTGGCCTTTCATAAACCGCGTCTGCTCAAGGATTTTATCTGTGTGTTGCTGCGTCAATGGCAACGCGATGAAATCCCCGACCATAGCGCCAGTGTCGGTGTGGGGTTGGGTCTGGTCTTTAACGGTAAGGTCTTCCACGGCCAGGGTTATTCGGCGGGTGAATTTCGTAGTCTGCTCTGGAAGCAGGGCCATCGGGGTCAGTTTTCTCTCAGTGATGAACATTTAGAGTCCGTGAATAAGGACGCCTTCTTATTTGAATGTATGGGGCGTGAATTGGCCCGACATCTGGCCTTTGTGGTCAATACCTTCAACCTGAGTCATGTCACCCTCTGTGGGGCCTTTGCTCAGCAATTTGGTGATCTGGCTCAATGGATTCGAGAATCCATCGAGCAGAACTGGCCTTACGATGACCCGGTGGACTGTGAGATCTTGACCTCGGCCATGGGCGAAGATGCCGTGGCCTATGGAGCGGCTGGGATGGTGTTGGAACGAATCTTTGAACATCCGGAGGTGCCGGATGGATCTCAGGCACAGGTTCCCAATGGACTGAAGATATTGTTGAATCGGTAAGGTACGATGATTGATGATCCTTGTGACATTTCGTTGGATGCCTGGTTGGGACAGATTGATAGCCATCTGCATCGGGTGATTCTGCCGTTCTGGTTGGAAGACGCCATTGATCCCAGGGGTGGCTTTATCGGGGAAATCTCTTGCGATCATGTGATCAATCCCAAAGCCTCCAAGGGATTGATTTTACACGCTCGCCTGCTATGGACCTTTTCGGCTCTGTATCATCGCGATCCCTGGGGGGAATATCGTAACCTGGCTCAACGTGCCTTCTCTTTTTTGATGGATCGGTTTTGGGATGCTGAACAAGGCGGCTTCTGGTGGGCCGTAGATGCCGAGGGGCACTGTGTTGATTCAAACAAGAAAATTTATGGCCAGGCCTTTACCATCTATGGTCTGTGTGAATATGCCCGTGCCTTTGACCGCCCCGAGGGCTATCACAAGGCGCGTCAGGTCTATGACCTGATCGAGCGGTATGCCCGCGACGAACAGTATGGGGGGTATGTTGAAGTTTGTCAGGCCGATTGGAGCGTTGCCCAAGACGGTCGTCTCAGTGATAAAGACATGGACGAGAAAAAGTCCATGAATAACCACCTGCACCTTTTAGAGGCCTATACCCTGTTCTATCGCTGTTGCCCGCAGGAGAGGCTTCGACAACGCTTGGCCCAACTCATTGAGATTTTCGAGCAGCACATCGTGACCTCGGACCGGCGTCACTTCGATCATTTCTTTAACGAGACCTGGCAGCGTCGTAGTGATAACTATACCTACGGCCACGATATCGAGGGCAGTTGGCTGTTGGTGGAAGCCGCTGAAGCCCTGGGCGATGAGGGGGTTTTGGCACGGGTCAAGACGTTGGCATTGGATTTGGCCCGCACCTGTTTAACCGAAGGCCTGGATCCCAACGGAGGTCTCTACTATGAAGGCCAAGGGGGCCGGCCCATCGATACCAATAAGGAATGGTGGCCCCAGGCCGAGGCCGTGGTAGGTTTTCTCAATGCGTATCAGTTATCCGGGGATAAGGCCTTTTTGCAGGCCGCCGCGCAACTCTGGGAATTTATCGAAAGTCGATTGGTCGATCGCGAGCGGGGGGAATGGTTCTGGCGCGTCAATGCCCAGGGGCAACCCGATCGCACCCAACCGAAGCTATCGGCTTGGAAGGCTCCGTATCACAATGTGCGGGCCTGTCTGGAAGTGATGGATCGTCTCATCAAGTGTGAGCGAGTTTTAGTTTAGAAGGGTCATGTGACATGCAATACAGTGATTTTAAACAACGACTCAAACAATTGCAGCAGGAGCAGAAACGTCTCTGCCAGCGGGCCAATGTATCCTGTGACGGCCATAACGGCGTGGTGCAGCGTTATCAATATCCCGTGTTGACCGCCGATCATGTCCCCTTGTTTTGGCGTTACGATTTTGATCATGCCACCAATCCCTATCTGATGGAACGCTTGGGCATCAACAGTGTCTTCAATGTTGGGGCCATTGAACTGGACGGCAAGGTTTGCCTGGTAGCTCGCGTTGAAGGCGTGGATCGCAAGTCCTTCTTTGCCGTGGCCGAGAGTCGCAATGGGGTGGATCGCTTCTGTTTTTGGGATCATCCTGTGGCCATGCCTTCGCTGGACGAGGCCGAGACTAATGTCTATGACATGCGTTTGACCCGTCATGAGGATGGCTGGATCTATGGCGTGTTCTGTGTGGAGCGTCACGATGACAGCCAGCCGCACGATCCGAGTGCGGCCATTGCACGTACCGGTATTGCCCGCACCAAGGACCTAAAGACTTGGGAGCGTCTGCCCGATCTCCAGACCCCGTCTGCCCAGCAGCGCAACTGTGTGTTGCACGAAGAGTTCGTTGATGGTCAATATGCCTTTTACACCCGTCCTATGAACGATTTCAAATCGACCGGTTGTGGCGAAGGTATTGGGTGGGGCCTGTGTGCGGACATCGAAAAACCCGTGATCACCGAAGAGGTCATCATGGATGCCTGCACCTACCATACCATTACCGAAGGCAAGAACGGCCTGGGGCCGGCTCCCATCAAGACGGAACGAGGCTGGTTGCATCTGGCCCACGGCGTGCGTGACACCGCTGCGGGGTATCGCTATGTACTCTACATGTTCCTGGCCGATTTGCAGTGCCCCTGGAAGATCATCGCGCAACCGGGCGGATACTTCATGGCACCCGAAGGACAAGAACGCCTGGGTGATGTTTCTAATGTCTTGTTTGCCAATGGTTGGGTGCTCCAGCCTGACGGTCGAGTGTTGATCTACTATGGTTCTTCGGATACCCGCACCCATGTGGCCGTCAGTACCGTATCACGTTTGCTGGACTATTGTGTCCACACTCCAGCAGACGGGAAGCGGAGTTCGATTTGCGTGCAACAACGCGAGCAATTGATCGCTAAGAATCTGGCCGATCCGGCCTGGAAACCCGTCTCGAATATTGAATCTGTACCTCTAAAGGAACCCCCATTAAAGGATTACAGCCATGAAGACGCGACATAACGGATTTACCCTGATTGAATTGTTGGTCGTCATTGCCATCATCGCAGTGTTGATGGGCATTTTGATGCCATCGTTACGGGCGGCACGCGATCAGGGGAGGCGTATGCGTTGTATGAGTAATATCAGGAACCTGGCCATGGGATGGTACATGTATCAGGACGACAATGACAGTCGATTGGTGAATGGCAACGTTCCTAAATACGCGGCCTTCGCTGAATTGTCGGAGTGGTTTTGGGTGGAGCCTCCTCAAGATGAAGATGGAACCTATACGGGAGATCCATCTCCTACAGAGCAGGACGAAATCCGTGGCATTGAGCGAGGGGCGCTTTATCCCTTTATCAAAAATCATGAGGTCTATCGCTGTCCCTCTGATTGGAGAAAGAGACATCCAGGTAATGCCACTTACCGGAGTTACTCGATCCCGGGGAATATGAACGGAGAAGAGCATGAAAGTTTTGAAGGTCGTTCCCTGCAAAAGTTCACCCAGATCAAGAATGCCTCAACGAAGTATATCTTTGTAGAAGAGGCCGTGCAGACCTGGGATGGAGGAGCTACGGGGCAGGCATGGAATATGGGATCATGGCTACTCAAGCCTACAGGAAGTTCCTGGGTGGATCCCTTGTGCGTTTGGCACAATAATCGGAGCACATTAGGGTTTGCCGATGGCCATGCTGAAGTTCATCGTTGGGTGGATGAGCGGACCATTGAGATGTCTGAAGAAGGAAAGTTTAATGCCCAACATGAGGGTAGTGAGGACCTTAAGTATATGCAAGAGCGATTCCAATTGAGAACGGCCAAAAGTAGTCGTCGTACGAAATAAGGATGAGATGAAGAATCAATCAATAAAAGTGGAGTCTTTAGAAAGGAGATTTCGGGGGCAACAACAAAGGGTTGAGGACTGGAACAATTAACAATTTGTGAAGTGAGGAATGTGATTATGAAGACGAAATGGATATGTTATTTGGCTTGTTTAATGCTCTGTGGTTTTGCAGTGCTCAGTCATGCCGAAGTCATTGGTGATTTTGAAGATGGGTTGGATGGTTGGAATCCATGGCCGGATAATGCCGTGCCGCCAGTGCTAGAGACGTCCAGCCTTACTGAAGCCGTGACTTCAGGTCGGCAGTGCCTGCGCGTTACGTCCAACAATAACGTCTATTGGGCGTTGACTATCAATGCTCCCAATGATATCGATCTGCCTGAATCGCTCGAGGGGGTGGCGTTGCAGTTTGACGTGACCATGATCCAATCGGAATGGACCAGTAGTATTTGGACCAAGGTAGCCAATGCCGTGGCTCTGGCCAGTAACGGTCCCGACGGATGGAAAGAGTTTCAACCGAGCAACATCATCGATCGCGTCTCGGGTGAAGTGACCACCAGCTGGGACTGGGGAAATTGGTCTGCGGATGCCTTGAAAACCATTGTTGTGGATATTTCCGACTATGACCTAGAAGGGGCGACCTATTTGGATCTTGTCATCTCGATTCAACAAGGTTCTACCAGTGGGGCCGGATACTTTTATATCGACAATATTCAATTGGTGTCCGGGGCGGGCGGTACCGACGGAGAGGATCTGCCTACGGCTACCGATCCCGTGATCGCCAGCTTTGAAGAAGATTTGGATGGCTGGGAAATCCAAGTGGGCGAGTTGGGCGACGAGATTCTCTTTAGTGATGTCAATGGCGTCACGGATGGAAACTATTGCTTGGATGTCTGGTTCCCCGAGAACGGTTGGTATGAATTCTTGGTCCTGGATGTCATGGATTCCAACGATAAGGATGTTATCCTGGAGAACCAGAAGATTGCCATGGATATCACCCGTGTGGCTGACGATTATCCTGATTATCCCTCCGATCCAGACTTGTGGCCTTGGAATAATTTCAATATGGCACTTGAAGTTTGGGACAACCAAGGAAACGGCATCTGGACTTGGATGGGCCAACAGGCGAACTGGACTCCAAGGGAAGCCGATCCGAACGAACCCAATAAACCCATGACCATGAAGGCCGTGTGGGACTATGGTAAGTTCATTGACGCCAATATTCCCGATCGCAGTGCGATTAGCACGCTCCGGTTGATATTGACCAGCAATACCAATAGCGATGATTATGATGGTTCGGTCTGGTTCTACCTGGACAATATTCAGGTCTTTGGCGGGGGCAAGGCTACGGGCCCCAATCCTGACCATTATGGCATCAAGGTGCCGGTGGATTCGACGGCGAGTTGGAAACCGGGTGCTTTTGCCGAGTCCCATCAATTCTATTTTGGCTCGGATGCGACGGCCGTGAGAGATGCCAATTTAGCCAGTGATCCGAATGTCACGTTCATGGCCTTGAATGACAATAAGGTCGATTTGGCAGCCTTCGAGTTAGATTTTGCGACCGTGTACTATTGGCGTGTGGATGAGATCAATGAAGCCCATCCTCTGAGCCCCTGGAAGGGGGATGTCTGGAGATTCACCACGGCTGATTTCTGGGTTGTTGACGGCTTTGAAGATTACAATGACTATACCCCGGATCGCGTTTTTGATACCTGGTCTGACGGTTGGGATATTGACGAGAACGGTGCGCAGATCGGCTATGGCGGTGAGCCGTTCTGTGAGGGTGACATTGTTCACGGTGGACTTCAGTCCGCGCCGTTGTTCTATGATAATACCGATGACGCCATCGAATCGGTGGTGAGCCGCAGTTGGGATGAGCCGCAGAACTTTAACGTGAACGGTTATAATGTTCTGTCGTTGGCGGTCTATGGTGAGAACCACAATGACGCCGGACAGCTCTCGATTACGCTCACGGACAGTAGCACCTCCTCCGCCACGGTGGCCAGTGGTCAGACCGATTTCTTCGAATTGGAAGAGTGGACCGTATTGACGTTCCCGCTGCAAGATTTTGTGGATCAAGGTCTGGACGTCACAACCATTACCGGTATGGCCATCACCATTACCAATCTCGATGGTCAGGCTCCAGCCGAAGGCGATCTATTGATCGACGATATTATTGTAGGACCTTAAGTCGTGGTAATAGAGCAGCCCCAGCTGCTTGTCTATGATGTCCTCCTTCATAGATAGAGTTAGACCCGGAAGTAGGAGTGCCTGCTTCCGGGTCTTTTTTATGCCGTCAGGGTATCTGTCACTTGATTAAGGCGTGGGCGGGGGAGCCATGGGTAACAGTTCATCTGCACCCATCTCGATGATTTGCCCGAGGATGCGAGGATCGCCATCAATGTCTTCGCCGACTGTTTGGAAGGTCGGATCGCCCGCATCGATACAGGGTGACCAGCCTTGCAGGTGGTAGTCACCGGATTGCCAGACATCGTTGACATCCCAAGTGCCGTGCTGCATAAAGAGTGGATTCACGTTGAGATTGCCATAGCCCGACCACCATCCTCCTTGAACGTCAGTGTAATGTACGTCAATGAGACTGCCGTCGTAGATTGTGATTTCTCTACCTCCATTAAACAAAATGGAATTATTGATTTCGATCTCGCTGTAGGGCCACAACTGGCCCCCGAAGAAGGAAAGAGCTCCGCCTGAGGCGCACCGGTTGTCTGCGATTGTACAGCTGACAATCGCCAGTGAAGTGGTGGTTCCGGAAAGTGCGGCACCACCCAAAAAGGTGTCACTCGGGATTTGATTGCCCATGAGATAGGAATTTAAAAGCAAGGGGGTGCCGTTAAATGCAGTCATGGCTCCACCATGCATCAGGGCCATGTTGTTTTCGAAGATACAGCCATCATAGATGTTATTGGAATTCATACTGGCGACACCCCCCCCAGCAACGGCTACGTTATGGGTAAAGGTGCAACGTGTGATATAAGCATCACTGTTGATGGCTAGTAAACCGCCGCCGAGAAAATTGGGATCAAGGCCATTGGCGAATCCGTCTCTAATGGTCAATCCACTAAGATAGGTATTGGCGTCAGTTCCGCTGATATCCATGACGTGGTAGACATTATCTTCCATGCCGGTGAAACCTTGCCCATCATTATTAAGAATGTCGCCGGAAAGAACCGTGGGGTAGAGCGAGATATCGCGGTCTTCGGGCAAACCAAACATGGGAAGGGATCCGCCGGGCATGCCTTGGTAACCTCCTTCCAATTTGACACCTGATGGAATTTTGAAGGTGGCATTGGCATCCGGGACATAGATAGGACAATAGCGTCCCTCGGCGATTTTGATGCGAGAACCGTATTCGGCCGCACCCAGGGCCTGCTGGAGGGAGGAGAAGGCCGTTTCCCAGGAGTACCCGTTGGGAGTGAGCGTCATGACATCGGAATCGACATAAATGATGTCACGCGTGTTGACCACGCCATCAACAACCACCTGGATCCAGAAGTTCAGGTCGGGATGATCACTGTAAAAAGTCCAGGTGCCCGGAGATAAGGGGCCAAAACTTCCATGTAAACCACAGATCGGATTATTGGTCGAATCGCAATGGGTTGGTGCAGGATCTAGAAAGATGAGTTCAATGGTTTGGTCCATTCCGTTGATTATGAGTGCCGGTTCTCCGCCAAAATATTGTTCGGCATAGCAGTCATTGCTAAAGTAGTTGGTGGGACCGTAGAAATAAACAGTGTCAGAGGAACTCGGGGTTGTGGATGACACGCTCCAGTCCCAGACACAAGGGCCGATGAGGCTATAGGTCCAATCCGCCAAATCCGGATCGATCATGACCTGGGCTGATGTTGTTATGGGCAAGCATATACAGATGGTGACAAGGACGTGGGGCAGACAGAACTTTTTCATGTTATTCCTCCTTACCTATAGGTGTAAAATGAATGAAAACTACCTTATAGCGTTAAATTGTAATGGTTGATGTTAAAGAGGTGAATCTTAAAAGGGCGAGGTTTCTGTCAAATTTAGGTGAGATGTGGATTAATCGTGATCCTAAACTGGAGCTTGTGATGATGTGGGCATTGTCTATAATGGCCACTGAATTAAGTTGAAATTCATAATAAGGGAACAATGCTAATCCAAGATCAAGCGATCTGTGTTCGAGCGGTGGACTACTCTGAGACGTCGCAGGTAGTCACCTTCTATAGCCGTCAGCACGGCAAGTTCGCGGCCATGGCCAAGGGGGCCAAGCGGGCCAAGTCCAGCTTTGGCGGTCCGATTGAGCGTTTTGCCTATGGTTTGGTCCTGGCCAGTGCCAGTGAATCGGCCCAGTTGGCAACGCTACGAGAGTTCGAACCGCGTCACGATATTGTGGCCGGTTTGTCGCGCCACGTGTATGCCTCGTACTGTTGCTTGTTGGCCACAGAGCTACTCGGAAAACTCACCCAGGAACACGATGGCCATCCCAAGCTCTATGACAGTTACCTGAGCTTGTTACAGGAGGTGGCCCAGCGGGCCCTGGCCCCTCGAGAGGACCAGGGTGAAATTCGTAACGAGGTCCTGGCCCTGTTGATTGTCTTTCAATTATCCCTCTTGGCCGAAATTGGCCTGCGTCCGGTTTTTGACCGTTGTGTGAATTGTGGTTTTAACTATAACTCACAATGGTCCCGGATCTATTTCAGTAGCTTCAGTAACGGTCTGGTTTGCCGTGATTGCGAGGCCGCTTTTTTGGATCGGGTAGAAATCTCACAGGGCGTGGTTGCGAGTTTGGCGGATCGCCGACATCTCATTGGGGTTCCCTTGTCTCAGTTGCAGGCCGCTGAGGGGGTCCTTATCGGCCATTTTACCCATCTCTTGCACCATCGACCCAGGGCCGCTAAATTTGTATTGGCCTAATCCTCCGCAGGACTGAACAAAGCTGGGCGTTTAGGCCTATAGTGATGAAAAGGCCTAAATAAATTAGGAGTAATCTCATGTGGACAAAACCCGTAATCGTTTCAATACTCGTGTTTTCAATGCTGGCTTCCACCGGTTTTGCTCAGGTCAATTGGCTCAAAGACCTGCCCACGGCTCAGATGGCCGCCAAGGAGGCTCAGAAAGATGTGTTGGTCTATGTGGCGGATGACGGGCCTGCCAGCCGACAGTTGGAGAAAGACGTGTTCGGCCATAAGGATGTTATGGACGGGAGCAAGGATTTTGTCTGGGTCAAGCTGGACATCGCGGGGGGGGGTGCTCTGATAGAAAACCTTCGGAATGACTATGGGCTCAAGCAGGCCCCTGCCGTCTTTTTAACCAACGCGGAAGGCACGCCCTATGGCCGTATCGATGAAATCATTGAGGACGCGGATATTTTCTTTAAACGTTTGTCCTTTGAATGGCGACACAAACCCTTGCTTGATGTCGGGGGCAACTGGTTGGAAAACTATGAAACCGCCCAGGCCAAGGCCGCAGCTCAAGACAAACACTTGCTCATGCTCTTTACTGGTTCGGATTGGTGCCCCGGTTGTATCATGATGGAAAAGAACATCTTCAGCAAGACTGAGTTTGAAGAGGCGATAGGTAGGGACTTCGTTTTGGTCAAGTTCGATTTTCCCAGGCGTAAAACCTTGCCCTTGGCCGTCCAACAGCAAAACGATAAGATGGCCGAGCTTTTTGCCGAAAAGCACGGCTTCCGAGGTTATCCGACTGTCTATCTCGCCTACCCGGACGGCAATCCCTACGCCCAAGTTGGCCCGGTCGATCTAGAGCCCAAGGCCTATGTCGATATGCTGATCAAGGGCAAGCAGGATGAACTTAAGGAGAAGACCGACGCCGAGTTGTAGGCTTATTTCTGCAGCCCCAGGTGTTGCAAGGCCTCGGTGGTAATCTCACGGCCGCGTTTGGTGCGTCGCACAAATCCGATTTGTAGCAGATAGGGTTCGACCACATCTTCCAGGGTGTCACGTTCCTCGCCTAGGGTTGCGGCGATGGCCTCGATGCCGGCCGGCCCGCCATCGTAGGTGGTGGCCAGGGTTCGCAGCACGTTGCGGTCCAGTTCGTCCAAACCCAGGTGGTCGATTTGTTCCATCTTCAACGCGCTGTCCACGATCTCGCGTGTCATATGTCCGGCACCCTTGACCTGGGCATAGTCGCGCACGCGTTTAAGCAGACGGTTGGCAATACGCGGGGTGCCGCGGCTGCGCGAGGCGATCTGTTCCAGGGTGCCCTCGTCGTGGGGCAGTCCCAGCAACTGAGCAGACCTCGTCAGGATCAAGGCTAGGTCATCGACCGTGTAAAAGTCCATGTGATAGAGCATGCCAAAACGACTGCGCAGCGGCGCACTAAGCAGGCCGGCCCTGGTCGTAGCTCCGATCAGGGTGAAACGCTTGAGCGGAAAGTTGATGGTCTTGGCGTGCAGGCCGCTGTCGACCGTGAAGTCCACCTTGAAGTCTTCCATGGCCGGGTAGATGAATTCCTCCACCACGGTACTGAGTCGGTGGATCTCGTCGATGAACAGGATGTCACCGGTATTGACGTTACTGAGCAGTCCCATCACGTCACCGGCCTTGTTCAAGGCCGGGCCGGACGAGCAGCGGATGGTGGCCCCCATCTCATGGGCCACGATATTGGCCAGCGTGGTCTTGCCCAACCCGGGCGGGCCGTACAGTAGCAGGTGTTCCAGGGGCTCGTTACGCTGACGCGCAGCGGCAATGGCAATGCCGAGTTTGTCCTTCACACTGTTTTGTCCTACGTAGTCCCCCAACTGCTTGGGACGTAGGGACAGGTTGAAGGAGTCCTCCTGCTCGTTCAGTGAATCGCCGCCTAATACTCTTCCGATTGCCATTTTGTTTAGAATATAGAATATAGAATGTCGAATGTAGAATATAGAAGAAGGATAATTTCCTTCTACATTCTATCTTCTACTTTCTACATTCCCCTTTCATGCTTCTATTCCCTGTTTCACTCGATAGACCAGCGGCACCAGTTCCTCGGCCGTTTGCACCTCCGGGTGACGCTTGCAGGCCAGTTCGATCAGTTCCATGGCCTCGTTGCGTTTCTCTCCCCAGGCGATCAGGATTTCCAGGGCCTCGGCCTGGTACGCACTGAACTCGGCCTGGGCCTGATGCGGTCGGCTGTCCAGGGCAAAGCTCTGCAACTTGCCCTGCAGGGCCGCCACGATCTGCTGGGCCATGCGTTTGCCGATGGTGGGCAAGGCGGTGAGCATCTTTTCGTCACCGCCTTCGATGGCCCCGGCGATCTCGGCAATGGGCATGGCCAGGGCACGCAGGCCCTTCTTGATGCCCAGCCCCTTGACCGAGGTGAACTTGTTAAAGAAGTCCCGCTCGGCCGTGCTCAAGAATCCCACCATGCGCGGGATCAGGTTGCCCCCGCCAGGCGAGCCTTCATAGTACTCCATAGTACACAGCACAATGCCCTGGCCGATCTTGCCGGTCAGAGCTGCCACCCCATAACTGGGCAGCATCACCTCATAACAGACCGGTCCCACCTGTACCAGGGCGGCCCCTTCATTCAAATCAACCAATTGTCCTTCGATACGTGCAATCATCGGTTTTTAAGATTATCCATTCTTCAGGTTTTCCAGCTTACTCAACCACTGAGCAAAATGCGAGCATTTTTGACGTAGAGTCGGGATGCCGATGGCCTCGGCGATGGCTCTTCCCATGACGACTTTTAGGTAACTGGGGCTATGTGTAAGTATTTGCTTGGATGGTGCTAGATTCAGATCGTCATTGATGGCTTCGGGTTCACCGTGTTTTTTGAGAATTTCCTGGATCGTGGAAAGATTGATGCCCGTCTGTTGGGATAGAATATCGGCGTCGCTAAAGAGCATCGCTTCATATTCATGCATTGCGAGGTAAGGAATGAATCGTTTTTGGGCGTTGGCGTTGGGATATGTCTGGATGACTTTATTGCAGGTTGCTGTTTCCAGGATTTGGGCCTTCTGTGTCGGTGTTAGCTTTGCACCCGTTTTGATTTTTTTCTGTACTTCGTCCTGTCCCGGCCATGCGGGATCAATACGAAAGTAATCGAACATCGTGGTAACGAAGGTGTTATTGGGTTGCTTAAGAAATTGACCGATATCTGTCAATGCTCGTTCAAAGCGAACGTCTCCTCCGCCTTTTATTTGGCCGGATTTCCCAATGAGAGTTGGACATAAGTAAATTTCCTTTGCTGATAGAGTCGGTGCCAGAACGTCACGTACGAAGGCTCGCTCTGTCTGGCCTTCGACGATAACGTTGACTATCACGCTACTCATGGGTTGGCCCCCCGTCTATGACATTCTTACGCCAAAGCTCTCCCAGGGAATAGTCCTCTAACCAACTGGATAAATTCTTTTCGTCAAGACGCTCGAAACAGGAAGCCCCGTCTTTGCGATTGACCACGATGATGTTTTCAGCGGCAAAGCAGTCCACCAGGGCTGGTGATTGCGTCGATATAATCACCTGGGTATGTTTGGAGGCGGCTTCTATCAGTTCTGCCAGGATGTCGATGGCAAAGGGGTGCAGGCCCAGTTCGGGTTCATCGATAATGATGGTCGAGGGAGGATTGGGTTGCAGTAGAGCCGTGGCCAGGGCGATAAAACGGAGTGTGCCATCCGAGAATTGACTGATGTGGAATGGATAATCACTGTTTTTTTGAGTCCATTCTAGCACTAAGTCCTCATCTCCATTAGATGGCTTAAGTTTGAATTTAAAATCGTTGAAGAAGGGGGTAACTAAACGTACCGTATCTCTTATTTGTTCGTAGGTATTTTTATGTTCGTCATACAGCATCATCAGGAAGGCTGCCAGATTTTCTGCGTCCGGTCGTAGGTACTCATTGTCTCGCACAGTGTGGGGGCCGTCGTATTGCAGCATTGTCACTGGTGTCATTAAGATGATATACGAACCACTTAGATATTGAATCGGAGGTGGGTTTTGATACCCTCCAATTTTCTGTGGCTTTGAGTTGCTTTTTTATCTTTGACTCGTAGTGCCCTGTCCCGATTGAACAATGAATCGGCTGGCCATTGGGTTTCCCACTGAAATGGATGGATTCATCTGCATAAATAAGGCTGTTGTCGCGTACAGTTGGTTCTAGCTTTAATTCGTATCCATAGTGGCCAAACTGAAGGTATGCATAAATATGTTTAGTGATTTTGGGGCCGGGGAATAGCTGATTGTAGGCTCCGCCCTTTGTTCCGAAATGGAGGTTAAGTCTGCCTTCCACGGCTTCCCGCATGAAAGAGAAAAAACTGACGAAGTTGCTTTTGCCTGCTCCGTTGGCTCCGATCAGGATATTGAGATTTTTGAGTTCGAAGTCTTCTAAAGACTGGATGGATTTGAATCCTTTGATGGTCAGTTTGTCTAATGCCTGGGGCATGGTTTACCTCGCAACACTGAGACAGTCGATTTTGAGTGACGCCCCGCAGCACAGGGCTGCGGCGATGGCGTCGGCCACGTCGTTGGGCTCGGGGATTTCCTTGAGTCCCAGCAGGGTTTGGATGGTGCGTTGCATCTGCTGCTTGGAGGCATGCCCGTTGCCGGTGACGGCCTTCTTGATCTTGGTGGCGCTGAACTCCTTGATGGTCATCTCGCGTTCGGCACACTTTTGCAGGATTACGCCGCGGGCGTGGCCCCATGAGGATGGCGGTACGCGGGTGGGCGTAGTGGGCATAGAGCTGTTCCACGGCCACGGCTGCGGGACCGAGGCGGTCGAGCAGTTCGTCCATGTCACGGCCGATGTGCAGCAGCTTTTCCGAGAGGCTCATGCTGGGTTTGGTACGTACAAAGCCCGCTTCGATCAGCGTTTCATTGAGTCCGCTGACTTCCATGCAGGCGTAACCGCAGGTGTTGAGTCCGGGATCGATCCCGAGGATTCTCATTTATAGCTCCATTGCGCCCCTTGTGGGGTGTCCTTGATGGCGATACCAATGGCGTCCAGCTTGTCCCGAATGGCATCCGAGGTGGCGAAGTCCTTGGCCTTACGTGCAGCCACCCGTTGTTCCAGGATCATCTCGACCAGTTGGCCGACCACTTGGTCGTCCGCACCGCTGCTGCTGTCACTGCTGTAAACCTCCGACACGATCCCCAGTACGTCACCGCCCAGGCGACGGAACTGGGTCTCGATGGCGCTCAATGTCCCCTGACTCCCCTGGCCATTAGCTAGGACCTTATTGGTCAGCTTGACCATGTCGAAGAGGACAGAAACAGCTACCGCTGTATTGAAATCGTCATTCATGGCGGTCTCGAACTTGGCGCGGGCCTGATCCAGTTCGCTTGTCACTTGGGCATCCGCGTCGCCGGCCGGGGCATTTTCGATGGCCCGACGCAGGGTCATGACGGCCTCGCTGATCTTGTTGAATCCGCTTTGGGCCGCATGTAGGGCCGCGTCGGAGAAATCGAGCGGGCTGCGGTAGTGACTGTTGAGGATCAGTTGGCGGATAGCCAGGCAGTCATAGGCGCGGCTGAGGCGTTCGTGTTCGCCGGTGAAGGCCTGCTTGAGATTGATGAAGTTGTTGAGGCTTTTGCCCATCTTCTGGCCATCGACGGTGACCATGTTGTTGTGCAGCCAGTAACGCACAAAGGGGGCGTCGTTGGCCGCTTCGGACTGGGCGATCTCGCACTCGTGGTGCGGGAATTGATTTTCCAGGCCGCCACCGTGGATGTCGATGGTCTTGCCCAGGTACTTCATGCTCATGACCGAGCACTCCAGGTGCCAGCCGGGATAGCCCATGCCCCAGGGGCTGGGCCACTGCATGATATGGTTGGGCTCGGCCTTTTTCCACAGGGCAAAGTCCACGGCGTTGCGTTTGTCACTGGAGACCTCTACGCGTGTGCCGCTGACCATATCTTCGGTCTTGCGGCCTGAGAGTTTGCCGTATTCCTTGAACGCGGCCACGTCGAAGTAGACGGCCCCGTCGGATTCATAGGCAAAGCCCTTATCGATCAGGGTCTGGGTCAGTTCGATCTGCTCGGTGATGTGACCGCTGGCTCGCGGGCTGATGTCGGGACGCACGCAGTTGAGCTTGTCCATGTCCTCGAAATAGCTGGCGGTGTAATACTCGGCCAGGGCCATGGGGTGCTTGTGTTCCTTGGCTGCGGCCACGGCCAGCTTGTCTTCGCCCTCGTCTGCATCGTCGGTCAGGTGTCCCACGTCGGTGATGTTCTGCACGTAGGTAACGTTGTAGCCCAGGTAACGCAGGTAACGCACCACGATATCGAAGCTGACATAGCTCTTGGCATGCCCCAGGTGGGCATGGCCATAGACCGTGGGGCCGCAGACATACATGCCCACACGTCCCTCTTCAATCGGCGCGAATTCCTCTTTCTTGCGAGTCAGCGTATTGTAAAGCTGCAAAGCCATGTTTGTTCCTTTTAGTCCAGAGTTATGAGTTTAGAATGTAGAAAGTAGAATATAGAATGTAGAAGGTGATTTGATTGCCTGCGGTAGACTATTCAAAATAGATCCCTCACGTACGTTCGGGATGGCAAGATTGAACCGATCACTGATCACCGCGATAACCTTCCTTCTGTATTCTACTTTCTACATTCTATATTCTATTTAAGTACCGCTCTTCTACGTCGTTCACGGATCAACGCGATCGCCTGGGCGGCAATGGCCTCGCCGCGTCCGATGGCGTCCACGCCCTCGTTGGTCTTGGCCTTGACATTGACGCAGGCGAAGTCCATGTCCAACAGGCCCGCGATGCAACGGCGGATCTGTCCTTTATATGGTTCCAGACGCGGTTGTTCGCAATGAACCGTGATATCGAGGTTCACGACTTCCCATTTGTGGGCTGCGATGCGTTCCTTGATATCCAGCAACAGTCCTTTGCTATCGGCGTCCTTGAACCTGGGGTTCTTATCCGGGAAGATGGTGCCGATGTCTCCCATCCCGGCCGCGCCCAGCAGGGCGTCCATGACGGCATGCAGGACTACGTCACCGTCGCTGTGGGCCTGGAGCCCGGCTTCGAAGGGGATGTGGATGCCGCCCAGCATGAGTCGTCGCTCCGGGACCAGCACATGGATGTCCGTGCCCAGGCCGATGCGGTATTCGGATTTAAGTTCATCACCAATCACAACTGTCCCTTGGTACTGGGGATGTCGGTCCCCACAATCTGGATTGCCTGAGCCAGGGCCTGTCCCAGGGCCTTGAAGATGGCCTCGGCGATGTGGTGACTATTGGTGCCGTAGGGCACGTTCACATGCAGGTTGAATTTGCCCACATTGGACAGGGCCCGCAGGAACTCCTCGATGCACTCCACGTCGAAATCGCCGATCTTTTCCGTGCGATAGTCGGCATTGTATACGCAGAATGGGCGTCCGGATAAGTCCAGGGATACATTGGCCAGGGCGTCCTCCATGGGCACGGAGCTGTGACCATAGCGACGGATGCCGCGTTTGTCCCCCAGGGCCTTGACCAGGCATTCGCCCAGACAGATGCCCACGTCTTCGACCGTGTGGTGGGCATCGACCTCCAGGTCGCCGATGGCCTTGAGGTTGATGTCGATCTTGCCGTGTTTGCCCACGTGGCTGAGCATGTGGTCCAGGAAGCCCACGCCGGTATCAATGGTGTAAGAGCCAGTGCCATCCAGGTTCAACTCGCATTGGATATCGGTTTCATGGGTCTTGCGTTCGATTTTGGTGGTTCTGGGATTCATGGTCCTAGTCCTTAAGGATCTCTTTCAGGGCTGATAACAGCCTTTGGTTTTGTTCGGGGGTGCCGACCGAGATTCGCAGCTTGTCAGTCAGGCCGTCCATGTTGAAATAACGCACGTAGATGTTCCGCTGGGCCAGGGCCTCGTGCACGGCCGAGGCGTCGGCATTGGTGACTTGGGCAAAGACGAAATTGGTCTGGCTGTCACCCACGACCCAACCCAGCTCACGCAGTCCACCGGTCAGCTCGGCCCGGTGTTGTTTGATTTTATTGATCATGGCCCGGGCATAGTCCTGGTCCTGCAACGCGGCGGTGGCTGCGGCAATGCTCATGGCTGTGACATTGTAGGAGTCCTTGACCTTCATCAGCCCTTCGATCAGGGGCGGTTGGGCCACGCCATAGCCGAATCGTACGCCCGCCAGGGAGTAACCCTTGCTCATGGACCGCAGGATCAGTACGTTCTCGTGATCCTGGGCCAGACCCAGGCAGTTGGCCTCGGCATAGTCCACATAGGCCTCGTCAATTAAGAGTATGCCGTCGAGTCGGTCGGCCAGTTGCCCCAGTTCCTCAGCCGCAATGGCAGTGGCACTGGGGGCGTTGGGATTGCACACAATGGTGAGCGGGGCATTGACCTGGACTAACTCATCGGCCGGCAGGGAGAAGTCCTCCTTGAAGGGGACCTCTACTACGGGGCAGTCGTGCATGCGGGCCAGCACCGGGTAAAGCGAGTAGGTGGGCCAGGGATAGGCCAGGGCCCGCTGCTCGTCGCAGATCGACCGGATGGCGATATTGAGCAGGTCGTCACCGCCGTTGCAGCAGATGATCCAGTCCGGATCGAGTCCGTGCAGCCGGGTCGCAGCCTGGCGAAAGGCGTCTCCATGGGGACTGGGGTAGCGACGCAACTGCTCACCGGTCAGGTTGTGCAATGCCTTAAGTGCCTCAGGGGACGGTGGATACGGATTCTCATTGGTGTTGAGTTTGACGATGTCCACAGCCTTGGGCTGAAAGCCCGGCACATAGGCAGCGGTCTGTTCCACATTGTCGCGAAAGTACGGCATAGATTAAGATCTCAGTTTTCAGATCACAGTTCTCAGTTAACAGCTCTGGGGCTAAGGCCAAGATTATACGGGGTTTAAGGTCTTAGGGGAAGGGGGGCAGGGGGTAAAGTGCAAAGTAAAACGTCAGGAAATGATGGGATTATAAGGTTTTTTCGTAACGTTTTATGGATTATGTCGTCTTATGGGGTAATACAGCGTGCTTCTCGGGAGCTTTGAATGAGTCGAGTATTCGCAGGTCAACTAGTTTTACAAATTACTGGGTTTTGCATGGAGTTCTAATCGGCCGGAATCATGAAGTCCGGCACACGTCTTAGTTTCCCCTCTCTGTCTACACAGGCCAAGATGCTGGAGCCCTCGGCGATGAGGGTGTTGGTGGCTGGCTCGGTGATGCGGTAGGTGTGTTCCACCCGGCTGGCCGTGACTTTTCCGCAGCGGGTCTCCAGGATCAGGGCCTGGTCATAGAGAGCGGGACGTCGGTACTTGAGGTGAAGGTCGGCTACGACAAACAAATAACCTGCGGCTTCCAAGTCCTTGTAGGCCAAGCCGTTGGCTCGCAGCAGTTCGGTACGGCCCATTTCGAACCAGATGGGATAGATACTGTGGTGGATCACCCCGGCCTGGTCGGTTTCATTGTAGCGTGGTACGATCTCGATTGAGTGACTCGAAATTTCGATATGGTCTGGGAAGTCGTTCATGTCCGATACCATACCAAAATCAGAATCAAGAGCCAAGCGTCGAGATTGGCCTTGTCTTGACTCTTTTTAAAGCTATTGCTCCTATTTGAAGGATAGAGTAAGGTAACAGGGTCGTATCGTTGTAACGGATGCCCCTCATTGAGGTTGTGCCATGGCCGATGACCAGGAAAGACTGCAACGCCAGATCCTGCTCCAACAGGTAGTACTCCTGTTGGAGTCCGGGCAGGTGGATGAATTGCGTCAGCTTCTGGCGGATCAGTGGGAAAGCGATATTGCGGAGATCGTGGAATCCGTGGACAACGAGGACCGCCGTCGCATCTTTGACGCCCTGGACCACGAATTTGCTGCCGAGGTGTTGGAAAAGGTCAACGAGGCCACGCGTGACGAGCTGTTCGATCTACTCCACGACTACGAAATCAAGGCCATTTTCACGGAATTGGACCATGACGATGCCGCGGACTTGATTGCAGAGTTGCCCCATGACCAAGCCCATAAGGTTCTCAGCAGTCTCGACCACGAAGATTCGGCCGGTATTCGCGAGTTGCTGAAGTATTCCGAGGACTCGGCCGGTGGTATTATGGACCCGGTCCTCATCTGCGTGGGTGAGAACGCCACTGTGGCTGAGGCCGTGGAGATCATTCGTCAGGCCGATATCGAGGAGGACTTCTATACTGTCTACGTGGTCGATGATGAGGATAAATACGTAGGTGATGTGCGTATTCGTTTACTCTTGACTCGTCGGGCCGGGACCAAGATCGCGGATTTAGTGGATCGTGACACCCTCTATGTCTCCACTGGGACCGACCAGGAAGAGGTTCGAAATATCTTTAGTAAGCACGACCTGATCGTAATTCCGGTCTTGAATGACAAGCACCAACTGGTCGGACGTATTACCGCTGACCGTGTCATTGAGGTGGCCGAAGAAGAAGCCGCTGAAGACGTCTTTACCATGGCTGGTACGGACCCGGATGAATTGGATAGTTTCTCCGCCTTCAATGCCGCTCGCATTCGGTTGACCTGGATCGTTCCCTGTTTGCTAGGGACTGCCATCACGGCTTTGGTGATGCAATTTTTTGAAGGGCAGCATAAAGAGATTTATTTCATCGCGGCAGCTTTTGTCCCTATGATTGCGGCTATTAGCGGTAATACGGGGCTGCAAACCTCGGCCATTGTGGTGCAGGGCCTGGCTACCGGCCACTTGGCAGCCTTACGTTTTGGGCAGGTCTTCAGCCGAGAGGTACGCATTGCGGTCATCGTGGCGTTGGCGTGCGGTGTGTTAGGAGGCGTGATCTGTGCAGTGGTTAGTCATTTTAAGGCGCCCCAAGAGGCTCAGGAAGCTATCAGTATGAGTCATTTTATTTTTGCCTTTGGGATCGCTATGTTTGTTGCCATTATGGTGTCTACCACCTTAGGCTTGGTTCTGCCGTTTCTCTTTAAACATATCAACATCGATCCGGCCATCAGTTCCGGTCCCATCGTCACCACGGCCAATGATTCCATCAGTGTGGCCATCTACATGACCTTGGCGATTAGCTTGGCCGGGGTATAGGCTTCTCGGAGTGTATGAGGACCTAAAAATAAACGGGCCGACAATTACCGGATCACGTTGTCAATCCACAGTTGCAGTTTAGTAACCGCCGGCCCATTTCTGGAGAATCTTCGGGATCAATTGCGGCGAGGCAAGCGTGAGACGTCGCATCACCCGAAGTTGTAATGTTTGACGACGGCCTCTTGTACGTTCCAGGTGCACTCAAGGGCTTTGGGGAAAATCACTAGATCTCCTGAGGAAAATTGAACGGAATGTGTCCCGTCTGTTACCGTGACCTTGCCTTCCAAGAGCAGGCAGGTTTCCTGGTCGGTATAGTTCCAGTCAAAGGTGCTTTGATCACAACGCCAAATCGGCCAACTTTTACAGGATTGTTGTTCGTCGTCCGTGGGTTTTCTCACAATCACATCCTGAACGGTAGGCATGCGATGCTCCTTTAATAATGGGACCTTATCAAGTTGAAGCGACATCAACATTCTGACCGGATTTTTTCTAATTATACGGGGCGTGTGACATTTGAAAAGGTTCTCTTCACATTTTTTTAAGTATAAATCCTCAGACCACTCCAGTCGCTCCCTAAATTGGCCGACGAGAGGGGTAGAGGTGGGTGATGAAAACTACTTTACAACTCATGGATCCCTTACAGCGTTGGTTTGATCGATACAGCCGTGGGTATTTAGGTGAAGATGATCGCCTGGATGCCAACATACGATACAAACAACATCACAGTACCCGTACGCGGCAACAGATGAGGTCGTTGGCTCAACAGTTGCAGTGGTCTCAGCGAGAGATTCTTCTAGCTGAAGTGATAGGCCTCCTGCATGATGTGGGCCGTTTTGAACAGCTTCGGTGTCATCGGACCTATAATGACCATCAGAGCTTGGATCACGGTATTTTGGCGGTGGAGATCCTCACACAGAAGAACCTTTTGGAGCATTTCTCACCGACTGAGAAGGATTGGATCTTGACGGCGATCCGGTATCATAATGCCCGTTGTTTGCCCAACAGCCTGCAAGGAGACAGCCTCAAGTATGCTCAGTTGATACGAGACGCGGATAAGCTCGACATCTTTGTAAGTTGTACGGCTATCTATCAACGGTATCACAACGATCCTGACGCTGTTGCTTTGGAGGTTGGCTTCCCCTTAAAACCTTACTGTACCCCAGAAGTCGTAGAAGCGACGTTAACTGGTAAGAGCGTAGAGTATCGTGTGCTGCAGACGTTTTACGACTGCTTGGTGATGCAACTGGGGTGGGTGTTTGATTTGAATTTTTCGGTCAGTCTTGCGGCTTTGAAGACCAGTGGAGCCCTGGAAGAGCTTATGGAAATTATACCGGATTGGCCTCAAATGCATGAGGTTAAGGCTGTGGTGCGACATTATCTCGACCAAGCTGCGAAGCAAACTGCTTCGGTGTCATAGAGCACCGCCTGGCTACGTTCCTAGTAAGGACTACAAAAAGCGCATGCCGCATGGGTTTTATAGGGATGATTAGGCATTCGTGTTCATTGCCGCAGGATGGCTAGGTGTTACGGTCTGAACCTGCACGCATTGAGGCAGGGTAAAGCAGAAACGACTACCGTGTCCCATCTCTGATTCGACCCAAATTTGACCGCCATAGAGCTCCACGATTTTTTTGACGAGGGTCAAACCGATTCCGGTACTCTCACACTGATCCTTGGGGGCGAGGGTTTTAAACATACCAAAGATTTGCTCGAAGTATTTTTCATCGATGCCAGGGCCATTGTCCGTAACACTAAATTGCCATTGTCCATTGGTTTCAAAGGCATCGATGGTTATTTTTCCTTCCGGTTTGTCCATGTATTTGACGGCATTGCTCAAGAGATTTTGAAACAATTGCGTCAAACGTGTACGTTCCCCAGTGATCGAGGGCAATATTGAGCTTATCTCGATATGGATGTTTTCCGGTGGGGCAATCAGGTCAATGATCTCGGGTACTAATTCGTTGAGATCGACGGTTAGTTTGTCTTCACTCAGACGGCCGATGCGCGAGTACTGGAGAATCCCGTCAATCAGAGATTGCATTCGATCCACACGGTTCATTAACAGGTCCATTTGCTCTTGGTTGTCCTGATCGATTTTTTCACGACAGTCTTCGGCAATCCATGACACCAATGACTTGATGCCACGTAGGGGGGCCTTGAGGTCGTGGGACACGACGTAGGCAAATTCCTTGAGTTCCTGGTTGGTCTTTTCCAGTTCGCACATGAGTTGTTGCTTGTTCTGTTCCGACAGTTTTCGTTCCGTGATGTCCGTCTCAATGATGATGAGGTTGCTCAGGGTGCGGCTTTGATTGAAGATCGGCTGGATCTCCACATCCAGCCAGAGAACGTTGCCATCCTTGGTTCGTCGTTGAGTTTCTGTGCGACCGCCCTGTTGTATCTGAATGGTGTTTTCCAGCCAGGTAATGAAGAGTGGGTCGATTTTCTGTTGGATGAGATATTCGTGCAGATGTAAACCACGGACTTCATCGAGGGTATGACCGTTGATCTGAGTAAAGGCCTCATTGATCCAGTCGATCGTTCCATCCGGGGCAACAATGAGAACCGAGCTATGGGTTCGGCTGGCAACCGTGGCGAGTTTGCGATTTTCCTGCTGGGACCGGTGCAGGGATTGTTCAATCAACTTACGTTGAGAAAGATCGGCCATGGGATACTGGGCCACTTGATGAGCCAGATTGGGGTGGGCTTCCATATACTGTTGGACATACTGTTCGATTTTGTCCGGGTGGGCCATGATAAAACGGCAGGCTTGATCCCCACGAGCCTTGCAGGTGATTTCCGTGGCCATTAAGGGGATACCGAAGCTTTCTTCACACCACCCCGACGAATATCCCGCATTCATTAAACAGACCGGGAAGTCCGCCTGCTTACCGGCTTGTAGCCAGGCATGCGATTCAAAAGAGAAGGGGTGGTCGTAAAGCAGATAGAAGTCTTCGTTAGGTGAAGGGCTTGAGTCTGGAGAGATCTCCACATTGGCCCAGCCCGTAAAGGCAAAGTGAATCGGTCCGGCTGAGAGTTTTTCCAGAGGATTTTTCAAACCCATTTTATCATGGAAATTGCGGGCATCCATCCGCCCAATGGTACGGGCGATGTCGTAAAGCATGCTGCGTGATGCGTCGGTGGCTTCTTGGTCACCTGCATCCAGATACTGCTCTTTTAATAACCCAAAGAGATCGACCGAAAGTGAATCGCCCCGTACCAGGATATAACGTTGGCCAGCGATTTCAATGGTCGCTTCAGCGGGATTCTCGGTCCGTTGTTCAAAGTATGACCTTACGTCATGCTCTGCTTTGATGAACGGTGATTCGAACGAATCAGGAACCTTCACGGTCTCTAGCATGGCAGTACCTCATAGGTTATGGTCCTTGTTTCCCAAACCAAAAGCCCGAGTTGGGCTTAGGGAATTATCGACCACATCCAGAAGTGACTTTGCTAGAGAGTTGTTTTTTCGAGACCGCTAGAGCGGAATGGTGGCATTTTCGTCCGTTTGTTGGGGGACGCGCGTTCCCTTGGGAACCGTATCCTCTTCTTTGGCCGGTTCCGGTTCGGGTTCACAGGTAAACTCCGGCATGTCCAGACCGTTGCATTGGCTCTTGGCCTTTTCAGCAATATCCATCAAACGTTGCAGGACGGTGCCCGCCGTGTCTTCGAAAGGGTCGATAATATATGACTTCAAATTTTCATAGACCTCGTTACTCACGGTTAGGGTCTTCATAAAAGGGCTCCTGCAAAACATGACATGGATTTATCTAGAGTATACAAAATCCATACGTGATAAAAAATCAGCTTTAGGTTGTCACTCCGGTCGTTTCTTGCAGAGGCTCTGGTGTATCCTGAGTGAGTGGTTCACGCAAGACCGTAAAACAGAAGGTGCTGCCTTTACCTTCTTCCGAGATAATCCAGATGCGTCCCCCTGCGTTTTCAACGATTTTTTTGACCACAGCCAAACCTACCCCGGTGCTTTCGTAGGAATCGCGGGCTTGCAGGGTTTGGAAGACGCCGAAGACCTTCTCGTGGTATTCCTCTGGGATTCCAGGCCCATTGTCGGTGATCCGGATGGTCCAGGCTTGAGGATCTTCATCGAATTCGATGCTGATGAACCCTTCGTCTTTATCCATATATTTAACGGCATTGCTTAACAGGTTCTGCATGACCTGCAACATGCGTACAGGGTCATAAAGGACTTCGGGCAGTGGTCGGGGACGTTCGATATTGATGTGGTTGGGGACCTCCAGGGTTTCGATGATTTCCGCGATCATGGTGTCGAGGTTAATGGACTCCGCGGGATTCTGTTCTCGACCCGCGCGGGAATACTGCAGAATGCCGTCAATGAGATTTCTCATTCGATCCACACGTTGGTCCAGTAGACGCAGGTTTTCACACCCCTCTTCGTCCAATTGATCTTGGTAATCGGTCAGTAGCCAACTGGCCAGGCTCTTGATTCCCCGCAGGGGGGCCTTAAGATCATGTGAGACGATATAGGCAAACCCTTGGAGTTCTTGATTGATGGTGGCCAGGTTCTGTTCGGCCTTCTGTCGCTCCTGAACTTCCTGACCCAATTGACGATTGGCATCCACCAATTTTGTGTCACGTTGTTCGATTTGGATGAGCATTTTGTTGACCGTTTGGGCGAGTTGTCCGATTTCGTCTTGACTGTGCACTTCTGCGCGTTGGCTGTAATCACCCGTTTGCCTGATCCGTTCCGCCAGACGGGCCAGTGCCAGAATGGGGTGGGAGATGATTCTTTGTCCGAAGACCGCCAGGAGTCCTCCTGAGAACAGGGCCAACGTTATCACAATGGCGATCACGAGAATGGCTCGTTGTGTGGCCTGATACAGGGGCGCTAAACTCGCTCCAATGACGATGCTTCCAAGCACTTCGTCATCCATGATGATGGGTTTTCGCATGGAGAGCCAGGGGTGGTTCCTAATTGGGTTCAGGCCCTCGGGAAAGGTCGCTGGCAAGGGGCCGTTAAGATCGGGATGTTGATAGTCGGCAAAGGCCTGGTTGTCCAGATCGTAGACTACACCGAAGACGATAAACGGTTTGGATTGAAGTGATTCCAGGATCCGTTGGACGTCCTCTTCATTGTTGAACATCAAGGCCACATTGCAATTCTCTGCAATGATCATGGCATCTGTCTCGATCTCCCGTACCAGGGTACGGTAGGCATTCGTCCGAATGAAGATCAGCAGGATGGTGCCTGCCAGTAATAAAGCCGCCAAGCAAACCCCCATAATCAGGGATATCAGTTTATGTTGTAGGGTCATCCGTCTATAACACTGCATGATGGTATCCTTATGGTTTATTGGATTGCGAGTCTGAGTGGGTGACTCGTACGGCAATCTGTAAGAGTTTGGAACTGAGTTTGAGATCTGCTTCTTGGCAGGCACCAAGATTGATTTCAAAGTCGCCTTTTTCTGCTCCAGGAATAAAGTTGATCATTCCTCCGGCCTCCAGAAAGCCACTGGTCTCGCTTACCGTTAAACAGGCGGTATCCTGCAGCAAGGGTAAGAGGGTCGCGAGTTTTTTACGTTCCGAGGCCGAGATAAAGAGAATATGGCATTGTTTGATCCGTTCGATCAAGTCTGTAAGATCCGGTCTCTCTGTACTGAAATGCCCTAAGGGCCTGACAGCGAGAGGGTGTTGTTTAACAGGTTTGTTGATCACGGGTGCAAAGGCATCGCCAAAAGCATTGTCTCCTAAAATACCAATGATCCAGGGGGCGTCGGTTTGCGGTTGAGCTGATTGAGGCCACTCCACGGTTTTGAGGTAATTGTAGAGGAAAGCCGCCTTGACCTGGTATTCACGATACACAGGAGTGGACTCTGCGCTGAACACTTGTCCGCAGAGCAAGGTTCCGAGCAGTAACACCTGTATGGTACCGTGTAACTTGGTCATGGTAAGTTTGGTCGATTGTCCTAAAAACGAAATTGAATCCGGGTGAAAAACGTCTGGCCGACGAGGCTATGTCCAGCAAAATTCGTCTCGCCAATCTTGGCATCAAGCGTTTGGTTCAATAGATCGGTGACACCGACCATCCATTCCCCTCGATCCTGAGCGAAGCTATGCGTTAAGGTTAAATCTAGACGATGATATAAATCGACATCTCCTAAGGAGTTGTTGTTGTCGTTTTGAATGGCCATGGCATCGTGATAGCGATAATTGGCATTGGCTGTCCATCGAGGATGGATCTGCCAGCGGGTGGTCATGCCCACATTGTGACGGGTGGGGTAGAGGGAGCGTTCGGCTCGGGCATTTTGATCCTCCTGTAAATCCTGAAAGGAATACCAAAGAGAGATCTGCCCGTTTTGAATCTGATGACGCACTTCAAAGTCCACCGCATAAAGATCCATGCCCTTGTCATTGTCTACGGTTCCAATGATTGTCGGGGTTGTTTGGATGGAATAGGAGCCCATGAACTCTTCAAACCGTTGATAGGAACCATTGAGATTGAGAGTGGTTTGAGGAGCCACACGGCCGGTGTATCCCGCTTCGAGTGACCAGGTGTGTTCGTTTTTAAGATCGGAGGGGACTACGTTGTTGATGTAATAGGTATTGGGCATGCCTAACGTGGTCATGTCAATACGATGTGTTTCAGTGCTTCGTACGACTGCTGGGTTGGCGCGAAAGGCGCGGGCCCAACTGAATCGCAGCATATGATCGTGTTTGGAATCCAGGGCATAAAGGGCCGCAACGCGTGCGGACCAATCACGGTCGGATTCAGAGTACCAGTCGAGACGGCCCTGGGTTTCTAGTGATAAACGCTCCGTTAGATTGAGTCGGTCCACCAGGAAGAGGCCAAACCAGTCTTCGTGGTCGTCATGAATATAGATCTCCTGAGGATCGACCGATTGGGTATTGATCGACACATAGCGGACATTCGTTCCCAGCGAGACATGATGATCCCCGAGTTGTTGATTGTACTGGCTTTCGATGTCGTTTTCGTAGATTCTCCAACGCGTCATATACATCTGGGCATGACTGATGTCATAATTACCATACCATTGAAGATGGGCGGAGCGACCGTCTTCGAATTCGTGATTGACGCGGGCAAAGGGCCGGGTGGTACTGGCTGTAACGTCGTCTTTGAAAAAGACTCCAGTAACGGGATGGTCTCCCCGTTCGATATTGACATAGCCACATCCAACGTGCCATTGGGTGGCATCGCTGGACTGGAGCATCCCTTCGAGGTTCATACGGAGATTGCGGGCAAAATCGCGGGCTTGATAGGTTGAATAGCCTGTGGCGCCCCAGAAGCTATTGGGTAGAACCGTGGTAAAGTCACCCGCTCCCATCCGATCGGAATCCTTGCGATCTTCATAGCCCATCGACATGTGCCAATTGAATCGTTGCCACGAGTCTTGTACACGGATATGGGAATAGGAATCACCGTATTCATCCAATGTTGTAGAGGCCAGGGCGTCCTTGCGTCCATCGGGCTTGAGGGTGATGATGTTAATGACACCGGCCAAGGCATTGGCACCCCATACCGCCCCCCCAGGGCCTCGGACGATCTCGATACGTTCAATATCTTCCATGCAGATGGGGAGTTTGTCCCAATCCATTCCACCGAAGGCCGGATTCAAGAGATTGCGACCGTTTAACAAAATGAGGGTGCGGTCGGCAAAGTCGGTTTGTATTCCCCGGACTCCCACGGCAACGGTATTGCGGTCATAGCGACGAATACTGATGCCAAGGACGTATTGCAAGAGATCTGGGATGTTAGTCAGACCGCTGTAATGGATATCTTCACGGGTAACGACACTGACAGGCACCGCTAAGTCTCCGATGTCTTGGGCTGTACGCGAGGCGGAATAAATTCGATAGGGGACCTTGGCCAATTCCTCCAGGGGCATGTTGAAGAAATCGAGTTCTTCAGGGATGGAGTTCACATTGTTCGCGTATGAGCAGGTTGTGATTGAGAACACCCATAGCATGATCCCCAGAGACAACCACTTCCGGACAGGTCTATCCGTTAGGATTGTCCCCCCTGGCGTTTCCTTTGAATATGCAATGGTATCGACTATCGAACTTTTTTTCATGCGATACGCCCCATATATGAAAGGCCTACATTTAACTCCTTTATTGAATTAAATTCGGCTTGATCACAATATCGACCAGGGTCGTAGGAGATTGGACATGTTTTTAGGGGTGAAATCGGAGGGGGGTGGGGCTTGGATCGGATCTGACGAGGCTATGCTGATCAGCGAAGTTTAATCAAGGTGGGTGCGATTTCATGAGGTAGAAGAACTTGTTATTTATAGGGCTCTAACGATATATGGGGAGAGAAATCGGTATTGGAGGGGTAACGCCATTATTGCCGATCTCTGATGGTTAGATAATGAATTCTGGTTTATCGGGTTCAAGGGGCTGCGGCTGTTGTATCGGTGTCTCCTCAGCTTGTTCTAGTCGGGGAGGATTACGCAATACCGTAAAGCTAAACGTACTGCCCTGTCCCTCTTCAGAAGCCAGCCAGATGCGTCCACCGCTGCGCTCTACGATTTTTTTGACCAGGGCCAGACCGATTCCTGTGCTTTCGTAGGTGTCACGTGCTTGCAAGGTTTGAAAGATGCCGAAGACCTTTTGATGGTACTGTGGGCCGATTCCCGGGCCATTGTCTGCGACGCTAAAGGTCCATTGGGTTTCGTCTTGGGTCACGCTCAGTTCGATCTTACCCTCTTCCTTGTCCATGTATTTAATGGCATTGCTCAGGAGGTTTTGGAAAACCTGCGTAATGCAGACAGGGTCATAGGGAACCGTAGGCAGGTTCTCCGGGCAGGTCACAACAATATGCTCAGGGATGCTGAGGCTGTCGAGGATATCTCGAATGATTGGGTTGAGGTCCATGTCCTGGAACTCGATATGATTGCGTCCGGCACGCGAGTATTTCAGGACGCCATCGATCAAGTTCTTCATGCGGTCAACCCGTGTTTGGAGGAGAGCCAGTTGCTCTTTACCCATGTCATCGAGTTGATCCCGGTAGTCGTCAGCCAGCCAGGTCGCCAGACTTCTAATGCCCCGTAAGGGGGCCTTCAGATCGTGGGATACGATATGGGCAAAATCCTGCAATTCCTGATTGGAGGCCTTGAGTTGATCCATCAATCGTTCTTGGCCCGCTTGGGCCACTTGACGCTGTTCGATCTCCTGGTTCAAGACATCGATACTGGTTGTCGTCCGTTGTAAGTCTTCTGTCATTTGGTTGAAGCTCTCGCACAAGTCACCCAATTCATCGTGACTGGTAACTGCGAGTTTGACTGTTAGGTCGCCAGCCGCAACCTGTTGGGCTGCCTGAGCCAGGGCCTCTACGGGGCGAGCTAGATTACTGGAGAGGATTTTGGAGAGAATTGTCGAGATGACCAAGAGGAATGTCACAATGATCAGGATCGCTTTCTGCAAGGAGCGAGGGGCCGCCATGTATTCAGCCACGGGCAATACGGCCACCGTGATCCAAGGTCTTTCTCCCGAATAGTGGTACGCCAGGATACAGTCTTGGTCTTGCAACCGAACCTGTTGTCGTCCCGTGCCATCGGCCAGCAACAATCCTGAATCCTGACCGATTTTATCGCTGGAGGGGTGAGCTAATATACGGCCTTGACGGTCTAAGACGATGTAGTAGCCCTTACGGTCACAGGGATGATCTTGTAACTCTTGGGACAGGCGATTCAAAGGAACTTTGGCCGTGACGATGTATTCGATTTCGTCAAAGAAATTCTTACGACAGAAGGCAAAGTCGATCGTTTGGGAGGGTTGTCCGGGTTTAGGGGTGGGAATGCGACTGATGACCTGATTGGTTTGCACGAGTACCTGTTGTACCAAAGGATGGTCCGCTTGGTCAAATAAGGCGTCACTAGAGAGGCCTTGAACGAGTTTCAATTCCTCTTGACCGCTGGGATTGAGATAACAAAGCTCCGGATAAACCGAGGAAAACCGATGGAAGTATTGGATGAGCATCTGATCCTGGTACTTCTGGCGGTAGCGCGATACGGGTTCGCCCATGGCGATCGTTTTCAACTCAGATTCCCAATGCGACATTGAGGTGCTCAATCGTTCACTGGTGTATTGAGCCGTATCATCGAGGTGATGAGACTGGGCCTCCTCCAAATGGTACATCATGATCGCATAGGCCGCGATGCCCAAGACCAGGGTCGCCAGCAACGTATGCCAGAGCTGTGAAGCTAGAATTTTTCTTTGGATCGATATACGCATACGAATGTCACTGAGGTTGGGCAACCGGGAACGTGCCGTTTAGAAGCATCAGGTCGCAGGCCTCATCAGTAGAGAGATAGCTTAAGAAATCCAACGTTAGGCCGGTCAATGTTTCTTGGCGATAAACTAGGGCAAATGGTACGAAATAGGGGTAACGGCCTTCAGCGACGTTTTCACGGGTGGCTTGTACCTCATTGATACTGAGGATCCTCAGGTCCTCCTTCGGGACCATCGATAGTGGCAGGAAACCAAGGGTGCCAGGATATTGCGTCAGGGTGGTGACGGTTTCCGGGGTGGTGAAACAGACCTTGGCCCTGAGTTCGGTAATGTCTATGAAACCTGGAATCTTTTTCTTGAGCACGTCAAAGGTGGAGTCGCCCTCTTCGCGGGCCACGGGATAGATCTTACCGGCTTGGGCTCCCAACTCCTGCCAGTGGGTGAGCTGGCCTTGGTAAATCTTCACGATTTGATCATGGGAGAGAGAATCGATCCCCTGTACGCTGGGATGAACCACACAAACAATCGGTGAATGGGCAAAGGGGCGATAACTTAGATTGAGGCTTTCTTCTTTGGGCTTGAGCGGGCGGGCCACTCGGGCCATATCCACCAGGTTGGCAGCCAGGGCCTTGACTCCTCCACTGGAGCCGACACTGTCGGGTATCTCAACCACGCTATTCGGGTGGCTTTGTTGGTACGAAGCAGCCAACATGCGCAGCAGTATTTGGCTATCGCCGGTGCCGGCAATGACGATCTTCTGGGACGTTTGTGCTGGGGCGTCCAACCCGCACAGGCACCAGATGAATAGCGATAAACCATACAAACGCCATTGTCTCATAGTCTATACCTCACCATTATTTGATAGAATCTAGGCGCATGAGTACACATAATCTATTGTTCGGCGAATTGAAGGAGGGGCTGAACCACAGACTTTTCAGGCAGGGTTAACGAATCTTAAGTGTCGCCAGGGCCAGAGCGGCACAGCCGGCGCCCAGCAGCCAAAAGCGGATGACCACCTTGGGTTCACTCCAGCCAATCAAATGGAAATGGTGATGGATGGGGGCACAGCGAAAGAGGCGTTTGCCCCCGGTGTACTTGAAATAGCCGACCTGTAAGACCACACTCATCAGCTCCATCACAAAGACGCCGCCGATGACCAGTAACAGGATCTCGTGGCGCGTGACCAGGGCACCATAGCCCATGGCCGCGCCCAGGGGTAGCGAGCCTACGTCACCCATGAAGGTCTGGGCCGGGTAGCAGTTGTACCAGAGGAAACCCAGTACGGCTCCGAGTAAGGCTCCATAAAAAATGGACAGTTCGCCAACCTGCGGGATATGAGGCAGCAACAGGTAACTGGCCCAGGTCACGGGCGTGGCCCGCGTCATGGTTTCGGACGCCACGTAACAGAGGATCACCAGCACGAAGCAGACGATGGCCACACAACCCGAGGCCAGGCCGTCCATGCCATCCGCCAGATTGACGGCGTTACTGGTGGCCGTGAGATAGAAGATAGCGATGAGGATAAAGGTCCAGTTGGCCAGGGGGATGCCGTGCTTGTAAAAGGGCAGCCAGAACATGCGGCCGTCCGGGATATGCGAGAAATCACGGAATAGAAAGGTCGAGATGAGCACGGCCCCGGCGATTTGAAACAAGAGCTTTT